>CACMTN010000005.1 GCA_902616615.1 uncultured SAR116 cluster alpha proteobacterium | reverse complement strand
TTTGTTTTTATTTACTTTTTTAATTTTAGACAATCTTCCATCAAAAGAGATTTTTCTTAAAGCTGGAAATTTTTTTATTATTTTTTCTGCATTTCTTCCAAGCTTGTGGCTCTTAAGAGCTACAGCTATCACAATGCCGTCAGTCCAAAACACTCAATTGCTTTTATCAAAATTAAATGCACAAAAAATACTTTCAGGTCTTCAAGTTACATCGCATTTTCTTGGAAGTGTAATTAACATTGGTTCGTTCCCGCTGTTGTCATCTGTACTTCCTAAAAATTCAAAAATTAGTTTGAGACAGTCTGCTGGTGAGGCATCAATAAGAGGGATGAATACAGCGGTATTATGGTCACCATTTTTTGTTAGTTTTGCAGTTGGACAAATTTACCTTCCAGAAACATCAGCATGGATCGGAATAGGTTTTGGAATTATCATAGCAATATTTTTTAATCTTATAACGATAAGATTCATTATTGGGAAACTAACAACAAACTATCTTTTGGATTCGTTGTCATGTATTAGACCGATATTTTCAAGGTTATTAATTTTAGCAATATCTGTATTACTTGTTGGTCAAATTTTTAATAAAACTGCATTGAATGCAATAATAATTGTTGTACCAATTTTAGTAACTATTCAAATATTGAGAAGACCTGAAACATCAAACTTCATTTTCAAAAATTTAAAAAATTTGATACAAAATTCTGGAGATGAGATGTTGTTAATTTCAGTATCTATGTTTTTAGGATCAATATTAACTAATTCTTCTGAAATTCAATATTTTGTTAGTAATAACATTGGTGATTATTTCCCATTTTGGATGATGATTATTTTATTACCTTTAATTG
Organism: uncultured SAR116 cluster alpha proteobacterium; assembly: GCA_902616615.1. GTDB lineage: Bacteria > Pseudomonadota > Alphaproteobacteria > Puniceispirillales > Marisalimonadaceae > Marisalimonas. The sequence goes on along the minus strand of CACMTN010000005.1, from coordinate 98,428 downwards.
TATGGTGTTTCAGTTTGATTGGAGTACACCCAATAATCACTTCAGCTCCCATTTTATCAATATTTGGTCCTTTACTATCTGTTTGGGAAGCAGCTTTTTTAATGCAAGCTCATCTTATTGGTTGGTGTGCAGGAACAGCAATAAGTTTTACATCCCTTTCAGTTTTAACTAGTGCTGAGAATTTTAAAATTTCTGTTACTAAATTAGTATTTGGGTCCAACTTGTTTGCTACGCTGGGACTCGTTCTCTTTGGAGCACTTATCTTAATTCTATCAAACTATTTTTTGTAAAGTTTCATTAGAATTTATTTTATCTAATTTATGTTCTTTATAAGAAACATAACAGACACACATCATAATTAATGTACCTCCAAAAATTACAAAAGGATCAAATTTTTCATCGAAGATAAACAAACCCACCATAGATGCCCATACAAGTTGTAAAAATAATATAGGTTGAGTTACTACCATTGGTGCAACTTTTATAGCTTTTGTCATAGTTATATGTCCAATAGTCGCTATTATAGCAGTTACAGTAAGTACTAAAAATGCTTTTATTGAAATAGGCTCCCAACTATAAATTGCAGAAGGAATTAAAAATATTGTTGTAAAAATGGACAACATTGCAACAATTTCAGAAGATGATCTTTCTTTTGATACAATTTTGGCGATTATATAAGACATAGTGAAAACTACAGTTGCCAGTAACATACTAATTTGACCACTTTCTATTACTTTAAAACCTGGTCTTAAAATTATCAAAGCACCAATGAAAGATATTATTATTGCTAATAACCTATGTTTATGTAGAACCTCTTTTAAAAAAAAACATGCAGCAAATGACACAAAAATATATGTTAAAAAACCAATTGCTGTTACCTCTGCAACAGGAATAACAGACATAGCATAGAACCATAAAGTTACACCAATAGAATGAACTAATCCTCTCAAAATAAATTTTTTCATCAGAGGTTTATCAGGTTTAAATTTAGTTAGTGAAATCAATGAAGGAATTAATAGGATTGTTCCCATTGCATATCTTAAAAAAGCAGCTTGCGGTGCAGGCACTTCACCTTCTAAATACCGAACTGTTGCTGTAACTCCCACAAACAAAATTGTAGTAATCACCATCCACAAAATACCAATTAAAGATTGATTCAAATCAATATCCTTTTTTATTTACCATGTTAATTAAATAATTAATTTAAGTCTAATTTATTATTTTAAAATTACATTCCTTGGTAATTAGGACCACCTCCACCTTGAGGTGTCACCCAGTTAATATTTTGAGTAGGATCTTTGATATCACATGTCTTACAGTGAACGCAATTTTGTGCATTGATTTGCAGCTTTGGTTTATTATTTTTAAAAACTATCTCATATACACCTGCAGGACAATATCTTGTCTCTGGGTTGCCATATAATTCAAAATTAGTATTTATAGGCACATCCTCGTCTTTCAACTGCAAATGACAAGGTTGATTTTCTTCGTGGTTTGTACCAGAAAAAGAAACATTTGTAAGTCTATCAAAACTTATAACATTATCAGGTTTTGGGTACTTTATTTCTTTATAATTATCTTTATTACCGAGACTTTCATGGTCTGTTCCGTGGTGATCAATTGTCCAAGGAGCATTTCCTCGAAAAATATATGTATCAATAGCACTATACACGATGGCTTTCCAGAAACCCCATTTAAAAGATGGCCTTATATTTCTTACTTTGTATAATTCATTCCACAACCAGCTTTGTTTTATATCAGTTTGAAAATTTGAAATCTCATCTTGTTTATCTATATTTTCGAAAATTGATTGTGCTGCTATCATACCAGACTTCATAGCTAAGTGAGTTCCTTTAATTTTTGGTACGTTAAGAAAACCAGCCTCACATCCAGTTAACATTCCACCGGGGAAAGTCAATTTAGGTAATGATTGTATTCCGCCCTCATTCAAAGCTCTAGCACCGTAATTAATTCTTCTTCCACCTTCGAGTATTTTCTTAATTTCTGGATGATGTTTAAACCTCTGAAATTCTAGATATGGAGATAAATAAGGATTTTTGTAATCTAAACCTATAACAAATCCTATTGAAATTTTATTATTGTCTAAATGATATAAAAAAGATCCACCGTATGTATCGTTATCTAGTGGCCAGCCAGTTGTATGTATTATACTTCCAGGTTTACTTTTATCTGGTGAAATTTCCCACAATTCTTTAATTCCAATACCATAAGTTTGTGGAGAGTTTTCAGTATTAAGATTAAACTTTTCCATTAATGTTTTTCCAAGATGACCCCTACAACCTTCTGAAAATATTGTTTGTTTGGCTCGTAATTCTATGCCTCTTTCAAAGTTAGGACCCTCAGAGCCATCCTTTAACCTTCCCATATCACATGTTGCTACACCAACAACTTTGTTATTTTCGTCATATAATACTTCTGAAGCTGAAAACCCGGGATAGATTTCTACTTCAAGTTCCTCAGCCTGCTGTGCCAACCATTTTGTAAAATCACTTAAACTTATTATGTAGTTACCCTTGTTATGCATTTGTGGAGGGGTAGGAAGTTGATATGATTTAGTTTCTGTTAGATATAAAAATTTATCGTTAGTAGCTTGAGTTTTTAGTGGACTATTTTTTGTTTTCCATTCTGGTATAAGTTCGTCTAACGCTTTGGTCTCAATTACTGCACCAGATACGATGTGAGCTCCAACCTCAGATCCTTTTTCAATGACACAAACTGATAACTCTGTATTAGCTTTTTTACTAAGTTGTTTTAATTTTATAGCTGCACTTAATCCAGAAGGACCGGCCCCTACAACAACTACGTCATATTCCATCATTTCTCTATTCGTCATTAAATCGCCTTAAAATTTGTTTAAAAAAAACATTCTGTCACTAGTAATTTTTACAATTTTTTTATATTATCTATTTAGTAATTATTTAATAAAAAAAAAGGTCTAAAATGAATCCTGATGTCGGTATTATTTTATTAATTTTATATCCTATAGTACTCGTTGGTGCAATTATTTGGTTTGGGAAACATTCTGTATCCCCTGATTAATTTCTTGATTTTCTTTTAAATCAATAGATTTACAAGTTGCCTCAAATGGCATTGTAATGCATTTATGTCTATTTTTTATTTCCCTGATAGGTTCAAAAATCTCCATTTCAATTGGTAAATTATCTGAAAAATCTTTTTCAGTATTTTCAAGCCAACTTAAGAATTCATTTAAAAATCTCTCATCTGGAATATTTTTATTTTTAAATAAATCAACAACTAATCCTGCAGAAGCCTCACATAGTGCACAACCCCTTACAACTGCTGAAATATCTATTATTTTAGTATCAACTAACTTTATCCGTACTTTAACTTCATCGCCGCACATAGGGTTACGCATTTCAAAAGATCGATTAAAATCTTCTAAAGCAATTATTTTTTTATTTTTTGCAGCAAGACTTAATATTTTTTCTTGATAGATTGAAAGATTATTCAATTATTGATTTACCATTAATAACACAACACTAGCTACAGCAATTGCGTAAAATACATACAATAAAATGTGAGTGTTTTCGTAGACATTTTCTTCAGGAACACCGTCGGGTAAATCTTTTTTATTTTTTTTCATTTTTTCCTCTATATTCTATGGGACATTTTTCTTTTTAATCTAATTAATTTACAATTTACAAATAAATTTTCCATACAAATATCAATATTAATAAAATTATAAAAAGTTGTACAACTATTAGAGTATCTTGACCAACTTCTCTGTCAAAAACTTTGTTTTTTATCATTGTATTGGCGAAAAACTTTTTTATAGATATAAATAAAAATTCAAAAAATTGTTCAATTTTTTTATTTATATCATTAATTAGATTTAAAATAGATAATAAAACCCCAGGTATCATCTTTCTATAAATCCAATCACTATTCAATATAGTTGAGTTAAGCTCTGGGGGATATATTTTGAAATGCCAAATACATATAAAAGCAAATGCAGCAAATGTTAAAAGCTGCATCTGTCCAACAACGTGACTAAAGTCATATGGCTGATATTGGATTTGATAGGGTAAGATTTCATAAAAATAAGATGGCAAAATACCAATTAATATGCAAAGAATTGAGGCAACAATCATTGCTATTATCATATTCAAGGGAGCTTCTTTTGATCCAATATTACTTTCATTAGCAAAAAAAGCAAAGAAAGGAACCCTTATACCTGAATAGATTAACACCCCAGCAGAAGAAAATAAAAGCATAAAGTAGGCAAAAGCTAGACCTTCTTTACCTAAAGCAGACAATATTAATGTTTTTGTAACGAAACCACTAAACAAAGGAAAAGCAGATAAAGAAACAGCACCTATAATTGTACAAATAGCAGTAATTGGCATAAATTTAAAGAGACCACCTAATTCAGAAGCTTTACAAGTGCTTGTTCTATATAAAACTGCTCCTATACCCATAAAAAGTAATCCCTTATAAAGAATATGAACTATTGCATGAGCTACAGCTCCATTTATAGCTAATTCTGTACCAATTCCTATAGCAACAATCATAAAACCAAGTTGACTATTTAAACAATAAGTTAAAACTCTTCGCAAATCATTTTCAATAATTGCAAAAAACATCGGGAAAAATGTCATAATTACACCAATTAAAATTAGAATCTCAGTGCCGGCAAAAGATTTTGCAAAACAAAAAACAGCTAATTTTGTAGTGAACACAGAAAGTGCAACTGTACCTATCTCTGAAGCTTCAGGGTAAGAATCCTGTAGCCAACCATTTAATAGTGGAAAAGCAGCTTTTATTCCAAAAGCTATAAAAATTAACTGACCATATAAGGTATTAATATCAAAATTTCCAAATTCTGCATTACCAGACTCAGACATTAATAAAATTGCTCCTGCTAATAAAAACATTCCAGAACCAATTTGGACTATAAGGTATCTGAATGCTGCTCCATATGATCTATTTGTTTTACCTGCAAGAATCAAAAAAACTGAAGTAATTGCTGTTGCCTCCCACCACACAAATAAAGTGAATAAGTCTCCAGCATGAACTGCAGCAATAGCTGCTCCACTATAACTCATAATGGCTATATGCTGGTTCCAGTGTTTTACGTGAGCTCCATAAATGACATTTAATACAGCGGCCACATGAAAGATGATTGCAAATGGAAGTGTTAACAGATCTGATTGAAATAATATGAACTCAATATCCATTAGAGTAATTTTGGTATGAATACCAAATCCTAATGTTAATGTATAAGCTGATATTAGGATCAAAACCAACATATAAATCTGTCTTAAAATATGCGGTAAAAAGGGTATTAATAATGCCCCAATTATCATTACAAAACCTGGAGGAAAATTATTCATCATAATAATCTTCATCTTTCATTAACAATGGACGTAAAATAATAGCGATAACAAAAATAATTAGACATGAAAAGAAACCAAAAATTGCTGGAAAGAATAATATATCTTCTATTGAAGTTTCTCCATACCTATGTCCAATTAATTCTAAAATTAGAAATATAATACAGAAAAAGAGTACTAAGGTATTTATTTTACCAAATTTTTCAATTAAATATTTCATATTTTATCCGCCATCATAGATGTTAGATTTTGAAACGGTTCTATAAAAAAGAATAATAAAATAGTTAAAACAGAAGTTATTAGAGTTGGTATTAAAATAAGTTTTGGTATTTTTAAATTAATATCTCTTTCTTTTTTAAAAAAGAATGCTCTAGCTGGGATTTCCATTAAATAAAATGCGTTTAGCATAGTAGATATACAAAAAACAGCTATAACAACTATATAATTACTGTCAGCTGCACCTAACATTAAGTAGAATTTACTCCAAGAACCTGCCATTGGAGGAACTCCAATTATTGAAAGTGAACCAATAAAAAAAGAAAGAAAAATTAGAGGTGCTGCTGTACCGTGACCATTTAAATCTGAAATTTTTGAAATCTTTGCTCCAACATACAAAGCTCCTGCTACAAAAAATAAAGTAATCTTGCCAGTAGCGTGTGTAATTATGTGTAAAGCTGCTCCTTGTATTGCCATTGAAGTAGCCAATGCTCCACCTAAAGTAATATAAGAAAGTTGACTAATTGTTGAGAATGCTAACCTTGCTTTTAAATCATCTTTGTAAATAGCTATTATACTTGTTGCAAGAAGAGTAAAGGATGCTAACCAAATTAACCATTCTGAAGCTCCAGTTTTGGCTAAAAGATCTGTTCCAAAAACATTTGTCAGTACTATTAACATCGTAAACACACCTGCTTTTACAACTGCTACAGCATGTAAAAGGGCAGAAACAGGTGTGGGAGCAACCATAGCAGCAGGAAGCCATTTATGCAATGGTATGAGTGCTGCCTTCCCAATTCCAAAAACAAACATTGCTAACAATAGTGGTGTATAAGCTACATCTATTTTACCATCTAAAACACCATTTTTGGACATTTCTAGAGAACCTGTAGCAACCCAAACCCATATAATTGCTGGAAGCAGTAATATGACAGAAGATCCAACCAATATGGACATATATAATCGTCCAGCTTTTTGAGCTATTTCATTCTGCTTATGAGTAACTAAGGGATATGTTGAAAATGTAAGGACTTCATAAAAAATGAATAAAGTTAATAAGTCACCAGCATATGCGATACACAAAGCGGCATGAATAGCCATTGCATAAAATGTATAAAATCTTGTTTGATTTTTTTCCTTATTTCCTTTCATGTAGCCAATTGAATAGATAGCAGCGAAAATCCACAAAAATGAAGCGACTAATCCAAAAATAGCTCCCAAGGGTGTGATTTTAAAACCGATTGATATCCCTTCAGCAATTTTAATAATTTCTAAATTGGTGCTTTGATTACTAAGTGCCGCCCTCATTATATTAAAGGCACCCCAAGAACTAATCACACCGCCAATTGGTCCTAAGCAATCTCTTAAAATTGAAATTTTTGAAATAAATGGAGTTAAAACACAAACAATTAGAGGTACTAAAATTGTGATTAATATAAAATTTTCAATTGATATCATTTTAGATCCCCAATTAATTTTTCAGCGGCTTCAAAACTTCCATTTACAACCAATGAGGCATCTAAACCAAAATAAATATTTAAAAAAGTTATAATAATAAGTGATAGATAAATTTTTGGATTCTCATTTATTACAATTTTTTTTGCTTCACGCATCCACAATACTTCTATCATTTTCCACAAATAAACAACTGATAATGCTGAACTTATTAAAATAAGTATTGCTATCCAAATACCATCTGAGCTGATAGATGCTTTAATTAAATATAATTTAGAAATGAATCCAGCAGTAAGAGGAAGACCTGCAAGACTTAATGAGCAGAGAACAAAACAAAAAAAAGTAATAGGCATTGCTCTTCCAAGACCAGATAAATTATTTATAGTAACTCTTTTTTTTATGTAAAAACCAATTGACGTTATAGCTATGAACAAACCACCTTTAATTATCGCATGATTGAACATATGTATAAAACCTGCAGCTATACTTGCTTTTGTTCCAATAGAAAATGCCAGAGTAATATATCCTATTTGAGCAACTGAAGAATGAGCTAGTAACCTTTTAATATCCTTCTCATATATAGCCATAATTGTACCTGCAAACATAGCTATGATTGAAAGAGGAAGAATAACAAAGAATAAAGTATTATTAATTAAATTTTCTGAATTTTCAAAAACAGAAAATAATATTCGGGCTAATATGTATAAAGAAGCTTTTGTAGCAGTTGCAGCTAATAATACAGAAACTGCAGATGGAGCATAAGCATATGCTCTTGGCAACCAAATATGTAATGGAAAAACAGCAGCTTTAACCATAATGCCAATTATCATAAAACCAAAACCTGCTATTAATGCTTTATTGTTATTGAGATCATTAATTCTATTTGTTAAATCTGCCATGTTCAATGTGCCAGTAATTCCATATAATAATCCTACACCTATTACATATAGTGTTGCTCCAACTGCACCTATGATTAAATAATTATAAGCAGCAACCAAGGCCTGTTTATTTTTTTGAGCACCCATTGCCACAAGTGCAACAGAGGCTAAGGAAGATATTTCTAAAAATACAAAGAGGTTGAATGCATCACCTGTAGTAACCAGCCCTATCAAACCTGCTACAGCTAATAGCCACAAACTATAGACTTTCGACACTGATTTCTTTTCTATTTCCTCAGGCATTATCTTATATGCAAAAATTGTTGCTATAAAACTAATGCCAGAGATTATTATAATTGGAATAATTGCTACTTTATCAATAATGTATTCTATTCCTATAGGAGGAATCCATTTGCCTATAGCATAAGAAATATAAGAGTGAATCTGTATTTCTTGATATAGTAAAATTGAAAATAAAAATGTTAGAAAAGTACTTAAAGTTGTTAATCCCCACGAAAAAATTATATTTGGAATTAGTACCACTAACAAAGAAGTCATCAATGGACACAATACTACTAAAATTGGAAGATTTTTAATTAAAATATCCATCATTGTTTAAACTTTAAATCTATACTTTTTCCAGTCTCAATCTCATCATGATAATCTACTAGGTCTTGTGCAGAGATATCATCCTCTTCAACACTACCGTATTCTGAGTTAATTCTTAAAACTATTGCTAATCCAAGAGCTGTTGTTGCAACACCAACAACAATAGCTGTTAGTATTAATACATGCGGAAGAGGGTTTGAATAAATAGTATCAACAGATTCATTTAAAATTGGAGGTGTACCACCTTTGATTTTTCCAAAAGTTATATAGAGTAAAAACACAGATGTTTGAAAGATAGTAAGTCCAACGATTTTTTTTAAAAAATTCTTTCTACCTATTACGAGAAATAAACCGATCATCATTAAACAAAAAACTATCCAGTAATTCCAAATGCCAATTGTTGAGGATATCATTTTATTTCTCTTTTATTCTATCATAACTAGCGAAAGCATTGAAGAGTGCAATCATTACGTTTGAAACTGTTAAACCAACACCAAACTCTACCAATAATATACCTATATGCTGACCAGATTTTGGAGAAGATCCAAGTATATTATATGCCAAAAACTCATCTCCTAATATCATTGAAACAAAACCAACACCTCCATAAATGATCCCACCTAAAGCAAGTAAAATTAAATTGATATTTGATGGAAATAGTTTTTTGCCTTCTTCAATACCAAATACAAGAGAATATAAGATAAATGCACTAGCTACGATTACTCCCGCTTGAAATCCTCCTCCAGGACCAAAATCTCCATGAAATTGGACATAAAGTCCAAAAAGAATGATAGGCGCAAAGAGTATTTTGGTAGATATTCTCAAAATGGGATTATTATGCATTTTTTTTAATCTTTTGTTTAGGTTGAGATTTATTCTTTTTGACAGGATTTTTCTTCTCGAGAAGCACAAGCACAGCTACTCCAGCGGTAAAAACAACTATTGTTTCACCAAAAGTATCGTATCCGCGATAACTTGCTAATACAGATGTAACTATATTTGGAATGCCAATGTCCTCTTTAGACCCTCTAATGTATTCAGGTGCAATATGTTGATGAATTGGAGCTGTTAACTGACCAATTTCAGGCAAATCATAACTACACCAGATTAAAATTCCTCCAAGAATTATGCACGACATTGCTGGAATAAATTGGTTACTAATGCTCTCTTCCTCTTTTTTGGGCAAATAGGCCATAGCTGCTAAAAATAATATAGTAGAAATTCCTGCGCCAACTGACGCCTCTGTAAAAGCAACGTCAACTGCGTCCAATGTTATAAACATTAAAGCCGCTATAAGAGAATAAGCGCTCGTCAATATTACAGTAAATATAACTGCTCTGGTTTTGATAAGAGATATTGCTATGCTAAGCATAATAGTAACTAAAAAGGCATTAATTAATAATTCAGAAATCATAAAATTTTTCCAATCTTTTTACCTACTGGAACTAGATCTTTTTGCCTTGCCAGATTTGCAGTGACATGGCTTGTCACAGGACTTGTAAAAAAAACAAACACACCAATTAATATCAACTTAACTGTAACTAATGACCAACCAGTCTGAAATACCATCCCTAAAATAAAAAAAGCAGTGCCACCAGTATCAATCATACCAGCAGCATGAATTCTTGAAAAAACGTCGGGCAGCTTAATAAGTCCACAAGCACCAATTATGATTGACAGTGAGCCTATAAAAAAACAAATGCCAGTGAAAATATCAAATATCACTTCCACTTTTACTTATCCCTTCCTAAAGATCCAGTACTAAATAGTTTCAAAACAGCAACGGTTCCAATAAAATTAATTAATGCATAAACGATAGCAATATCTAAAAATTCTGGTCTGTTAGAGTAGAAACCGTGAAGAGAAATGCCAATAACTATTACAGTTCCAAGGCTATTAACCGCTAAAACTCTGTCAAATGTTGTTTCGCCTAAAATAATTCTAACCAAAATTAAGATTCCTGTTATTGCACAGGCTATTAAACCAGCTAGAAACATTATTTCTTACCCTCTAACCACGTTACTTTTTTGTCCATTTTATTAGTACGAACATCATTTCCAAAATCAGCATTTAATGCATGTACTTCAAACACATCTTTATGCATTTTTGTAGTTACTGTCCCAGGTGTTAGTGTTATCGAGTTTGCATAAGTCACTTTTGCTACGTCGGTAACTTGAGAAGCTTTTACTGTAAAAGTTTCAGGCTCAACTTTTCCATTTATAATAACTTTCGCTGTTGCTAAGTTTGACATCAATATTTCTTTAAATAACCATATAAGATAATTTAAAAGTCTTGGCATAAAAAATAATGGCAGACCCTCATCATCAATAAGTTTTCCACGTTTAGCAACATAAACACAAAATGCGCATGAAATTATGCCAAGGCCAATTAAAAGGAAATTATAGTATCCTGAAATCAATAACCATAAACACAGAAGTATTAAAAAAAGGATTAACGATTTCATTAATTTAAACCTTAACAAAGTTATTATTAATTTTTAACTAATGTTAAGGTTGTTTTCAATAAAAGTTTTAATTGTGTTATGGTCTTGCAAAAGTTTCTACTTTTGTTATTTTTTTAATAATTCCTTTTCTTTTTAAAAAATTACTAAAATTTTTGTAGGTTTTTAAGTCATGAGCTTGTGGTCTTAAAGAAAACCTAGATATAGTGTCTTTGTAAGCTCTTTTATTTAATTCATCATCTAAACCTTTTCTAAAAGAAGAAAAGTCTTTCCATGTAGAAACTGGGTCATTAATAATTGTTAAAGTTGCTTTCTGGATTGCACTAAAAAACTTATCGAAAAGTGGGTTATTCTTATTTTGTTTATTTGAAATGTATATTAGTTCTTCATAAGTTGGTACCCCGTGTTCTTCTGGGTAGAAAGCTCTGCCTGGATGATTAACAATGTCCATTTGATTAAGCTCAAAATTTCTAAAAGCCCCAATTACTGCATCAACCTTTTTCGCAATTAAAGAGGGCGATAATGAAAAGTTTATATTTACTAATTCTACATCAGACATTTTAAGATTATATTTTTGAAGCATTCCAGAGAGTAGAGCTTCTTCAAATCCACCAACTGAAAATCCAATTTTTTTTCCCTTGAGATCTGTAATTTTTTTAATGGGCCCATCTCTCAAGACAACTAGTGAATTTAGAGGAACACCAACTAAAGTTCCAACTCTTACGACAGGTAAACCTTGGTCAACTTGAATGTGTAATTGTGGTTGATATGAAATTGCTAAGTCTAATTTACCTGCAGCAACTAATTTTGGCGGATCATTTGGATCTGCTGGCTCGATCATCTCAACTTCAAGGTTAAAATCTTTAAAAAAATTTCTTTTTTTAGCTATTATTAAAGGAGCGTGATCAGGATTTATAAACCAATCAAGCCCTATAGTTAACTTTTGAGATGCAGCATTAACATTAAAAGTAAATGTTAAAAGCAAAAAACTTAAAATTATTCTGTATATTGTATTCATTCGCATCTCCCTCCGCTGGTTTTAACCAGATCAGGTTATAAGGGTTAATTTCTCAGCAAGACGAATGTCACGCACCCCTGGCAACTTATTACTATTACAAATGCACAAAAAATCAATAATATTTTATTTCCACCATACGTATCTGCTGAGAACATAATCTGTAATTTTATAAATGGTAATAGTCATAAAAATAAGAATTAATAGAGCAGCAAACATGTTATCAGTTTGCAATCTTGCATTACTATATATCATAAATGAACCAAGGCCTGTGCTTCCACCAATCCATTCTCCTACAACAGCACCAATTGGAGCGAAGCAAGCAGCAACTCTAAGCCCAGAACATAATCCGGGTAAAGACGACGGTATTTTTATTTTCCAAAATAATTGAATTTTTGAGAGATTTAATGTTTTTCCAGCATCAAGTAGTTCTTGAGGTACTCTATTTAAGGCATCTGTGAAATTAGATGTAATTGGGAAAAAAACTATTAAAACTCCAATCACTATCTTACTTATCATTCCATAACCAAGCCATAAAATTAATAGTGGAGCAAGAGCAAAAACTGGAATTGATTGGCTGGCAAGCAATATTGGCATTATCCATCTTTTTAATGTGACCGAGGAAGAAATTATCAAAGCTGTTATTATTCCAATCAAAGAACCAATTATTATAGAAGCTAATATCTCAACAAATGTATAGGATGCGTGTACTATTAGTTCTTCCCAGTTAACGTAAATCGATGCAAAAACTTTTGATGGAGGAGGGAGCATAAATTCAGGTAAATTAAAAAATGAACAACTTATTTCCCATATCACAAAAATAGTTGTTGCAATTAATATTCCTCTAATCATTGTTACCTTAGTGAATTTAATTTTATATTAACAATATACATTATATAAAAAGAATGCAGAATTATTTATTTACAAGTGATATTTTTAGAGGTTCTAGATATGAAAAAGGCCATCCACTAGATATGGATAGAGTTTGGCCGAGTGTTGAGCTTATAAGGTTAATGGGATGGATAAATGAAAATCAAATTATTAAAAATTCTCCAGCAGAGATTAGTGAGTTAACTAAATTTCATGATTTAGCCTACGTAAAAGCATTAAAAAAAGCTGAAGAAGATCAAACTCTTCCTGACAAACTTAAAAAGAAATTTAATATCGGTATTGGAAATAATCCAATATTTAGCGAGGTTTTTTCAAGACCCGCAACGGCAGCTCGTGCCTCAATTAAAGCTGTTGAAATGATAGCGGATAAAAAAGCAAAAAAAATATTAAACATATCTGGTGGAACCCATCATGGAAGAAAATCTCAAGCCTTCGGTTTTTGCTTTCTTAATGACTGTGTTTTAGCAATTCTTAAAGCTTTAGATAAAGGTTTTAAAAATATAGTATATGTTGATTTAGATGCTCATCATTGTGATGGAGTACAAGATGTTTTTTCTGAGAACGAGAATGTTTCAATTATATCAATTCATGAAAAAAATAGATGGCCGAAAACTGGTAATTTTGAGGATAATAAACTTTTTAATGTAATTAACTTACCTGTTAATGAGAGTTTTAATGATAATGAAATGGATTATATAGTTCGCAACGTTATTGTTCCTTTTATAAAAACAAAGAAAGCGGATCTTTTAATAATTCAAGCTGGAGCTGATATGCTTGATGGCGACCCTCAATCAAGAATTAGTTTGACTAATAATGCATATTGGAAGGCGGTAAAGGATGTTCAGTCTCTTAATGAAAATGTAATAATATTGGGTGGTGGCGGTTATAATCCATACTTAACAGCTAAGGCGTGGGCTGGGAACTGGGTTTTAATTAATGATAAAGAGGAATATTTAAATCAAGAAATGAAATCACAGTGTTATGATCTTCTTAAATCATTAAGTTGGCGTAATAGACGAGTAAAGAACGGGATCCCTCATAAATGGATTAGCACTTGGAGAGATGAATATAAAGATTACCCAATAGGAGACGAAATTTTATCTCTTGTAAATACAATATTAAAGATCAAAAAAATATGTTAAAAATAATAAAAAAAACTTTATTAGGATTTTTCCTAATTACTTTGTCTGATCCAGTATTTGCTGAAAGTAACAGCCTAGTCTTTGAAAAAATTGTATGTTCTATTAATGTGAATAAAAATAATCTTCAAAAGTTATCTTTAGACATAGCTGATAATGAACAAAAAAGATCCTATGGATTGATGAATAGAAAGGATCTGAAAGCCAATTCAGGAATGTTGTTTATTTGGAAAGATAGCCAAATTCGAAATTTTTGGATGAAAAATACACATTTTAATTTAGATTTATTTTTTTTGAACAAAGAAGGTGAAATTATTGAGATTTATAAAAATGCTAAAGCATTTGATAAAACAAATATTAAAAGCCAAAATAAAGTAAATTTTGTAGTTGAATTAAAATCTGGAGAATATCCACTTCTGATAGGAGATAAATTTAATTGTGTTTTTAAAGATTTATTGAAATAATTTTAAATTCTTTAAAGTAAAGCTTGATTTTGAAGATTTCTAAAGTATAAATCGAATTGATCGGGGCGTAGCGCAGCCTGGTAGCGCATCTGGTTTGGGACCAGAGGGTCGGGAGTTCGAATCTCTCCGCCCCGACCACTAATGAAAGTGTTGAATGCTTAATTAGGCAACATTCTATTAATTTACTATAATTTTTAGAGTACCTGAAAACTGAAATTTTGTAACCTTTAAAATAACGTAATTTTCAGATGTTAAAGAATGTAACTACTTTTAACTCTTCAAATTAAGAAACTTTAAGTGTGTTACAAATCCTGAATTCATTAATATTAATTATGATTTATTGTAAAAAAAATTATACAAATCCCATAAATCAGATTATGTCTGACAAATCCAAATCTGTCAGACATATTAATTTAAAATTATAATGATGGTAAAGATGGGAGGTTTTGCCCCAACCATTTTAGTGAAATTTTATTAAGATCACCACCAAGCTTCTTATGAAGAATAAAAACATTTACCCATCTTAATAAATCTTCATTCCCTTTTTTAACTCCAATAAAGCAAGGGCTGTCTTTAATGATAAACTTCCTTTCTAAGTCAAAATCAGGATTAGCCTCTGTCACAGAAGCTGCAACTGTATTTCCTGCAACAAGAACTTGAACTTGTTTTGATTTTATGGCGCTTAATGTTGCGGCATTATCACCAAATCTTGTAATTTTAGCACCTTTAGGAGCCATTTTAGTCAGTTCTAAATCTTCTAATGTTCCTCCTGTTACACCAATTGTAAGACCATCTAGATCCGCATATGATGATACTTTAATCGAGGAAGGTGCAAAAACACCAGAATAGAATGGTGCATATGCGCTAGAAAAGTTTATGGACTTAGCTCTTGATGGATTAGCACCCATTGTTGATATTACTAGATCAACTTTATCTGTTTCAAGAAAAGGAATTCTTTGTTTTGAAACTACTGGCACTATTTTAAGCTTAACTCCTAAATCTTTAGCAATTAGTTTTGCAACATCAACATCATAACCTTCGTGTTCTCCAGTTTTACCAACTGATCCAAAAGGTGCAAAAGCCTCAGGAACTGCAATCTTGACTTCACCATTTTTAAGAATTTCATTTAAATCAGCAGCATTTACTGAATAATTTATAAAAAATAGACTTAATATGAAGCTATAAATCATTTTTTTTGAAAACATTTTTTTTCCTTTCAATTAGTTAAATTTTCAATTGTATATTTTTTTTCTAAGTGTTTCGCATAAACAGCTAGGGGGTAACACAGGCAGAAATACAAAACTGCCATAATAGGAAAGATTATAAATGGTTCAGATCCTATAACTGGAGCATTTGCCCATCTTTTTCCTAATAACATTAAATCCTGAAAACCAATTATATATGCAAGAGAGGTACCTTTTATAATTTGAATAAGAAAACTTACAGTAGGTGCAATACTATATTTATAAACTTGAGGTATTATTATTAGTTTTAATGTCTTCATGAAATTAAGATTTAAAGCAGTTCCTGCTTCCCATTGCCCTTTAGGTATTGCTAAAATTGCACCTCTCCATACTTCTGCTAAATAAGCTGAAGTAAAAACTATCAGAGATATACTAGCAGCATACCAGGGATCAAAGTTTTGACCTACGAAGCGTGGAATACCTAATCCAATAATAAATAATAACATTAAAAGAGGCAAAGATTGAAACAACCATATGTATGAAAAACTTATATAATTCATAATTTTCGATGGATATATTCTTAAAAAAGTTATTAATAAAGCAAGTAATCCACCACCAAAAAAAGCGATTAATGATAAATAAATAGTGAATCTACTAGCATAAATTAATTGAGCCATAATTATTCCTAATGGTTTATCAAAGATGTCTATCAATAGCTCTTGCATCTACATCCTCTTTTTTAATGTTTTATTAAAAATAATTTCTAAAGATGTTTTAAATAATAAAGAAAGAGCAACGTATAGAATTGATAAAATTATAAATATTTCAAAAGTTCTAAACGTTCTGCTATCAATGTATAAACCAGCGTGAGTAAGATCATTTACACCAATTTCAGAAATAATTCCTGTAGTTAAAAATATAAAAATAAATTGACTAGACAATGAAGGAAACATTTTAATCAGTGTGTGCGGAAGTACAATCTTTCTAAATATTGTATTTTTATTTAAATTTAAAGAAGAGGCGGCTTCTAGCTGACTATTTGGAGTTGAATTAAATCCTGACCTTAATATTTCTCCAAAGTATCCAGTAAAATTTATAGTTAATGCTAATAATGCATGTGCCCAAAATGGCCATACATATTGAAAAATTAATGGTAAACCAAAGGTTACAAAAAATAACTGGACAATTAATGGAGTATTACGAATGAAATCAATCCAACAAATAGATAAATAATTTAATGGTTTAACTCGCCAATAAATAGAAGCAGCCAAAAGAAATGCAATTATAAATCCAAGGCTACCAGAGATAACTGTTAAGCTAGAACTTATAAAGATACCATCAAATATTAGACCTATATATTCTGAAGATCTATAAATTTCAAAAAAACGGAAATCAAACATTCATAACTCTCAAACTATTACGTGATCTGGTAAAAGTTAATTAAATCAAATATTTTTTAAATTTAGCTTATTCAGAGTTCTAAGCGATTACAATATAGCCAGAATAATGTTTTTTTGAATTAATGATTAATTATTCATCAAAAGTATAAATTTATTTATTTAAACATTAATGATAATCATGTAAAACAATTTCATAAATTCGTGATTAAACTCAAACTTATCATTTGTTGAATATGGAGCCAACTAGACATGTCACGTTTTGATTTAAATTAAAGAAATAGTTTTTATTGCGTAAATTAAAATTTTTTAATTGAACTGCTATTCTACATTAAAATTTTTTCTAATGAACTTTAGTTTAATTTAAAAATAATAATTATGATTTTTTAGCTTATAGACAACATATCTTCATCTAATAAAAAATGGTTAAATAAAATAATTTATTAATTTTCTAAAAATTATTATCTATAATTTAATAAATATGTTTAGAAAGAATAAAATCGTGTCAAAATCTCAGAGATTAATTACATGACGTCAAGATTATCAATAGATCATTCATTATTAAAAGCTAGATCTCACGCCAAAAAGGGAGAAATTAAAGAAGCACAAATATTATATCATTCAATTTTATCAAGTTTTCCTGATAACAAGAGAGCATTACAGGGATTAGCTGATTTAAACAACTCTAAAATATCTGGTCGAGAATTTATTAACAAAGAGATTAACAACTTACTAAAGCTCTTTAACTGCGGTCAATTTTTAATTGCAGCAAAGAAAGCTGAAATTCTTTCAAAACAATATCCAACAGAATTTATAATTTGGAATATTCTAGGAGCCATAAATGCATCATTAAAAAAGTATGATGAAGCACTAATAGCATTTAAAAAAGTAATAGAATTAAATCCAAATTATGTTGATGCTTATTATAATATAGGGGTAGTGCTAAGTGATCAGAGTAAGATACAAGAATCGATAGTAGCTTATCAAAAATGTATTTCACTTTTTCCCAAGTACCCTGATGCTTATGTGAACATGGGCCTTGCATTAAGAAAGCAAGGCGAAATTGAAAAAAGTATTGAGGCATTCTTAATAGCATTGGAAATAAATCCTAATCATGCTGAAGCGATGTTTAATATAGGAGTAAGTCTCAAAGGAGTTGTATTTAAAAAACCAAACTCTAATCTGCAAAAAGTTATTACTTCATTACTTTATAAAAAAACATATGTAAGACCTAAAGATATTACTGAAGCTTCTATAAGTTTATTAAAGTTTGAACCAAAATTTTACAAACATTTAGATATGCAAAATTTTTCTAGCTTAGATTTTAACTTTCAAGAGGTAATTAGAGATTTATCTAAATTTCCATTATTTTTGAAACTAATGAGTGTTTGTCCAATTAGCGATACAAATGTGGAAAAACTACTCGAGAAACTTAGAACTAAATTATTGATGTCTATAAATGCATCCGCCTTTTCATTTGAAGTATTAAACTTTCAATCTGCTTTAGCTCATCAATGTCATATAAATGAATATATATATAACCAAAGTGATGAAGAAGAAAAAGCACTTAATACCTTAGAGTTTTCAGTAAGGGATTCTCTAAACAATAAAAAACAGCCAAGACCACAAATGATTTTATGCTTGGCTTCTTATAAGTCTCTTAATGATTATGAATGGTCTAATTTGTTTAAAGTTACAAATGAAACTAAGGATGTATTCACAAGGCAATATTTAGAACCACATCAAGAGGCAATATTAAGAAAAAATATACCTTTATTAAATAAAATTACTGATAAAATATCTACAAAAGTAAAAGAACAATACGAACTAAATCCATATCCTAGATGGGTTAATTTGAAGTTACGTCTAAAACCAGCACCTATCTCTAACATAATTTCTGAGCTTCAACTGAAAATATTTGATAATAAAATTAGAGATGTTAAAGCACCAGAAATCTTAATTGCAGGTTGTGGAACAGGTCAGCACTCAATAGGAACAGCGACTAGGTTTAAAGACTCTCAGGTCTTTGCAGTAGACCTAAGTTTATCAAGTCTTGGGTATGCGAAACGTAAAACTGAAGAATTAGGCCTTCATAACATTGATTACATGCAAGCAGATATTTTAGACTTACGAAAACTTGATAGACAATTTGATATAATAGAGAGTGCAGGGGTAATACATCATATGAATGATCCTTTTATAGCTTGGAGAATATTAAAAGATTGCCTCAAACCAGGAGGTTTAATGAAAATTGCACTTTATAGTGAATTAGCAAGACAAAATATTGTAGAAATGAGAAAAGAGATTAGTAGATTAGGTCTAGGATCAAATAATTTGGAGATGAAGTCTTTTAGAAATATGCTCTTTAAATCAGATAAAAACCAACATAAATCAATACTCAACTCTAATGACTTGTATAGCATGAGCACGCTAAAAGACTTACTTTTCCATGTGAAAGAGCATCGGTTTACAATAAATCAAATACAAAAATGTTTATCTGATTTGGATCTAAAATTTTGTGGTTTTGAAGCAGACACTATAGTATCAAACTTTAAACTTACCAATCCTGAAAAGGAAGATCTTTATAATCTAAAAAAATGGGAAGCCTACGAAGAAAAAAATCCAAACACGTTTAAAGGTATGTACCAATTCTGGTGTCAAAAATTAATCTAAATATTTCATTAATCAATTATAATAATTTCAAAACGGTCAATTTAAAGTTAACTATGCCGATAACCAATATTGATTAAAAAAAAAATTAAATTTTTAATCTATAATTTTTTTATTTTTTAAAAAGTAATTGATCAATATAAGAAATATTTACATTTTCAATGGAAGATCAATATTTTGTGAAGTTGTCTTAATTTCATTAAAGCTCTTATTGAAAATAATCTAATTAAGTTATACCAAATGAGAAATTCGTGAATTGATATTCTCATGGTATATTGATATTTTAAAATTAAATATCATACTTCATTTCTATTAACTTATCTCCTTCATTTATAATATCATTTTCTTTAACATAAATATTTATAATTTTACCTTTATTTTTAGTAGTTACTGGGATAAGCATTTTCATACATTCTATTATTAATAAGTCAGTTTCTTTTTCTACAATTTGATCACTCGTGACCAAAATTTCACTAATTGTTCCTGATACTTCTGCATAAATCATTTTGATTTCCTATACATTAATTATGGTCTCATTGTTCTATTAGTTATACCTATTTTTCTTAATGGTGCAGATAAATCAGCAAATTCGCACATAATTCTACGTGTATGTCTTGGATCAATTATCTCTTCTATCAAAAAAGACTCAGCAGACCTTATAGGCGATCTCAACTTGTTTAATCTTGTGGTAATTTTTTGAAGTTCTAATTTAGGATCATCTGCATTTTCAATGTCTGATCTATACGCAGCCTCTATTCCACCTTCAAGTGGTAAAGATCCCCATCTTGCAGAAGGCCACGCAAATCTTGAAATATAGCTACTTCCTCTTTTATGTGCGGCACCAGCTACTCCAAAACAATTTCTCATTATTATAGACATCCAGGGCGTAGTAGTTTGCCAGATTGCTGACATAGCTCTAACACCTTCTTTAATTGTGCCTTTTTTCTCTGCATCTAAACCAACTTGAAATCCAGGGCAATCTACTAAATAAATAACTGGTAAATGAAATGTTTCGGCTAAATCAACAAATTTTTGAACTTTTTTACAAGTATCAGACGTCCAACAACCACCGTATGAATATGGATCGCTAGCCATTAATGCTATAGGCCAACCATTAAGTCTACAAAAACCAGTAACAATTGATTTCCCATATTTTTTACCAATTTCGAAAAAAGAACCCTTATCAACTAAATCTTCAATAATAGGTCTTATTTTGTAAATCGCTTTGATGTTTTTTGGAATTGCTTCTATTAACCATTCTGAAGTCCTTTTTGGATCATCCTTACTAATTATTTGATCACTTAACTGATAAACAGAATTTGGCAAATAAGATAAAAATTTCTTCGCAGCTTCAAAAGCTTCTTCTTCAGTATCTACAGCATCATCGACTGCACCAGATTTTAATTGAATTTCGTAACCACCTAATTCATTTTTTGATAACTTTTGTCCTATCTGCTCCACAACAGGTGGTCCTGCCACAAAAACAGCTGACTTTTCTTTGACCATAACAGAATAGTGAGAACAAGCTAAGTGAGCTGCACCAAGACCTGCAACAGAACCCAGACCTAGTGCAACTCTAGGTATGGTCCCCATACTTTCTACAACTAAATTCCATCCTTCTACCTCTGGCACATTGGCTCTACCCGAAGTCTCTATTGTTTTTACGGATCCTCCTCCACCAGAACCTTCAACTATTCTGATTAGAGGCAATTGTAAAGATAATGCCATCTGTTCACATTTTAGGTGTTTTTCTTTTATGGAAGCGTCTGCAGAACCACCTCTTAATGTAAAATCGTCCCCACCAACAATAATGTTTCTTCCATCAATTTTTGCTTTTCCAAAAATAAAGTTTGATCCTTTAAAATCTATCAAATCATTATTTTCATTATATATTGCATGTCCTGCTAATTTCCCAACCTCATTAAACGAAGATTTGTCAGTGAGTATATCAATTCTCTCTCTAATTGTATAAAGTCCAGCATCATGTTGCTTTTTAATTCTATCTTTACCACCAAGATTTTCAGACAATTTTTCTCGACTAACTTTTTCTTCTAATTCTTTTTCCCAACTCATTTTGAACTATTTATCCTTAATGCTCATTAGTCTTCAATAAGAAGCGTTTCCATATTTTTTCTGTAAGATATGATATCGTCTACATCAAGAAGTTCTACATCATCTATACTTACTATTTCATCTTTTTTAACAGGATTTTTTAATTTGACATTGTGTGCAAGACCAATTGGTAAAGCTTTAATTCTAGAAGATATTTTTGCAGGAATTGCTTTTGCCCAAACACAATATCCTCCTTCTCCGTCTAAAATATCTCCCATGCTAAGGTCATGTTTGGCGGTGGCAACAGCATCACCATTCCAAACAAGAGAAGAACCTGTTGGCTCATTTCTCAGAACAGTTGAGAGAATACTAGTATTTGTTTCTAATCCTATCATATGGAAAGGTCTCCACATTGATGCATACCATCCAGTCTCATCTGTTAACAATCCATATTGACGGAAACAGTCACGAGTATATTTGTTTGGTGCTTTGAATGTTACAAACATACCGTAACAAATATTATTATAAACATTTCTACCATCAGGTTCTCGACTAGCAGCAATATCCACAAGCCCGGATTTTGTTAGTCTGCCCCCATTAGCAATTGGTTTGAAAATAGTTGACAAGTCGTGAATACCAGCTGGATAAAATGAAAGTCCGTCCTCAGGACAATCTAGACCAGTAGCATTAGCAACTGCAGCCATTTCAATTGCTGCTTTAGTTCCATCTGTAAAAGAATTGTACATTTTAGGATTAAAATCACCGGTTGATACTTCCTCTTTTGTCCAACCAAAATAATCCCATACCGTATCAGGTGTTGAATATCGATAATGAGGTTGAAAATTCATTCCTTTTCCAGCTGCAACTAGTTCAAATCCATTTGTTCTGACCCAGTCAACAAGTTCACATATTGCTGCTGGTTGATCTCCATAGGCCATACTGAAAACAACATTATTTTCTATTGCTTTCTGGTTTAGATAGGGACCACATAGAACATCTGCTTCAACATTAACCATAATGACATGCTTGGTATTTTCAATCGCCATAACAGCATGTCGAACTCCAAATAGAGGATCACCAGTTGCTTCAATAACACACTCAATTTCAGGAATTTTTAAAATATCGGCAGCATTTTCGGTTATCCATGTTCTTCCAGACACCATTGCATCGTTAATACTTGTAGCAAAGCAATTTGAGGTATCCCAACCTACTCGATTAAAGGAATCTTTTGCTTTTTCAACATTAAGATCTGCTACTGCTGATATAATCAAACCTTCGATATGACGGGCTTGAGACAAAATCATAGAACCAAATTTTCCAGCGCCTATCAAGCCAACTCTGACAGGTTTTTGGAGCTTTTTGCGGGTATTTAACATACTGCTTAGGTTCATATTATAACCTGCTTATTCTGTCATTTCATAACAAAATTTTAATGAACTAAAACTTTCTTAAAAATAACTTGTTGGAAATATTAATTCATTCTGTTGGTGGAATATAATTAACATCATTAGCTTCTTGTCTTATTTTATTAATGTCAATCGTTTCCAAAACATCAGCCTTATCAATTGTGTCTGCTGATTTAGCCTTTAAATTTATTGCAGCTATTTTATCATAGTTATCAGCCTCTACGAGTATCCAAAAATCATAAATCCCTCTTGTTATGCTGTAATCTATAAATTTGGCACCAACACTGCTAGCTAGAGTTTTCATAGCTTCTCGTCTATCTGAGTTTTTTTCTACAAGTCCTTTTGCGCCTTTATTTGTATAAGTTCCTAGTATTAAAAAAGTTGCCATCATAACTCCTGTCTTAAAAAATTAATCTTATCACCTTAATTTTTATAATGTCAATTTCATGTTAATTATTTTCATATAAGTTGTTTATCCCCAAATAGGCTGTCTTTTTTCTATAAAAGCTCTTAAACCCTCTTGAGCATCTGGAGTAGTTGCTGCGTTACAAAAATCTTCAACTGCAGTTGCTACTCCTCTTCTGTAATCAAAATCATTTGTTCTTAAAAAAGCTGCTCTTGCTAAACTCATAGCTGTTGGTGATTTTTGTGATAGGCTTGCAGCTATACCAATAACTTTTTCATTGATTTGAATAGATGGTACTTTTTTACAGATCAATCCTAAAGTTAAAGCTTCATCTGAATAAAAAGTTCTACCTGAAAAAAGTAATTCAAAGGCCTTGTACCTTCCAATAATTCTTGGCAAATGATTAAAATGGATGGCTGGTAATAGACCTAAATTTATTTCAGGATATCCAAAGGATGCAGCATCTGATGCTATTATCATATCACATGAAATAGCTAAAGTCATACCTCCACCTCTTGCAGCACCATTAATTGATGCAATTGTAGGTTTTCCCATGTTATATTGAATATCCCAGAGATCTATGTAAAGGCGTTTTAAAAACTCTCTAATTTCTAATCCAGATTTATTTAATAAAAGGTTTAAATCTAGACCTGCAGAAAATATTTTATTGATATCACTTTCTATAACAATAACTCTAACTTCTTTATCTTTAGAGGCAATTTTTAGTGTGTTTAAAATCTCATCTAAAAATTCAATGTTAAATGCATTTGAAGGATTACGTTTCATTGTTATCAAAGCAATATGATCAATAACTTCATATTTAATAAATTTATCCATATTAGTATTTTTAGAAATTTAACTTTACCTAATTAATTGATTAAAAATTTGACATAATTAAAATTTATTTTGAAAAAATAAATAACAATTAAAATTTCTAATATTTTTATTTATAAGTAACTTATTACCACTATTTTTTATATTTTAAATCATGCAACAATTCGATCACTTTGAAAAGATATTAAAAAACGTTTTTTTTGAAAAAGATTTATCAAGTTTATCTTTAAAAAATTCTAGTGATAACTTTTCAAAGCTTTGTAGAGCTTTTGTAATTAAATTTTATAATAATAATAAAGATTACAATGAATCTGTTTCTATATTGAATTCTTTAGTAGATAACCTAACGTTGACACTTTTTGACAAATTTTTTAATTCAGATTACCAAAAATTAACTTTTAATCAAAATAGAAAAAACAAAGATCACATTTGGGATATACTTTGCCCAGAGGCTCTTGAGGCTTTTAATAGACCAGAAGAAACAAAAGATAAAATTTTAAGTAAACGAAAATTGACTAATTTAAAAGAAAGCAAAAATTCTCTTAAAAATCCAACGAAAGAAATACTTTTTTTAAGTAATGTTTTAATAACAACTCCATTTGACTATTTGTCATCAAATATACCAGTTGAAATTAGAGATGAACTTCAAAAGTTCAAGAATGTTAAACAAAGCTTCTGGTATGATCACCCAATACCTTTGGATGCAACAATTAATGAAAATGAGATAATTTATGGATTGAAAAACCTTGATGAGGCAATGGCTTTCGAAGCAAAAAGAAACAACTTAAAAACTCCAGATAAAATTAAACTTATTCTATCAGTTTCTGTTACACATAATGGTTTAGAAAAAATAGCATTAGAGTATGTTAAATTAATTATTAAGAAATCTTTAAATTTAAAGTTCATAGAAATTTATCTTTTTGATGAAGATATTTGCAATAAAATTTATTCAGCAATTTTTCCAAAAAATGACAATTTTAATAATTTATTAGGTGTTAATGGAAATTATGGTCGTCATTATACTTTCTTAAAATACATACTATTAATTTGGAATAAGGTAATTAATACAGATTTTAGATATAGTTTTAAAATTGATTTAGACCAAGTTTTTGATCAGAAAATTTTGTTAAAAAGTACTGGTTCTTCAATACTTGAAATTTTTAAAAATCAAAAATTTTGGGGAGGCACTGCTACTGATTTTGATGGAAGAAGAGTAGATCTTGGGATGTTAGCTGGAGCATTAGTAAACAAGAATGATATTTATAAAGATTTGTTTACTCCAGATGTACAAAGACCAAAGATTAAAAATTTTGCATCAGATTTATTATCAAAAAGAATTTTTTGTCCTGAATGGCCACAATCATTATCAACAGAAGCAGAATTAATGTATAGATCAGATGACATTCAAAGAATCCATGTTACTGGTGGCACTACGGGCATAACTGTTGAGAGTTTAAAAAGATGGGCCCCATTTACACCTAGTTTTGTTAATAGAGCTGAAGACCAAGCTTTTGTTATTTCATCTATAAATCAAAATGAATATCTAAGTCATTGTCATGCCAAAAATTTAATTATGCGACATGATAAGCATGCTTTTGCTCAAAAAAGTATAGAAATGTCGAAGTTTGGTAAAGAAATAGGAAATTTAGAGAGAATATTAATATTTAGTAATTATTTTGAAGCACATGAACTTGATTTTGAGGTTTTAAAAGAACATTTTTGGCCTTTTACTTCAGTCTTTTCAACTAAATATGCCGAACTACTTGTAGGTTTAGTATTTTTAATCGATGGATGTTTCAATGGTGAACAGTATGTAAGTTTAGGTTCAAAAAGATTGCTGAATACTCAAGAATTTTGTAAGACTAAATTACATAATCAATACAAAACTGAAAAACAATTTTGGCGGGAATTTGTTGATCGGTTAGAGGTATTTAATGATAAAAGCAATGCATTAAAATCAATAATAAATTCAGCTAAAGTGTAACTTATCAAATTAATTTATTTTATTTATTTAAATTGCAACGTATTTGTATCCATTACCAAATTTATCCAAATATCCAAATTTTGGCTCTAGAATATGGCCTCCTGAACAAATTATTCTATCATTACAAACCATATCAAACGCATGTTTTCTTGATTTTAGTCCTTGTTCTACATCTATATCGAAAAGTACAGAAATATTTGGGTCTGCTAACTGTAAATTAGGGGTATGAAGAACATCACCCATTTGTACAAAACTAGTATTGCCATCATCTATTCTAAATCCACTATGTCCAGGTGTATGACCAGGAAGTGGTATAGGATAAATCCCCGAAATTATTTCTTCATTAGTTTTGATGGTTTTTACATTTTCTCCATATGCTTTAATAACAGATTTATTTAAATCAGCCATGTTTTTCCCATTTATTTCAACATCTTCAAAATTATCTTTACTCCAAAAATTTAGTTCATCTTCTATTATATTAACGGTTGCATTTGGAAAAATTGCCTTACCATCTTTGTTAATTGATCCACCTACATGATCAGGATGTAAATGAGTAAAAAATATATCAGTAATATCTTCAGGTTTCACATTTGCTTTTGCAATTTCTTCATGAACAAATCCACAGGTTGGCCCAAATAGATCCCTACATCCTGCATCAACTAATAGAATTTTTTCATTTTTGAATATCAAATAAGCATTAATTTGACTATTTGTAAGCTGATTATTTTCATCAGAAAGTTTTTTACTAGTATCTTCATCTACATTAAGAAGAATTTCCTTAGGTAATGTTAACTCACCGTCTTTTAAAGCTACAACTCTTGTAGAACCAACCATTAATTCTTGTAAATCAGACATACTTGACTCCTATGAAATTAATACTTTTATAAATGTTAGAAAATAAAAATTTTTAATTCAAGATAATTAATGTGAAAAAGTTTTTACAAAAATTCCAATTTAAACTCGGAAAGTTGTAATACTTCGTTTGTTGGCTTATCTTCTCTCAATCTCTTGATCCTAGGAAATCTCAAGGCCACTCCGGATTTATGCCTTGTACTAGAGTTAACTGAGTCAAAAGCAACTTCAATGACGAAAGTTTTTTCAACTTCTCTTACAGGTCCAAATTTTTTAATCGTATTGTTACGAACAAATTTATCTAAAATTTTTAATTCATTATCATTAAAACCAAAATATGCTTTCCCAATTGGTGATAGTTGATTTCCATCCCATAAACCAAAAGTAAAGTCAGAATAATATGAACTTCTTTTACCATGACCTCTTACTGCATACATTAAAATTGCATCAACAGTTTTTGGATCTTTCTTCCATTTGTACCAATATCCTTTAGGACGGCCAGAAATATATGGACTATACTTACTTTTTATCATTAAACCTTCATGCTGATCGTCGATAATTTCATTTTTCCTAATTTCAGCTAAATTTTTCCAACTATTAAAATTAATAATTTTTGATAAATCAAAAAATCTATTTTTATTTTTACTATACCAACTCTCAAGTATTGTTCTTCTTTCAGCCCAATTCTTTTCTCTTAAATCCTCATTGTTTAAATATAAAATATCATACAACTTTACAAAAGCAGGGAAGTCATCAATATGCTTTAGACTTACTTTTTTTCTATTTAATCTTTGTTGAAGCATATTAAAAGTCATTGGAATATAATCTCTTCCAACTAATAACTCTCCATCAAGTATCACTAATTCTTCTTGAAGACACTTTATCTCAGGGAATGTTTGAGTTATATCATCTCCAGTACGGGAAAAAATTTTGATGTTAAAATCATTTAAAATAATTTGTACTCTTATTCCATCCCATTTCCATTCTGCAACAAAGTTTTTAGAATTGATATTTGTGAAATCGTTTTCTTCAATTGGGTTTGCAAGCATCATTGGATTAAAAGTTTTTTTTAGATCAATTTCAGGAATAGGACCTAAATTATTTAACCATTTAAATAAGGTTTCATATGGAGCTTCAATTCCGTGCCATATTTTTTCAATATCATCTAGTTTTTTATCTCCAAATTTAGCTAATGCAGTTTTAGCTAGTCTAGATGAAACACCTATTCGCAAGCCACCACTAATTAATTTAATTAAGGCCCATCTTTCAGTTTCATTTGCTATTGACAGAAAAGTTTGTATTTTTTTACTTAACTCATCTTTTTTAATATTTTTCAAAATACTTATCATTTTTGAAATTTGAGGAAGATGCCCATTTTCTTTATAAGGCCATATTAAAGAAATAGTTTCTGCTAGATCACCAACATAATCATATGATAATGCAAATAATTCTTCATCAACGTTTTCTCTCACAATTTCCTTTATTTTTGAAATTGGAATATTTTTTAATTCTAAACTATTAGTTATAATAGCAAGTGCAAAACCCCTATCTGGATCTGGAGTGCTTTTAAAATAATCACATAGAACATCAATTTTCCTGTTTCTAGAGGAAGTTAATAACAATTTATCAATTAATTCACTAAAACTTCTCACAAATCCTCCTCATCTTCTCTTCCAGATAAGGATAATGCTAATCCATTTATATTATTCATTTTACACCAATGCACTATTGCTTCCTCTCTACCATGAGTCACATAAACATTTTCAGCACGTGTTAATTTTATATAATCAGTTAACTCATTCCAATCTGCATGATCAGAAATAATAAGAGGAAGCTCTATTAAACTTTGTTTAGCTCTTTGTTTAATTGACATCCACCCAGAGGCTTGACAAATAATTGGATCTTCGAATTTTCTAGACCATACATTTTTTATTGCAGATGGCGGAGCAAGAATAATTTCACCTTGATATTCTTTTTTGTCTTTAAGATTTGTTTTTGAAAATTTTCCTAAAAAAACATTTTCTTTTATATAATAATTACATAATTTTTCTAATGCTCCATGTATAAAAATTTCCTTATCATATCTTTGTTGTCTTAATAAACCTATTATTCTTTGTGCCTTTCCAAGCGCATAAACTCCAACTAGGTGAGGTCTTTCTGGAAATAATTGTAGAGATCTAAGTAGTTTTTTTATCTCATTATGTTCATTTGGATGTTGAAAAACAGGAAGTCCAAAAGTTGCTTCAGTTACTAAAGTATGACATCTTACAGGCTCAAAATTCTCACAAGTTTTATCCTTTTTAGTTTTATAATCTCCAGTAAAATTTATTTTTTCTCCTTTGTATTCTGCTAATACTTGGACACTTCCTAATATGTGTCCTGAGGGATAAAAGGTGATGTTAACGTTGTCAATCTTTAATGTTCTATTTAATGGCAACTCTTGAAAATTTTCTGCACAATTTTCACCATACCTTATTTTCATAATGTTTATTGTCTCTTTTGTTGCTAAGACATTTTTATGACCGGGTTTGGCGTGGTCAGCATGTCCATGTGTTATAATTGCATTTTCCACTGGCTTAGAGGGATCAATATATGTATTGATTGGAGATATATATAAATTTTCATTAATCCATTTCATTATAGTAATATATAATAATGTCAGATATTTTAAAGATTGAACCTATTGATAATTGGCTAAAAAAAAATAATTGGGCCATTTATAATCATCAAATTGAAACTTTGAATTTATCTGAGAAAGGTTATGATGTTCTACTGGTTGCTCCTACTGGAGGAGGTAAAACACTAGCTGGTTTTTTACCATCACTAAATGATTTAATTAATAATAAACCAAAAAAAAATAATTTGCATACACTATATATTTCTCCTCTTAAAGCTCTTACCATCGATGTCCATAGAAATTTAACAAGTCCTATCGAAGATCAAGGCTTGGATATAAGAGTTGAGACAAGAACAGGGGACACTTCAGCTTACAAAAAAAATAGGCAAAAGGTTTTACCCCCTGATATGCTAATGACTACTCCTGAATCATTGGCTTTATTATTATCACACAAGGAATCAAAAGATTATTTTAATAATCTAAAATATTTGGTTATTGATGAAATACATACTCTAGTCAATACGAAAAGAGGTGATTTACTTTCACTTAATTTATCTAGAATTAGTTCAATAAGTCCAAATTGTAAAAGAATAGGTTTATCCGCGACTGTAAAAAATAAAAATGCTGTTTTAAAATTTCTAACTTCAAAAAAAAAGGCTAAAACTTTAAATGTCGAAGAAACATCTGTCCCTAAAATAGATATTTTAGAAACCAACAATAGAGTTCCTTGGTCTGGTCATATGGCTAGTTATGCAATTAGAGATATATACCAAAAAATAAAAAAATCATCTTTGACAATTGTTTTTGTCAACACGAGAGCACAAGCAGAGTTAGTTTTTAATAAACTTTGGCAAGAAAATGATAATAATTTAAGAATTGCCATTCATCATGGAAGTCTAGAAAAAGAAATAAGAAGAAAAGTAGAAAGCTTAATGTCTTTAGGAAAAATTGACTGTGTAGTAGCAACAAGTTCTTTAGATCTTGGAATTGATTGGGGAGATGTTGATTTAGTTGTTCAAATTGGGTCACCTAAGGGGATTTCAAGATTTTTACAACGCATAGGAAGAAGTAATCATAGATTTGATGAACCTTCAAATGCGCTTTTAGTTCCATCTAATAGATTTGAATATTTAGAATGTTTATCTGCAATAAATTCAATTAAAAATAAGTTGTTAGATGAAACAAAAGAAAAAAAAGGGAGCTTAGACGTTCTTGCCCAGCATATTTTAGGTGTTGCTTGTAGTGGACCATTTCAAGTTGATGAGCTGTATAATCAAGTCATAAATGCATGGCCATATAGAAATTTAACAAAAATTAAGTTTTTTGAAGTTTTAGAGTTCGTGAAGAACGGAGGATATTCACTGAAACATTATGAACAATATTCAAAGATAGGAATTAATAAAGATAAATTTTATGCAATTAAAAATAAAAGTATACGAAATAGATATAGATTAAATGTAGGAACTATTGTTGAATCTTATATGCTTAAAGTAAAATTAGGGAATAGAACCTTAGGTCAAGTGGAAGAATGGTTTATAGAAGGATTAAATGAAGGAGATACTTTTTTATTTAGTGGTAGAGTTTTAGAATATCAAAGTATTTCAAATAATAGTGTTATTGTTAAATCAACAAGTCATACACAACCTAAAATACCGTCTTATGCTGGAGGTAGATTACCTTTAAGCACAGAACTTTCAATTGAAGTAAGAAAATTATTGAGCAAAAAAAAAAATTGGAAAAATTTTCCAAGTCAAATTAATGAATGGTTAAAGCTACAATCAAAATTTTCAAATTTACCATCCTTAAACGGACTTTTAGTTGAAACATTCCCTCGTTTAATGAGAGGCAAAAAAAGATTTTTTTTAATTTGTTATACTTTTGAAGGAAGGAATGCCAATCAAACACTTGGTTTTTTAATGTCAAAAAAAATGCAACGCATTGGCTATAAACCAATCAGTTTTGTTGTAACAGATTATGCCTTAGCTATATGGTCAATTAATGAGGTCACAGATGTAAATATTATTCTAAATGATGATCTTATGTTAGATGATTTATATGAATGGTTAGAAGAAACACCATTACTGAAAAAAAATTTTAGAGACGCAGCTATTATTTCAGGTTTAATTGAGCGTTCAATACCTGGTCAGAAAAAAACTGGCAAACAGGTTTTGTTCAATTCTGATTTAATTTTCAATGTTCTTAAAAAACATGAACCAAAGCATCTTTTATTAGAAGTAGCAAGAGAAGATTGTTATAGAGGATTAATAGATTTAGATAGATTGAGTGAATTTTTGAAAAGAATTGAAAAAAATATTGCTCATGAAAAACTTGATAGAATTTCACCATTGGCAGTACCCCTAATATTAGAAATCAATAGACAAACTATTGATAAATCTGAAATGGAAGAATATTTACTTGAAGAACTTGAGAATGAAATGTTGAGTGAAGTTGGTTTGAATTGAAGACTATAATTTTCAATAAACACAAATTTCAAATTAGTAACGAGGGCATCTTATTTTGGTTCCACAAGCAAATTGCAATTATTTCTGATCTACACCTCGAAAAAGGAAGTAGTTTTGGCTATTCTGGACAATTTTTACCACCTTATGATAGCGAAGAGACACTAAAAAAACTTTTTAAAGGAATTAAAAATCATAATATAAAAAAAGTTATCCTTCTTGGCGATACTTTTCATGATAAAAATGCGTTTAATAGGATGCCTGAAAAAGCTTTTTTTCTTTTTAATTCACTCATAAAGAAATACGAAGTCATTTTTATTCTTGGAAATCATGAGAATAAGTTAAAAATTGATAATATAAATTTGTTAAATGAATATGTTATTGATGATATACATTTTATTCATCAAGCCTTGCAAAAAAGTATATTTCAAATATCTGGTCATTTTCACCCCGTTGCTACGATAAAATCAAGTATTAAAAAAATTACAGCGAAATGTTTGTTACATACAAATAATCACATCATCTTACCATCATTTGGCACATATACTGGAGGCTTAAATATAAATGATCCAGCTTTGAAACCATTTGTGAACCATAAATCTTACGTATACATGCTTACAAAAAAATCTATTTATAAATTTACAAGTAAAGAAGTTGAAATTTAATGTTTAGCATTTTGGTATCATTCTTGCATCTTCATATTTACCTATTTATGGAGATTTGAAATGTATGGTATAAAGGTATGGTCATCCGAAAAAGATAATGACTGGTATTTAGTAAAAGATATGAATGACGGAGTTATTCGTGTTTGGGATAAGAAAGAAGAAGTTGAGCAAGCTCAAAAAAATTTAAATTGCAAACGATCAGCTATTACCAAAATTATGTCAAGTGTGATAATTGATAGAGCTTTAAATAAACGCAAAGAAGAAGAAAATTTAAAATATTTTCTAAAATAAGCATTAAATTTTCTGTTTTAGCGTATCTTTTATGATAGATATTCTATTATGAATTTTATTAGGCAAAATATAATTGGCGCTATAACTATTTCTAGCTTAGTTGTTTTTTCTATTTTTATATGTCAATTTTTATCTTCTAAAGATATATTAATTTCATCTGCTTTCATGTGTATTTTTCTTGGTTTGGTCTTAGGAAATATTTATTCTTTTAAAAAGATTGAACCATTTGCAAATTTTTGTTTAAAAAAACTATTAAGAATTGGGATATCTTTTCTTGGCTTGAGTTTAAGCTTGTCTGAACTTTTTAATTATGGTTTTACAGCTATTTTTTTAATTATTATGAATATTATAATAGCATTTATCATTATAAAATTTTTATGTAATCTATTTAAAATTCCTAATGTTTTAGGTTATTTAATCACCATGGGAACTTGCATTTGCGGTGTAACTGCAGTTATTGCAACTTCTACAATAATAAAAACTGACAAAGATCAAACAAGTTACGCAGTAGGTGTTGTTACACTATTTGGAATTATTGCTGTGTTTTTTTATCCATATATAGCAAACTATTATTTTAATTTGTCACCAGATCTTGCGGGTATTTTTCTTGGTACAGCAATTCATGATACCGCTCAAGTAAGTGCTGCAAGTGTAATTTATTCAGATATGTATAATAGTGAAGAAGCTCTCAATTCTGCTATGACAACAAAACTTTTAAGGAATTCATTTTTAATACTTTTAATTCCTTTGATTGCTTATATTTATAGCAAAGAAAAAAAAGTTGTTATGAAAAGTTCAATAAAAGATTTTTTTCCATTTTTTGTTTTAGGATTTATAATTTTATCTTTTGTAAGAACACTAGGAGATCATTTGTTTATAGATAATAATATGTTCTTTTACTGGAAACATTCATTAGTTTTTTTCAAAGAAATCTCAATTTATTGTATCCTGTTTTCAATGGTGGCTCTTGGATTACAAACAAATCTAAAAAGCATGTTTAAACTTGGTTTTAAGCCATTGATTATTGGATTTGTAGCATCAGCTACAGTTGGTTTTGTAAGTATTGTGTATCTTTATTAAACTGTTTTACTAAAGAATTTAATATGACAGTAATTTCAATTTTTTGACTATGTATGTTACTAAAATTGGAACAGTAAGAGTTAAAGCACAAACAATAATTAATAAAATGCCAAGTTCTGAATAGTCTGCTGGTGTTTTTATAATTCCAATATCATTTTTTACTTCTCTGGTTATTACATATATTTGATTTAAATATTTAGTACCTAAATTACTTGCCGAAAGAGCCAAATTAGTAAAACTAGCTAAAACAGCAAAGAATGTGGCCTTTAAATGATTAGGAGCTGATTGCGCTATCCAAGCAAGAATAGGTATCATTGATACTTGGCCTAATGGACTCTCTAATGCTGTATTAAAAATAGCGATAAAACGAGCATCTACAAATCCATTTGTAAATTTCGATGTGAATTCGTGAAACCCATAAAACATTGCAATTGATGGTAAAATAAAGAAAGAGCCAGCAATTGAAAGTATAACTATTAATCTAGTCATTGAAGACTTTTCCATTAACGGTCTTAAAACAAATATACCTAAAATGGTAAGGAAAGATGCTATTAATCCAAGTAATGATAAAAACTCTTGATCAAAACCTAAAATATCTATTTCAAACCAACTTCCTCCTTGACCGACACCTGGCATTGCTCTGAAAACAAATATAATTATAGCAGTTCCAATTAACATTTTTTTGGCATTGGCATCTAATTCATTTGATAACTTAAATAGTAAAAACAAAATTATCATAAATGAACCAACGAAAACGATTTCTTGTGAAAGAGCCATTTTAGAAGTTCCAACAAGTAGAGTAAATATTACAAAAAATATGGAGCCTATTATTATTAATAAATTGGGCTTAGTTACTTCTGGAATATTAAATATTATATTTGCAGCTTTTACAGGATTAATACCATTACTAATAAGTAATTTATATCTTTTTTGCTGATTAAAATATGATAAAAATATACCTGATACAGATATTATAGGAACTATTAAAGAGTATAAGTAAATATTTCCATATGCGGTGACTTTTTCTAATTCGGTCATATCTGAAGAGTTTGAAAAAACAAATAAATTAATCATTGATACAAGTAAAGTACCAAAAATGATAGATACTCTTCCGAGAAGTTGCATTGAAACATTCATAGATTTCAACTCATTAAAACTTATTTCATTTCCTTGATCGTCAGTTTTAGGTACAGCCTCAACTGTCATTGCGTCTGCAACAACGTCTTGAAGAACAAATCCAATAGGAGCTAGTAAAGTTGAAATGACAAACCATGTTTCTGCATTAAAAATAGCTATCATTTCAGATTTATATTGAATAAGAAAAAACATAATTAAGCTACTAGCTGCCATTACTAGTGCACCTACTATTACAAGAATAGATTTAAACTTCCAAAGAATATCAACTAAATGTCCCAAAGGCATTTTTAACACCCACGGAAGACCAGCCCAAAAACCTAATCCAGCAAGAAAAACTGCAGATAGATCTAAATACTCTTTTACAAAAAACAGACCAACTATATTTGTAATGCCTGACACACCCGCAGCTAGATAAATCATTAAAGGTGGAATAAATGAAAACTTAAAAGAACCAAAAATTTTATAAAAAATTTTCATTTAATTAACCTTAAATCTTTGTATCATTTTAATATAAATGTAATTATATTTATATATTAAGAATATACTATTAAAATAATTAGGGTCCCTTAATAATGTCAAACGAAGAAATTAATCGTAAGATAGCAGTCATATTTGCCACAGATTTAGTTGGCTATAGTAAGCATATGGAAAAAGACGAGAATGCTACATTACGAGGTCTTCGTGAATGTAACAAGATCATTGAACCTCTGATAAAAAAACAAAAAGGCCGTATATTCAATACAGGAGGGGACTCTGTGTTTGCCGAGTTTCCAAGTGCTGTTGCTGCTGTTGATACTGCTGTAGAGTTCCAGAAACAGATTAAAGCTCGTAATGATAAAGACACTACAGATGTTAAGCTTGAGTATCGTATAGGTGTCAATATGGGTGATGTTGTTAAGGAGGGTGATAATTTATTAGGTGACGGAGTAAACATTGCTGCTAGATTAGAGGCATTAGCGCAGCCAGGTGGAATAACAATATCCAAGAATGTTTATGATCTTGTTGCTAATAAGACGAAGTACGAGTTCAATGATTTAGGCATACAGAAAGTAAAGCAGAACCAGTTCCATGCTTATGATCTGTTATTAGATCCATCACAAAAGAGAAAGCTTAAGACACAATCATCGAATACTAAGATAATAGCCATGATAGGAGGAGCCATAGCTGCTATCTTTATAGGTTTGTTCTTCTCAGGTGTGTTGGATACAGAAACTAAATTAGATAAAGATAGTACTGTTTCATCCTTGTCTATTCCTACTATCTTAGTTTATCCATTCGAAGATTTGTCAAATACAGAAAATACCAAAGGTATTAGTCCTGCTTTAACAGAAAGTATGATCTCAAGCCTTTCTAAATATATTGGCATAAGAGTTTTATCTAGAACTACTAGTCAACATGCAAAAAATAATGATTATTCAATAAAACAATTTATAGATGAATATAACGCTGATTATGTAATCAAAGGATCTATACAGACTATTTTAAATCAATCTCGTATAAATCTTCAATTAGTTGATTTAAAGCAGAATAAAGTAGTTTGGTCTGACAAAGAGGAATTTGACTTAAAAGATATTTTCAAAGTTCAAGATAACATAGGAAATAAAATACTAAAACATCTTCAAATAAAAGTAGTTACAGGATCGACTGGTGATTTATATTCTAAAAGATTAAAAAACATTGAAAATTTAACTTTAGTTTTGAACTCTCGTGCTGAGTGGAGAAAATACACAATTGACGGTCATAAAAAATATGTTGAATATCAAGAACAATTAAGAAAAAATTTAGGACCAAAATCACCTGCCATATATAACGGTATGGCATGGGAAATTTATCAAAGAATAAGGCTTGGTTTATCAAAAGATAAAAAAAGTGACATAAAAAAATTAGTAGAATATTCTAAAGCTGACGTTGCTGCTTACGAAGATGCATCTGCATATGCATTGAGAGCTTTGGTTGAATTTCGTTATGGTTCGAAAGATTGTGAAAAAACTAAATCATTTGTGAAGAAAGCTATCGATGCAGGTGGTTCGGTAGATACTTTTTCAATTGCTGGTTCAATATACAAAAGATGTTCTGATTTAAAATCAGCAATTTCTTTTTATAAAAATGCATTACAATTGGCTCCTAATGACAATGGATTTTTTATTACCAAAAGTTTACTTGCTGCTTATTATCAAAATAATGACGTAGATTCAATTGAACGTACAATAGTACCAAAATTGAATGTAAAAGACATAGATCCAGTAATGTTAGGCTTTTATTCGTATGTTCTTTTAACAAAAGGAAAAGATGAAGATGCCCAAAAATTTTTTTTGAAAGCAAAAGAAAAAGGATTAACGCGAAAACGTTTAAGTTTATTTGTTAATTATAAAAAAGTATTAGATGAATTTATTGAAAAGTTAAAACCGCTAGGAAGTTTAGACTAATTACTTAACCGCCAATTGCTATTCCCTCTCTTCTATGGTCAGATCCTCCGTATAATTTATTATTAATATGAATTATATTTAAACCAGACGAAAAATTTCTTAACTTAACTTTATATTTCATATCCTCTAATGAAGTTAGTAGCTTACTCATAATAGTATTTTTCTCTAAATAATAAGTTCCAAATTTATTTATTCCATGAGCTACCGATGCAGCTTCCTGGGCATTTTTTTT
The DNA here is from genome assembly GCA_902616615.1 of uncultured SAR116 cluster alpha proteobacterium. Lineage (GTDB taxonomy): Bacteria > Pseudomonadota > Alphaproteobacteria > Puniceispirillales > Marisalimonadaceae > Marisalimonas. The sequence continues at coordinate 60,233 of CACMTN010000005.1, read as the reverse complement.
CCAATCGATCATTGAAATTATTGCATTTACAACATATCCAATAATATTACTTCCTCCAGGACTTCCCAAAATATAAACAGGTTTATTATTTTTTAAGATGATAGTAGGGGCCATAGATGATCTCGGCCTTTTACTAGGTTCAATACAATTGGCTATTTTTTTTCCATTTTTGAACGATTTAAATGAGAAATCAGTTAATTCATTGTTAAGTAAAAACCCACTATCTGTCATTAATCTAGAACCAAATCCGTTTTCAATCGTAGTAGTCATTGATAATGCATTTCCATACTGATCTACTATTGAAATATGGGATGTTGATGGAAGTTCTATCGAATTATCTGGACCCCATTTTATTGATAAATTACTTATTAACTTGCCAGCTTTAATTTTCTTAAGTTTAATTTTTCTGTCTAATAATTTTGAGCGTTCTTTCAAGTAGTTATAGTCTATTAACTTGTTAACTGGAACATCTATAAAATCACTATCAGCTATATAGATAGATCTATCTGCAAAAGCTAATCTAGAGGCATCTCCTATTATTCTCCAAGTCTCAGGATTTTTAGGTCCAAGTTTTGAAATATCAAAATTCTCTATCATTCCTAGAATTTGAGCAATTGTTATAGCTCCTGACGAAGGTGGTCCCATTCCACATACTTGATATCCTCTATAATTTGAACAAATGGGCTTTCTTTCTATAACCTTATAATTAATCATATCCTTAATAGATAAAACTCCAGGATTATGACTGGCATTATTCACAGTTGAGACAATATCATTTGCAATATAACCATTATAAAAAACTTCCGATCTATTTTTTTCAAAAGCTTTAAGAGTATTTGCATAATTTTTATTAAAATGAATATCACCGGATTCTAGTGGTATACCATTGGGTAAAAAATAGGATTTAGTTTTCAAAAACTTATTTAATGATTCCCTACTTTTTTTTATAGAAGAGCTAAGTTTATTTGAAATTACAAAACCATTATTTGATAAATTAATCGCGTCATCAAATAATAAAGACCATTTAGTTTTACCCCATTTTTTATACGCTATTTCAAGTAAAGCTGGAGTACCAGGTGTGCCAACTGATTTTCCTCCTACAACGGCATCAAAAAACTTTAATGAGTTCCCGTTAATATCTTGAAATACATTTTCATTAATTAGTAATGGCGCTGTCTCACGACCATCAAGAGTTGTAACTTTTTTAGTTTTATTATCAAAATATACTAGAAATGCGCCACCACCAAGACCAGAGGATTCAGGTTCCACTAAACCTAAAACCAATTGAGCTGAAATCATTGCATCTGCAGCTGTCCCACCATTTTTAAGTATTTTAGCAGCAGCCTCAGAAGCTTGGGTATTTGCTGTGACAACCATCCATTTATCAGAAATTACTGGTTTACCTTCTTTTTTGAATTTCAGATATTTATTTCCTGAGTTTAAATTGTAATTTTCTGATTTGTTTAGATCAGATTTTTGGTTCCCAGACGCTGAAATTGGTATAAATAAAAATAAAATAGTTAAAATTTTAATAAAATACATAATTAATTTTCTAGTTATTCAAATCTAAGAATTTTTGTTTTTCTATCCATTTTTGCATAATGAAGCCAATTACAACCATTCGTATAACCTTATCTTTTTCGTACACGTAACTTTTAATTACAGAATAAGCCTTTGAAGATATATCATTTTTAAAATAAACTTTTGCTTCTATTATCAAACCTCTGTCTTGTAAATATTTTTGAGTTTTAAACAGTAATGATTGAAGAATTCTTTCCTCTGATAACTTACTGAGTTTTATATACATCATTTCAAGAAAAAAAGGCCAGTGGGCCAAGTGTCTCCATAAAGTTGCTACATGAGAATTTTTTCCATTTGGCGCGCATATACTGTTAACATTACGTACTAACTGCCAAATATTGGGTTTTATTTCTTCTTTTTTTTGGAGTTTTTGTAGTACAGGCCAAATTATCTTTTTTTTGTTATTTTTTTGGATCTTTAAGCAACTTGGAAAATTTTGTTTGATAATTGAGTGCAATACAACCATATTCATCCCATTTGAACGGTTATATGCTTTTAAAATAATCAAAATTTCTTCCCAATCTTTAGGAGTAAGTCTGCATTTTGAAAGTTCATCATCGGTAAATTTTGGCAGTAAAGGAAGTTTAATTTCTTCAAAAATTTCTTTTAGTTTTTTTTCAGGGTTATGTGTTTCATAGATTGGTCTAGCAATAGTCCAAATTTTTTTTAAACTATCATCAATCTCTGCCAAACCTCTCCATATAGATGTTATAATTGGAATATTCATTGTCTCTCTAATATCTTTGAAAATTTTTGCAGTTTCTCCAATAGCTTCTTTTTCATCTATAACTGAAACTGGGTCATAAGAAATATCAGAATTCATTTTAAATCATACAATTAAATTTTAATTATTATTTAATCTTACTTCATTTGAAAATGGACCAAGAACAGGAACTTCTCCCTCAACAGTTCCCCTAATCATTGCTCTTCTATATTTAGCGTAATCATAGGGAATTACCCTATGTAACAACACTCTATTATCCCACATGATCAAATCATTTTTTTGCCACTTATGAGTATAACAAAATTTAGGCTGGCTAATATAATTTACAAGCCATTTATGTAACTCCTTACCTTGTTCCAGGCTCATTCCACCAATTTCTAGACTCGTATTAGAAGTAAAATAAAGAGATCTTCTAAAGTCTCTGTCGGGATGAACTCTTACTATAGGGTGAGTTACTGGTGGAAAGTTAGATTTTTCTTCGTAAGTAAGTTCTGGAAGGCCAGGTTCTAATCTTCTAATATCATTGTAAGAGTGAACTTGGTGTAATGGTTCTAAAAGAATTTTTTTATCCTCAGGCAAATGATCATATGCTAACAACATATTTGAAAACTGAGTTTGCCCCCCTTCTGCTTTAGGAGGTAAAGTTTCTTGACCATAGAGGATAGAAAAAATAGATGGTAAATATCTGTAAGAGCTATCTGTATGCCACCTTGAATTATTTTTTTGGAGAATAACTCTTTGGTCATCAGGATCTAAATGTTCACCATCTTCAGAAACATTAGAAACATTAAATATTTCTATTTTTCCCTTTGTTTTATCTTTTTCTGGATAGGCTTCTAATTTACCAAAGTTTTTTGTAAAAGTAGCAAGTGTATCCCCATCTAATTTTTGATTTTTAAAGCATATGAAATGTCTATCTTGAATAGTTTTTTTAAGTAAATTTAATTCATCATAACCAATTTTTTTTGAGCAATCAAAATTTTTTACTTCTACACCAAAATCGTTAGTTAAGTTTTTAATATCCATCGTGAATTTTCCCTGTACAAAAACTCATTATTTAACTTTATTGAAATTGTTCTTTTTGTAAACATTTGTTAGGTTAACAACTTAATATTCAAAATTATTAATAAAAAGTAAGGATAATAGATGAATTGGACAATTTTGAATGTCTCCATTCCAGTTTACGATTTACAAAAATCAAAACAATTTTATGATATGCTTATTGGTTATAATGAAAATCAAAAATTACTTTACCAATCCTTATATAAAAATGAAGAAAGTATTTTTTTTGGTGATAAGGGGTTTGGATTAAGATTATTCAAACCAATTCCAGATTTATCAATTTCAAATCATATACAAAGTAGAAGAAGTTATATTACATTATTGGTAGATAATCTTGAAAATATCAAAGAAAAATTAGAACTCAAAGATATAAAGTTTATTTATAAAAAATCAGACAATGAGTTATTTAAAAGTCTATATGTTCAAGAGCCTTCATTAAATTTAATACATTTAGTTGAAAACACATCTGGTTTTGAAGATCATATAAATGGTTGGTCTATGGGTTTGGATTGGGGAATTCATCACATGAATTTAGAATCTTTGAATGTTAGAGAGTCTATTCATTTTTTTTGTGATTTGTTGGGTATGAAAGAAGGGCAATGGGTTGCACCGATTAATAAGGGTGATTTTAGTATTGATCCATCTGAATTAGCAATATTACCATTATCTAATAATAATAGAGGATTACATGTTATAAAGCCTGACGATGGATTCGGTTATAGAAATAATTTTGCACATAATCCATCAATTGCAGGGCATCCAGCATTCACAATTAAAAATTTATCGAATTTAACGGCTAAACTTGATGAAGAAAAAATTTTATACTCTGATGCCAAAGTATACGCAATGCCTGGGTTTCATCAGATTTATCTTTATGACAATAATGCTAACATGTTAGAAATTAATCAGGCAGTCTAGTTTAAATTGAAAAATGATAAATAGGATTTTTAAAAATGTATGTGTTACTGGAGCTGGAAGTGGAATCGGGAAAGCTATTGCAATTGCAATGAGCAATCAGGGATATAACGTAACTTGTGCAGATATAAACTTAAAACAAGCTAACGAAACTCTTGAAATCATATTAAATAGTAATGGATCGGGTATTTCAATTGAAACTGATGTTACCAAAATTAATGATATAGAAAACATGATCCTAAAAACTGTAAAGCAATTTGGTACAATTGATATTTTAGTAAATAATGCAGGAGTAACTAGAACATCGAATATTATGGATTTAACTGAAAAAGATTGGGATTGGATACATAATGTTAATGCGAAAGGAACATTCTTTTGTTTACAGATAGCGGCTGTTCAAATGATAAAGCAAAACAAAGGAGGAAGAATTATTAACATGGCCTCTGTAGGTGGGAAAGGCTTTGTAGATGTGTCTAATGCTATTTATGCCGCCAGCAAAGGTGCTGTAATTAGTTTGACAAAAACAGCGGCTCAAGAACTCGCAAAATACGAAATAACTGTAAATTCAATTTGCCCAGGTATTACATATACAAATATACTTTCAGATATAGTAAAGAAGAGAGCTTCAGAACAAAATAAAACTGAAGAAGAAATAATGAAACATTATGTAAGAGATATTCCTTTAAAGAGACCAAATAATCCAGAAGATATTGCATCAATGGTAGTTTTTTTGTCCTCTGAAGGTGCTAGAAATATTTCTGGTCAATCATATAATGTTGATGGTGGATTAATTCCAAGTTAATTTAAGTTAAAATTAGGATTTTAATTTGAAAAGATGGCGTCATTTAATTGTAGTAATTGGAATAATCCCTTCATTAATTATTTATGTAGCATTTTTTATGTATATTTTTGATTATATAACAGGTTATCACTGGTCAATAGACTGGTTGATATACATTTTAGCAGGTTTCCTGTGGTTATATCCTGCTACTAAAGTTATAAAATGGTTGGCAGATAACGAAGCTCATTAAAATATAATAGGTTAAATATGAAAATAACTAATTTAGAGGTTTACGAATTAAAAATACCATTTTCAATAGGCATAAAATCATCCTCAGCTGACTTTTTGAAACAAGATGGAATGGATTTTTGTGTTGTCAAAATTGAAACAGATAACGGTATTACTGGTTGGGGTGACGCATTTTCATTTAATTGTAGAAGAGCTGTTTCAGAAGTAATACTAAATATGGTTAAACCACACCTAATTGGAAAAAACCCACTAGATGTTCAGAATATAAATTTTGAATTACAAAAAAAGCTTCATCTTTTTGGACGTTATGGGATTACAATGTTTGCAATAAGTGGAGTAGATATAGCTTTGTGGGACATTGTAGCCAAAAATAGTAATTTACCATTGTGCAATGTTTTGGGATCAGCGGGTATTAAAAAGATACCCGCATATGCAAGTTTATGGCGCTATGAAAATAAGGAGGCAGTTAAAGATAGATGTTCATCCGCCAAAAATTTGGGATATAATTATATAAAATTACATGAAGTGTTTACATCCGAAGTTAGAGCAGCTAGGGAAGCACTTGGTGAAGAGATCCCAATTATGGTTGATACAAATTGTCCATGGACAAAAGATGAAGCAAGACAAATACTAAATAGTTGGGAAGAATTTAATTTATATTGGGTTGAAGAACCTATAAATCCACCAGAAGATTTTGAAAGTTTGTCTAATATTAGATCTGAGTCACTTATTCCATTAGCAGCAGGAGAAAATGCTTGTACATCATTTGAATTTAAAAAAATGTTTGAAGCTGAAGCTGTTGATTATGCCCAACCAAGTGTAACAAAAGTTGGTGGTATCACTGAATTTAATAAAGTTGTTTCAATTTCTCAAAGTTATGGAGTACAGGTAATGCCGCATTCTCCTTATTTTGGGCCAGGGTTTTTAGCCACATTGCATCTTGCTCAATCAATGCCTAATCCAGGACTTTTAGAGAGGTTTTTTATTGACCTTGAGGCTTACCTCTATCCTGAAGATATTTTTACTCCGAAAGATGGTTTTTTTAAAATTAATGGTGGTATAGGATTGGGATATGAACCTGATGTAAATGTATTAAAAGACTACATTGTAAAATAAATTAATATCCTGCACCAGATTTGGACGTTTCACTTTCTGGAACATAAGTTTCAAAAGCCATTGATTTCAATCTTTCCCAACATTTATCGTTAAGATTAGTTACTTCTTTATTATTTTTGAAACTAGTAAATTTAGTATTTTTTTCCTCTATATAATTATATGTTTTTAAGGAAGAATAACTTGTAACTTTAGTATCTAGATTTGAATTAACATATATTTTTTTTTCTTTTGTAAATGCAATTATCTCTTTTTGCTCATTTTCTAATGTCAAATTAATTTGTTGTTCTTCTGCAATTATTCCCATAGCCGCAAGTAAAAATTTTAAGTTATCTATATAGCCCTTCCAAGTAATTTTGTTTGCAGAAACATATTCTACTAAAAGCAATCCCATTAAAGCAGTAGCTAATGGTTTTTTATTTGTGTTTTCATTAATTGAAATACTTATTTCTTTTTTTTGATAAAGATCTGCTGTTTTTAAAATTGATCCAAGAAAATTTTGATCATGTTGTGCCAACCATTTTGCTTTGTTTGCACAGTCTTTAGCTAAACTCCATTCAATTTTAACACTTCGTAATGCTTTGTAAGTTTCTGAGTATATCTCATTCAAAGAAACACTAATCATAATTATACATTTGATAAATTTGGAAATAGCCAATCATTTATGTTCTTTTTCCATAATTCATTAGGAAGTGGGGCTCCTTGAAATAGAGTTATTCTTGTCCATAAATTAGATTTAGGATCATACTTTGAGGCTCCAAAAAAACTTAATTTACACCTTAAAATATCAATTGGCTTCATATCTTTACCAATTAAATTATTTTGTATTTCGCTATATGGCATTGATTTATTTATGATAACTCTCTTAATTATATTCCTTAATTCTGGGTGATTTATCATCACTTCAGCAGCAGTCATATTAGGAGGTAATTTACTTAATGTATTTACTGCTTGTTTTATCTGATGAGCAATATCAAAAGGGAGTTGTTTGTCTATTCCAGCATCTTTTTTTGTAATACCAAGACGTGGTTCTAATTTTGTTTGAGAAGTATACCAGAAACAATAATTCTCTTCAGGTTTAGTTGTATCTATTTTAAGAGCCCAATTATAATTATTTTTAATAATATCCAAAATGTCATTTACGTTATAATCAATTGACACAGATTTTTTTTCATCTGCTCCCATATTATTTAATAAATCTTCAAATAACTCAGGAAAGGGTTCAATAAAGACAGAGATTAGTATTTCTTGTGTTTCTAAAGTGATATCATCTTTAAAGAAATTAAAAAAACCTTTAATAGGATAATGAAAATTCAAAAGCTTAGTAATTTTTTCATTTTGCAAAATTTTTTTTAGGTCTAAGTTTAGCTTCTCAATTTTTTTTGACTGTAATTTATCATCAACTTTCCACTGTAAGCTGTATTTAAAAGCTTGATGGATATAATTTATAATTTTATTTTGTGTTTTTTTATTTAGTCGTTTAATTGAAAAAACTCTTGATAGAGCTGTTTCTCTATTATAAATCCATTGATGAATTAACTCTTGATGGTTTACCAAAAATGGAGCCATACCTAAACCCGTAGCATTGCCAACTCCTAAATGTTTTGTCAGGTGTTTGGAAAGAATTACAGATTTTTTACCTCCTTTTTTTTTAGCCAAAAAATTAATTAATTCTATTGAAAAATATCTAATTAGATATACGGTTAACATTTCTGCTTGAAAAGGTTTTTCTAAAAAAATATGTCCGTTGGTTTTAGAAAAATCTTCTATCCCAAATTTACCATTGCCATATACTGCAGTAGTTCTAACCAGATAACCTACATCATTGATAAGTTTTTCAGATGGCTGTTTTCCAATTGATAAATCATTTAATATTTTTTCAAATATTCTTTGAGACTTGTTAGCTCTACTTAAAGTTAACTGTTTTGAATTGTGTCTTCCTGATTCCTGTATTTTCAAATTTTTGGATAATTGATTTAATTCATTTTTATTTGGGATACCCCTAAAAAGTGAGAAAGTCATATCCCATTTCTCAGCTATAACTCTATCAGTTCTCTCTTCATCATTTATAGAATGACAAAAGATTACTAGTGATAAAGTTTCTTTTTTTAAAGCTATTTTAATAATAGCACTTCCAATTCCACTATTATCAATATCCCATTGGTAAATTTCTATTTTACTTTTTTGATACTTAAGATCATCAATAAGACGCCTTGTGAAAGATAGACGAGTTTGATGAAAGCTTCCTAATCTATCAAGTTTCATAACTGTTGAGGGTGGTCTTATAGGATGATTATAGTCCAAATCTATTTTAGTGTTTTGAAAGCCCATCTTTTAAACTGACCTAAATGATTTCTTGAAAAAATTTAACCAATTTTTACCTTTAATTTTATCAACTTCTTCTTCATTAAAACCAATTTTTTTTAACCCACTTATAATATTATGCCAGTCTCTATTATCTCTAAACCAAGTCGGCATATTAGGAAAACCTGGGTTAGAAGCAGAGCCTTCACCATAGTCAATATTTTTGGTCCACTTACCCACTCTCATCCATTCTACAATACTATCAGGTTGATCTTGACATAAATCTGATCCGAAACCCACATGATTGATCCCCATAAAATCAACTGTTTTTGCTATCATTGAACAAAAATCTTCTAATGAACAATTACTACTATCATTTAAATGATGTGGATAAAGTGAAAATCCTAAAATGCCATTACTTTCAGCTAGCTTGGATAAAACATTATTAGATTTATTTCTTTTAGCTGGATGCCAAAAAGATGGGTTGGCATGACTTATAACAATTGGTCTTTCGGATATTTCAATAGCTTGCAGAGTTGATTTCTCAGAAGAATGAGACATATCAACAACCATTCCAACTCTATTCATTTCTTTTATTACTTCTTTGCCCATTCTTGTAATACCTGGATCATTTTCTTCATAACAACCGGTAGCTAATAACGATTGATTATTATATGAAAGTTGCATAAACCTTCCACCAAGTCTGTGAAGAATTTTAACCAAGCCAATATCATCTTCAATAGGTGATGGATTTTGAAATCCAAAAATTATTGCTGTTTTATTTAGTTTTTTTGCTTTTTCAACATCTTCGGCAAAATATGCAGGCATTATTAGTGAAGGATATTTTTCAAACCATCTATTCCATTGTTCAAAATTTGAAACTGTTTCTCTAAATTGTTCATGATAAGAAATTGTTACATGTATTGCAGTGACATCAGAATTTCTTAACTCACGGAAAATTTTTTCAGACCAATTACAATATTGTAAACCATCGATAAGCATGTAAAAAAATTATCATATTTATTAATTATGGTGAATTATTAAATTTCTTTAGTTTTTTTAATAGAATTACTTGTTATTGCTTTAATTTTTTATTATTCAATGGGTTTAATATAAATTGTTTTATGAGTGAGAAATTTAATTGAATTATAAATATTTAGGCAATTCGGACTTAAAGGTATCAACTTATTGCCTTGGTACAATGACATTTGGAGAAACAACTTCAGAAGAGGATGGTCATTATCAATTAGATGAGTCAGTAGCATCAGGAATTAATTTTATTGATACAGCTGAAATGTATCCAACATGTCCCTTAAGACCTGAAACCACTGGTGATACTGAAATTATAGTTGGAAATTGGATTTCAAAAAATAAATCTAAAAGATCCTCGATAGTCCTTGCAACTAAAGTTTCTGGTAAAGGCTACATGGCAGTAAGAAATGGCGAGGGCATAAATGCCGTATCTGTAAAAATTGCAGTTGAAGGAAGTCTAAAAAAACTTCAAACTGATTATATTGATCTCTATCAATTACATTGGCCAAATAGGGGATCTTATCATTTTAGACAAAATTGGAATTATGATCCAACCAAACAAAACAATGAAGAAGTTAAGGAAAATCTTCGAGGTGTTATAAATTCTTTATCTGAACTTCAGAAAGAAGGAAAATTTAGATATCTTGGACTGTCAAACGAAACCTGTTGGGGTACATTACAATTTATTAAATTTTTAAAAGACTTTCCAAACCTAAAGTTAGTCTCCACTCAAAATGAGTATAGCTTGCTGTGCAGATTATACGACCTAGATATGGCTGAAATGTCACACCATGAAAATATAAGTTTATTAGCTTATTCACCACTCGCAGGTGGATTTTTAACTGGTAAGTACATGAATGATAATGTACCTAATAATTCAAGATTATCTAGAGTACCTAGTTTGTTTGGAAGAATTAATGAAAATTCTACCTTAGCAGTCTATGAGTATGTGTCATTAGCTAATAAATATCAAATTGACCCAGTGCACATGGCTATAGCTTTTTGTAATCAGAGACCTTTTATGGGGTCAGTTATTTTTGGTGCAACTGATAATGCACAATTTAAAAATATTTTAAAAGGTGTAGATGTTGTGCTTTCTGAAGAAATGATGTTGGAAATTAATAAATTATATAAAAAATTTCCAATTACTTTCTAGTTACACTAAAGCATTTCCAATTTCTTTAAAAACAGAGAACATCAACTCTTCTGTTTTTATATTAATTGGATCAGATGCTGATGACATTCTAATTATTGTAAGTTCTTTTTTAGAGTTAATCCAAATATTTTGACCATGTATACCTATTGCACAGAATTCGTTTTGATCAAAACCTGTTTGATACCATTTTGATCTATAATTTCCATTAGGAAATCTTTTTAAATCATCTTGATTTAAGTAACATGAGTTATCTTCATAATTCTTAATATCATCTATCCAGTTTTCAGGTACTATTTGCCCATTTTTGTTTGCACCATTTGTACGTACCATTTCTGAAATTAATAATAAGTCGTATGGTGATATACTAATTCCGCCTGCGGATCTAGTTGCACCAAATCTATCTAGTGTTACATTAGCGTCATTAATTATTCCTGAGGGTTTGAATAATAAATCAGATATAATCTTAGAATAGTTCTCTCCTGAAACTCTCTCAATTATCCAACCCAACAAATCACTATGTGGAGAGCAATAATGATATTTTTGTCCATGTAGATGCATAGATTTTGGCAAATGTGAAAGAAATTCATGTAAACCACTTAAATGTGTCATATCATTATTTGAAGGTATGTCCCAACCTGTTGAGGATCTATATTCTTGAAATATTTCAGCTTTTCCTGAATAATCTTCTATAAAATTAGATGCCACATTCATATCAAGAACATTTCTTATAGTCGCATCTTCATAAGCTGAACCAATTGTTTCTGGTAAAATTTTAGATACGGTAGTATTCACATCAATTAATTTTTTATCTACTAAAATACCTGTCAACAAACTAGTAAGTGATTTGGAAATTGAAAATATAATGTGAGGTGTTTCATAAGTTGTAAGATTATTAAAAAATTCAAAAACTAATTTTCCTTTGTGCATTACAAGGAGACTGTCAGTATTACAATCAACTAAAATATCTTTCAATTTTTTTTCAGTATTATTATGAGAAATTTTTATTTCATCGAGGTTTGTTAACTTTTTAATAAAATCAATTTTTTGTTTTGAATCAAACTTAATTGAAGAAGTAGGAATAATATTTCTTACATTTACAAATGCCCAAATATTATATGGATATTTTCGCCAATTTTCTAATGTTACTTGATATTCCAAAGGTGGCGGACTTCCTTTCATAATTTTATTCGCATCTAATTTAATCATTTACTATCTCTATAAAACTTGGTTAAAAAATATAATTACATTTGACAAATATCTAATTTAAACATACCCCATTATAATCTTAATCAGTAAAGAGATACTAATGAATTTAACATTTAATGATATTAAAAACGTTCACAAAAAAATAAAAGATAATGTCAAATGGACTGAAACTACTTTCACATCTTCTATTTCAGAAAAATTAGGTATAGATACGTTCTTGAAGTTAGAAAATAGACAGCATACTGGTGCTTTTAAAATACGAGGCTCCTATTCAAAATTATTATCTTTGTCAGCTGCAGAAAAAAAAGCAGGTGTGGTTGCTATGTCAGCTGGTAATCATGCGCAGGGTTTGGCTTATATTTCCAATAAAATGAATATTAAATCAAACATTGTTATGCCTGAAGGCACTCCATTTACCAAAATTAGAAGGACACAAAATTTTGGTGGAAATGTAATTATTAAAGGTCAGGATTTAAATGAATCATATCAACACGTTCAAGACTTAATTTTAAATAATGGTTTTGTAGAGATACATCCATACAATGATCTTAATGTAATTTTAGGGCAAGGCACAATTTCATATGAAATGATTACAGATTGCAATGAAATAGATGTTTTATTAGTTCCTGTTGGTGGAGGAGGGTTAATTGCCGGTTGTTCAATAGCAGCTAAACACATGAAAAAAGACATTGAAGTTATAGGTGTAGAATCTGATCTTTACCCATCATTGTCTAACAAAATGTTTGATAAGAAATCAAAGTGTAAAGGTTCAACTTTAGCAGAGGGTATTGCAGTAGCAGAAATAGGTGATATTCCTTTTTCAATATTAAAGGATTTTGTTGATGATGTTTTAACTGTTTCTGATAAATCGATTGAAAGAGCTATTGCAATGTTAGCAGAGCATGAAAAAATAGTTGTTGAAGGAGCTGGTGCTACAGGTCTAGCAGCTTTATTGCAACATGGAAATAAGTTTAAAAATAAAAAAGTTGGAATTGTCATCTGTGGGGGTAATATCGATTCTAAAGTATTGTCCTCAATTTTAATGAGAGATCTAGTGAGATCAGGTCAGGTGACAACTTTGGGTATTACCATGCCTGACAAACCAGGACAATTGCAGATAATTTCAAAAATATGCGCTGTGAATGGAGCAAACGTCTTGCAAGTTGAGCACAGTAGGTTTGCAATGGATCTTTCGGCTAGTTTAGCAAAATTAAATATAACTATTGAAACACAGAATGCTTCTCATCTAAAAAAAATTATAAAAGAAATTGAGATCAACGATTTGCCAGTTAATATAGAAGGTATAATTTAATTTATATTTTACCTAATTTTAGATGTATAATTTCATTTTTTGAACCAAGTCTTATTTTTGGTCCCCAGCATGCTGCACCTGAACTTACATATAGGTTTGAGTTATTCATACTATATAAACCATAGATAAATTTGAATTTTAATTTAACTATAAAGTTAAAAGGAAATATTTGTCCATTGTGAGTATGACCTGATAACATAAGATGATTTTTGCAATTAAATTTTTGCCAAATATCCGGTTTATGACAGACAACCAAATTAAATAAATTATCATCACAAAGCTTGTTTGCAAAATCAATTTTTGATTTTTCAGTCTGGTTATCATCAATTCCAATCAGATTAATATTTTCAATTTGTATCTTTGTGTTTTTTAAATGTTTAATATTAAAGGATGCTAGTTGATTGATTTTATTTCGATAGCCTTTTAAGTAATATTCGTGATTACCACTTACGAAATAAATTGGTTTATCAATTTCCTTAAGAACATTTAGATATTTAAAATCAAAAGAACTAGAGTCGATCAAATCACCTCCAATCACTAAGAAATCAAAGTTAAGTTTATTAATTTTATTTATGATTTTAACTAGGTGTTTTTTATTGTTAGTACCAAGATGAATATCACTTATGAATAATATTTGATGATTTTTTTTAATACTTGATGATTTTACATCTATTTCTTTAATGTTTATCGTTCTAGCGTTGTATGAACCATACAAGTAAAACAAAATTATTAATATTAGAGAACTTATTCCGATAAATAATGTGTTGATTTGTAAAATAAAATTAAAAACAACACATATGGATATTATCATAAAACTAATAAAACCAATTCCTAAACCTTCATAAACAAAAAATTTTAATGGTTTAAAAGTATTATGTGATCTTAAATAGTACAAAATTAAAATATAAAAAATTATAGTATTTATTAAAGAATATTGAAATGATTGTGTTTGATCAAACAGTAATTCATTTAATGTTTCGAATGGGAAAATATAAAATAGATACGTAATTATAAATAAAATAAAATAAAATAAAAACCTGTAGATATTTTTATTCATTTTAAGGTTGTTTGGTTTTTGCAAACGCGTCTAAAGCAGTTTGTCTTGAACTTTTAATTTCCACAATAGGTTTTGGATAATTTTTACCTAGTTCAACTCCTGCTTTTTTCAAAATTCCATAGGGTGCCTCCCATGGATTAAACAAGTATTTGTTTGGAACTAATTTCAATTCTGGCACATATTTTCTAATATATTCGCCATTAGGGTCAAATTTAATACCTTGTGTGACAGGATTAAAAATTCTAAAATATGGTGCAGCATCAGCACCACACCCAGCTACCCATTGCCAACTTGCACTATTGCTTGCTAAATCAGCATCAACTAAACAATCCCAAAACCATCTTTCACCTTCATGCCAATGTGTTAGTAAATTTTTCACTAAAAAAGAACCAACTATCATTCTAAGTCGATTATGCATATATCCGGTAGACCACAGCTCTCTCATTCCTGCGTCCACGATAGGATACCCAGTTTGCCCAGTTTTCCATGCTAAAAGATGTTCTGAGTTATCAATCCAAGGAAAATTATCAAACTTTGCTTGTAAATTTTTTTTTGGTAATTCTGGGTAATAATACAATAAATAATTTGAAAATTCTCTCCATCCTATTTCAGATAAAAAAACATCCGTATCTTGTTGATGTTTTAATCCCATTTGATTTAGGTCTTTAACGGCATGCCACACTGTATTTGGAGAAATTTCGCCCCAATGTAAATGTGGAGAAAGTCTAGATACATTTTTCTTATTTGGAAAATTTCTACCTTCCTTGTATCCATCTAATTCATTATTAATAAATTGATTTAATCTGGTAGTTGCAGCCTTTTCTCCGATAGACCAACTTTCCATTATTTTATTTTTCCAATTATGTCTTGGTAGTAAGTTTAATTCATCAATTTTTAAGCTTTTAAAATTTTTAACCTCGACGTAATCAATAATTTTTGGTTTTTCAAAAGGTCTTCTTGGTTCTGTTGAGTTTAAACAACCCCTTCTAAAATAAGGAGTAAAAACTTTATAATTTGTTTTATCATCTTTAAGTATATCCCACGGTTCCCATAGGAGTGAGCTATTATAAGAGTATGTATCTATTTCTAATTTTTTTAAATTTGTTTTTATTTTTTTATCTCTAGAAATAATCCACGGTTCATAAACTCTGTTCCAATATATTTTTTTTATTGATTCTAATTTACATATCTTGACTAAAATTTCTTCTGGATTACCTTTAGCAATTATCAATTTATTCTGTAATTCTTTATCAAGCTCTTTTAATGATTGGTGAAGCCAAACTCTTCCGGCTTGTCCAATTTTATGATCATCAGAGTTAACATCATCAAGAATATATATTGGAATTATTGGACCATTTTTTACAGATTTTATTAATGCAGGATTATCGTGTAATCTTAAATCTTGTCTTATCCAATATAAACTAACGTTTTCATTCATTATCATCTTCTTCTTGAAATTGTAAGATATAATTTGTCTTATTGATAAATTAAATTAATCATTTGGTTTGTAATTGAATATTTGGTGTTTTTTTTACAATTTATCAATAGATTAATATTAAAAATTTTGTTTAGAGAGTAATTCCATGTCATATCAAAAACCATTTAAAGGTCTTAAAGTTATTGATTTTTCTCAAGGCGTAGCCGGTCCATATTGCGGCATGCTTTTGGCTCAACATGGAGCAGAAGTAATTAAAGTAGAGCCCAAAGATGGTGATTGGGCAAGAAATCTTGGACAAGAGTATGGTGAGCATTCTGCTTTTTCAGTAGCTGCAAATTTAGGTAAAAAAAGCATTATAGTTGATTTAAAGAATACAAAAAGTCAACCTATTTTAGATACAATTATTAAACAATCCGATATTTTTATTGAAGGTTTCAGACCAGGTGTAATTAAACGGCTTGGTTATGATTATGATAGGTTAAAAAAAATAAATCCAAAGTTGATCTATTTGTCTATATCAGGCTTTGGACAAAATGGCCCTATGAGTCACAAACCTGCTATGGACCCTGTACTTCAGGCTTTTACAGGTTTTATGGCTGAAAACAAAGGCCCAGATAATATTCCTCATAGAACACCTGTTATAATATTTGATATGACTACAGCTTTATATGCAACTCAGTTAATATCTACATCATTATATGCGAGAATTAATGAAAGGTTTGGAAGAAAGATAGAAATAAGTCTAATGGAAGCTGCAGCAGCCATGCAATCAATAAGACTTATGAGTGGGTATATGGAAGGGCCTTATACTCATGCATCATCTCCATCTGGTACATTCAAAACAAAAGATGGTTGGATACAAATTATAGTTGTAAAAAATCATGAATTTATTAAATTTTGTAATGCTGTTGGTTGGAAAAAATTTATCAAAGACAAACGTTTTGTAAATAATACTGAAAGAAGAAAACATGAAGCAATTCTTTCAAGAGAAGTTCAGAAACTATTTATTAAAGAAAACACAGATTATTGGAAAAATTTACTTAATAAGTATGAAGTTCAAAATGAAAAGGTTCAAGACTACAAAGATTTCATAGAAAGCGATCAAACAAAAGCAATAGACTTAATCTCTTGGTTAAAGCAACCAACAACTGAACAAATATGGCCAGTTCCAAACATCCCTGGTATGCCCAGATTTGTAGATAATGACATACTATCTAAAGCACCATCTTTAGGGCAACATACAAAAGAAATACTGATATCTTTAGGTTATTCAAATAATCAAATAGAAGAACTGATTAATGAAGGAGTGATAGGAAATCTATATTATGCCAGTAATAGTAAATAGCAGTGGAAAGAAAAGAATTACCGCTAATATGGCCTCTGATTTTAAACTTTCAGTAAATGTGTATTCGTCTTTACTCACAAAATGTCCTTTTTCTTTTTATAATATTTTATTTTTTTTTTAATAGAATTCAAGTAATTTTAAATTTATTATAAATAAATTTATAATAGGGGATAATAATGACTTTCATATTTGGAATAATAATTGCTGCTCTAGTTTTTTTCTTTTCAAATGAAATTCAAGAAATTATGATCTCCACCGGTTTAAGAGATTATTTGGTAGATTGGCTTCAGTCTTGGTAATTAGATAACACTTTTCTAATTGTATAAAATTTAGCTTTAACTATTATCAATTAATTAACATAACTTAAATTATCTAATTTGGGTAACTTTAATGGCAGATAATTTTGATTACATTATAGTTGGTGCAGGATCTTCTGGTTGCGTTTTGGCAAATAGGCTGAGTGCAAATCGTAAAAATTCAGTATGTGTATTGGAAGCAGGTCCGCCTGACTGGAATCCATTTATACATATACCTGCAGGTTTTATGAAAACTCTTGTTAATCCAAATGTAAATTGGTTATTTAAATCTGAACCTAGTTGGGGTACAGATGGAAGAGTAATAGACATTCCAAGAGGTAAAACACTAGGTGGATCAAGTTCAATAAATGGTATGGTTTTCAATAGAGGACAAAACCTAGATTTTGATGTTTGGGCTCAAAAGGGTAATAAAGGTTGGAGTTATTCAGATTTACTTCCATATTTTAAAAAATATGAAAAAAGACTGGGTGAATTTGATGACGTTTATCGAGGAACACAAGGCGAATTGCCAATCACAGATCTTGAATATAGAGATCCCTTATGTGAAGCATTTATCAAAAGTGCTATAGAACAAGGTATTCCACTTAATAAAGATTACAATGGGAAATTGCAAGAAGGTGTTTCTTACGTACAACGTACTACAAGAGGTAGATTTAGAGTAAGTGCTGCAAAAGCATTTTTGAAACCAGCCAAGTCCAGAAAAAATCTCCAAATAATAACCAACGCATTCGTCACAAAAATTAACTTTAATAATAAAACAGCAATTGGAGTTGAATATTTAATAGGAGGAAGAGGAGGAAAAAAGATTAACCTTAAAGCAAATAAGGAAATAATATTGTCATCTGGTGTTATAAAATCACCTCATATTCTACATATGTCGGGTGTTGGTCCCGTTGAAGATCTTAAAAAACTTGGAATAGATGTCATTCATGATCTTAAAGGTGTAGGAATGAACTTAAGAGACCATTTTGCTCCTAGATTAACTGCAAGAGCTAAAAATGTTGAAACAGTAAATGAAAAATCAAGAGGGTTTAAACTTCTAAAAGAAATTGGAAAATATATAATAGGTAAACAATCTATAGTAAATTTAAGTCCTACGTTAGTATATTGTTTCTGGCATTCTAATGAAGAAATAAGAAATCATGATCTTCAAATGACTTTTACTCCAGCATCGTATAAAGAAGGTGTTCAATCGACTTTAGATACTGAACCTGGATTTACCGTTACCGCCTGGCAACAAAGACCTGAATCACTTGGTTGGATAAAATCAAAAACAAATGACCCATTCGACGCTCCATTAATTCAACCTAATTACTTGGATGCTGAAGAAGATAAGAGGGTAGTTGTTGCGGGATTAAAACTATCTAGAAGACTAATGCATTCTAAAGCTCTTTCACATTACTTTGATTATGAAGTTTATCCTGGAATTGAAAAACAATCAGATGAAGAATTACTTCAAGTTGCAAGAGAAAGAGGAACTACAACCTATCATCAGATGGGAACATGTAGAATGGGTCCAAAAACTGACCCAACTGCAGTTGTTGACGATAATCTTAAAGTTTATGGTTTAAACAATCTTAGGGTTATTGACGCGTCTATTATGCCAACAATGTTATCTGCAAATTTACACTCTGGCGCTACATTAATAGGAGAAAAAGGTTCTGATTTAGTACTTGGTAAAGACCCAATTGATCCAATAGTTTTAAATTATTAATTTAAATTTTATAAGAGGGAAAAAGTGGAAAAATCAGAAAAATATGTACCTCCCAAAAAATGGGAGTGGGACAAAAACAATGGTGGTAAATTCGCCAACATTAACAGGCCAATCTCAGGTAATACTCATGTAAAAGATCTTCCAGTTGGAAAACATCCTTTTCAATTATATTCTCAAGGTACACCAAATGGTGTTAAAATAACCATTATGCTTGAAGAATTGCTTGATTTAGGAATTAAGGAAGCAGAATATGACGCATGGTTAATTAGAATAGGGAATGGAGATCAGTTTAGTTCTGGTTTTGTAGAAATTAATCCTAATTCTAAAATACCTAGTCTTTTAGATAATTCTCGAGATCAGCCAGTGAGAATTTTTGAATCTGGGTCAATATTATTATATTTAGCTGACAAATTTGATATTTTTATCCCTAAAAAATTTGAAGATAGAACAGAATGTCTCAACTGGTTGTTTTGGCAAATGGCAAGTGCGCCTTATTTAGGAGGTGGCTTTGGCCATTTTTATGCTTATGCTCCAGAAAAATATGAATACCCAATAAATCGATTTGCTATGGAAGTTAAAAGACAATTAGATGTTTTAGATAAGTTATTATCTGACAAAAATTTTATTTGTTGCGAAGAATATACCATAGCTGATATAGCCATTTGGCCATGGTATGGAGCCTTGGTATTAGGAAGATTATATGATTCAGAAGAATTTTTGGATGTTAAAAAATATAAAAATGTATTGAAGTGGGCAAGAAAAATTAACGAGAGAAAAGCTGTTAAAAGGGGAATTATGGTAAACAAGATCAAAGGAAAGCTATCATCCCAACTTCACGAACGACATAGTTCATCTGACTTTATTAATAAAACCCAAGATAAGTTAGAAAAATTATCATAAATTATTTATAATTTTTCAATCCCGAGATCTGCAATATATCTTCGATGCCATGTAGGGCTGATAGTTAGTTCATTAATACATACATGCTTTGGCATTTGACACAAAAATACTATAGTTTGACCTAAATCATCTGGTTGAAGCATTTTATTTTTTTGTTCGCTAGAGAGCTTTTTTGGACGTTTGTCTAATATAGCTGTTGCAACTTCTCCTGGACACAATGCAGTAGCCCTAATACCGAGATTACAATATTTCATATTGATAGTTTCTGTCATAGCATTTAATGCATGTTTAGAAGAGGTATAAGAAACACCTGACAATAAACTTACATGATTTCCAGACCACGAAGATACGTTAATAATTAATCCATCCTTCTTTTCTTTCATAAGAGGTATGACTGCCTTACAGCAGTAAAATAAACCATTAATATTAGTTTGTATTACCTGATCCCACTCATTCTCATCTATATTGTCCCAGTCTCTTTTTAAAATATTTATTCCAGCACAATTTACTAAAATATCTACATGTCCAATTTCTTTTTTTATTTCGCAAAAAATATCTTTAACATCTGATTTTTTAGAAACATCTACTGGTTTAATAATAGTGTTAGTTTTACATCTCTCTTGAGTATCTTGTAGAGAGTTTTTATTTCTACCTGATAAAATTACCTTCATACCAAGTTTAGACAATTTTATTGCAGCGTCACGTCCAATTCCTGATCCTGCACCAGTAATCCAGGCTACTTTATTTTCCAAATTTCTTTTCACTTATCTTTATATTTCATTTTTTTAATTATATACTTATTGTGCAGTTAAGCCTCCATCTACAACAAGACTTGATCCAGTCATAAAACTTGAGTTATCAGAGGATAGAAATAAAATTGTTTTGGCAACTTCATCAGCTGTTCCAAGACGACCAATAGGTGTCTGATTAATGCCAGCTGAAATAGATTCCTCTATTGTCATCTCTGGGTTTTGACTAATTCGTGCTTTATATACTTGTGTTCCCATGTCAGTTTCTATAATACCTGGGTGGACTTGATTAATTCTGATTGGAAATTTATTTTTCCCAAAATATATAGCCATTGATTTTGTGAAAGTAGTTATACCGCCTTTTGTCATTGAATATAATGGGTCAAGTTGAGAACCAACAAGGCCAGCTACAGAGCTAAGATTAATTATAGTACTTCCAAATTTTGTTTTTTTTCCTGCCTCAGTCAAAAAGGGTACTAAATATTTAGTACCAAGAAATACACCAGTTAAGTTAATAGATATAAGTCTCTGATATTCTTCTAGCGATACATTATCAATATCTTTACCAATCCAAATACCTGCATTATTTACTAATATATCTATCAGAATTTTTTTATTTTTTAAAAAATTAGAAAATTCAATCCATGAATTTTCATCTGCAACATCTATTTGATAAAAACTAACTTCAACATTTAATTTAGCAATTTCTTTTTCGGTTTCTTGTCCATCGCCTTTATTAATATCTAATATATGTATATTCGCTCCAGCATTAGCTAAGGCTAGACAAACGCTTTTACCAATGCCTTTAGCGCCTCCTGTAACTATTGCGTTTTTACCTCTTAAATCTCTCAATTTAATTCCTTTATAATTTTTTTTTTTTTTAAATAAGAAATTTATTAATATATGTTAGTAAGTTTATATAATTTAAAAAAATTTTGTAATCTTATTTTATTTTTATAATTAATTATAATTATAATTTATTTTATTATCAAATATACACTTTAATAATATACATTTAGTACATTATTTGTTTGTTAAACTTTGGGAGTATTTCATGAGTTCTCATAAATTAAAAGTGTTCACTGATTATGTATGTCCTTGGTGTTACCTTGGTGATTCAAGGGTTAAAAAATTAACAAATATATTTGATATAGATATCGAAATAATTCATTTTCCATTGCATCCTGACACCCCAAAAGAAGGTAAATCTCTATTAGATCTTTTTGGAACAAATCAACAGGATATTGACAAAAAAAATCAAAATATGAAAAATTTAATGTCTAATGAAAATCTTCCTTATAGCAATAGATCACATACATTTAATAGTAGACTAGCCCAAGAAATAGGCTCTTGGGCTCAATCTTTAGATAATAAAACATCAATTCATGACAATTTTTTTGAAGCGTATTTTGTAAAAGGATTAAATATTGGTTTAGAAAGTGTAATATTGGAAATTGTAACAAAATCAGGATTAGATGAAAATGAGGCTAATGATATAATAAAAAATCGAACTTTTAAAAGTTCAGTGGATAAAGATTGGCAAGAATCCAGAACATATGGTGTTACTGGAGTGCCTACTTATATATATAATAATCACAGTGTTGTTGGTGCGCAACCGATTGAAAACCTAATTGAATTTTTAAATCACTTTGGTGTTCCCAAATTGTAAATGTGATTTCAATATGAAGAAAAAAAACATTTTATTTGCTCATCATTCTCCATCTGAAAATACCAAAAAATTATCTAAACTTGCAAAAAATAAGATTGAAACTGCAACTCTAGATGTAAATTTAACAACGCTGAATTTAATCGAGGCAAATACATCTTCTTTTAAAAAAATTGACGGTCTAATAATTGGAACTACTGAAAATTTTGGATATATGTCAGGTTTAACAAAAGATTTTTTTGATAGATGTTATGATGGGTTAAAAGATAAAACAGAAGGACTTCCAATTATTTATTATGTTAGAGCAGGATTGGACGGGGAAGGTTGCAAAGTTGCATTAAATAAAATTCTAATTGGTTTACGATGGAGACAAGTTTTACCACCTTTAATACTAAAGGGTTCTTGGAAAGAAGATTATTTGAAACAATTAGAAAAATTTGTTTTAACTTTTGCCAGTGGCATCGAATTAGGCATTTATTAATTATTTGGAAATGTTGGAATGTTTTTTAATCCATTCAAAAGAGCATTTTGAAAATTAACCATTGCATTGTTTGAACTAGAATTTGAATCAGCTAATCCATCCAGAAAACTTCTTACATCTTTTTCTAAAATTGCAATTGTATTATCTGTCTCATAGTTTTCTTTAGCCCAATCTATATTTTCTAAATTTTCACTGAACCAAGTTTGTCCAGACGAACTATTTAAAATTTTTAGCAATTGATTAGTTGTAATGTTTAAATTTTTAGCCTCAGAAAGGACATGTCTTACTGCTACAACTGAACAAGATGCTACAAAATTATTTAAAACTTTAACAGACATCCCAGAACCAAATTCTCCAATATGATAAATTTTATTACCTAATATATTTAAAATAGGTAAAATTTTTTCAAACTCATTTACCTTAGATCCAACCATAAAAGTTAGTGATGCATCTTTTGCTCTCATTGGAGCTCCTGACATTGGTGCTTCTATCATTGTAATATTATCAGGCGATTGCAGAAAAAAATTTTTTAAAAAAGCAGGAGATAATGTTGAACATATTATAAATGTTTTGCGAGAATTTAATTTAAAAAGTCCATTATGGCCTTCACAAAGTTCTAATGTCTGATCTATATCTCTAACTGCACTTAAAATAATGTCTGATTTGTCAAAAAACTCTGTTTTGGATGAGATAAATTTATTTTTTATAGTAGGAAAATTATCTTTTGATTTTATATCATACCCAAAAGCTCTTATTTTATTTTTTAATAGAACTTCTAACATAGGTAGTCCCATAGTTCCGCATCCTGCAATTCCAATATTTAATTTCAGAATTTCGTTCATATTTATCCTCAATTATTTGCTATAGTTAACTTGTTTTAGATTATAATTTTCAATATATTAAATAAAATTTTATTTATAATTACAAAAAGAAATCAAAATGAATGTCAATGTAAACGAACTAAAATCTTGGATTGGTAATGAAGAGATTATATTTGACGAAGTAACAAAATCGTTGGAAACCAGGTTTAGGGCAACGATTGACATTGATCCTGGTAATCCTGAAAATGGTGAAATAGCCTCGTCTGGCCTTCATTGGGCACTAGGACCAGCTGTGGTTAAAGCCTCTCTACTTGGAAAAGATTCTCATCCAAAAAAGGGAGGTTTTTTACCTCCTGTCCCTCTTCCAAGAAGAATGTGGGCTGGATGTCGAACACATTTTTTTCATTCTTTAAAAATAGGGGATCAAGTAAAAAAAATATCTAAGGTGATGGATATCAATTTAAAAAATGGTAAGTCTGGTATGTTATGCTTTGTAATAGCAAAATATCAGTTTTTTGTAAAAGATAAGCTGATGATCGAAGAAGAGCATGATCTTGTTTATAGAGATATAGTAAAAACAAAAAATAATGTGATTATTAAAAATGATTTACCATTTGAAAAGTCAGACTATGAAGAAAAAATTTTTACACATCCTACAATGTTGTTCAGATATTCAGCAATTACATTCAATGGTCATAGAATTCATTATGATTACCCTTATTCGACAGAAGAAGAGGGATATAAAGATTTAGTATTTCATGGGCCACTTCAAGCAACTCTTATGTTGAGAGCTGCAGAAAAATATAAAAAAGCAAAAGCGCATTTTTTCTCACATAGAGGCGTTGCACCTGTATATGCAAATGACAATTTATTTATCAACATTGAAAACAAAGAAAATGGTTATGTGAATTGCTTTACAAGTACAAAAGATGCAGGCATGACAATGAAGGGTGAGGCAAAGTTTTAAATAATTTTTTTTCTGGAGATTATATGTCAGATTTTGATTATGACCTTATTGTAATTGGCGCTGGTTCAGGCGGGACGAGAACTGCTAGAATTTCAGCATCTTATGGAGCAAAAACTCTTGTTATTGAAGGAGATAGAGCAGGTGGCACTTGTGTTTTAAGAGGCTGTGTACCAAAAAAATTACTAGTATATGCATCTCAATTTTCAGAACAAGCATCAGATGCAGAAGGTTTTGGTTGGCAAATTGATAACTTTAATAGCAACTGGAATGACTTAATTATAAAAAAAAACAAAGAATTAGATAGACTTCACGAAATTTATGTAAAATTAATTAAAAATTCTGGTTGTGAACTGATTACTGGTTGGGGCAAGATTATTGGACCTAATAGTGTTTCAATTACAAAAAGTAATAATGAGATTATTGAGTTATCATCAAAAAAAATAATGATTGCAGTAGGAGGTGAATCTTCTTTTCCAACTTTTGATGGCAATCATTTTATGATTAATTCAGATAAAGCTTTAGATTTAAGTGAACTTCCTAAATCGATTGTTATATATGGTTCTGGTTATATAGCTGTTGAGTTTGCGGGCATATTTAACGGTTTTGGAGTTGATACTCATCTTGTTTTTAGGGCTGATATGGCTTTAAGAGGCTTTGATAAAGATATAAGACAGTTTTTGATGACATCTATGAAGCAAAAGGGAATAACAATTCATAATGGAGTTACAATTTCAAAAATTGAAAAGAATAACATAAACTATAGTGTTAAATTATCAAACGGAAAGAAAATTGAAGTTGAAACTGTTATGGGTGCAACTGGCAGATCGCCAAACGTGTCAAATCTTGGATTAAATGAGGTTGGTGTAAAAACAGGAAGTCGTGGTGAAATAATAGTAAATAAGCATAGCCAAACAAATATTAAATCGATATTTGCAATTGGTGATGTAACAGACAAAATTACATTGACTCCTGTAGCTATAGCAGAAGGACATAGTTTTGCAGATAGAGAATTTGGAGGATTGAAAAGATTCATTTCTTATGAAAATGTTCCTAGTGCTGTATTTAGTCAACCATCCATTGCAGTTGTAGGTCTTAGTTTAGATGAAGCTATAAAAAATGGTATAAATGCAACAGAGTATAAAAGTGAATTCAGAGCTTTAAAAAATACAATATCTGGAAATCTTGAAAGAACTCTGATGAAACTAGTTGTTAACGAAAAAACTCAAAAAGTTATTGGAGCTCATATGATTGGGCCAGATTCTGCAGAAATAATTCAAGGAATTGCAATAGCAATTAAAGCAGGAGCATTGAAGTCTGATTTTGACAATACTATAGGCATCCATCCCTCTTCTGCTGAAGAGTTTGTCACTATGAGATCTTAGTGATAAATTTAACTCAAAATTTGAAGAAAAAGTTAAATTCTGTTATTTGAAGATTGTTAATAAAAATTTTATATTGATTTTGTTTTTAGAGGAAAAGTTATGATTGATTGGAAATTAGATAGCTGGAGAAAACTTCCTATTAAGCAAGTGCCCGAATATAATGACCTTGCTAAGGTAAATAGTGTGGAAAAGGAGTTATCTATTAGACCGCCTTTAGTTTTTGCTGAAGAAGCTAGAAGATTAAGAAAAAGGATGGCTGATGTGGCTGAAGGTAATGCTTTTTTATTGCAAGGTGGTGATTGCGCTGAGTCGTTTGCTGAACATAACGCTAATAATATAAGAGATAGTTTTAGAGTATTGTTACAGATGGCTGTTGTTCTCACTTTTGGATCAGCCTTGCCTGTTGTTAAAATAGGTAGATTAGCTGGCCAATATTCTAAGCCTAGATCATCTCCTTTTGAAGAAATAAACAATATTTCTTTACCTAGTTATCGCGGTGACATGGTAAACGACATGGCATTCGACAAAAAAGCAAGAGAACCTGACCCAGATCGCTTGATTCAAGTTTATGATAAATCTGCTTCAACGTTGAACCTATTAAGAGCGTTCGCAAGTGGTGGTATGGCAGATTTAACAAAGTTGCACGAATGGAACCTTGAGTTTGTTAGAGGTACTAAAGAAGCAGAAAAGTACAAAGAGTTAGCGTCTCAGATAACTGCTTCACTCGAGTTTATGAATGCGTGTGGCATGACACCAGAAAACACTGTCCAACTTCGTGAAACTGAATTTTATACATCTCATGAGGGATTGTTACTTAATTATGAAGAAGCCCTTACTAGAAAAGACACTATAACAGAAGAGAAAGGTTGGTTTGCTACATCTGCTCATATGTTATGGATTGGAGATAGAACAAGAAGTATTGATGAGGCTCATGTTGAATATATGAGAGGAATAGCCAATCCTATAGGCTTAAAGTGTGGACCATCTACAGAACCCGACGATTTGCTTAGATTAATTGAAAAGCTCAATCCACTTAATCAAGCGGGTAGACTAACTTTGATTGCTAGAATGGGCTCGTCAGAAATACACAAAAAATTAAAACCATTAATTTCAGCAGTTAAGAGGTCTGGATTGGTTGTAGGTTGGTGTAGTGATCCAATGCATGGAAATACAGTCAAAGCATCATCAGGATTTAAAACTAGGAAAATGGATGATATTATGATGGAGGTTAAAGGTTTTTTTGAGGTTCACAATGAAATGAATACTATACCAGGTGGGGTGCATTTTGAAATGACAGGTCAAAATGTAACAGAGTGTGTTGGTGGTGTGTATGAAGTGAATGAATCAAATTTAGCGGATAGATATCATACTCATTGTGATCCTAGACTTAATGCAACTCAATCTCTTGAGCTGGCATTTTTAGTGGCTGATTTGCTTACCGAAAATAGAAATAATCAAAAAAAACAAATTGCGGCAGTATCTTAAGGAAATGTCTTGAGTAATCAAAAGAAAAAGCATAATTTTAAACTTGTCAAAAAAAATAATTGGCCCAGTGATCTAAGACCAAATCCAAGCCAGTTAGCTTCAGTCACAGACACTTATTTTTTAAGAACAAAGGATATTGTTTCTTCCTTTGGAGACACAGAAGTTACATATGCAATTTTCATGAGAAGGCCGGTTATTTCTGCTTTAAACCCAGCTATAGATTGGCTAGAAAAAATTATAAAAGAGAGAAAAGGTAGCGTTAATATAAAACGTTGTTTTGCTGAAGGTTCCGATGTTGGTGCTGGAGAACCTTTATTGTATATATCAGGTTCTTTTTTATTATTAGTTGATTTAGAAACCGCTTTACTTCAAAAAATTGGAGCCACTTGTGTTGCTGCTTACAATGCAAAAGCAATGGTAGAGAGTTTACCTAAAACATCTTTTTTAGCTATGGATGCAAGACATTGTGCAGGTGCTGACATGGCAGATTTGATGGCTTACGGAGCATTTGTGGGCTCTAAACGGGTTAAGTCAGAAGGTGAAGCAATAGGTTTTATAGGATGCGCTACTGACAAAACTGCGCATTTATTTGAAAACACAAAAGGTTTAGGTACTATGCCTCATGCATTAATTGGTTATGCTGGATCAACATTAAAAGCAGCACAAATGTTTCACTCCACTTGGCCAGATGAACCATTAACAGTTCTTATTGATTATTTTGGTAAAGAAATAACAGATGGTTTAACTATTTGTAGATCATTTAAAAGTTTAGCTGATAAGTACTCTTTGTCACTTAGAATTGATACTCATGGTGGAAGATATGTTGAAGGACTTGATGTAGCTGGGTCTTATTCGGTTTTAGAACGAAATGCTCCACAAGCTATTCGTGGTTACAGAACTGAACAAGAACTTCGTTATTTAATTGGCACTGGAGTATCTGCAGCTGCTGTATGGCATTTGAGAGAAATACTTGATAATGCTGGTTTTGAAAAAGTTAAAATTGTTGCTTCAAGTGGATTTGGTCCAGAGAAATGTAAGGTTTTTTCACTTGCAAAAGTACCTGTTAATGTTGTAGGTACAGGTTCGTATCTACCTAGTCGTTGGTCAGAAACCTATGCAACTGCTGATATAATCTCTTATGGTGGCAAGTCACAAGTTAAACTTGGAAGAGAGTTTTTACTGAAGCGGTAATTATTCTAATAAATGAGTCAATTATTGAAAAATAAAATGAAAATAGCACTTGCCCAATTAAATCCCAAAGTAGGTGACGTTAAAGGAAATATTTCTAAACTTATTTCTATAAGAAATGATTTGAGCAATGATGTAGATATTATTGTTGTTCCAGAGTTGTATGTTACTGGATATCCAATTGACGATTTAGTTCTAAGAAATGATTTCTTAGAACTTGTAGAGAATGAAATTAGTGATTTAGCTAAATTAACTAATGATGGTAAAGCTGCTATAATTCTTGGATCTCCAAGAAAAGATGAAGATAAAATTAGAAATTCCGTTTTTGTTTTGGATCAAGGAAAAATTCTGTCATTTAGGGATAAACATAATCTTCCAAATACTGGAGTATTTGATGAACAGCGAATTTTTACTCCTGGTTCTTTGTCAGGCCCAGTTAAAATTAGAGAAACATTAATTGGATTACCAATATGTGAAGATATTTGGAATGAAACAGTTATAGATTGTCTTTCAGAAACAGGAGCTGAGATGATTATTTCAATTAATGCTTCACCATATACAACCAAAAAAATTGATCAAAGAATGTCTGTTGCTGTTTCAAGAGTTTTTGAATCAAAATTACCTTTAATTTACCTGAATAGGGTAGGAGGACAAGACGAATTAGTTTTTGATGGTTCATCTTTTTGTTTAAGTGATAGTGGAGAATTAACAGTACAACTAAATGACTTTAAAGAAGAAATATTGAATATTGATTTATATAAAAATAACAATAAATGGAATTTTCAAAAAAACATTAAAAAAATCTCTTCTAATATTGAGGCATTGTATAAGTCTCTAGTTGTTAGCGTGAGGGATTATGTTAACAACAACGGTTTTCCGGGTGTTGTACTTGGGATGTCAGGTGGTGTTGATTCAGCACTAGTAGCTGCGATAGCAACTGATGCTTTAGGGCCAAAATTAGTAAAAGCAGTGATGATGCCTAGTCCATATACTAGTAAAGAAAGTCTTGAAGATGCTGAAATGGCTTCGTCTAATCTTGGAATCGATTACTCATATTTAGATATCAAAGAAGGTATGAAAACTATTGATCAAATTTTATTAAATTTTAATGGTCCAATGATACCACCAGGTATAACTGAAGAAAATATTCAATCTAGAATTAGAGGATTAATATTAATGGCAATATCAAATAAATATGGATCAATGGTATTAGCCACAGGAAATAAGTCAGAATACGCTGTTGGATACGCAACATTATATGGAGATATGTGTGGTGGGTTTGCGGTTATAAAAGATGTCTGGAAGAGTGATGTTTTCAAATTATGTAAATGGAGAAATTTAAACAAACCATCAGAATTTTTAGGACCTAAGGGAATAGTAATACCAGATAGAATAATTACTAAGCCACCAAGTGCAGAATTAAGAGAAGATCAAAAAGATACAGATAGCTTGCCAGAATATGATATCCTTGATGTTATTTTAAAGAAATTAGTTGAAGATGATCAGTCATTAGATGAAATAGTAAGTGAAGGCTTTGATTTAAATGATGTAAAAAAAATCTCAATGTTGTTGTCTAGATCTGAGTATAAAAGATTTCAGTCAGCACCTGGACCAAAAGTTACTGAAAAAGCTTTTGGTAGGGATAGAAGGTATCCTCTAACTAGTGGTTTTAGGAATTGGAATTAAAGTTTACTATATTTATTTGTAACTTTTTATAAATTAGGAAAATTAATGATTAAAGTTCGATTTGCACCAAGCCCAACGGGATATTTACATATTGGAAATTTTAGAACTGCTTTAGTTAACTTCTTATTTGCTAAGAGTAAAAATGGTCACTTTATGCTTAGAATTGACGATACTGACGATGAGAGATCATCCAAAGAATATGAGGATTCTATTATAGAAGATTTAACTTGGATGAATATAAATTGGGATAGTTTAGAAAGGCAGTCTTCTAGACTTTTATCTTATAATGAAGCTTTAGAAACTTTATTAGAAAAAAAACGTGCATATCCTTGTTTTGAGACGGCGGAAGAATTATCCCTTAAAAGAAAAAGCCAATTGACTTCAGGAAAACCACCTATTTATGATAGGTCTGCATTGCAATTATCAGATTCTGATATTGCTGATTTAAGGTCTAAAGGAAAAAAACCACATTACAGATTTTTACTCAATCATGAAGACGTAAATTGGAATGATCTTGTGAAGGGTGAGAGTAAATACAATATGTCTAATTTGTCAGATCCAGTCATATTAAGAGAAGACGGAAGGGTTATTTATACATTAGCTTCAGTAGTAGACGATATCCAATTTGAAGTAACAGACATTTTGAGAGGTGAAGATCATATGACAAATTCAGCTGCTCAAATACAGTTATTTGAAGCACTAGGATCATTGTCACCAAAAATGGGTCATTTGTCACTATTGACTGATAATACTGGATCAGGACTTTCAAAAAGAATTGGAAGTTTATCGCTTCGAGAATTAAGAAGTCAAGGATTTCAACCAATGGCAATTTCCTCCTTGTTAGCTAAAATTGGGACTTCAGATTCAATTGATATTTTTAAAGATATGAAACAAATTGTTAAAAGTTTTGATATCTCTAAGTTTGGAAATTCAAAGCCTAAATTTGATAAAACGGAATTATCAGCTTTGAATTCTAAGTTTTTTCAGCTGGTAGATTATAAGGATATTAGTCATCAGTTAAATATATTAGATATTAAAATTACTAACGAATTTTGGAATTTAATTAGAGGAAATATAAATAATTTTTATGACGTAAAGTTTTGGTGGAACATTGTTTATGGGGATATTAAAGAAGTTTCAAATGATCAAGATTTTAAAAAACTAGCGTTGCAAACACTTCCTAAAGAAAGATTTGATAAAAACACTTGGTCGGTTTGGACTAAATCTCTTATGAAAGAAAGTGGTAAAAAAGGTAAAGAACTTTTCAAGCCACTAAGATTATGCCTTACAGGTCAGAGTAATGGGCCAGAAATGGCAAATTTAGTGTTAATGATGGGGAAAGATAAAATTAAAGAAAGATTAAATCAAAATAATTAAATTTTTAAAATAAATAAATCTCAAAATGATTAAATTAAATTTATATAATACACTTCAAGGGCGATTGTCTGTTTTTCAGCCTATCGATACCCAAAATGTAAGAATATATGCATGTGGACCCACTGTTTATGATTTTATACATATTGGTAATGCAAGACCCTTAGTTGTTTTTGATGTTTTAGTTAGATTACTTAGAAAAATATATCCAAAAGTTACATATGTAAGAAATATAACGGATATTGACGACAAAATTAATAAAAGAGCAATTGAAAAAAAAATAAATATTTCACAATTGACTAATGAAACAATAAAAAATTTTCATAAAGATGCTCATGCGTTAGGTAATTTGAAACCTGATTTTGAACCAAAAGCAACTGACCATATATCTGAAATGATAGAAATGATAGAAACATTAATTTCAAATGGTTTTGCTTATGTTTCATCCGGAAATGTTTTGTTTGCTGTTGAAAAATATAATAATTACGGAGCTTTATCAGGTAGGTCACTTGATGAGATGATATCTGGATCAAGGGTTGAAGTTGCTGAATATAAAAAAAATCCTGGAGACTTTATTTTATGGAAACCATCATCCGAAAAACTTCCTGGATGGGATAGTCCATGGGGTAGAGGTCGTCCAGGTTGGCATATAGAATGTTCAGCAATGAGTAAAAAATATTTAGGAACACAATTTGATATACATGCTGGTGGATTAGACTTGATTTTTCCACACCATGAAAATGAAATCGCTCAGTCTTGTTGTGCCAATAAATCTGATATTATGGCCAATTACTGGTTGCATAATGGTTACGTTACTTCTAACGGTGAAAAAATGTCAAAATCACTAGGTAATTTTGCTACCATAAATAGTTTGTTGTTAAATTTTAGGGGCGAGGCAATCAGATATGCGTTAATGCAAGCTCAGTACAGGGCTCCTTTGAATTTTAGTAAGAAATCTTTAGATGAAGCTACTAAATCACTCTCTAGACTTTATAGAGCTGTTGAAGGCTTTGATGTAAATGATGGGCAGGACACTAAGATAATTGATAATCTTTGTGATGATTTAAATTCACCTAAAGCTCTTGCCAGATTACATTATCTTGCTGATGAAGCTAATAAAGGAAGTAAAGAATGTGCTCAAAAGTTAAAAAATTCTTCTAATATTTTAGGAATTTTATGCAATTCTACAGACGATTGGTTTAAATTTGGAGAAGTAAATTCAAACGAAGCAATTGAAAACCCTGCCATGACAGAAAAAGAAATCGATGAACTCATAATAAAACGTAAAATTGCAAAAGAAAATAAAGAGTACGAAAAAGCAGATCAGATAAGAAAACAATTACTAGAAAAGAATATACAATTAGAAGATAAACCAGATAGAACAGTTTGGAGAAGACTTTAAACTCAGATGAATTTATGATTGAACTAAATCCATATATAATTTTATCAAAACCACAACTTGGTGAAAATATTGGTTCTACTGCTCGTGCTATGAAAAATTTTGGTATAAAAAATCTGTTACTAGTTCAGCCTAGAGATGGTTGGCCTAATAATATTGCTTTTCCTTCCGCTGCGGGTGCAGACGATGTTTTAAATCAAGCAAAGTTGTATGATTCAATAAGTGACGCTACTAAAACAATTTCTTTGTTATTTGCAACAACTGCACGAAAACGTGTTATTGGGACAAAATCCTTAAGCATCTTCAAAGCAATAGAGAAATCATTTCAACATGTTGTTAATGGTGGTAACGTTGGATTTTTATTTGGTCCTGAGCAATCGGGGTTATCCAATGATGATGTTGTCCAAGCAGATTACACAGTTTCAATTCCAATTAATAAAGAATTTTCATCATTAAATATATCTCAAGCTGTATTATTGATTTGTTGGGAATGGAACAAAATAAAAATGTCATTTTTGAATGATGATAAGAATTTGGTTAAAATTAATAAAAAATTAAAAAAAAGTACTGAACTCTCTAATGTTGGTGACAGAGAATACTTTTATAAACATTTAGATGAACTTTTAACTAAATCAGGCTTCTTTTATTCATCTGAAATGGCTCCTGTTGTAAAAAGAAATATCAGAAGTTTATTTAATAGAGCCTCACTAACTCACCAAGATCTAAGAACACTTCATGGTATTATTAGATCATTATCAGGTACTTCAAATCGTACTTGACATTTTATATAATGATAGTATTTTGCAATTTCATTTCCGATAAAGTGGATAGTAGCGTGGTGTTATATATCCCGAAGCTAAGCTTCTGGTTGGAATAATTTACTACTTCTAAGTAGTTACATAAAGGTTTAAAAATGCCTAAATCAGATCACAAAAGAACAAGTTCAAAACATAAAATTGATAGAAGATTAGGAGTTAATTTATGGGGTCGACCAAAATCCCCCTTAAATGACAGAGAATATGCACCAGGTCAGCATGGTCAAAGAAGAAAAAAACCTACAGATTATGGTGTTCAATTAATGGCTAAACAAAAGTTAAAAGGTTATTACGGTAATATTGGTGAAAAACAATTTAAAAAATACTATACAGCTGCAGTACGTAAAAAAGGTGACACTGGTGCAAATTTGATTGGTATTTTGGAATGTAGACTAGATGCTATCCTTTACAGAATGAAGTTAGCCCCAACTGTATTTGCCTGTCGTCAATTGATTAATCATGGTCATGTTATGGTAAATGGAAGTAGATGTAATATACCTTCTAGAATGATTAATGTAGGTGAAGTTATTTCTTTGAAAGACAAAGCAAAGAACATTCCAGCTGTAATTGAAGCAACAACTCTACCTGAAAGAGATGTACCTGAATATGTCGAAGTTGATCACTCTAAGTTTACTGGATCTTTATTAAGGATCCCAATGCCAGATGATGTTCCTTATCCAGTGCAAATGGAAACTAACTTAGTAATTGAATTTTATTCACGTTAATAAATTAGTTAAAAGCAAAATTTTAAAATTAGAATTAGTTTATTAGGTAGAAATACCTGCCTCATTAAGGTACTGAATTAACTCTCCATTTTCGTGCATTTCTCTAATAATATCACAACCACCAACAAATTCTTTTTTTACATATAATTGTGGTATTGTTGGCCAATCTGAAAATTCTTTGATACCTTCTCTTATTTCAGGATCTTCAAGAACGTTTACACTATTGTACTCAATTCCCATATGGCTTAAAACTCCAACAACTGCAGCAGAAAAACCACATTGTGGCATAACTGGAGTACCTTTCATAAATAGCAAAACATCGTTTTCATCAATTATATTCTGAATTTTATCTTTAGTACTTTGTTCCATTTAATTCTCCTTTATTCACTTGGGGCAGATGTATTCAAAGCTAATGCATGTAGTTCTTTTCCCATTCTGCCACCCATTGCATTGTAGACCATTTGATGTTGTTGCACACGAGTTTTACCTCTAAATTCTTCAGCAATGATTTGTGCTGCATAATGGTCTCCATCACCACGTAAATCATCAATAATAACTTTTGCATTTGGAAAAGCTTTAATAATTAGTTCTTCTATCTCTGAAGATGTCATAGCCATTTTACAAATTTAACCTTGTTGTTGATCACCCATCATTAACGGGATGGTTTTTTCATTTAATTTTTTTATGTCATTTATAGATATAGTAGTAATATCTTTTAAATTCAAGTTACTGCTTGAATTAGTTTGTCCAAGAACAAAGAAGTCAATATTATTTTCTTTTAATATTAGTTGTACTTTTTTGATATGTTTTGTTGCAATAATTATTCTTGCTTGATCTTCTCCAAAACACCATGATTGAAGTAAGGGGTCATTACTATCACAATTAATTAGGTTTCCAGGTAAATTAATATCTAATCCTAAATTATATTTAAATAACATTTCACAAACTGTTGTTAGCAAGCCACCGTCTGAAATATCATGGGCAGCTGTCAGAAGTTTTTGTTCATTCAATTTTAATATAATTTCAATAACTTTTTTTTCATTTTCTAAATTTATTGGTGGAGGTGCTCCGTCATATTTTTTATTAATAATTTCTTGATAGATACTACAACCAACCCAACCAGCTTTAAAATTTTCAGATTGTCCAAGGGCAATCAAGACATTATCTGGTTCTGCACTTATCTTTAGAGAATTTTCAACTTCGTCTATTGCTCCAACCATACCAATGACTGGAGTAGGAAGAATACTCTTACCATTAGTTTCATTATAAAGAGAAACATTTCCTGATACAATTGGAGTACTTAAATAAGAAGCAGCTTCTGAAATTCCTTTTATAGATCCTACAATTTCTCCCATAACATTTTTTTTATCAGGATTTCCAAAATTTAAGTTGTTTGTTATTGCAAGTGGTATTGCCCCTGACGCAGCTATATTTCGTGCAGCTTCACAAACTGCTTGCATACCTCCAATTATAGGATCTGACTTAACATAACGTGGTGTGCAATCAGTTGTAATAGCAAGGCCTTTTCCGAAAGATCCTTTTTTTTCTGTTCCATGAATTTTTATTAATGAAGCATCACTATCACCATTTGCAAAAATTGTATCGCCCATTACTGAGCTATCATATTGTTCCCAAATCCATTTCTTACTGGCTATATTTGGATTTTTAAAAATTATTTTTAATATATCAATTATTGTAAGATTGGTTTTGAGATCAGACGGTTTTAATACTTTTTTAATAGCTTTTATTTCAAAAGGTTTATTATATTCAGGAGCGTCTTCGACAAGAGGTTCAAGAGGTAAGTTGCACGCTTCAAAGCCGTGTTTAGTAAGAATTAGTCTTCCTGTATTAGTAACTTCTCCTATATTAGCAAAATCTAGATCCCATTTATCAAATATTGATTTTGCTTTTTCCTCTGATCCTGGTTTTAAAATCATTAACATTCTCTCTTGACTTTCTGAGAGCATGATTTCATAGCTAGTCATCTTATCTTCTCTAGTAGGCACTAAATCTAAATTTAAATTCATACCTAATGATCCCTTAGAAGCCATTTCCACGCTAGAGCTTGTTAAACCAGCTGCTCCCATATCTTGAATAGATAAGACAGCATCTGTATTCATTAATTCTAAACAGGCCTCTAATAGTAATTTTCCTGTAAATGGATCTCCAACTTGAACAGTTGGTCGTTTTTCAGAACTGTTTTCTGTAAATTCAGCAGAAGCCATTGTCGCTCCATGTATACCATCTCTTCCTGTTTTTGCACCTACATATATAACTGGATTACCGGCGCCTGTTGCTGCTGAATAGAATATTCTATCTTTTTCCGCAAGACCAACAGCCATTGCATTCACTAGAATATTACCATCATAAGATTTATCAAAGTTTGTTTCACCACCAACTGTTGGAATTCCAATACAATTACCATATCCACCAATTCCTTTAACCACACCCGAAACAAGGTGTTTTGTTAAAGGTTGATCTGGAGATCCAAATCTCAATGCATTCATAAGAGCTATAGGTCTAGCACCCATTGTGAAGACATC
The DNA here is from genome assembly GCA_902616615.1 of uncultured SAR116 cluster alpha proteobacterium. Taxonomy (GTDB): domain Bacteria; phylum Pseudomonadota; class Alphaproteobacteria; order Puniceispirillales; family Marisalimonadaceae; genus Marisalimonas. The sequence continues at coordinate 22,746 of CACMTN010000005.1, read as the reverse complement.
TCTCAAAATTCCGCCAACACCAGTTGCTGATCCTTGGTAAGGTTCTATAAATGAAGGGTGGTTGTGAGACTCTATTTTAAAAACAGCAGCTAAATTTTCTCCTATATCAATTACACCAGCATTTTCTCCAGGTCCTTGAATCACATGACTAGCCTCTGTTGGTAAAGTTTTTAACCATTTTTTTGAGCTTTTATAAGAGCAATGTTCTGAAAACATAGCAGAAAAAATCCCTAATTCTGTTATATTGGGAATTTTATTAATTTTTTCACAAATTAAATTATATTCATCTTTCGTTAAACCCATCTCTAAAGCATCTTCAAGTTTACTTTTCTGTTGAGCTAAATACTCATTTTTATTAATTTTTAAGAGTTCTGATTGTGGTTCCATTATTATTTAACCAATTATTTGTTCAACACAGTTTGTAAGAAATTTTAAACCATCTGTTCCACCATGTAGACAGTTTATGGCTCTTTCAGGGTGTGGCATCATTCCTAAAACTTTTCCATTTTTTGATAGAATGCCAGCTATGTCTTCTGTTGATCCGTTGGGATTATAATTTTTTTCATTAACATTTTGTTTAATATATTTTAAAGCAATTCTTCCTTCTTCTTTCAGTTGTTTTAATAAATCTTCAGGAGCAAAATAATTACCTTCATTATGTGCAACTGGAATTTTTAAACATTCACCTATTTTTAAACCAGAGAGAAAAGGGTTTTCAATACAGCTTTGGACTTCTAATGTTGTCTCTCTGCAAGTAAATAAGAGTTTCTTATTTCTTATAAGAGATCCAGGGAGTATTTTAGCTTCAATTAAAATTTGAAACCCATTACATACACCTAATACTGTGCCACCACGACTTATATGGTTTTTAATTGAAGTTATTACTGGAGATCTGGCAGCTAAGGCACCGCATCTAAGGTAATCCCCAAAGGTAAATCCACCTGGGATAACAATTAAATCTAAATTAGGAATGTCATATTCTTTATACCAAATTTTGATTGGGGTTTTCCCTGTGATTTTCCTGATTGCAACAATCATGTCTCTATCACAATTAGAACCTGGAAATATTACAACACCTGAACGCAAAATTTTGTTAATCCTTTAAAATATTGATTTCATAATTTTCAATAACGGTGTTTACTAACAACACTTCGCACATCTTCTTAGCTTGTTTAAGAACTTCAGTTTCACAATTTTGATCCAAATTTAAAATAATTTGTTTGCCAGTCCTTACATCACTACAATGTTCAAAACCCAAGTTATTTAAAGAAGACTTTATAGCTTGTCCTTCTGGATCTAAAACACCTTCCTTAAGAGATACATTTACAATAATTTTCATAATAACTCTCTTTATTTTACTATTTCAGGTTTAGAGCTAGAGTATATTTTTTTTTCAGGAATAATACCTAATCTATTTGCAACTTCTTGATATGCCTCTTTTAACCCACCTAATTCTTGCCTAAACAAATCTTTATCCATTTTCTTATTAGTTTTAATGTCCCATAATCTGCAGTTGTCTGGGCTTATTTCGTCAGCTAATAGTAAAATTGAATTGCCATCTTCAGAATAATATCTTCCAAACTCAATTTTAAAATCTACAAGTTTAAGACCTATTCCAAAAAAAAGACCTATTAAAAAATCATTAATCCTAAGACCATATTCTTGCATTTCTTCTAATTCATCTCTAGTGCCCCACTGAAAGTTAAGTATATGATCTTCGTTTATAAGTGGATCACCCAACTCATCTTTTTTTAAATAATGTTCAATTAGGGGTCTTGAAAAAACACTACCTTCTTTTAAACCAAGTCTTTTTACAATTGAGCCAGCTGCAATGTTTCTAACAACAAATTCTACAGGTATTATTTCAACTTTTCTTACAAGTTGTTCTCTCATATTTAATTTTTTGATATAGTGCGTTGGTATGCCAATCTCGTTTAATTTTTTCATTAAATAGTCAGAAATAGAATTATTTAAAACTCCTTTACCATTAATTATGGAATGTTTTTCAGCATTATTTGCAGTGGCATCATCTTTAAAATATTGTATAACTGTATCTGAGGTGGGGCCTTCAAAGATTGTTTTAGCTTTCCCATCATATAAAATTTTCTTTTTAGACATAAATTAATTATCCTCTTAGTCAAAAACTCTGTCAAATATATGATTAACATGAACAAAATGTTGATCTAAATTGAACAATTCATCTATTTCTTTTTCACTAAGGTATTTAATCACTTTTTTATCATTTTTTAACAAGTTTTTGTATACATCTTTTCTTTTATATTCTGGCGTTTCCCAAACTTTCATGGCATTTCCTTGAACCATTTCATAGGCATCTTCTCTACTAGCACCTTTCTGTGTTAGTGCAAGTAATACTTGTTGTGAGTGAACAAGACCACCAAGTTTTTCTAAATTTGTTAACATTGTGTCAGGATAAATAAGCAAATTTTCAATTACATTATTTAATCTATGTAAAGCAAAGTCTAAAGTTATTGTTGCATCGGGAGCAATCATCCTTTCTACGGATGAATGTGAAATATCCCGCTCATGCCACAGAGTAACATTTTCTAAAGCTGGTATAACTGAAGATCTGACTAATCTTGCAAGTCCAGTTAGGTTTTCTGTAAGCACAGGGTTTCTCTTATGCGGCATTGCACTTGATCCTTTTTGACCTTGAGAAAAATATTCTTCTGCTTCCCTTACTTCAGTTCTTTGCATATGTCTTATTTCTGTTGCTAAGCGTTCAACACTAGATGCAATTATTGCCAGGGTTGAAAAGAACATTGCATGTCTGTCTCTTGGAATAATTTGTGTTGAAACATCTTCAGGTACTAAATCCATTTTTTTTGATACGTAATTTTCTACAAATGGGTCAATATGAGCAAAAGTTCCTACTGCTCCTGATATAGCGCATGTACTAATTTCTTTTTTTGCTTCAATTAATCTTTTTTTATTACGTTTGAATTCAGCATAGTAACCAGCGAGTTTCAAGCCAAATGTAATTGGTTCTGCATGAATACCATGAGATCTTCCAATTGTAATAGTATGTTTATGTTCGAAAGAACGTTTTTTTAATGTTTCAAGTAATTGATTAATATCATTTAATAAAATATCAGATGCGTTTCTTAATTGTATAGAAAGAGTAGTATCCAAAATATCAGAAGATGTCATGCCCTGATGAATAAACCTTGCATCTTCTCCAATGTATTCTGCCAGGTTTGTTAAAAATGCAATTACATCATGTTTAGTTGTTTTTTCAATTTCATCAATTTTATTAATATCAAACTTCCCTTTTTCCCAAATTATTTCTGCAGATTTTTTGGGTATTACACCTAATTTAGCTTGAGCATCACAAGCATGAGCTTCAAGTTGGAACCATATGTTAAATTTCTCTTCTTGAGACCAAATTTTAACCATCTCTTTTCTTGAATATCTTTCAATCATTTCAAAACCTAAATCATTTATTTAGAAAGTTAATATTTTTTCTTTTGATCTATCTTCTTATACTGGATAAATAAACATATATACATATATATATATTTGGTTTTTAATTTTAATACGAGAATAAAATGATTATCGGAACACTTTTAAAAAATGCGGTAAAAATTTTAGCAACTAATCCAGCAGCAAGAAAAAAAGCAGGAGAGTTAGCTTTAAAAGGTTATCAAAAAGCTAAACCAATTATCAAAGAAACTTCAAAATCTCTAAAAAAAACAATTGAAGAAAATTTAAAGAAATAAACACAAAAAATTAATTTTTAAATTGGGTAATCTGGTTGTGTATAGCCTTTAGGAGAATTCGTAAAAACTTCATATCCATTTGAAGTTACCCCTATACTGTGTTCAAATTGAGCTGATAAACTCTTGTCACGAGTAACTGCTGTCCAACCATCAGATAAAATTTTGACGTCATATTTTCCTGAATTAATCATGGGTTCAATGGTAAAAATCATACCTTCTTCAAGAACATCCCCAGTTTTTGGTTGACCATAGTGTAAGATTGTTGGCGGTGCGTGGAAGACTTTTCCAAGACCATGGCCTGTAAAATCTCTTACAACTGACAATCCATTTTTTTCAGCATGAGTTTGAATTGCATGACCAATATCACCTGTAGTGCTTCCGGGTTTGACAGTTTCAATTCCTAACCAAAGGCACTCATAAGTTACTTTAGTTAAAAATTTTGCTTTCCTAGATGGCTCTCCTACAAAATACATTCTGCTTGTATCACCATACCATCCATCAAGTATTACAGTTACGTCAATGTTTAGAATGTCTCCTTCATCAAGAATTTTGTCGCCAGGTATACCATGACAAACAACGTGATTTACAGAAATACAGGTAGATTTAGGAAATCCTCTATAATTCAATGGCGCTGGTGTAGCGTCATTTTTTAAAATATAATCATGACATAAATCATTAAGATATCCGGTCGAAACACCACTTTTAACATATGATGTTATATAGTCTAAAACATCAGCTGCTAATTTGCCTGCAGCATGCATTTTTAAAAATGCTGCTTTGTCATATAAAGCTATATCTTTTTTCATTTTTATTTCAATTTTGTTTTATATATTATGAATATTATTTGTAATATATAATCATAAATATTTACGTACAATATTAATTTTTATTAAGGAATTTTCTTTATGGTGGCAACTGCGGGTATAATAATTATAGGCGATGAAATCCTATCTGGAAGAACTAAAGACTCAAATATTAATTGGATCGCGTCTCAATTGGATGGTCTAGGTGTTAGATTAAAAGAAGCTAGAATTATTCCTGATGTTTCAGATAATATCATTGAGACAATTCAAACTTTCTCAAATAAATATACATATGTTTTTTCTTGTGGAGGAATTGGTCCAACTCATGATGATATAACCACAGAGTGTGTTGCTAAGGCTTTCAATCAAAATCTATATAAAAATACTGAGGCTATGAGAAGATTACAATTACATTATGAAGGCACAAACATTGAGTTTAATGAAGCTCGTCAGAAAATGGCAATTGTACCTACAAATTCTGAGCTAATAGATAATCCAGTTTCAGCCGCACCTGGGTATAGAATTGAAAATCTTTTTGTTTTTGCCGGTGTTCCAAAAATAATGCAGGGTATGTTTAACTCAATTTTAAATGACTTAACTGGTGGTAAAAAACTGAAATCAAAAACTGTATCAAGCAATATTGGAGAGGGCTTGATTGCAAAAGACTTAGAAAAAATAGAAAATGAATTTCTAAACGTTAAAATTGGTTCTTATCCATATTTCAAACCAGGAAGTTTTGGAACATCTATTGTATTGAGGTCTGAAGATGAACTGTCTCTAGAAAAGGCCTCTGAAGCAATTTTAGAAATTGTTATAAAATTAGGTGGAAAAGGAAAAATTTTAGATGGCAATGAGATTGATGATAGATCTCTATAATTATTTAGAATTAGGGACAGAACCATTTAGGATTTTATTTTTTTGAGTAATTTTATTTTTCATTATATTTATTAAAAGTACTCCTGATATAAATCCACCAATGTGTGCAGCATATGCAACACCCCCCGAATTTAAATCAGTTCCATTAAAACTAATGAATTGAATTATTATCCAACCTCCAAGAACAATGAAAGCTCTAATTTTAATTACTTTTACAAAAATTATAAACCAGAATAAAACTTTTATATTTGCCTTAGGGTATAAAACTAAATATCCTCCAAGTATACCAGCAATTGCTCCTGATGCCCCAATCATTGGTATTGTTGATGTAGGATCAATTATAGCTTGTGTAAAAGCTGCAAAAATTCCAGTAACCAAATAAAAAATAATAAATTTTAATTTTCCTAACCTTTCTTCAATATTATCTCCAAAGATATATAGATAGGTCATATTGCCAATTATATGCATCCAACCACCATGTAAAAACATGGAAGTTAAAACTGATAAAGAAGGTGGTATGATTTTCAGAGGTCCAGATAACTCAGAATATCCAAATAATATTGCTGGTATCATGCCAAAACTTAAAAACGTTTGTTCTTTTATATATGTAGGATCAAAAATTTGGCTAAGAAAAACAGATGAACAAGTGAATATTATTAACCAAGAAATAATTGGTTTACTGTTTGTAGGATTTTCATCTGCAAACGGAAAAAAAAACATTTAAAATTCAATATTATCAATTAATCTAGTATCGTTTATCCTAACAGATCCTAGAAATACTTTATTACCTTGATAATTATTTTTTGAGATTACATTAAGCTCGCTGTCTCTCAATTCAAAATAATCAGGTATTAGGTTTTTAGACACTAAAAATGAATTGGCGTTATCTAATATTTTATTTAACTTTTCTCTTTTCTGATAAGAATTTACACTATATTGAAGACACTTAAATAAGTTAGTGGCAATTTCTAATTCTTTTTCAGACAAATAATTATTTCTTGAAGAAAGAGCAATACCATTTTTTGATCTTATTATAGGAGCTTTTATAAGAGATATTTGAGGATGTAATGATTCAGCCATTTTTTTTATTAAAATTTGTTGTTGATAATCTTTTGCACCAAAGACAGCTACATCTGGATTTATTAATTCAAATAATCTATTTACAACAGTCAATACTCCATCAAAATGTCCAGGTCTTATTTTTCCACAAAGCTCAGATCCAAGACTTCCAGAATTTAAACTTTTAACTTTTTCGATTTTTGAAAATACTTCTTCACCACTTCTAGGAATAAATAAAATATCACAATGTTCTTTTTTTAATTTTTCTATATCTAATTTTTCAGTTCTTGGATATTTTTTAAAGTCTTCATTCTTACCAAATTGAAGAGGATTAACAAATATTGTTGTAATTGTTTTTGATGCTTTTAGTTTAGCCAATTTTATTAGGGATAAATGTCCATCATGTAAATTACCCATAGTAGGAATTAATGCTAATTTACCTGGTTGTTTAGAAAATTCTTCTAGGGTTTTATATAGTTCTTCTCTTGTACGAGTAATAACCATTAATACAATGACCTATATGATTTGTTTGATATCAAAAACAAATAATATGGTACGAGCGGGGGGACTTGAACCCCCACGTCCTTATCGGACTCTGGATTTTAAGTCCAGTGCGTCTACCATTCCGCCACGCTCGCAAAACCATATATTTGTTGTGTAACTTAGCTTTTTGGCTAAGGCAAGTTTTTTATAGATTTAAATAATAAATTTTATATAGTTTGAGTTATTAATTTGGAGAACAATATGGTTGAAAATAAATTAGGCAGCAAAATTGAAGGTGAAGAATATTTAGTTCTTCATGAATTTGCCAAAAGAGCTAAAGCAAAACTTTCAAAAGAAACTTGGGATTATCTAATTGGTGCTGCTGAAACTGAGACAACCTTTAAAAGAAATAGATTTGCTCTTGACAGTTTAGCATTTAGACCAAGGGTATTAAGAGATGTTGAAAATGTTGATATATCTATTAACTTAGTTGGTCATTCGTTAAGAATGCCAGTAATTCTTGCACCTATAGGCTCAATGCAAGATTTTGTTGAAGGAGCAGGAATTGCTCCAACAATTGCGGCATCTGAATTTGGTATATTGCACATGATTAGCTCTACTTGTATGCCTGGATTAAAAGAAGTTGCGAAAAGCGTTAATTATCCAAAACTTTTTCAATTGTATGTACGAGGGAACCAAAATTGGGTTGATGACCAGATCAAAAGTGCTATTGACTGTGACTATGCAGGTATATGTTTGACAGTCGATTTAGACGCTTATGGAAGAAGAGAAAGAGATCTTGCAAAGAGGTATAGGACAACATCAAGACAAAGTGCAAGTGGTTTTGAGCACCAAATGCGATTTTCATGGAAAGATATTGATAGGATTAAATCTTATTGTGATTTGCCAATTATAATAAAAGGTATAGCTACTAAAGAGGATGCTTTATTGGCAATAAAACATGGTGTTGAAATAATTTATGTTTCTAATCATGGTGGAAGACAGTTAGATTTTGGAGTTGGTGGTTTGAATGTTTTGCCAGAAATTGTTGAGGTTGTTGAAAATAGAGCAAAGATCATTTTTGATGGAGGTATAATGCGAGGCACAGATGTTTTAAAAGCACTTGCATTAGGAGCGGATTGTGTTGGCATTGGAAGGCTTCAGGGATTTGCTGCTGCTGCTGGAGGATCTAAAGCTATTTTTCGAATGCTTGAAATACTAGAAACTGAAATTTTGACAGGCTTAAGATTGCTCGGATTAAACTCATTGTCAGAACTTGATCAAAGTTATTTAAGCAAAGATTACGCATTTGCTTCTAAAAATGTATTAAGTGCTTTCCCATTACTTGAAGAGGGATATTAAGAAATTTTTGTAATTATTTCTTGAAATCTTTTTAGAAATTTTTTTTCGACGACATTAGTAGACAGTGCAACAATATTTCGATGTTTGGAAATCAAATTTGGCTTTTTAATTATTTCTGAGGCTTCTTTTTCTTCATAACCAGCTAAATCAATAGCTTCAAACCAGGCAAGAGCTTTATCAATTTTTTTAATTTTAGATTCAATGTTTTTAGGTAGTAAAGCTGGCAATCCAAACCTAAGATAAATAGCTTTCATTAAATTATCTTCAACATATCTATAACTGTTATTGAGAGCATATTTAAATGGTGTTATTAGATCTCCTATCACATACTCTGGTGCGTCATGAAGTAGAGCTGCTAAATTCCATTTTTTATCTAAGGTTGGATATTCAATGTTGAAGAGTTCTTCAACTAAAATAGAATGTTGAGCAACTGAATATGGATGTTTTCCATTAGTTTGACCATTCCATCTCGTAACTCTTGATAGGCCTAAAGCAATATCTTCAATTTCTATATCCAATGGAGATGGAGACAAAATGTCGAGTTTTCGTCCTGATAACATTCTTTGCCAAGCTCTTTGATTAATTATTTTTATATGTTTTATGATTTTTTTACCGTTAAAAAAGATATTGATTTATTATACATAAAATATAAAAGATAAAAAAAAAAATATTCAAGGTTTAAGTTTGGATTTTTATCAAGCACAAAATAAATATAGGCAAAAACAGTTTAAATTAATATTAAATTATTTTTTTAGACTTTTAGTTATAATTACAGCCCTATTAATCGGATGGTGGCTTGGTAATCGTGATAAATTGGTTTTAATTCAAGAAAATGAAAAAATAATAAACGATTTTAATGACCAAAAAATTGAATTAGATAGAAAATTATCTGATATAAGACTAAAGCTTAAAGAAGCAAATTTAGCGCTAAATACTCAAAATATAAAAAATCCAGAAACTGATTTTGGTAGAAATGCGAAAAATATACTTGCATCTAATTTAGCTAAGGGTGTTCCTGAAAAGGATATGATCGATGTATTGAGGTTACTTGGTTATAACAAAAAATGCAGTAAATATGATTTTCGAGAATTAGCAGTTTCAACACAATCTTTTATACCCCCTGAAAGTACTTTATTATTATTATCAGGTGGATTAAAAGTAAAAGTTGAAGGTAATATTTCTGATACAGTAACTGATAATCCTTATTTTGATCCGTCTAAACCAATTAGGGTAATATTTATTTATTTAGGAAATAATGATATAGTTGAAGGTAATTTACCGATTACAAGAAACATAATGGCAGGAAAATTTTCTGTTAATATAAAAATTCTTAAATCAAAAGTAAGAGGAGCTGTTATAGTTCGATATCAAAACTGTAAAATTTAGTTTATCATTTACATGAATAATTCAAAAAATCATAAAAAGGAACATAAAGTTGCTATTATCACTGGTGCAAGTGAAGGAATAGGTGCAGCTTTTACTAAATTATTAATAAAAAATAATTGGAAAGTTATTGGAATAAGTCGAAGTTTAACTAAGTTACAGTCAATAAGTGAGAGTATTTTAACAAATAAACAGTCCTTTAAATATTTCTCATGCGATGTACAGGATTTTAAAAAATTAAAAATATTAGCAAAAAAAGTTGAAGTACCTGATTTACTTTTTTTAAATGCAGGTATTTATTCACCAGTAAATGCGTCAGAAATTAACTTGGAGATTTATCAAAAACATATAAATATTAATTACTTAGGTGTTTTGAACTCTTATGAAGCTTTTTTACCTGGCCTAATAAATAAACAAAATGGTCACATAATTATTATGTCTAGCTTATCTGGATGGATTGGGTTGCCTAAAGCTGCTGCGTATGGTCCAACTAAGGCAGCATTAAGATCATTTGCTCAATCTATTCGATATGATCTTAACCCCAAAGGCATAAAAGTACAAATATGCAGTCCAGGCTTTGTAGACACGCAAGCAACTTCAATAAATAATTTTTATATGCCAGGTTTAATGAATGTTGACGATGCAGCTGATTTAATTTTTAAAAACATGAAATCAAAAAAATTTGAATTTTCCTTTCCATTGTCATTTTCTTTTTTTATGAAGATATTTAGTTATCTACCTGATAGAATCTCTTCTTATTTTATTAAAAAATTTATAATATAAAATTTTGATATGGAAAAAAAATTAGTTAAAAAATATATCAATTTATTTAGTAATCTTTCCCTTGATAATATAAATGAATTCGATAACCTAGTCTCTAAAGATATAATTTTTGTAGATCCATTTAATAATATCAAAGGAATATATGCTTTTAAAAATATTTTTTATCATATGTTTGAAAATGTAAAGGAACCTCAGTTTTTTGTCCTTGATTTTTCAATTAATAAACAAAGAGTATTTTTGAAATGGAAAATGACTTTCTTTGCTTTTGGGTCCATGCAGACTATTGAAGGTATGAGTGAATTATTTTTGAATGATGATGGGAAAGTAATTTCTCATATTGATTATTGGGATTCACTTAGTGGTCTCTTCATTAAAATTCCGTTTATTGGTTATTTCTATAAATTGAGTTTATTTTTATTCAAATCAAAGTCTTAATTAATGTTCAATTTTATTTGTTTTAAATCAATATTTTTTGATAAAAAGCCGCCTTCACAGTATGATAAATAATAATTCCACATTAATTTAAAAGTTTCGTCAAATCCAAGCTTCTCAATCTTTTTCCAATTTTTGTTAAAACTTTCATTCCAAATACTTAATGTTTTTGCGTAATCATTTGAAAAACTATTTACGCTATCAATATAAAAGTTATTTTTAGTTACAACATTTGTAAGTATTTTAAAAGAAGGTAACATTCCCCCAGGAAAAATATATTTTTGTATAAAGTCTGGGTTATTTTTATAAACTTCATATATTTTATCATCAATTGTAATTAATTGAAGTCCAACATATCCATCAGGATTCAAAATATTTCTTAGTTTACTAAAAAATTTGTTCCAATATTCTTTTCCAACAGCTTCAAACATTTCAATTGACAATATTTTATCAAATTTGCCATCAATATTTCGATAATCGCAATATCTTATATCAATCCTATTATCTAGATTTGCGTTTTTTATTCTTTTTTTTGCAAAATTATATTGCTCTTTTGAAATTGTAATTGCTGTTATTTTACAATCGTACTCTTTACCTAGAAATTCAGAAAAACCACCCCAACCACAACCAATTTCTAAAATGCTGTCACCATCTTTTATTGAAACTAGTTCTGCAAGTTTTTTATATTTATGTGTTTGAGCAATCTCTAGGGTATCAGTTGGTTTGGAAAAAATTGCTGAAGAATATGTCATAGATTTATCTAACCAATAACTATAAAATTTATTTCCTAAATCATAGTGATAAGAAATATTTTTCTTTGCTTGATATTGACTATTTTTATTTTTAAAATGTGAAAAATTATTGAAGAAATATTTCAGTATAGAAATTTTGAAAGTGTCTTCAGCTTCATCATTATTTAGAGCAAAATAATGCATTAAAGTTGTTAAGTCCGAAGATGTTAATCTTTTGGCCATATATAATTCTGCAAATTTAACAGAACCACCATTTATAATTTCTTTAACAACCTTATCATCAGCAATTTTTAAATTTGCAATAGGACCAGTTTTGCTTGCACAAATCTTTTCAACTTTACCGTTTGGCCATTCAATTTCAATTGACCCATAAGGAAAATTTCTTATGCCACTTAAAAATAAATTATTCCAAAAACTCATTAATTTTATAACCTATTTATATTTAATTAATCTTTTGATACTTCAATTCCAAATGAATGTTTAATTTTTTCACTAGGAGGGATTTTGTAAAGACTTATTCTTTTAAACCAGAGAATGAATGCTTGTAAATGAATATTTATCCAAATTTTACCTGGATATATAGAACATTTTAAAAATGCCTTTAAGATGTTCAAATTATTAAATTTAATTTCTTTTAATTTCATAGTAGCTATAAAAACTTTTTCATTCTTTAAGGTATATTCCACTGAAATCATGATCTTATCATGGATGTAGTTTGCAAATAATTTATAACTTCCCTTTTTTGGATAAAATGGAGATACAAATAGTTTCTTAGTTGTTTTTTGAGTAATTTTTTTTAGATTTATATTTTGTAAAACATAATGGTGCATATCTCCAAAAGTGTTTCTAACTTCAAAAATTGAATGAATTAGCAATCCTTTTTTATCATAACAAAAATAAACTGAAAGTGGGTTAAAACCAAAATTTAAAACTTTTGGGAAAGTTAACAATTTTATACTATGAATTTCCTTATTATCTTTTGTGTTCGCGTTGCACAAATTTTTAATAAATTTATAAAGATCATTAGATGTAGAAAATTCACATTGGCTTCCATGTTTGGAAGCACTCCAAGTAAGTAGATTGAATTTTTTTAAAGAAAATAATGAAGGGTATTTGGGTATTTTTTTTTGAGATTTATTTTTCAAGTCAATTAATACTGCGTTTGTTTTATTTGTAAAGAAATGATTTTTATTACCATGTCTTTGATGAGTTATATTTGCTTCAAAAAATTTTATATTACCAGTAATAGGTTTCATTATGATCTCTAATTATTATTCTATCCATGGCACTTTTATATCAAAAAATTTTGAAATTTTGATTGCTGATGATAATCCATCTTCGTGGAAACCGTATCCTAACCAAGCACCTGCATAGTAAATATTATCTTTTCCTTGAATTTTATTAATCAGCATTTGAGCTTCATTTGTACTATTATTAAAAATAGGATGCTCATATACAATTTTTTTATGAATTAGAGATTTATTTGGCATTTTAAACGGATTCAAGCTAACAAATACATTTAATGAGGTGTTCAAATCTTGTAGTTGATTCATCCAATATGTTGTTGAGGACTTTTCATTTTTATTAGATAGATAATTCCAACTAGACCAGGTTTTGCGATTTCTTGGCATCATTGAAGGATCTGAGTGTAAAAACACTGTATTTTTCTGGTATCTAAATTTACTTAAAATTTCTGTAGTTTTTTTATCTAAATCTTTTATTAACCTTAATGTTTGATCAGGGTGAGTGGCCATTATAACTTTATCAAAAGTTTCATAACTATTATTATATTCAATTTTAATCTTTTTCCTTTTTGAAGTTATTGAAGAAATTTTTGTATTTAATAAATGTTTATTGTTTTTATTCTGTTCAAGTGTTTTGATTACTTTTTTTACATATTGTACAGAACCTCCTTTGACTGTTCTCCATTTAGGTCTAACGAAAAAATTAATTAACTGATGATTCTTAAAAAAAGTAAGTAAATTTTTGGCTGGAAATGTTAATATTTCTTTTTCTGGACAAGACCAAATTGCAGACGACATTGGTATTAAATGATCGTTTGCAAATTCATCGCTAAAGTTACATCTATTTAAGTAATCTTTTAAATTTTCATTTTCTTTAACTTGAAAAGCATATTTATAACCGAAGATAAAAAATCTTATAATATCTCTCAACATTTTATAGAACTTTAAATTAAAATAATTCTTTTTTTGTGCAAACATTCCTTTGAGGGAACCTGAATATTCTAATTCCCCATCTCTTGCAGAAACTGCAAAAGACATATCAGATTTAATAGTTTCAACATTAAGATGTTTTAAAAAACCAACCAAGTTTGGATAATTTAATTTATTGAATACAATGAACCCAGTATCAACATTAATAGTTGCATTTTCATTATTAATTTTAACAGTATTCGCATGCCCACCATATCTTTTATCTATTTCAAATATTGTTATTTGGTGTTTTTGAGACAACAGTAAAGCAGCTGATAGTCCTGATATTCCAGAACCAATAATGGCAATTTTCATTTATTTCGGACTCTATTTTAATTTTGTTTTAATTTCTTCAATCCAGTTCTAGGAGTGCATTTATCTGTAAACATTTGTTCAAACATCGATTCTTTACAATTTAAATGGTCAGGCATTTTCATACCTGATTGTTCTCTATAAATTGATGCAATTACTAATACTGATATCAATACCGCTAATATCCACATATTTCTAGACATGTTTTTTCCTTAAATAATTACCAATTATAGATATGATTTGGCAAATTTTTTGTTTTAACTTTAAGTTCACTTGTTACCCTGTTTTTTACACTATTACCACTTTTTACAATTTCTTCATTATTTCCACACACTAGCGGATGCCATTTAGGTAATTGATCACCTTGGTCTATTATTTTATAAGCACATGTTTCTGGCATCCATTTAAGGTTTTTTAAGTTTTTAGGAGATAAAATTTTACAGTCTGGAACAAAAGTCTTTCTGTTAATGTAATCTTTACACAAGGCAGTTTTTTCGCACAAAAGCTTGCATGATACATTTGTATAATATATTTCTTGTGTGTCATAATCTTCCAATTTCACTACACAACATTTACCACATCTATCACACAATGCTTCCCATTCATTAGTGGTCATATCTTTTAATGACTTAGTTTTCCAAAACATTATAAAAATCTCAATAAAGACTGGTTTTAATTAATAATTTTAGTAAATTTCAATAAATTGTTAAAGATATAAAATGAAAAATAATTTAAAAAAATCAAAACTTTTAATATCTCCTCAATTGGGTGTTTATTCAGGTTTATATAAAGATATTTATTTTGATAAACACCATGGAATAAAAGAAACCCAACATAATTTTCTTAAAGGAAGTAATTTAGCTTGTCGTTTTAAAAAGTCTAATAAATTCATTATTTCAGAGCTAGGCTTTGGCACAGGTTTGAGTTTTCTACTAACTTTGAAACTTTGGAAAAAAACTAAAAAACCAGATGCTAAATTAATTTTTATAAGCTTTGAGAGTGCTCCATTAACAAAAATTGAGTTAAAACAAGTTTATAAGTGCGTAAAAGGTTTAAAAACACTTTCTAGTCAATTAATAAAAAAATTACCAAGCATATATCAATCTATACATAGATTATTTTTTGAGTCAGAAAATGTTGAATTAATTTTAATTTACGACGACTTCAACAGTCTTAAAAATTTCAATTTTAAGGCAGATGCATGGTTTTTAGATGGTTTTGCTCCCCAAAAAAATATCTCTGCTTGGAATTCAAAACTTTTTGAGCAAATTTATTTTACTACTAATTTTCAAGGAACATTTAGTACATTTACAGCTGCAGGGCATGTTAGAAGAGGATTGTCTAATTCTGGATTTTCTGTGTCAAAAGTAGTCGGTTTTGGTAACAAAAAAGAAAGATTAATGGGAATTAAAAAAACTTTATCAAGTGAAATTAATAAAGCATCAAGTTATAATAATCATATAGGACCTGTAGCAATAATAGGATCTGGTATTTCAGGGGCTTCACTTGCTTATTCATTAAGAAAAAGAAATATAGAATGTTTTCTAGTAGATAAATCTTCTAAATATGCAAGTGGAGCAAGTGGAAATAAGTTGGCACTTCAAATGCCAAAATTAACATTGGATAATTCCCCTTATGGATTACTATCTTTGGAGGCTTTCACTTATTCAAGAAATCTTGCCAAAAACCTAAATTCAATTCCTTCCTCCGATGGGCTTATTCTATTACCTTCTAGGAAAAGAGATTCGATTAAATATTTAAAACTTTTACAAAATAATTGGCCACTAGATTTGATTTCCAATAAAGTAGACAATGCTATGTTTCTTGAAAATATAAATTATGTATATATGAAATCATCAGGAATATTAGATAATAAAAAATTTATAAAAAATTTAATAAAAGATGTTAAATTTGTAGCAAATTTTGATGTAAAAAAAGTTATCAATACTAAAGACCATTTTAAACTATTAATTGACGATAAAGGTAATAGTTTAAAAGCTAAAACTGTCATTTGGGCAAATGGTTATGAGATGAAAAATCTAAGTAACAATATCCCTATCAATTCAATTTCTGGACAAGTAACTTATTTAAAAGAAAATAAAGCATATAAAAATTTAAAATTAAATTTTAGTTATGGTCATCATTTCTCACAAGCATTTGGAGGTTTTTATCAAATAGGATCTTCATTTAACAGAAATGATAATAAAAATTATAAAGAAATAGATCAAATTAATAATTTAAATTCTATTCCAGAATTTTTAAAAAAAATAATTAAAGATTTTAACAGTGAAACAAAATATAGAGTAAGTGTAAGAGCAAGCACAAAAGATAGAATGCCATTTTTCTGTAGTTTGGGGACTGTAACAAACAAAAATACGAAAAACGAATATTTATTAGGGGGTATGGGATCTTGGGGGTTTGTTTATGCTCCTTTATATGCTGAATTTTTAATTAAAAGTCTTTTAAATGAACCTCTTGTAATTAATTCTAACATGAAGCGTTTATTAGGAGTAAATAGACTTTTCTAATTTATTCAGCCGCATCTCTTTGAAAGTATCCAAAATTATTAAAAATTTCTGAAAATATTTTTTGTAGATTATCAATCTTATGTATTTTAAGATTTGTTTCGTCCATATATAATGATCTATTAATTTCTATTTGAATTGTTTCAATGCCAACTAATGGATTGCCATAATGCCTAGTTATATAACCACCCGCGTATGGGTTGTTAATTTCAACCTTAAGACCAAATTTCTCAAAACGGTCTTTAATATTATAAATTAGATTTTTAGATGAGCTTTTACCAAAATTATTTCCTAAAACAATATCTGGTTTAATTTTAAAATGTTTTAAAGCTCTAGAGGGCATAGTGTGAAGATCAAAATGATAACAAAAACCAAATTTTTTTAATAACAGCTTTAATTGCTTTGATAAAGATTTATGAAAGGGATCATAATATTCTTGAAGCATTATTTTTGAATATGAAATTGATAACTTTGTTTTAAAAATTAATTTATTAGAAATAATTTTAGGAAAAACACCTAATCCATATGAAAGCATTTTTTTTTCATCTGGTTGGCCAATAAGCGCAATTCCATTAAACATATCATTATCTATTGATTTTCTAGATCTATTTAAATCCACTACAGCTCTAGAACATTTTGCAATTAAAAAATCTACATTTTCTTTTTTTATTAATTTTAAAATTTTATCAGATTGATAATCTTCAATTTTTCTTATTTTATCTAAATCTAATTTTATATATTTTTTAAAAAGTTCTGGGTAAAAACTTCCTGCATGGGGCACCGTTATTAAAACTGGATTTTTGGGGTCGTTTCTAATATTGTAAGCTATCATATAATTTCTATAGTTTATTTCGTTTATTAGTTCAAACTCAAAAGTGTACTAAATTATATGCATTTAAAATTTTTATTGAAAGATTTTCTATGAGGTATTTTGACATTCAATCACCAGCACTTGATGCAACAAGACTTATGTTTAAAGAATTAGAAAGTGATAAGAGAACTTCTAAAATTGACTTAGGAATAGGTATATATAGAGATGAAAAAGGTGAGGCACCTGTCTTTAAAGCAGTAAAAAAAGCTGAAACTTTATTGTTACAAACTGAAGTTTCTAAATCATATAAAACGCCTGCTGGAAACTCTGAATACTGTAAAAATATTTTAAAATTAGTTTTAGGAAAAGATATTATTAATGAAAGAAACAACAAAATTGGCGCAATACAAATTCCTGGAGCAGGCTCTGGTTTAAGAATTGCAGGAGAACTTATAAAAAGTAAATTAAAAAATAAACTAATATCAATCCCCAATCCGACATGGGGACAACAAACTTTTATGTTTCATAAATCTGGTCTAGAAATCACAAAACATAAGTATTACGATAACATAAACAATTTCTTAAATTTTGAAGATATGATTTTAGATTTAAAGAAATTAAAGTCGGGTGATGCATTATTATTACATGGATGTTGTCATAATCCAACTGGAGCTGACTTGAATACTAATCAATGGGGAGAAGTTGCTAAAATATGCAAAAAAAATGGAATTGTTCCTTTTATAGATTTGGTTTACCAAGGTTTAGGCAAAGGCATTGATGAAGATGTACTAGGTATTAGAAAATTAGTTAAAATTGTACCTGAACTAATAATAACTATTTCATCAAGTAAAACTTTTGGTGTTTACAGAGACCGTTGTGGACTGATTGCAGTTATTACTGACTCCAATCAAGTAAAGAGTGATGCTTTGGAAACAATGTTAAGTGAAATTGCTCGTGAGCTTTATTTTCATCCACCAGACCATGCTGCTGAAATAATAAATATTTTACTTGATGATAATATTTTAAAAAATGAATGGCTTTTAGAAATTAGTAGAATGCAAAAAAGAATAGTTTCTCTAAGAGAAAAGTTTTCAAAAAGTTTACAAAACAAATTTCAGACAGATTACTTTAGCTTTTTAAATGTTCAAAATGGTATGTTTTCACTTTTGCCTATTTCTGAAGAAGGAATAATGACATTAAGAAAAGAAAATGGAATATACTTAATGCCTGATGGACGTATAAATATAGCTTCTTTGCCAGAAAATAGAATAGATTTTATAGCATCTAAAATTTGCATGCTAAAAGAATTTAACAATAGGAAAAGTTAATTTGCGACAAAATCCTACAAATCGAAGTGATTATAATTATTTTTCTAAAATGGGCACTAGGTGGAATGACAATGATATTTATGGTCACTTAAATAATGTTATTTATTATGAATTATTTGATACCGCAGTTAACAAATGGTTAATAAAGTACAATTTAATAGATATTAAAAATGGGAATAATATTGGTCTTATAGTTCAATCAGGATGTAATTACTTTTCCTCTTTTGAATATCCAGAAGATATTGATGCAGGAATAAGAGTTACAAAAATTGGTAATAGTTCTGTTAGATATGAAGTTGGTTTATTTAAACCAAATAATGATTTGGCATCTGCAGATGGATTTTTCATTCATGTGTATGTCGATAGAGTTAGCAATAAACCAGTAACTTTAGGTTATGAATTTAAAAAAAAATTAGATACAATTTACGTTAATATAAATAATTAAAGTTTTTCCAATTTTACAATTTCATTTTCTTTAATTTTTTCAATATAACTTTTTTCAAAATTACTATCTGCCCAAATATTACAAGGTGCAATTAATCTAATTTCATTATCCTTTGAAACTGGAGTTTTGCCATAACCAATAGCAATTGCTGACCCTCCATTCCAAAAAGCTATTTCTCCAAACTCAATTACTGCCCTAGCATTATCCTCTAGTTCAATATTAACAGGGGTCTCAAAATAAATCTCTTCCCCCCATTTTTTAACTGTTGAAGTTAAAGGTAATGCGTCATAAATCATATTAGCTGTTGGTGTGTCTCTTAAGTTTAAAACTAAGTTTTTGTCTTTAAATTTTAGAACAATTTTTTTCATTAATAATTTACTTTTTTTAATTGCTATTATAATACAACTATAACACAATATTTTTTATTATAAAATGGGACTATAGCTCAGCGGGAGAGCACTTCGTTGACATCGAAGGGGTCACTGGTTCAATCCCAGTTAGTCCCACCATAAATTTCAAGGACTTAGCAGTAATTCATCATATATATACTTAATGGCTGTCACTCATGTGTCACAGTGAAGTTATATATGGCTACCATAAGAAAACGTAATAATAAATACCAGGTTCAGGTGTGTATCAAAGGTCTTTCAACTATAGCAACTCTTATTATTTTAGACCATGCAAGGAGATGGGCTGGGCAAAAAGAACTAGAGTTGGAAAGTAAATTAAAGCTTGGGGAACTATATTGACCCAAGAATTTCAAAGAGATAATTCTTCAGTATAAACAGAAGGTTACGCCTCTTAAAAAATCATCCCATAATGAGAAAATCATTATTGAAACATTAGCACGTAACCCATGGATGCTCATACCACTTGATACATTACAACCCATTGATATTACCAACTACAGAGATGAAAGGTTGGCTAATATAAAGCCATCAAGCTTTGCTAAGGTAGTTTTGTTAGTAATGACATATGAGGATGCTTATGAGAATATTAATTACAACACTAACAATGATGTTTATTAGCTCAGTAGCAATAGCAAAGGATACTATTTATAAGTGTGGTGATAGTTATTGGAAAGTCTCTGATAATTTTTCTGAAACTGGAAAAAAAACATTATATACAAGAATAAATGGTGTTTGGATATTTAATTGTTCAAGTATAATGTATGACTCCATTAGGTGCGAAATAAAAGATAATATTAAATTTGTTATACTAGACGAAGTTACAAAAGAATTAGGTATTGCAAAAGGGGATTATTTGCATAGATTTCGTTGTGAAGTAATTCATTAAACTCTAAATTTATATCTTTAATGCACATAAATCATTATTAGCAAAACTATAATCATGAATGGTATTACTTGCATGAATATAAATGATAAAAAATATTTAAAAATTTAATCATACTCAATGTAGGAAATTAATGATTAAGCATTTTTGATAGATATTTTAATTTTTCACAATCAACCCCTTTAATCAACTCATTTAAGATTAAATTACTTTTCTTTAATACTTTAGGAGTTATTTTAAGGAAGTCTTCTTTAGATAACTTTTTTTTGTATGATTCGATATTATAATCATAATAAGCTTCATGAAATTGTTTTCTTGTGTACCATATGCTAACTTTCAAATAAGGAATTTTTGGTGTTTCCTTAATAACCCTAAATTTATCATCCTGACAATCATATTCGGAATATTTGCTTACGCTTATAGTGGTGTTTGATGAATTTTCTGCAGAATCGCATGATAATATTAATAAAAAAAAAATTTTAAAGACTAAAAATTTAAAAACTTGGTGTAATATTCTAAGTTGTAACATATATCTATAAATTAATTTTCAAAAGTATCTAATATTTATTATTTCTGTAAAAATTAAAAAAACTTAAAGTTGTTAAATAACAATAAAAATCCAAAAGAAAACAGATTGTTTCTTCCATTTAAGAATAACTGAATTAACCCCTTTAATCAAATTTCAATTTATTCAGAATATCAAAAATTAAAAATTATGGAAGATAGAGACTACAACCACTCAAGGCTTTTAGATGTACACAGGTGGTCAAACCACCCTGAAGTTAACTCCTTCGTAGATTCCATTTATAATAAATATTTCAAGAATAATTCAGCTAATCACTCCATTCAAAAGAAGCATTTAAAGTTAGTACTGCTTGATTTGTATGTTGCCTGGAATGATGACCCTAACTTAAATATTGCAGTTTACATGAATGAAGGTGCTTATAGTAATGGAAATATATTTAATAAAGGCAAGAACAGGTATAATGAGCTTAACATCAAAGTTACCACGATTAAGATTGTACTCATTTTAAGAGAGTTAGGCTTTAATGGTTTTAAATGAGTATGCGAGGGAAGTGCCTAATATGCACCTCGTGTATCTAGGATATGGGCTACAGATAAATTAATAAAACTATTTAAGGAAGTTTACAATAATCTTAAAAATTAATTCTCTTATACTTTTCAAAAAACATGTCTAGTGAGCAATGCTTTTTTACATCTATAGTTTAAAAAAAGCATTTAATAAACATAGTGTTCGTATTTGAATAACAATTTAATTATTTAAATGTTATACTAAAGTCTCATCTTAAAGTTTTGTCATAGCGGTGTAATAATTAGATTAATCAAAATAAAATATTAGTAACCGTGTTTAATTTTTGGGTTATCTGCGCTAGCTTTTGGCTGCATATGTAAAATATTATTTGGTCTAATTTCGCTTAGAAAATCCATTAAAGGTATCTCATCCTTTTTAGGACTTTCTCCTGTAACTATTTGATTAAATCTTTCAATTGATCCATAACTCTCATTTATGTAATATTCGTCAATATTATACTGATTAATTGTTTCAACTACTTTTTTTTCTACAACTGAAATCTTTACAGACATTATATCCCTCTTAGTTAATTAGGCTCTTATTTATATAAACTTATGCAAAGGTATCAACTAAGCTTTATAAGTTAACTGAGTAGTGACACAATAATAGTCTTTTCTATAAAAATGATTAAAATTTATACAAAAATCACTATTGAAACAACATCACATTAATGCTTAAAATAAACATATGAGTCCATCAGACATAGACCGTAAGATAGCAGTAATATTTGCCACTGACGTTGTTGGCTATAGCAAGCACATGGAAAAAGATGAAGATGCTACTCTAGCTAGTCTAAATGACTGTAATAAGATCATAGAACCTCTTATAAAAAAACAAAAAGGCCGTATATTTAATACAGGAGGAGATTCTGTATTTGCTGAGTTTCCAAGTGCTGTTGCTGCTGTTAACACAGCTGTAGAATTCCAAAAGCAAATCAAAGCCCGTAATGATAAAGATACAACAGATGTTAAGCTAGAATACCGTATAGGTATCAATATGGGTGATGTTGTAAAACAAGGTGATGCTAACCTTATGGGAGATGGTGTTAATGTAGCA
>CACMTN010000004.1 GCA_902616615.1 uncultured SAR116 cluster alpha proteobacterium | reverse complement strand
ATGGTTGGTTTGATGAGTTATGGAATGCAGATCAAACAAAAATTAGTTTCATAATAATTATAATCTTTTTTGCAACTTCTATTGCAACAGGATTTCTAAGTTTTAGATCTGATACCCAATATATAAAACTTAGTAACTATATTTGGTTTGCATCAGAGACAATGGTCACACTTGGCTTAATAGGAACAGTAGCGGGCTTTTTATTAATGTTGAGTTCTGCATTTGATAATTTAGACGTAAGTAACGTTGAAAATGTTCAAAAAGTAATCTCAAATATGGCACTTGGCATGAGTACCGCCTTATGTACAACACTTTCAGGTTTGGTTGGTAGTGTATTAACAAAAATTCAAATGGTAATTTTAGAGAATAATACAAAATATGAGTGATCCAAGATATAGATCATCTTTTGGCTTCATTGACCTTTTATTCAATATGCTCATAGGCTTTGTTTTTCTTTTTATGCTGGCTTTTTTATTAATTAACCCAGTTGCAAAGAAAGAGACCATAAAACCAAAAGCTGAGTATTTTATAGAATTAGAATGGGATGGAGAGAAACCATTCGATCTTGATATTTGGGTTAAAGATAATATGGGACATATTGTTAGTTTTAGAAGACCTGATGATGCTCTAATTCATTTAGAAAGAGATGATTTAGGAACTGTAAATGATACTTATGTAGATCAGAATGGTAAAACTGTTTATTTAAAAGAAAATCGGGAAGTAGTTGCAATCAGGACTCCTGAAGCAAGATCGTATCTTGTAACAATACATTTTTATAATGCTAGAAAATTTCCTGCTCCACTCACGCATGCTACTGTAAAATTACTTAAGGTAAATCCATATAAAGAAGAATACACAAAAAAATTATTTTTTAGCGCAGAAGGGCAAGAACTTCCTGCATTTAAATTTAGAGTTGATTATAACGGCATAGTTCATGTAGATCCAACAAATGAGCTTATAATTGATGGTGAGGTCATTAGAAAGAAGAGTGGGGTATAATGATTGATTTCACAATAAGCTCAGGTCAGTTAATGCTTATTTGGTCATTTGCAGGGGCCATTTGTTGTCTACCTTTTTTCACTAAAAATATATGGCAAAGATTTTTTACTGTTCCAATAATTTTTATAGCAATTTGGCTTAGTTTTTATACCAATCATGAGTTCATTGGGCGACCTATGTTTGATAGACCTCCTGAACAATTTGTTTATGAACATCATGCAGTAGTATATGAACAAGGAGATAGATTTATTATTTTATGGGCTATTAAAGATGGTATAAATAAGCTGTTTAAATTTCCATATACAGAAGAAAACGAAGAAGCACTAGATCAAGCGAAAAGAAACGCAGAAAGATCTGGTGTTCCTCAAATGGGTGAAATTGTAAAAGAAGATCAAGACAAAAGATCCAGAAACAACGAATTTACTCTAAAAACTTATAGATTTCCATTCCAGAAAATGATGCCAAAATAACTATTAAGCTGCAAATTTCTGTTTTAAATACTTACTTAATATAGGTTCAACACTTTCTGACATTTTAGTGAATGAACTTTCCCATAGTTTTCTGGAATTACCAAAATCATGACCTGTAATTAAAAGTGTTCCAAAAGGTCCAACAATATCTATAAATTCAATTAATTTATCTATAACTGTAGATTGATCGCCAATTATTATTAAATCTTTAGCTTTTTTCATAGCATCAGGGAGTTCACTTTTTATATTAATGTCTTTACTTAAGGTACCTGATGCAAGTTTTGAAACTGTATTTAAATAAAGAAAGTAGTTTGAAAAAACACCGTTTGGATCATTAAGAATTTCATCAGCTTCTTGATTAGAATTTGTTATTAGGATACTTCTGCCAACTCTCCATTTATCAAATAATGGTTTTTTTCCAGCTTTTTCAGCCCCTTCAAGATAAGTAGGCCAGTGGGTAGCTATATCTTTTCCATCAATAAAATTTCCTGAAATTGGGATCCATCCTTTTTCACCGGCAAGTTTTGCTGTCATAGAATTTGGATTCTTTAAAGAAACTGCAATTTCTGGATGTGGGTTTTGAAATGGTTTAACAAACTTTCCTATTCCAAGTTCAGATACAATATTTTTATTCAATGATATGTCTAGAAACTCACCCTTATAATTGTAACTTTCGTTATCTTTCCAAAACTCTAAAATTGCTTCCACTGATTCAATCATAGTAATTGCACGTTTGCGACCATCTTCATTGCCAAATAATTCCCAATCGCTAACCAACCCGCCAGCACCAACCCCCATAATGACCCTGCCTTTAGACAGATGATCTAATAAACTTACTTGTCCAGCAATAACAGCAGGATGTTGTTGTGGTAAAGAGATAACTCCTGATCCAAATTTAATGTTTTTTGTCTCTGATATTAATGAAGCATTAAAAATTAAAGGTGAAGTAACAGGTTCAGCAGTTGAACTATAATGTTCACCCATCCAGGCCTCTTTATAATTAAGCTTATCTGCTAAAAGAACTAATTGTCTATCCTCTTCATAGGAAACCCCAACGTCTTTTTCAGCAGGGTGAAGTGGCATCATAAATAATCCAAGATTAAGCAACTGAGTATCAACTCCATATTTACGAACATATAATATTTAATTATATAACTATATAAAGTAAAAAATTTAAAATTTAAGAATTACTGATCCAGTTGTTTGTCTGCTTTCTAAGCTCAATTGAGCTTTTTGAATATCTTCAATATTAAATTCGTTTGTAATGTCGATATCTATTTCTTTTTTTAAAATCAACTCAAAAAATGCGTCAGCATTACTCTGCATTTCATTACTGTCTTTTATGTATGTGTTCAGCCCTCCAGTTGCAATTGAACCAGAAAATGATCTCAATAAATTAATGTTAATTGGTTCTATTGGTCCTGATGAAACACCAAAACTTACTATTCTACCTTTTGGTGCCAAACATTTAATTCCTTTTAAAAAAGTATCTTTCCCAATAGAATCATAAATAACATCAACACCTTTCGTTTCAGTGATTTCTGTAATTTTCTCAACAAAATTATTTTCAGTATAATTTATTATAAAATCACATCCGTTTATTTTAGCTATTTTCTCTTTATGTGGATTGCTGACTGTACCAATTACGTAAGCTCCAATATTTTTTGCCCATTGACACAGTATTTGTCCCACCCCCCCAGCAATAGCGTGAATTAAAACAGTATTGTTAGGCTTTAATTTGTAAGAGTGGTTTATAAGATATTGTGCTGTTAGTCCTTGTAAAGTTGAGGCCGCAGCAATACTTAAATCAATGTTATTTTTTAGTTTAATAACTCTATTCTGATTCAATATCATAAATTTTGAGTAGGATCCAAGATTCATACAATGAGTTACTTTGTCTCCAATTTTAAATTTTGATACATTTTGTCCTACTTCTTTAATGATGCCGGAGGCTTCCATCCCCATAATTTGAGGAAGAGTTTTAAGTGGATAGGTGCCTCTTCTTTGATTTATATCTATGAAATTTAGTCCTGCATATAGGTGTTCAATTAAAACCTCATTTAAACCTGGTTTATCAATTTCAACTTCTTCAATTTTAAGAACATCTACTGAACCAGGTTCATAAATCTTAATTACTTTTGTCTTCATATAGTACCATTATCATTAAATAAAAAATTTTGTAATATTTCTATTCCACCTTCACTGCCAAATGACTCTGGATGGTATTGTATACCATAAATTGGGTAGATTTTGTGAGATATTGCCATGATTTCACAATTAGGAGTGATTTGTTTTATTTCCAGTATATTGTTTTCATTATCATTTTCTTGTGAAATTCCATTTATGTCAAAACAATCAGGTAAAGTTTCAATGTCAACTACCAAAGAATGATATCGCATAATTTCAATATTTTGGGGTATGTTTTCATATATAGCTTTTTCATCATGTAATAAGAAAGAAATTTTTCCATGCATAGGTTCTTTTGCATGTATTATTTTGCCCCCAAAAGAATGAACTATCCCTTGCATTCCAAGGCATATTCCTAAAATAGGAATTGATTTTCCTAATTTAAGAATAATATCCTGGCAATTACCAAAATATTCTTTTTTGTCTGGAGAACCTGGGCCCGGCGATATAATTATTTTATCAGGATTATAATTTTCTAAATTTTTTACTGTTATTTCATTATTTCTTTTAACAATTATTTCATTTTGGCCAGATAATGTTCTTTTATTTAAAATTTCACCACAATATTGATAAAGGTTAAAAGTAAAAGAGTCATAATTGTCAATTATTAAAACTTTCATTTAATTTCCTTTTCTTCAAATGAAGCTAGTACTGTCTTCATTGCAGCTAGTTTTCTTTCTATTTCCAAATATTCTTTATCAGGATCAGAGTCATATACATTACCACCACATGTCTGGGCATAAGCTTGTTCGCCTGTTATAAAAATTGATCTAATTGGTATTGCAAATGTACAATCACCATTAAATCCAAATTGTCCTATTGCACCTCCGTAAGGTCCTCTTCCTTCTTCTTCTATTTCATTAATTATTTTCATTGCTTCAATTTTTGGAGCTCCAGACAAGGTTCCTGCGGGGAAATTTGATGCTAGTGCAGAAAACATATCTTCTTCTTCACTTATTATGCCAGCAATTTCTGATGAGATATGTTGAACGTGTGAATATTTTTTAATATCCATTAAGTTTCTAACTTTGACAGTGCCAAATTTAGCTACTCTTCCTAAATCATTTCTGTGCAAATCCACTAGCATATTGTGTTCTGCAATTTCTTTTTTATCGTTTAATAACTCTCTTGCTAGTTTAAGATCTTCAATTTTATCTTTTCCTCTTTTTGTTGTTCCAGCTAAAGGAAATGTTTCCATTTCACCATTTCTTAGTCTAAAGAGTAGTTCTGGAGATGCACCAATTATTATTTGATCACAAAATTTCATAAAGTACATATGTGGGGAAGGGTTCAAGTTTCTTAATTTTTCGTAAATTGCTGTTTGATCTCCTTTGATTTCATAATGACTTTTAAATCCAACTTCACATTGAAAAATTAATCCATTCTTTATATCTTCTTTGATTTTTAATACAGTTTTTTTATGTTGATCCTTTGTCATAGAATCATTTAAAAACTTACATTTAATATTTAAACTTTTTTTACGTTTTTGCTTGATGATATTTTTTATTTTCTCGATTTTATTTTCTTCATAATAATAATAAAATACTTCCCCAGTCATTTGATCATAAATAAGACCATCAAGAAACACTCCGAACTTGAAAGATTCAAACTTGGGATGTTTTTTTATGTTTAAGTTACTCTCAAAGTAGTTAATACTGTCATAACTTATATAACCTACTAATCCACCTGCATATTTTCTTGAAATAACATTTTGAGGAATAATATCTCTTAATTTGTAATATGGATTATTACAAGTAATTGTTTCAGTTTCACCACTTGTGGGACAATTAATTCTTAGTTCATAATCATTTTCAGAAGATATGATATATTTTGGATCAAAACCGATTATATGATATCGAGAAATGTTACTTTCTTCTCCCAGGGATTCAAATAAGAAACAATTTACAAAATTTAATTGGATTTTTTGGAATAATTCAAAAAAATTATAATCGGTGCCTAAATTAATATATTTAGGTTTTCCATTAATATTAATTTTTTTTTGTTCTTTTTTACTTGTCATTATCCAATTTTTTTGATCTTAAAATATCTATTATGTTTGTTTTAATTTTAAAAATTTCCTCTTTTTCAAATGCTGAAGAGCCTCTTGTAACCGTAGCTATTCCTACATTTAAATTTTCAGATATTTCTCTATGTTTTTTTCCTTGCATTAGCAATTGAAATATTTTTAAACGATTATCAAACTCCTTTAATTCCTTACTTGTAAAGATAGCTTTAAGTAATAACTTCATGTTATTTAAATCATTTGTGTTTACGAGTAATTTGGCAAGTAAATTTGTATTCATGTACTAGTACAATTAATTGTTAATTATATTGAATTTTAAAGTAAAATTATATTAAAATTTTAGATAGCTTTTAGGTTTCCAGCAGAAACTTTACCGTCTTTGCCGTCTTCAAGTTCATATTCAATTTTTTGATCAGGTTCAAGTGTAGTCATTCCTGCAGCCTGCACAGCGCTAATATGAACAAATACGTCTTTATCTCCCCCTTCAGGTTCTATGAAACCATAACCTTTGGTGGGGTTGAACCATTTGACTGTTCCTGTTGCCATTTTTTTTCCTTCTCTTAACCCATTATAAATAATATAAAGAGTGTCTTGTTAGTAATTATTTATTAAAAAACATGGCTTATACATTCATGAACTTAATAAACACTTAACTATATTTAAAATATCTAATTATAGCAAGATTCAAATAAAGTAACTTTTTTTAGTATTCTAGCTCTTGTGCTTTAATCAATGAGGTTACAACAGAATTATATGGTGTTTTAATGTTATTTTTTTCGCCCAAGGTAACTACCATCCCATTAATTGCGTCAATTTCGCATAGTTTTTTTGCTTCAATATCTTGAAGCATAGAAGGTTTAGAGTGAAGGAGATTTTTGCCAAACTCTGTAATGTACTCAACTGTATTTTCGAACGTAAAATTAACTTTTTTCAAATCACCCATTTTTCTTGCTTCTAATGCACAACCTTTAGCTATGTCAAACATATATTCATTATTCATTACTTCTCCGAGAGTTTTTCTGAATATTGAGCAAGAACCACTCCATGCTACATTACAAATAAACTTTTCCCATATTAATTGTTCTATATCAGCAAATGCCTTTGCATTGAAACCAGCATTACTCCATAAATTTACTAATTTTTCTAATCTTGGAGTTATTCCTCCATTCATTTCACCTATTCTAATCATGCTCATATTATTGTGATGTGCATGTCCAGGACCTTTCATTGCAGCTCCAAAACCTTGGGCAACACCTAGAAGAATATTATTTGTAGGCATATACTTAGCAATTCTCTCTCCAGCACCAAGTCCATTTTGAATAGTCAAAATTAAAGAGTCATCATTAGTAATTTTACTTAACTTTGACGCTACTGTGCCAACACCAGAAGCTTTTGTTGCAATTATAAATAATTCATACCCTTTCGCATCTTCAATATTACTTGATACATTAATATTTCTAACAACATTGTCTCCACTAAAACCAGACACTCTTAATCCATTATTTTTTATAGCTTCAAGATGTTCTTCCCATATATCAATTACTAAAACCTCATTATTATTTTTGGAAAGAAAAGATGCATATATCGATCCCATTGCACCAGTACCAATTACTGCTATTTTCATTTTTTATACTCCTTTATTGCCTAATAAAAGTTCCGTTATTTAATTCGGTAATAGCTTGCTCAATTTCTTCGTTTGTATTCATTACAATTGGTCCGTGCCAGGCAACAGGTTCTTGAATTGGATTTCCAGAGACTAAAAGAAATCTTACACCGTTATTTCCCGATAAAAGTTTCACTTCATTACCTTTATCAAAAGTAATTAAGGTTTTGTTACCACTCATATCCTTAATTGTGTACTCTCTATTATTTATTGATTTCTCAATTCTAATTCCTCTAGGATCAGAAGAATAGTCAAATTTTGCAGCACCCTCAAAAATATATGCAAAACAATTATCGTAAGTTGAAATAGGAAAACTCTTAATTTTATTTGGAGGCACATAAATGTCAAAATATTGAGGGTTTGCAGCTATTCCTTTGATTATACTCTTATACCCTTTATAATCTCCAATTATAATTTTAATAATTGTTCCATCATCCTCATTGATAACTTTAATTTCTCCTGATTTAATATCCTGATAATTTGGGTTTGTCATTTTTAGGCTTGAAGGTAAGTTAGCCCACAATTGAAAACCATGCATTTCACCTTTAATATTGCCTTTAGGCATTTCCTGGTGAAGTATTCCTGAACCAGCTGTCATCCATTGAACATCACCATCAGATAATTCTCCTGAGTTTCCTAAACTATCTTTGTGTTCTACAGAACCTTTTAAAATATAAGTTATGGTCTCTATTCCTCTATGAGGATGCCAAGGAAAACCCATTTGATAATCTCTAGGATCATTATTTCTGAAATCATCTAATAATAGAAATGGATCAAACTCACTTGTATCTCCAAATCCAAAAGCTCTATCCAATCTGACGCCTGCACCTTCAAGAACGGATCTTGAAATTTTTTCATTTAAAATTGGTCTCATAGACATGAAATTTCCTCAAAAAAGTATAAATTAAAATTATGATTTGTTTTTTTATTCTTGATACTTATAAATCAAAAATAAATCAAAGTGGAATTATAAATTGATTGAAGAAACATTAAATAATTTAAAACTTATAAATCAATTAGAGATTTTAATTCCTATTGCAATTCTTTCAGTTATTCTTGTAGCGATATCAAAATCTGGATTTGGAGGGGCATTAGGCTCTTTGGGTTTACCTGTGATGGTTTTAGCTTTTCCGCCAAAACTTGCGATCGCAATTTTGTTACCCTTATATTTAATCACAGATATTTTTGTTGCATACACATGGAGAAAATTTCCTGTATTAAAGATCTTAAAATTGATGGTGCTTGGAGGGCTTCTAGGTCAAGTACTAGGTTGGATATGTTTTGAATATCTAGAGGATAAATTTATTTTAGTTTTAATAGGTGTACTTGCTCTAATTACTTCAATTAGATATTTTAAGGAGATTTTTTTTCAAAATAAAACAATTAAAAAAACAGAAAATATCAAATTGTTATTATCAAGAGCAATTGGTTGGTGTGGTTTTTCTGGTTTTTCAAGTTTTGTGGCTCTAACTGGAGGTATTCCAGCTCAAATTTTTTTATTACCAATGGGGCTCGAAAGACAATTATTTGTGGGCACTATGAGTTTTTATTTTTTAATAATAAATTTAGCAAAATTACCTTTTTTCTTTGATCTTCAACTATTTACTTCTACAAGTATATTATTGAGTATTGTGGTTTTACCAATATTACCAATTGGTATTTATTTAGGTAAGTTTTTGAATAAAAAATTATCGGACAGATTATTTTATCACATTAGCCATTCTGCTCTTTTCCTATGTGGTTTAAATTTAATAAGTCAACAAATTTTATAGAGGTAAAATTATGGAAAGTAAAATTTTTAAAAAAGGTATAGCCAAAAGAAGAAAAGTCCTAGGTGATGAGTATGTTGATAAAGCTCTTGCATCAGCTGATGAGTTGGGTGCTGACATGCAAAAATTAGTTACTGAGTATGCATGGGGAGAAGTGTGGAATAAGGAAAATTTATCAGATAGAGATAGATCTTTAGTAAATTTAGGTATGATTGCTGCTTTAAATAGATCACATGAATTTAAACTACATGTGAGAGGTGCTTTAAATAATGGGCTTACAAGATTGCAAATAAGAGATGTAGTGTTACAGATTACAATTTATTGTGGAGCTCCTGCAGGATTAGAATCTTTGAGATTAATCAGAGAAGTTTTTCAAGAGATAGATGATGAATAATATAATTATGTATAGTTAAGGCTCAAATTATATGAAATAAATTTTAACTAAGGTATAATTATGGACCTAAAAGAAAATAAAAACGATCTAGAAATTGAAGATGTTTCTAAAACAGAAACAAACTTTAGAAGTTTATATGGTCTAACTCCTGAAGTTGAAAATGCAATTTCAATTTCAATAGAAAATAATAACAAGCAAGAATTAGTAAAATTAATTACGCCACTTCATCCAGCTGATCAAGCTGATATGCTAGAAAGATTAACTGGTGAAAAATTAGTTGCGGCTATATCTCTTTTGGGCAAAGAACTTGATCCAGAGGTTTTAGTTTATCTTGATCAAAATGTTCAAGAAAAGGTTATTGATATAATTGGGCCAAGAGCTCTTGCACGAGCTATACCTATTTTACATTCTGATGATGCAGTTGATATTCTTCAAGAGCTTGAAGAAGAAGAAAGAAAGGTAGTTATTAAACAACTTCCTAAAGCTGACAGAATACTGGTTGAAGAAGCTCTTTCATTTCCTGAAGAATCAGCTGGAAGATTAATGCAAAGAGAATTTCTTGCATTTCCTAGTAATTGGACTGTAGGTCAGACCATCGATCATATGAGAGCGAAGCCTCAAGAAGAAGAAGAAAGTTTTTATTCAATCTATGTAGTTGATCCTGCTCATAGATTATTAGGTGTAATATCATTAGCTAGATTATTGTCAGCAAAAAGACCCGTAAGATTAAAAGATTTAATGGTAACCAGCCCAAGAAGTGTAAATGTTGAAACCGATCAAGAGGAAGTTGCATTGTTATTTCAACAATATGGACTAGTTGATATGCCCGTTATTGATAATATTAACAGACTTCTAGGTGTTATTATAGTGGATGATATTGTTGATGTAATTAATGAAGAAGCCGAAGAAGACCTCCAAGGTTTGACAGGTGTGAGCGACTTGTCAATAAGCTCTTCATTTATTGAAACTGTTAAAGGTCGCTTTTCATGGTTAATACTAAATATGCTTACTGCAATTCTTGCTTCTTCAGTTATAGGGTTGTTTCAAGAAGAAATTGAAAAGTTGGTTGCTTTAGCAGTCCTGATGCCGATTGTTGCTTCCATGGGAGGAAATGCAGGCACTCAAACTGTGACTGTAGCGGTGAGAGCCTTAGCAACACGACAATTAAATTATACCAATTTGCAAAAATTTGTTCTTAAAGAAACTTGGGTAGGCCTTTTAAATGGGTTTTTATTTGCTTTACTATCAGCGTTGTTAGCATACTTATGGTTTGATGACGAATTGATTGCTATTATTATGGGTTTAGCAATGGTAGCTAATTTACTCTTTGCAGGTATTCTAGGAACTCTTATTCCACTTACATTAGAGAAGTTTAAAATAGATCCAGCAATATCAAGTTCTGTTTTTTTAACAACAGCTACAGATGTAATTGGTTTTTTTACCTTTTTAGGACTTTCTGCTATAATTATTTTATAATTGGATCAAATCAGTGTCGTATAATTTAAAAAAAATTGCAGTTGGAATAAAAACAATCGAAAGATTAAAAATAAGGCAACAGATGTTGTTTGAAAACTATGGTGCTATTCTACATTCAACAAGAAACATGCCTAAACAAAAAGCAGATCTTATCAAAACAGGCTCAATGTATTGGATTATCCAAAGAAACGTTTTGGTAAGACAAAAAATTTTGGATATAACATCAGTAATTAGGAGTGATGGTAGTAAAGGTTGTGAAATAAAATTAGATAAAGATTTGATAAAAGTAATACCAACACCAATGAGACCATTTCAGGGATGGAGATATTACATGGATGATGATATTCCACCTGATTTAAATACCAATGACGATGGAAGCGAAGAAATACCAGATGAGGTAAATTCTGAATTAATAAAATTAGGATTATATTAACTTATAATGTAAATGATTAAAAATTTGTTTAAATTTATCTAACCATTGAATATCAATTAGGAAAATGAAAGTGTTATTTAAAATATTTAATTTTAAAATAATTATGTTTTTCTTAGTTTTAGGAATAAGTATATTTTTATATAAATACTTAGTCTCAACTAGACCCGAAGCAAAGCCATTAACAGTAGAAGAAAAAACCTTTTACGTAAATGTTATTAGTCCAAAAAGAAATAATTATTCTCCAACTTCAGACGCCTATGGTAAAATAATATCATCAAGAAGTGGAGATCTTCGATTTGGAGTGTCAGGTAGAGTTAATTTTATCTCGGATAAACTTCTCAATGGATCCTATGTCACTAACGGAGAGATATTAGCAAAACTAGACCAAAGAAGATTCTTACTAGAAATTGAAAAACTTACATCAGAGACAAAAGAATTAGCTGAACAACTTGGTATTCGAAAAAGACAGGTAAATAGATATAAAACAATGTTAAAAAACAATGTTGTTTCTCAAAATAAATATGATAACGAATTAATTCTTCTTTCAAAAAATAGATCTGATTATATTAGAGCAAAGACTATGTTAGAGAGGGCAAAAGAAGACTTGTCAGACACTGTCTTGAAATCTCACTTTAATGGTCGATTGTTTAATGTTAAAATAAATCAAGGTCAATTTTTAAATAGTAATGAAAAAATAGCTAATATATTTTCTACTGAAAATTTAGAAGTCGAGTTTGTTGTGCCTTCAAAAATCTATTCTAATTCAAATGATCTAATCGGAAAATCAATTGATGTTTTATGGAAAGGTGGAACTACATCTTTGAAAACCATGAAAGGAATAATTGAAAGATCAGACGGAAAAACAAATGAAGAAGAGGGTGGTGGAAAGTTATTTGCTAGAATTGATAAATTTGAAAAAAGAGAAAATTATATCCCTTTAGGTACATTTGTAAGGGTAGACTATCCTGTTGGTGACTTTAAAAATGTTTTTAAGCTACCAGAGTCATCTTTGTATACTGATAAAGTTTATATTGTTGAAAACGGTATTGCTAAGCCAAAAAAAATAAAACTTATTTACAAAG
Organism: uncultured SAR116 cluster alpha proteobacterium; assembly: GCA_902616615.1. Classification (GTDB taxonomy): domain Bacteria; phylum Pseudomonadota; class Alphaproteobacteria; order Puniceispirillales; family Marisalimonadaceae; genus Marisalimonas. The sequence continues at coordinate 101,046 of CACMTN010000004.1, read as the reverse complement.
GATCTGGATATATTTTAGTTGATGGAAATTTGTCTGAAAATGATTATATCATTACTACAAGAATTCCAGAAAATCTCAATAATCAAAAAATAAAAATATTAAATTAAATTAAAGTATTTTCTAATTAGGATAGAGTTTTGGTAAGGTTTAAAGAGTCAAGTTTTTTAAAATTTTTTGTAGAACACCGAACATCTGCAAACATTATCATGTTATTAATGATAATTATAGGTTTGTTATCTATAGGTAAACTTAACAAACAATTTTTTCCTGATTTTGATATTGAAGTTGTAGCTGTAACGATTGATTGGCCAGGTGCCACAGCTGAAGAAATTGACAAAAATATTATCCAACTATTGGAGCCAGAACTGAGACCAATTTCTGGTGTTAAAAAGGTATCGTCCAAATCTGTTGAGGGCCTTGGTCGTACACAAATTGAGTTTCAATACGGTTATGACATGCAGAAAGGAAGAACAGATATTGAAACGGCTGTATCAAGAATAAATTTTCCTGAAAAGTCCAAAAAGCCTAGAATTATTGTTGGAGAATTTTTTGACACAGTAACTAGAATTGTACTGTCTGGAAAAGTTTCATTATCAGAACTGAGGATAAAGTCAAAAAATCTAAAAGAGTTACTTTTAAATTCAGGTGTTGATAAAGTTGACATATTAGGTCTTCCTAAAGAAGAAATTTTAATAGAAATCCCACAATTAGAAACAGCAAAACTTAAATTATCTTTTAATCAAATTGCTAATTTAATTAAATCTGAAACCCAAGATGTTTCTGGTGGCAGTTACGCTGATGGTTCATTAAGAGTTAGAACAGAAGGCGAAAAAAAACTAGTAGATGCATTTAACAAATTAGAATTAAAAAGCTCTAGCTCTGGTGGCAGAGTTTTACTCGAAGACTTAGCAAAGATAACTTATAGTATTGAAAAAGGTAGTATTTTAAAATTTGTAGATGGAAAACCTGCAGTGGAGCTGTGGGTTAGAAGAAGTAAAACAAGTGATGCCATAGAGGTTTCAAAAAATGTAGAAAACGTAATTTCTAGTTCTCAAAGTTTACTTAGTAAAAATATAAAAATTGAAACTTACAACACAGCTGCTGAACTTATTCAAGAAAGGATTTCTTTACTAGTCAAAAATGGGTTAAGTGGTCTTTGTATAGTTTTAGCTGTACTTTTCCTATTCTTAAGTCGTAATACTGCAATTTGGGTTGCATTAGGTATTCCAATTGCATTTCTAGCTACATTTGCAGTTATGTTATTAACTGGGCAATCAATAAATATGATATCATTATTTGGTTTAATAATGGCTCTTGGCATAGTAGTCGATGACGCTATTGTTGTAGGTGAACACACCTCATATTTGAAAACTAAAAGAAAACTTGATAGTTCACAAGCTCCTGTAGTAGCTGCATCAAGGATGTCAATGCCGGTAATTTCAGCAATGCTCACGACAGTTGCTGCATTTATCCCTCTATTTATGGTCAAAGGTGTTATTGGTGAAATAATTGCTGCTATCCCTTGGGTGGTTTGCGCTGTTTTAGTTGCTAGCTTAATTGAGTGTTTTTTAGTTTTACCGGCTCATCTAGCTCACTTTGATAATAAAAATAACTTACCAGGTAAATTTAGATCATGGTTTGATAATAAATTTATCTATTTCCAAGAGTGCTTGTTTAAAAAATTTGTTAAATTAACGTTTAATTATAGATATGTAACATTCATGGTTGCTATTGGTATGTTTATAGTATCAGTGGGAATGATGTCAGGTGGAAGAGTGCTTTTTAGCTTCTTTCCAACTCCAGAAGCAGATATTATAATTGCAAACTTTAAAATGCATTCTGGAACCAAAAAAACTAATACCTTGGAAATGCTTAATAATATTGAAATTGGTTTAGAAAAAACATCAAAACAGTTTTCGTATTCTAAAAATTTGGTAAAATTTAAAATGTCCACAATCGGAGATAGGACTTCTTTTTCAAATGATGCTGGGCCAAGTCCTATTGGAAGTGACTTACTTGGATCTATGGTTGTTGAATTAAAAACTGCGGATAAAAGAAAAGTTAGAACAAAAGAATTTATTAAGGCATGGAAAGATAATATTGAATCAGTTGCTGGACTAGATAAGTTAACAATTAGAGCACCAAGTGGAGGTCCTCCTGGGAGAGATCTTGATGTAAGATTTCAAGGAGAAAAATTAGAAAACCTGAAGAAAGCATCTGATGAGTTAATTGAAATTGCTAGAACAATTCCTGGGGTAACATCATTAAGTGACAATCTTGAATTTGGTGTGCAGGAGAGGATATTAAGCCTAAATAACAAAGGACAATCTTTAGGTTTGTCAATTTCAGAAATAGGGGAACAGGTTAGGTCTGCTATTAATGGAGTTGTTATATCTGAGTTTCCCAAGGCTGATGAAGAAGTTACAGTTCGCTTGAAATTAATAAAAAACGAAAAACAAACTGATATGATTAATGATTTAAGGATTATAACTAATATTGGTACTAGTTTTAAACTTGAAGAAATAATAACAATAAGTGAAGAGATACCATTTGCTTCAATTAATAGAAAAAATGGTTTTCGTGAAGTTACAATTTCAGGTGATCTATTTCCTCAACTTATGAATACTTCTCAAGCTAGACAGTTCCTTTTGCAGAACGGATTGCCTGAAATTGCTAAGAAATATAATTTGAATTATAGGTTTGATGGCAAAGATTTAGAGCAGAAAGAAACTTTTGCTGATATGAAAATTGGATCAATTGTTGGACTAATGTTAATCTATTTTATATTAGCATGGGTTTTTAAATCGTGGTCAAGACCATTAACAATAATGATAATGATACCGTTTGCTTTTATTGGAGCGGTTTTAGGTCATTATATATTAGGTTTAACAATGTCAATTTTGTCTATGTTCGCTCTTCTAGCCTTAGCAGGTATAGTAGTAAATAACTCAATTATTTTAGTATCTACTATAGAAAGAAGATTTGATGATTTGCTTAAAGACACTGAAAATAGTTTAAATGATCAAAATATTATCAACGAAGCAATAATTTCAGGTGTGGTGGATAGACTTAGACCCGTTTTACTAACTTCTTTAACGACTATTGGTGGATTGTCAGCGCTAATGTTTGAAAAATCTCTTCAAGCACAATTCTTAATACCTATGGCTGCTACAATTGTTTTTGGTCTTGGTGTCACTGCTTTACTTGTGCTGATTATAGTCCCTTCAATGATGGGAATAAGTAATGATTTATCAAATTTTATTAAAAGTTTAAAAGAAGGATATAGATGATGAATAATTACACAATTTCAAGTACTGAAAAGTTTCAAATTTCAGATATAAACTTCAACAATGATGGTTTGGTACCTGTAATATCTCAGTGCGTTCATACTGGTGTTATTTTAATGATGGCTTGGATGAACGAAGAGGCTTTAAAAAAAACAATTGATACGAAAGATATGTATTACTTCTCTCGTTCAAGGCAAAAGCTTTGGCAAAAAGGTGAAACTAGTGGGCATTTTCAAAAACTTCATGAACTTAGATTAGATTGTGATAACGACACAATGCTTGCTTTGATAGAGCAAACTGGTGCTGCTTGTCATACAGGAGCAAAAAGCTGTTTTTTTAAATCTACAAAAGATATTCATAATGACTAATAAAAATAATTCTGGTTCATTTGGAAGTTCCAGGGGATTATTAAACAAAATAAAAAAAAATAAAAAAAGAAAACCTTCTAGTACTAGGTGGATAGGTCGACAGCTTAATGATCCATATGTCTTAGAGACACAAAAAAGAGGATATAAATCAAGAGCTGCTTTTAAACTTTTACAAATAAATGATAAATTTAATTTTTTACTTCCTGGACTGTCAGTAATTGACTTAGGATGTGCACCAGGTGGATGGTTACAAATAGCATCTGAAAAAGTTTCTTCAATTACAGGCAATGAAAAAGTTATTGGTGTAGATATTTTAAAAACAGATGATATAGCCGGATGTAAATCTATAATTGGAGATATCAATGACAAAACAGTTGGCGATCATTTAATAAAATTACTAGGACAGAAGCCAGATGTTGTTTTGTCTGATATGGCTGCAAATACAACAGGTCATAGACAAACAGACCATATAAGAACCACTCATCTTTTAGAAATTGCTTTAGACTTTTCAATTGAAAATTTGAATAGTAATGGAGTTTTTTTAGCTAAATGTTTTAAAGGAGGAACAGAAAAGGAAGCCTTAAATTTAATTCAAAAAAACTTTTCCAAAGTACATCATGTCAAACCTGATGCAAGCCGAAAAGAATCAGTTGAAGGATATATTATTGCTTTAGGTTTTAAAGGAAAATAAATTAAAAGAATTAAACTTTGCAAAATTTAACACAGTGCTTATATAAAACTTATGATATAAATTTTAAATCCAGTTCCGAGTATAAATAATGATAATTGAAGAATCTTACACTTTCGACGATGTGTTGCTACAACCTGCATACAGTAAGATTGGACCAGCAGATGCCAATGTAAGTACTTTCATCACCAAAAATATCAAGTTAAATATACCTCTAATATCTGCCGCAATGGATACCGTTACTGAACATAGATTAGCTATTACTATGGCTCAACTAGGTGGAATAGGAGTTTTACATAAAAACTTTTCAATTAAAGAGCAAGCTTCAGAAGTACAAAAAGTAAAAAAATTTGAAGCAGGAATGGTTGTTAATCCAGTTACAATACAGCCGGATCAATCACTTGGAGATGCTTTCAAACTTATGGAAAAAAACAAAATAAGTGGGATACCAGTCGTTGAAGGTCTAAAAAATAAACTAGTCGGTATTCTTACAAACCGAGACGTAAGATTTGCTAATGATTTAAATCAAACAGTTTCTGCTCTTATGACTAAAAATGTAATAACTGTCAAAGAAAGTGTTAGCAAAGAAGAGGCTAGAAAACTTTTACATCAACATCGTATTGAAAAATTAGTAGTTATTGATGAAGATGGATACTGTGTTGGATTAATTACTGTTAAAGATATGGAAAAATCTCAAAACTACCCTGATGCATGTAAAGATGAACAAGGACGATTGAGAGTCGCGGCTGCTACTGGTGTTGGGAAAGATGGTATTTCAAGGGCAGAAGCTTTAATTGATGCAGGTGTCGATGTTTTGATTGTTGATACCGCTCATGGTCACAGTAAAATGGTTTTAGATGCTGTGTTAAAAATTTCAAAGATGTCAAAAGAAGTATCTCTAATTGGTGGAAATGTTGCAACTGGAGATGCAACAAAAGCACTAATAGACGCTGGAGCAAATGGTGTAAAGGTAGGCATTGGACCTGGTTCAATATGTACTACGAGAATGGTTGCTGGAGTTGGGGTTCCTCAATTGTCTGCAATTATTGATTGTGTAGAAGTTGCAAATAAGTTTTCAGTTCCAATTATTGCAGATGGTGGTATTAAATATTCTGGAGATATAGCTAAGGCGATAGCAGGAGGGTCTAGTGCCGTTATGGTAGGCTCTCTTCTTGCAGGAACTGATGAAACTCCTGGAGAGGTGTTTTTATTTCAAGGTAGATCTTATAAGTCATATAGAGGTATGGGTAGCTTAGGTGCAATGGCAAGAGGGTCTGCTGATAGATATTTTCAAGCAGAAATAGAAAATCTTAAACTTGTGCCTGAAGGTATCGAAGGACAGGTTCCATATAAAGGACCCGCTGGAAATGTAATTCATCAATTAGTTGGTGGTCTCAAATCAGCAATGGGTTACACTGGGAATAAAGACATTTATCAAATGCAAAAAAATTGTAAATTTAAAAAAATTAGTAACGCTGGGCTTAAAGAAAGTCATGTCCACGATGTTACTATAACTCGTGAAGCACCTAACTATAGACCGTCTTAATGTTGGATTATGATAGACTTTCGTGTGTGTTAGAGCTATTAAAGTCTTTTAATTATGGATCTAAAATTGCTAGTAAATTAATTCAAAATTATTTCAGATCTAATAAAAATATAGGATCTAAAGATAGGAAATTTATATCCAGTTGTTTTTGGAACATAATTAAACATCGTAATAAGATTAATTGGCATTTAAAAAATCATAATCTTAAAATAACTTTTGAGAGACAAATAATTTTAGAATTATTTTTTTTAAATATTGATTACAAAAATGATTTTCCAAAAATTAAAGAAATTTTATTCTTAAATAATAAGTTTAACAAAAATTTTAAAGATAATGATTTACGTCTTTTACAAAATCTAAATTTCAAAAAATTTATCGATAACGATATGCCTGAAAGTGTGTTCTATGAACTGCCAGAATTTATACTAGAGAGTGTAAAGAGAAATTTTAAACTTGATTGGAAAAATGTTGCTTTATCTCTAAACGAAGAAGCTTTTGTTGATCTCCGAGTCAATACACTAAAAAATAAAACTAGAGATGACATTTTGAATTCATTAAAAGAAATTAATGTGCCTTCCAAAATTAGTAAATATTCTCCGCAAGGTATAAGACTTCTTAAACGATTTCCCATAAATGGAAATAAACTCTTTAAGTCTGGTAATATAGAAATTCAAGGTGAAGCATCTCAATTGTCAGCATTGATACTGGGTGCAAAACCAGGAATGCAAGTTGCTGACATATGTGCTGGTGCTGGTGGTAAATCTCTTATTTTGGCAGATATAATGAAAAATCAAGGAAGGATTTTATCTTTAGATATAAATCAAAAAAGATTAAATCAGGCAAGATTACGTTTTAAGAGAGCAGGAGTTCATAATGTTGAAACACGTTTGGTTGATTTAAACTGGAGTACAAAAGGTTTAGAAAAAAAATTTGACTTAGTTCTTATAGATGCTCCATGCTCTGGTATTGGAACTTGGGCAAGAAGTCCAGACTCAAGATTTAATTTCAATAAAAAAAAATTAACAGAATTAATTAATATTCAATCTGAGTTATTATTAAAAGGATCAACTATGGTTGCAAGAGGAGGTAAGTTAGCATATGTAACTTGTTCAATTTTACCTGAAGAGGGAGTTGATCAAATTGAAAAATTTAAAATATCAGTAAATAGTGATTTTTCTGAAATTGATATGAGTAACATGTGGAATGATAATTTATCTTTAACTAATACTTTTCAATATCCATTTGATAGTGGTAATAAAAGTATAACTATTAATCCTGCTATACATAAAATGGATGGTTTTTTTATCTCAATGTTTCAAAAAAAAAGATAGAATAATAATTTAAGAAGAGAAAGTTACTTAATGGAAAACGAAATTGTTTTAATTATTGATTTTGGTAGCCAAGTCACTCAGTTAATCGCAAGACGTTTAAGGGAGTTAAATGTTTATTGTGAAATACATCCTTTTAATAAGGTAGATGATGATTTTTTACAAAAATTTAATCCTAAAGCAATTATTCTCTCTGGAGGGCCAGCAAGTGTTTTTAATGATAACGCTCCTAAGCCGCCCTTAACTATTTACGATTTAGGTGTTCCTATTTTGGGAATTTGTTATGGACAACAAATAATGATGCAAATGCTAGGCGGATCAGTTATATCTGGGTCTGGTACATCAGAATTTGGAAAATCTCTTGTAAATATAAATAACAAAAGTAAAGATATTAAATTTCTCAAAGGTTTGTTTTTAAATGAAGGGAAAGAAGAAGTTTGGATGTCTCACGGTGATCATGTAGCAACAATACCTAGAGATTTTGAGGTATACGGTATTTCTGAAAATGCACCTTTTGCAATTATTGGAAATGAAAAAAAACATTTTTATGGAGTTCAGTTTCATCCAGAGGTTATTCATACATTAAATGGCAAAGTGTTAATCAAGAATTTTCTTAAATTATCAAATTTTTCTTTCAATTGGAGTATGCAATCTTTTCTCCATCAATCTGTAGAAGAAATCAAAAAGAAAGTAGGAAATAATAAAGTAATTTGTGCATTATCTGGTGGCGTAGATAGTTCAGTAACAGCAATACTTATAAATAAAGCTATTGGTAATCAATTAACGTGTATTTACGTAAATAATGGTTTAATGAGAAAAAATGAAAGCGAAAAGATTTTAAACTTATATAAAAAACACTATGAATTAAATTTAATAGAGGTAAATGAAAAGAATCTTTTCCTATCAAACTTAAAGGGAATAAAAAATCCAGAAAAAAAGCGTAAAATAATTGGTAAGTTATTTATTCAGATATTTGAAAAACATGCTTTAGAGATTGGTGATGTTAACTTTCTTGCTCAAGGAACGCTATACCCTGATGTTATAGAAAGTGTAAGTTTTTCTGGAGGTCCGTCTGCAACTATAAAATCACATCATAATGTCGGAGGGTTACCAAAAAAAATGAACTTAGATTTAATTGAACCCCTCAGAGAATTATTCAAAGATGAAGTCAGGCTTTTGGGAAAAGAACTTGGCATACCAAATGATTTTTTAGAGAGACATCCTTTTCCTGGGCCAGGCTTAGCAATAAGATGTCCAGGTGAAATTACGGATGAAAAATTAAATATTTTAAGAAATGCAGACTCAATTTATATCCAACAAATAAAAAAACATGGACTATACAATAAAATATGGCAAGCATTTACAGTAATTTTACCAGTTAAAACTGTTGGAGTGATGGGTGATACAAGAACATATGATTATGTATGTGCATTAAGGGCCGTTACATCATTAGATGGCATGACTGCAGATTATTATCCGTTTACACATGAATTTTTAAGTGAAACTGCAACAGCAATAATTAATAATGTTAAAGGCATCAACAGAGTTACTTATGATATAACTTCTAAACCTCCTGGAACCATAGAATGGGAATAATTTTAAAAAATAAAAGTCAATAAAATCAATAACTTAACTTTTTCAAAAGTGAAAAACTCAAAAATAATATTCAATAAAAACAATGACTTAATTTTTATAGTTACCAAGTTTGCTACCAACTAGGTAGGCGATTGAGAAGAATGATATATTTGAATATCATTTGAAGCATGGTAAAGGGTAAAGTACTTTATTTTGTTACCAAGCACTTGGTAACTACTTGGTAACAATTCTGCTTTCAAAATTATTTATTATTGATACATTTAAATTATGAAATCTCTACTCACCATATTCACATTCATATTCACCGTAATGTTCTTATCCACTAGTTTTGCTAAATGGACAGAAGTGGTTAAAGGTGGTGACAGTATGAATAGTGGAGATATCTTCTTCATAGATTTTGAACAAATAAGAAAAGTTGATGGTTATGTTTATTTTTGGGGTTTGACTAATTATTTGAAACCAACTAGAAACGGGCGTTTTTCTAGCAAATATTATAAACAAGGTGATTGTAAATTATTTCGGTTTAAGTTTTTGAGTTTTTCCTTTCATAGTGAACCTATGGGTGGGGGGATTGGTGACGTTATAAATCCCAAAAACCCAGAATGGAATTATCCTCCTCCTAAATCAGTAAGTGGAAAACTTTTAGAAAGTGTCTGTAGTTGATTAGTTAAATTGAAAATAGTGACCTTTATTAAAATTATAAAGTTACCAAGTAGTTACCAAGTAAAAATAAAAACTATTATTATCAATGACTTATATGCCATATTAAGTTGAGTGGGAATAACTGTTTAATAGGCATAATTATATTTAAATTTTATTGTTTAGAGAATAATTAGTTAAAATTAATAACTAAGTTGCATAAAATCTCAAACGTTATATTTTAAATATTAATTTTTATTTATTTAACTAGATATTTTAATTTTTGACATCAAAATATGCGATTTTGGAATTATAAATCTGAAGAATTTTACAAAGTATATTCACAAATTTTTGATAGTAATTTTTCAATAGAAAAAAAAAAAATATTACTTAAAGCTCTATTTTCTGGTGAATATTGTCTAATGAGAATAACAAGTATTTCAAAACAATGTTTTGAGGAATATAAAAAAAATGATTTTAAAAAGGTAACTAAATTCAAGAGAGCAAACAAAAGATTTATAAGATATCAACCAATTACATTTAGTGAAACGTTAAAAAAAATACTTGATCGTAAGTTTGATATAAAAGATTTTTGGAAAATAATTGACGAAAATGAAAAAACTCATCTAATTACTAAAGGAGAACGAGAAAAAGAAGAGTATTCATACATAAATATTCCAATAGAAGGTGGTTATTTTTTAAATAAAACGGCTGGTTTTGAATATGGAAAAAAAGAAGAACTATACCTTAAATACATTAGTAAGCAAAAAATTAGATGGAAAAAGAAATTCAAACCTTTAGATAAAGATGCTACTATCAAATAAAAAATTTTAAATACCATATCAATATGAAAATCAAAGGCACAATATTTCAAATAAAAGTTTGGGAAGAAATTAAAAAAATACCAAAAGGTACCGTAAAAACTTATAAAGAAATTGCTTGTAACTTAGGCAAACCTAATGCTTCTAGGGCTGTTGCGAATGCATGTGCTAAAAATCCAATAATTGTTCAAATACCTTGTCATAGGGTTATAAGATCGGACGGGTATCTAGGTGGTTATAGTGGTCTAGGTGGAGTTGAAACAAAAAAGAAACTATTAATTAAAGAAGGTTTTTATAAATTCAAATTTAAATAAATTTAAATTAAGAGATAAATCCTTTTATAAAATTGAAATTAATGGAAATTCAGAATGAATGAAAGTTTAGATTTGAGAAAAAGAATACTTAAAATGAGAGAAAGCAATAATCTTGTTATTTCTAATCAAAACTCTTTAGATAGCAATCTAATGTCAAAATTTGAAAATAGTATTAAAGATGAAAACACAAAAAAATCAGAACTCGTTACTACTAATAATCAAAAAACTAGAGAAACAAAATCTAAAGATCTAGAGAATATTATGGAAAATAAAATTTCGCATCACAAAAAGTTAGTTAATCCAAATACTGATTATTTAATAAGTGACAATGCTGCGCAGTTTTTAATGCTTGCTAATAAATTTAATGAAGCAGTAGAAGTGATATTAGAATTGTCACAGAAAGTCGAAAAGCTTGAAAAAAACTATAACCTCAATAAATACAATCCTAATAGTCCTAAAATAAAATCAAACAGATTTAATTTTAAAATTTTTATATATTTTTTGATTGTGGGTATAATGACATTATGGTTATTTACTTTTCCATTTGATTTTTCTGTTGTAGAATTAATAATCATTGATGTTTTATCTAAGATATGATTTTAGGTTTCTAAATCTATGTCTAAAATTGTCATATTAAAGTGATAACAAGTTTCTCCATCTTCTTCATCCAAAAAAATAACACCCAAAAACTCGCCATTTAGTGTCACATCTGCTGAGTCAATTTTGTTTTCTCTACCTTCAACTTTTATATGTTTTGAACCTAAAGTTAATCTCATATAATTTTGAATTTTACTTATTGTGTTTCTATCCATTTGTATTTTCCTAATTAATATATTTTAGAAAGTTTATGTTTGATTATATTAGTTGATCTTTAATTTTTTAATACATAATTTTTTTTCAAAATTATATAATATCATTAATAAGTCGTTGCTTTTACTAATAACAACATTATCTTTTTTTATATAAAAACTTGGTCTGTTTCTAAACCCTTTTTGGCTATTTTTTATTATTTGATAAATTGGTTTATCTTGGCTGTGTTTATACACAGAAAAAATAGCATTATCAATTTGACTATCTAATGCGTAATCTTTCCAAGATCCTTTTGAAACTTGTTTACTATATAAATTTAAAATTGAAGTAAGTTCTAACTTTGAAAAAAATATAGAATTTCTTTCAATTTTTCTTAGACTTTGTTTTCCGAAATTTTCATTATGTAATTTAGAAATAAATTTTTGTTTTTCAAATTTAAAAATATTCATAATAACTTCCAATATTTATTCCATCTTATATCTCAAATCTTAGCATTCTCCAATTAATAAAGATATTCATTTGATCTTTTTTTAATATGAGTTTAAAACTATAATTTCTCATTAAATACTTAGGTAGATATTCACATGGCAGATATTTTTGACGAAGTTTCTGAAGAATTAAAACATGATCAATTAATTAAAGCTTTGAAAAAATATTCAAAATTAATCATTGGTTTTGTCTTGGTTATAACTATATCTATAATTTCATACCAAACATATATACACCTGAATAAAAAAAAATTAGATACAATTTCACAGCAATACTTAAAAGCTCTCGATAATTTAGAAAAAAAAAATTACTCTAATAGTAAAACTTTATTCCAACAAAATTTACAGAACCACAAAGACGGATACAAAATGTTGTCTCTCTTTGGTTTGGCTGAGGCAAATTTTAAAGTCGGCAATATAGATGAAATGTTAGTGAATTATAAAACTATCTATGATGATAAAAGCATTGATATTTATTACAGAAATTTGTCAAGAATTTTAAGTGTAATTAAGGATAATTCAAGTTCGTTTGAAAAACAAAAATTATTATTAGAACCAATATTAAATAGTCCTAGCAAGTTGCAATTACTTGCTTCAGAATTGGAAGTAATGTTATTTATAAAGTTCAACAAGATTAGAGAAGCTAAAAAGGCTTTGAATGTATTACTAAAAAGGTCTGATATAACTTTTGAACAAAAAAATAGACTAGAATTGATAAATAAAATATATAAAAATGAACAATAAATATATACTTATTTTTATTTTTTTAATTACTTTGGGTTGCTCAAAAAATGATAATGTTGATTTATCAAATTCTGTCAGTATATTTGAGCCAAGAACGACATTATCATTTGTAGATGAAAAAGAAAGAAAAGACTCTCAGCTTGCTCTGTTAAGCAATATAAAAGAAATTTTAAATTCTAAAGCTCATAATTTAATAAATTCTCAAATTAAATATCCATTTAAAAAAATTTGGCAATTAGATACAAATCAAAAAATAGATGATAAAAATCCATACTTACCAGAACCACTATTTTTTGAATCAAATATATATTTGTTGAATAATAGAGGATTTTTATACAAAATAAATTCTGAAAATGGTGCTATAATATGGAAAAAATTAATTTTCAAAGATTTAGAAAATACCATTATTGGAACTCCAGCTATTTCTGGCACAAAAAATAAATTTAATAAAGTTACGTTATTTGCTCATAATGGTTCTGGAAAACTTGTAGCAATTGATGGAGATAAAGGAGCTTTAACCTGGCAAATAGAGAGAAAGTTACCGTTTAGAGGAGGGATTACCTCCTTTAAAAATTTAATTCTAGTTAATGATTTTGATGGAAACTTTTTATCAATTAATAATAAAAATGGTAAAATATTACGGAATATATTTTTGGGTAGTGAGTATAGTTCCGTATACTCAAGTGCTAGACCAATAGTTGCAAAAAATAAAATTATAGTTCCTACTACAGGTGGAACTTTTTTTGTAATCTCAATGGATACTGGAGAAGTTTTATGGAGTGAAAATATTTCATCAAATTATCTGTTACCAAAACTTTTTCATACTGGTGATATTGTTGCTAATCCTTTATATTATGATGGTAAGATTTTTATAAATTCACAATCAGGTTTTACGGCTGCTTTTGATATAAATTCATCTAAAAAGCTTTGGGGTATTCCAATAGGTGGCTTGGAAACTCCTACAATTTCTGGAAAAACAATGTTTGTAGTTGGAAATATGGGACATTTAGCAGCCATAGACACGATTTCTGGAAAATTGAGATGGGAAAAAAGATTTTCTCCTTATCTGAATGAAAACTCTTTTTTTTTAGATAAAGAAATTGCAATTTATAAAGGTCCTTCATTAGTCGATTCAAAATTATTAATATCAGATCAAAAAGGTAAAATAATCATAATAAATGCAAATAACGGAGAAATGATTGGTAGTTTAAAAGTAGCTGAGTTGGCTTTTTCTCCAATCCCAATAGATAGTAAATTATTATTTCTTACTTCAAATGGTAAATTATTAGCTTATAAGTAATCTCTTATTAAAATCTAAGGTTAAAAAATGTTTAAGGTTGTTTTAGTAGGGAGACCTAACGTAGGTAAATCTACTTTATTTAATCGTTTAGTTCGTTCACAAAAAGCAATTGTTAATGATGAACCGGGTGTTACTAGAGATAGAAAATACGGCCAGGGAAATTTAGCTGATTTAAATTTTATTATTATAGATACAGCAGGAATTGACGATTCTTTAAGTGGAAGCACAGAGTCAAAGATAAGAGAGCAAAGTCAACTTGCAATTGATGATGCTAATATTATTTTTTTTGTAATTGATGGAAGACAGGGTGTGTTACCAATTGAAAAGTCTTTTGTAATGAAACTTAAAAAACAAAACAAACCAATAGTTGTTTTAATAAACAAAAGTGAAGGTTCAAAAGGATTAATTGGTTTAAGTGAGTCTGCTTTTTTAGGTATTGATAATGTAATTCCAATCTCTGCAGAACACGGAGAAGGTTTACCTGATATATATGATTTTTTAAAGGAATATTTACAAGTTGAAAATCCAGAAATACATCAAAAAAAAGGTTCCAATTATAACATTGAATCCACTATTAGAATTAGTGTTACAGGAAGACCTAATACAGGAAAATCAACTTTAATAAATAATATAATAGGAGAAAATAGGTTAGTTACTGGAGCAGATGCCGGAATTACAAGAGACTCTATCGAAATTAAATGGAATTATAAAAATCAAAACTTTTGTTTAATTGACACTGCTGGTCTTAGAAGAAAATCAAAAATAAGAAAAATTTTAGAAAAAGATATGGTTAGTGATACACTTAAGTCTATTAAATTTAGTGACATTTGTGTTTTACTTATAGACGCTTCTCAAAATATAGATAAACAAGATTTAACTATTGCAAGAATGATAATAGGAGAAGGAAGAGGGGTTATCATAGGTGCAAATAAATGGGATAAAGTTACTGACCAAAATATTATTAAAAATGAAATTAAAAATCAATTAAGGGTTTCTCTATCACAGATAAAACAAATACCAATAGTTTTTTTATCAGGTCTTCATAATAGAGGTATAGAAAAATTATTTGATAAAATTATTGATACAAAAAGCAAATTAAGTACAAGGATTACAACAGGTAAGTTAAATAGATGGTTATCAACTATAATAAAAAATAATCCACCGCCACTTTATAAAGGAAGACAAAATAATATTAGATATATAACTCAAGTAAATGTTAAACCTCCTACATTTGCTTTATTTATGTCTAGTCCAGATGATCTTCCAAATAGTTATAAGCGCTTTTTATTAGCATCTATTGTAAAAACTTTTGATTTATCTGGTGTACCAATAAGAATAATACTCAGAAAAGGTCAGAACCCCTATGTAAAGCGATAGTTTTTTAATTTGATGTACGGATGTTGTTGTCATCAACTATTTGTGATGAAACATTTTCTGTATTTAAAGTTTCTATTTTTTCTTTGTTTTGTTCTTGGTTTTTTAGTGCTTCAGCTTGGATTCTTAGCTCCTGTTCTTTTGCAATTTTATCTTTCTCTAATTTTATTCTTTTATTTATAACCTTAATTATATCTGCATCATCTCTTTCAATAGTTTTAAAAAAAGAACCAAGAATTGCTTTTCTTTTCATTACACCAATTATTTTCATTTCTTTCGTAATTCTCTCTAATGCGTTATCAATCTTTTTTAAAGCAACACCGGATATGCGCTGGTCTATATATTCTTTTTCCATAGCAGCTCTAATTCTAAGGCCAGTATTTGTTTTAATCTTCATAAGCCTAGTGCAGGCTGAGTTTGTTCTTCTAATTACCTCATCTCCCAATTCTTCCAATTGCATTCTAGAAGGCTTTGGTACTCTAATGTGGATGAATTGTGAACCAGGTTCGTTTTTGGCTGGAAAGCCATTTTTCTTTATAAACTCTAATACTTCTTCTATTTGCTCTTTATTATAAATCATCAGTTCAATTTTCATTGGATCGTCAGGTGATTCTACGTTACCCAATTCTGCAAGTCTTCTGGGGCGTCCTTTAAGAGTTAACTTAAGACCTCTGAAGACAGCAATATTAGCATCTTCCGGCCTTATTTCTGTTAAAGAAATAGCAAACTCTTCTAGCGCATTGTCCATGTTCGCTATTGCTTCTGGAGAATAACCTTCATCAAGGTTAGCTGAAATATAATTTCCTTCATCCATTCTTAATATCCTATAAAAATTATATTAAAGTTAGTACTTTATTTCAATTTCAATTCTTCTATTTTTCTCTCTACCTTGTTTTGTATCATTTTGCTCTATCGGTTTAGTTTCTCCAAAACTAATTGCTCTAAGTTTATCTGACGGAATTGTACCAGATTTTGATAATTCTTGCACAACACTAGATGCTCTTGCAGCCGCTAGATCCCAATTATCTCGATATTGACCACCGAAAATCAATGGGACGTCATCAGTATGACCAGATACATTAATTTGACCAGCACCTTTACCACTTACTGTAGCAATTTTTTGCATTATTGCTCTAGCTTGCTTTGTTAGTTTTGCAGATCCTGAACTAAATGCACCAGCAGAACCAACGGTTACTATAACTCTATCTTTTTCTCGTTGAACCTCTGCCAACCCTTTTCCAATTTCTTGCTTTAGTGCTACTCTTAGCTGATCTTCACTAAACTCAGCCTTTTTAGTTTTTTCTTGAGTTTCATTTTTATTATCAGAACTCTTTTTTTCAAGATCATTCACTTGATCTTTTAAAATTTTATTTTCGATTGTTGCTGATGCCATTTTTTGAATATCTTGATTAATCCCACCAATAAGCACATCTGTTTCTGTAGCACCTGTGTTTTCACGAGCTTTTTCAACAGCGTCAACAGTATCTTTGATTAATTTTGAAATTTCTTTTGAAGTTTTGTCTTCTGTATTAACGCTAACTAAAACTTTGTCATTAACAGTTTCTACTTTCACATCCTCAGAAGATACATTATTTTTGATTTCTTCGCTTAAATCTTTTGCATCTAAAACCTCTTTAGAATTACTTTTAGCACTATCTCCCTCATCAATTTCAGATTTTAAGTCTAAATTTTTTTGTTCCGCATCGGTGGTTTGTTGGGTAAGGTTTTTAGTAACTGATGGTGCAGGAGATGGGCTGAAATCAAGAGAAAGAACTGTTGTTCCTTTTGGCTGTTCTACAACTG
The DNA here is from genome assembly GCA_902616615.1 of uncultured SAR116 cluster alpha proteobacterium. Classification (GTDB taxonomy): domain Bacteria; phylum Pseudomonadota; class Alphaproteobacteria; order Puniceispirillales; family Marisalimonadaceae; genus Marisalimonas. The sequence continues at coordinate 83,940 of CACMTN010000004.1, read as the reverse complement.
GAACTATCCTTTGAATTCCAAAGGCATTCTTTAAACTACCGCTAATTTGTTTAAATTTTGGAACATTAAATTCTGCGAAAGATAAGATTAGTACAAAGAATGCCATCAATAGTGTAGCCATATCCGCAAATGTGGCCATCCATGCAGGGGCACCTGCAGGCGGACATTTAGGACATTCTTCTTCTTCCTCTTCTTCTCTTCCTTCTACTTGTGCTTCAGCCATGATAAACTCCTAATTATTAAAACTAACTAAGCAGCTTCTTCTATTTGGGCTTGAATTTTTGGAGGCATAAGAGCTACCAACTGATCAGTTATATTCCTTGGACTTTCACCTCTGGAAATATATTTTAGTCCCATTACAACCATTTCTCTATAAAGTAATTCGTGAGCTGAATAACCCTCAAGTTTTGTAACAATAGGCATGAAAATACAGTTTGCAATCATAGCTCCATATAAAGTTGTTAATAATGCAACTGCCATTGCAGGTCCTATTGCTTTTGGGTCAGCCATATTACCTAACATAGCAACTAATCCAATTAATGTTCCAATCATCCCCATTGCGGGTGCTAAATCCACCCAAGCCTGAAAAACGCCTGTCATATCTTCATGTCTAGCTTTCATTGCCTTGACTTCTTTGTTTAGTTGTTCAGTTAATTTAGTTTCATCGGCACCATCGACAAGCATTTGAAGTCCTTTTTCAAAAAATTTATCTGGTACTTCCTGGCCTTCAAGCGCCATCATTCCATCTTTTCTTGCAATGCCAGCAAGTTCCGTAATCCTTGTAATTAATTCATCATGTTTTTTTGCTCCCGGCATAAAAACTTTAACAAGTGTTCCAAATGAGGCTAGAAACATTGGTAATGTTGATCTATACATTACAGCGAAGAAAGTTCCTCCAATAACAATCAACATAGAAGGTGTATCAATGAAGGCACCAAGTCCACCAGATGATATCATTGCCCCAGCAATCATTCCTAGAGTCCCTATAAGTCCAATTAAAGATGCTATATCCATTTGCTTGCCTTTTTTTATTTTAAAATAATGATATTAGGCATAAATTCTGCAAGAATGAGACCAAAGTTAAATTAATTAAAAAAAAAATACCTAATGGGATTTGCTATGTTACAACTTAGATTATCATTCTTTAAAATTTATACTATTATTATAATATTATTTATATTAGTTAATTTCAACAAAGTTTGGGCTAATAATTTTATTTCTAGGGGATATTATGTAATAGATTTAAATTTTAAGCTGGAATGGATGACATGCACTGTTGGTATGGTATGGGATCAAAAAAAGTGTGTGGGCAAACCAATAAAGGTGAAATTAGATCAGATAGATACTATTATAAGTCAAGCTAATGAACAACTTGAAGGTAGTTGGCGTTTACCGAGCAGAAAAGAATTAGAGAGCTTAGTTTGTAAAAACTGCAAAAAAGTAAAGATCAATTCTCGAATATTTCCTGGAACACCACCGGAGTCTTTTTGGACTAGTGAAAAAAATCCTTGGCAATCACAATTTATGTGGACTGTTAACTTTTATACAGGTCATACTTTTGGAAGATTTCCAGGTTTTATTCCAAATTATGTAAGATTAGTTAGAGACAGATAAATTTTAACTATTTTTTTTTTCAATAATATATTTAGCTAATTTAATTAAAAACATCACTAAACCAAAAATAATTATCAAAGTTGCAGCATTTGTAGGAGTAACAAACTTCAGATAATGTAAATTATCGCTTTGTACAAAAGAAAATAATATAATAAATATAACAGCTAAAAGAAATAAACGTATAATATAGCAGTTTCTGCATTTATAAACTTTTTGTTCGTTTTTTGAATTTTGTAAAATTTTATTTTTTTTAATCATTTATAGTTGCAAGATATTGTAGACATATTTTTGACAACATACTTTAAATAAAATTTAAATATTTTAAAACATTAAAAATTTTATATAGTTAACTTACTGTATTCATTAAAAAAATTCTTAATTAAATTAAAATAAAAAAGTCATTTTTTTGTCATTTATTTTTGTCAAATTAAGATTTTGAATTTCTCAAAATTAATTGTTTCAATCTCCTTAATTAATAGAAAGCAAACAAAGTTGGAGATTGAAATGAAACTAGGACAACAATTAAAAATTAAACAAAATCAGTCTTTAATAATGACTCCTCAACTACAACAAGCTATTAAATTGTTGCAATTAACTAACATTGAACTAGCAGATTTTATAGATAAAGCTCAATTAGAAAATCCATTTTTAAAAGACAGTAAACAAATTAATATTTCAAAAATTTTAGATGAAAAAAATTCTAATGTATGTGAAAATATGAATAGTTCTTTAGATCCATTAAAACAAGAGAGTAGACTTGATTTAGAAAATAATTTTGATACTCATATTTCTTCAAATTCAAAACTAGAAAATACTAAACTTTATGAAAAAGAAGTTGTAAAATCAGGTACTATAAAATCAGCTGGTGAAGTAATTGAAAAAACACTGAAATATAAAGTATCTTTGAGAGAACATATTGTTAATCAAATTAACATCAATTTCAATGAAGCAAAAAATATAAATGTTGCAATTTCAATGATCGATTATCTTCACCCAAGTGGTTGGTTTATAGCATCAACTAGTGATGTTGCAAAAGATTTGAATGTTGAAATTAGTATCATCGAACAAACTCTCCATAAATTAAAAAAGTTTGAGCCTACAGGCATATTTTCTCAAAATTTAGCCGAATGCTTAAAAATTCAACTAATTGAAAACAAACAATATAATCAGGAATACAAATTACTTCTTGATAATCTTAGCATTTTACCATCGGGTAAATTCAAACAAGTAAGCAAGCTTTGCAAAATTTCAGAAGAAAAATTATTTCAAATGATTAGATTTTTAAAAACATTAAATCCAAAACCTGCTGAACATTTTGGTATAGAAAATGTTCAAATCGAGCAACCAGATATCATTGTAAAAAAATCAGCAAAAGGATGGCGTATTGATTTAAATAATTCAACTTTACCAAGTGTAAACATTGATGAGAATTATATCGAAGAAATTGATAATTATAATCTTGATGAAAAAGGAAATACTTTTGCTTTAGAAAAAATTGGAGAAGCTCGTTGGTTGAAAAAAGCAGTAGAACAAAGGAATAAAACAATCCTAAAAGTTACATCCGAGATAGTAAAAAAACAAGTTGGGTTTTTTAGGCATGGATTTAGTCATATGAAACCAATGATTTTAAAGGATATATCAGATTCTATAGGTATGCATGAAAGTACAGTTTCGAGGGTTACAAATAGTAAATTAATATTGACTGAATGGGGTATTATGCCTTTGAAAAACTTCTTTTCAGCATCAATATCTGGTTTAGAGAATTCTGAGTTTCATGCTGCTTCTGCTGTCAGAGAAACTATTAAAACCTTGATTTCGACAGAAATTGCAGGAAAACCTTTAAGTGATGATAAGTTGGCTGGAATATTGAACAAGGAAGGTATGGATGTTGCTAGAAGAACAGTAGCAAAATATAGGGACATGTTAAATATACCGTCTAGCTCACAAAGAAGAAAACAAGCTAGATTAACGAGGTTTGCATCAAATTAGACTATAAATTAAGTAGACATACTTTTAAGAAATCTTAGTAACAATAGATTTTTGATCAAATATGTGCATCAAAGGAATATTACTTTTACTTTTTATCTTTCCTTTTTGGTCAAAATAATCGATTTTTATTATATAATTATCTATAATATTTACTAGAGCTTTCTCACTATCTAAATGTTTGTTTAGTTTTTCTAATGACATTATTTATCTCCATGTGAAATGAATTTAATGCATTCCTCATGCCAAATATTGATTAGTTAAAGGTCTTGTTTGCAAAATTTTTTAAACTAGTTCTACTTAGAAGATTTCTACCTATTTTAATGTAAATAGCTGGGTTTTGAGATTTTCCACCTACTGAAATTTCATAATGTAGATGAGCTCCCTTGACCTTCCCAGTCCGACCCATCTTTCCTATCACTTGGCCCTCACTGACTAAATCACCTCGCCTAACATTGATTTTTGCTAAATGTCCGTAAGTAGTCATAATTCCATAATTATGTTTAATTCTAATTACTTTCCCGAATGATCCATGATAGCCCGCAAATACTACTGTTCCATCAGCTGAAACTGATACATTTTCTTGCCATGTTCCAGCTAAATCAATACCATGATGCATTCTATATTTACCAGTAACTGGATGTTTTCTAGGTCCATATGGACTAGAAACGTAATAATGTTCCATTGGTGGTTTTAAAGGAATATTTTGAAGTGCATCTTTGTAAATTGCGAGAAGATTTATCTTTTTCTTAAGGTTTCTAAAAAAATCATCACTGTCTGGATCAACCTGTTTAACATTACTGATAATTGACTTTAAACTTACTAAATCACTATTTTTTAACTCTACATTTATTGATTTAAAAACATTTTCCATTTGAATTAGCTCATTATCAACAGAAGCAAGAAAACGAAGCGTTTTTACTTTTTCGCTTATTTTAGGAGGTTGGGGTACAAAACTTTCATTATTTTCATCAAAATTAGATTTTTCAGAGATATAAATATTACTTTCGTTTACAATTGGTCTAGAAAAACTTTTGGGTAAATCTTGATTTCTCATAGTTTTATTGAATAAATCTATACTTGACCTTTTCGCTATTTGTTCCTGGTTAGTTTTTTGTTTTTGAAAGATTATGTTTTTTTTATTAGTCTTTGTAAAATCTTGGATAGAGTTATCTGAAGTATTATTAACATCAACATTATTTATAGTTCTGTAAGAGAGTGTTTCATTTTTTTCAAAAAGAGAATTACTTTTGGGAATAGGTAAAGAAATATTTGATTGATCTTGTATGTTTATATTAACAACTGTATCAGAGTCATTTTCGATTGGACTGCTAATATTTGCCGAAGCTTCAGTAATAATATCATTTTTTTTTGCTACATCTATTGCTGAATATATTCCTTTTACTGACCAGTACATTATACTAGTTAATCCAATTACTGTAGTCATTATAACACTTGCATAATGAATTGGCTTAAAAGCTATTTCAATTGGACCTCTTTTTGTAAATATTAAAAATCTTCTCTCGGAGAATAGTCCTACTTTTTTATCTTTTTTTATTTCTTCACCAAAACGTTGACCAGTTTTAACTGGAAGAAGCTTTTTCCCAAATTTATTTACTGTGGAATTAACCACCAACTACTCCATACCTAAATATAAAAAATATAAAATCCCAATATTAGATAAAATTTGCAAACTAACTAAGATAATCAAAATTTTACTAGAAACTGGATTTTTTACTGATAAGCTAACAGACGGGAAAGTTTCAGTTTTAACAAATTTTTCCTTATCATTTTGACCAAAATTTTCTAAATTTTCAGAATCATTTTCTACCTTAAAATTTTGATTCGGGAAACTTTTTTTATTCTCTAATGAAAGTGATATGTTAGAATTACCATTTTTTTGATGAGCTTCAAGAGGTTTGTCGTCAGAAATTTGTTCTGTAGCCTCGGTTTCTATCTGTATTCGCATTTTTTCAATACGATCTCTTATATCAATTATTTCCTCAGCCATAACTTCCAACTCTCTATTTTTTAATTGAGAATATTATTATGGCAAGTTAATTGCATCATTCATACCAAATTAATAAATTTTGAAAAATTTTAAATATAAATTTACTATATATTATTAGATGTAGTAAGTTAGTTAAAATTTATTTTAATAATCAGAAAAAGGATTTCCAAGATGTTAGGAAAAACAAATGATACTGAAAATGAAAAATCAGTAATTTCAAGTGATATGAAAATAAAAGGTAAAATTTCAGCAGATGGAGATTTAGTATTATTAGGATCAGTTGTTGGAGACATTAAATGTCATAGTCTATCTGTTGAAGATACTGGTACTTTAAAGGGCAACATTGACGCAGATGTTGTAACAGTTTCTGGTAAATGTGACGGTCAAGTTTCAGGTGATGTCGTTTCAATCAGGTCTTCAGGTAAAATTACTGGAGAAGTTTTTTATGAAAATATTTCAATAGAGGAAGGAGCTGTAGTTGAGGCTCAAATTGGAAAGAGAAAAAAATAAAATTTTAAAGGAGACGTTTGATGGCAAATAAACAGGCAGTTTTAGGTTCAGGTGCAAGATTTACTGGAAAAATATCTAATGCTAAATCAATTGAAATCAATGGTTATGTTGAAGCTGATTTAACAACTGAAAAAGTTACAATTGGATCAACTGGAAAATTTCTTGGAAAAGTTGATTCAGAATTAGTAGTCATTGCAGGAGAATATGAAGGTAAAATGCAAGCTGATAGTGTTTGGCTAACTGAAACTTCAAGAATTAGTGGAGAGGTTCATTATAAATCATTACAAATGGATAGAGGCGCAGCTTTAAATTGCAGAGTAGTTCATAATTGGAATGAAGCTGATGCAGAAAAAATTGAAGAAACTAATGAAAATGATGAAGTTGAAGAAGATCAAATAGAAGAAAAATAAATTAAGTTTTTTTAGAGGATTAATTATGAGTGAAATTACATACATATCAGAAGAATTGGTTATGGAAGGTAACTTAGATTCCGCTGGATCATCAGTAGTTGTTGCTGGAAGATTTAAAGGTGAGTTAAGAGCTAAAGATGTACTACTTGAAGCTAACAGCATTTTTGATGGTAATTTAATTGCTGATAAAGTTACATTAGGCGGGTTAGTTAAAGGTGAAGTGGCTGCAAATACTCTTAATGTAGCTAGCAGTGCAAAAGTTGAAGGTAATTTGAAAACCAATGCTTTATCTATCGATTTAGGGGCAGAAGTTTCAGGAAGTATAACTAGAATTTCGTAATTATTTTGAAATATTTTACTTTAAAGTTGTTTTAATACATTCATTAAAAAATTTTTTTGTGCTTTCTTCACCCGTTAATTTTGCAAGTTTCATTGAAGAGTACCTTCCTGCTGCAAGAGCTATAGCTAGATCATCTTTTTCAACTGTTGAGGCTTGATTAAGATAATCTTCAATTTCGTCTCTAATCCTAATAAGCTTTTTTTCATATAAATTTTCTTGGTTTGCGTTGTATGAAGAAAAATCTAATTTAATTATCTGGCCCATATTTACCTTCAATTATTTATTTTTATATTTAATCTAACGACTAAACTGATATAATTTTAATTTTTAGGACATTAATTTTTAAATCCTCATAATGATAAATTTTCAAATATATAAAAATGGAAAACAAATAGAATTTGAAAAAAATAATGTGAACTTTAATGATAAAAATTTTCAAACATTATTTATTTTTCATGGGCTATATGGAAGAGGTAAAAATTGGCAAACATTTTCTAAAAAATTAAGTAAAGAAAAAAATCAGATAGTTGTGACTGTGGATCTAAGAAATCATGGAGGAAATGATTTCGAAGAAGATATGTCATATATATTAATGATGAATGATGTTGTAAATCTCTTTAATTTGCTGGGCGTAGAAAAAACTAATTTATTGGGCCATTCAATGGGTGGTAAATTAGCTATGATAATTACCTTATTGGAGCCAAAATATGTTAATAAGGTTATAATTGCTGATATAGCCCCTGTTGATTATGAAAATGATGATAACCTAATAATAAATTCTCTATTAGATATGAATATAGATTTAATAAAAAGTAGGGGAGAAGCTGATGTTGTTTTGTCTAAATATATAGATCACAATTTTTTAAGGTCATTTTTATTACAAAATCTTGAATTAGTAGATGGAAAATATAAATGGTCAGTAAATCTAAAAGCAATTAAGAAATCTCTTAATGATTTAAGAAAGTTTCCTACCATTAATAAAATTAATAAATTTGATAAAGAAGTACTTTGCATTTATGGAGGAAAAAGTAATTATGTTAAAGAGGAATATTTCAAGATATTTAAAAAGTTTTTTTCTAATATTTTTTTTCATGAAATTAAAGATGCAGACCACTTTTTACACATAGAAAATCCCTTAGAATTTTATGAAGCTTCAAATAAATTTTTAAATTATTAAATATCGTATTGTTTCTAAATATTAAAAAATGTATTAAATGTTCATGGATATGAAATTAGAAACACATATATTGAAATTATCTTGTAAAGATCAGGTTGGAATTGTTGCAAAAATTTCTTCGATATTGGCTGAATCGAACTGTAATATTGTTGAGTCTAAACAATTTACAGATCAAAAAAATGGTAACTTTTTTATCAGACAAAGTTTTTTATTACTTAATAATGAAATGTTATCAAATGTAAAAAATAATTTAGAGATATTAGCAAAGAAATTAAATGCAGATTTTTTCTTATCTGAGATTGAAAGTCCCATGAATACTATTTTGCTTGTTTCTAAATTTGATCATTGTTTAAATGATATTTTGTTTAAAGTTAGAAATAACTCATTAAATTTAAAAATTAAAGCTGTTGTATCAAATCATAAAACCGCAGAAGAGATAGCAAATTTTTCTAATATTCCATTTCATTATTTACCAATTGAAAAATCAAATAAATTAGATCAGGAAAAAAAATTAAAAGAAATTATTAATAATAATGATGTTCAGTTAATTGTCTTAGCTCGTTATATGCAAGTGTTATCAGAAGAATTCACAAATGATTATGCAGGAAAAATTATTAATATACATCATAGTTTTTTGCCTAGTTTTAAAGGAGCGAGACCTTATCATCAAGCCTTTGAAAGAGGAGTGAAGGTCATTGGTGCAACTGCACATTATGTTACAAAAGATCTTGATGAGGGACCCATAATTGAACAAGATACTCAAGAGGTTAATCACGAAATGATGCCTAGTGATTTGGTTTTAATGGGAAGGGATATTGAAGCAAGAGTTTTGTACAGAGCCATAAAAGCTCATTCTGAAAGAAGAGTTTTTTTAAATGATAATAGAACAATCGTATTTAGAGGACAGAGAATTTAAGTATGAAAAATCAAAAAGAAAAAGTTATAATTATTGGTTCAGGAGCTGCAGGTTTAACCGCTGCAATATATGCGGCAAGAGCTAATCTAAATCCAATTATAATTGAGGGAATCCAACCTGGAGGCCAACTTACAATAACTACAGATGTTGAAAACTACCCAGGATACGCTGATGTTGTTCAAGGTCCATGGATGATGGAACAAATGAGATCTCAGGCAATAAAAGTTGGAGCTCGTGTAATCAATGATATAGTTGTTAAAATTGAATTAAAAAAAAATGAAAAGATAGTGGTTTTAGATTCAAATAAATCTTTGATAGCAGATACTATAATTATAGCCACTGGAGCACAGGCTAAATGGTTAGGTTTAGAAAGTGAAAACAAATATAATGGAAGAGGTGTTTCTGCTTGTGCAACTTGTGATGGTTTTTTTTACAGAAATAAAGAAGTTGCAGTAGTTGGAGGAGGTAATACAGCTGTTGAGGAAGCTTTGTATTTATCAAATATATGTTCTAAGGTAAATTTAATTCATAGACGTGATGCACTAAGATCAGAGAAGATTTTACAAGACAGACTTTTTTCCAAGAAAAATATAAATATTATTTGGAATAATGAAGTTAGCGAAATTCTTGGTGATGAAAATGGGGTTAATGCTCTTAAATTAATCTCAACTAAACAAAATAAATCAAAGATAATTAAAGTTGATGGTGTTTTCATTGCAATTGGTCATAGTCCATCAACAAAGCCTTTTAAAGATGTACTGGAAATGGACTATGAAGGTTATATAATAGCTCAAAAACCAGGTACAACAATTACTAATTTAGATGGTGTTTTTGCTGCAGGTGATTGTGTTGATAAAATTTATAGGCAAGCCGTAACAGCTGCAGGTATGGGTTGCATGGCTGCGCTTGATGCTGAAAAATGGATACAAAGCCACAATCTTTAGTCATTTAAATCTATTAATTCCATTATCTTGTAAACTAACGATGCTACTGTAAAGTCATATGCAAAGAAATTTTTAATTGGTGAAAATTCAACAACATCAAATCCAATTACTTTTCTACCTGTGATTAAACTTTTTATTAATTGTAAACTTTCATTAAATCCAAGACCATCAGGTACTGGCGTTCCCGTAGCAGGCATTATTGACGGATCTAATCCATCTACGTCGAAAGTAATATATATGTTTTGTGGAAAGTTTACGGGTAATCTTAGGTCTTTGTTATTTTTAATATCTTCAATGTCAAAATAGAATATTTCAAAAATATTTCTATTTTTTACTTCTTCTTTGCTTAATGCTCTTACACCAAATTGTGCTACTTTATATTTTGATTTGCTTAAAAGATACATAACACTTGCGTGTGAATGCACTTGATTTTCATAATTTTTTCTTAAATCAGCATGAGCATCAATTTGTATAATCCCTATTTCTTCATATTTTGAGAAATTTAATCCTTTAAAAATACCATTTACAGCACCAAAAGTAATACTGTGCTCACCGCCAAGGATTACTGGTATTTTGTTTTGTTTGCAAATTTCTTTTGTAGTCTTTTCTATATTAAGCATCACATTTTCTATAGGAAAATTACAATTTAAAAAAGGATGAGTAAAAATACCACTAAGGCAAGGTTCACTTTTACCAGTGAATCTTTCCAGTTCGTTGCTCGCATTTAGTATAGCTTCAGGACCTTTTGATGTACCTCTGCCACAAGAGACTGTTTTCTCTAGAGGTATTGGGAGGATATGAAATTTTGCTTTTTCTTTACTTCTTTCCTCCACAGAGAGTTCTGAGTTTAAAAAATTTTTTTTTGTGTTTTTCATCTCATTACCTGAAATTAAGATAATTTATTTTCAAAGTCTTCATAAGTAAATCTTTTGATTACTTCTAAATTATCATTATCACTATCCCAAATTGCTACAGATGGTATTTTTACTCCATTAAAAAAACTAGTTTTTACCATAGTATAATGTGCTTGATCTAATATAGCTATTCTATCTCCAACTTTGGGTGTAGACTTAAAATTATACTCTCCAATGATATCACCTGCTAAACAGCTAGGTCCACCAAGCATAACTTTGTATCCGTATTTAGGTTCATTAAGTAATGCTGGCCTATATGGCGCCTCAATTACATCAGGCATGTGAGAGACTGCACTAATATCTGTAATTGCGATATTTGGTGAGAGCTCATTGCTAGGTTTAAAACTATCTATAATTTCTCCAACTAAAATACCCGAATCTAATACCACAGCTTCTCCTGGTTCAATATAAATTTGACAGCTAGTTTCATCTGCGAGTTGTTTTAGAAAAATTTCTAATTTATCAATTTCATAATCATTTCTGGTAATATGATGACCTCCACCAAGATTAAGCCAATTTAATTTTTTACAGATGGGAACAATATCATTTTTAATTTTATCCCAAGTATTTTCCAGAGGAGTGAAATTTTGTTCACATAAGGTATGAAAATGAATACCATTTAATTTTTTTATGTCAATTTTATCTAAATCATTTAAATGCATGCCTAATCTAGAATTGGTACTAGCAGCATTATATTTGTCATTATCTATTTCAGAATAAAGTGGATTAATTCTTAAACCAATTTCATTCTTAAATTTTATTGCAATATTATAAAAATCATTCAATTGGTTTGAGGAATTAAAAACGATATGATCTGATAAGTTAACAATTTCTCTAATATCATCTTTTTTATATGCTGGAGAAAAAGTACTAATTTCTCCTTTAAAATATTTTTTTGCTAACTTTGTTTCATATAAACCAGAACTGCAACATCCATCTAAATATTCAGATATTAAGGGACCAAAATAAGGAGTAGAAAAAGCCTTCAGAGCAACTAAAATTTTAATACCTGTTTGTGATTTTAGGTGATTTAAGGTTAACAAATTTTTAATTAATGCTCTTTTATCTATAACAAAACAAGGACTTGGTAATTTATACAAATCTAGTTTATTAAAATTTCTTGGATCTCCTCCCATAGTTTGAAAAATTTTATCCACTAGAAATTTACTTTGTTTTCTAGCTGTATGGTTTTAGTAGGTAAACCATGCTTATTGAGAAGTTCCATAAAGGGATCTGGATCAAATTGCTCCATGTTCCAAACTCCAGGTTTAAACCAGCTCTTTTTTAACATTAGCAATGATCCTATCATTGCGGGGACACCAGTAGTGTATGAAATTGCCTGGCTACCCACTTCTTTGAAGCAATCTTCATGATTGCAGATATTATATGTATAATATGTTTTTTCTAAATTGTTTTTTTTACCAGTAACTATTGTGCCTATACAAGTCTTCCCTTTAGTTTTTTCTCCAAGACTGCCAGGATCTGGTAAAACACTTTGTAAAAATTGTAATGGAATTATTTCTTTCCCATTATAATTGACTGGGTCGATAGATGTCATACCAATATTTTGGAGAACATCTAAATATTTTAAATAGTTATCACCGAATGTCATCCAAAATCTTGCTCTTTTAATCTCAGGATAATGTTTTATTAAACTCTCCAATTCTTCATGATACATTAAATACATATTTTTATTTCCAATTTCAGGAAATTTAAAAGAGACTTTTTTCTTAAGAGCAGGCCCAATCTTCCACTGATTATCTTCCCAATGCTTAGAATCAGATGTAACCTCTCTAATATTTATTTCGGGATTAAAATTAGTAGCAAATGGGTGTCCATGATCACCATCATTGCAGTCAAGAATATCTAAAAAATCAATACTATCCAAATGATGTTTTTTAGTAAAAGTTGTAAAAACATTCGTAACACCTGGATCAAAACCTGATCCTAAAAGAGCCATAAGGCCCTTTTCTTTAAATTTTTTATCATAATCCCATTGCCACTTGTATTCAAACTTTGCTTCGTGCCTAGGTTCATAATTGGCGGTATCTAAATAATGTGTATTAGTTAACAAACAAGCATCCATTATATTAAGATCTTGATAGGGAAGAGCTAGGTTGACAACCAAAAAGGGGTTAAATTTTTTAATTAATGCCACCGTTTCGTCAATATTGTCTGCATCTAGCTCTGCTACTGTAATGTTAATATTATATTTATCTTTAACACTTTCTTTAATTTTGAAGCATTTCTCGATAGATCTACTTGCTAAAATTATATTTTTAAAATAATTAGAATTTTTTGCCATTTTGTGAACAGTTACATGACTAACACCACCTGCTCCAATAACTAAAATATTGTCCATTTCCAACTCCCATAAATTTCCTAATTATTTATTTTTCGAAATAAGTATAACCAGAAATCGAATCCTTGAAAGATTGAGTTATTTTTTTTCTTTCTGAAAGTGATAAGTCTCTACTTCTTACTGCATCCTCTACTATATGTTTGAACCTATTAATTATGTTCTTAGGCTCATATTCAACATAAGTTAAAACTTCTGAAATAGTATCACCTTCTTGCTCATGTAATAGCTGAAATCCTCCATTTTCTTTTAATTTTATTGTAGCCACATTTGTATCACCAAATAAGTTATGAAGATCTCCCAACGTTTCTTGATAGGCACCAATATAAAACACGCCTAAAAAATAGTCCTCATCATCACTAATGTCATGTAAAGGTAATGTGTTTGAAATACCGTCTTTCAGTACAAATTTATTTATTATACCATCACTATCGCAAGTAATATCATTTAAAATAACTCTTCTGTTTGGTTGCTTATTATGTTTTTGAAGTGGTGCAATAGGATGAATTTGATCAATAGCCCAAACATCTGGTAGGCTTTGGAATAAAGAAAAGTTGCCATGATATATATCTGCCATATTATCAATTGCATCTTGAAGTTCTTCAGTTATTTCCGGTGTTGAAGAAAGTACAGTTTTAATTTTATTTATGATGTATAAATAAGTCTCTTCAGTTTTTGCCATATTTGATAAATCTATTTGACCACTTCTAAAAAGAGCTCTTATTTCTTCTCTATAATAATTTAAATCGTTCAAACATTCTTGAGCTCTTTCTAAATTTAAATATTCAGGAATTTGAATCATATTTTTCAATAAGGGATGGTCTTTTGAATTAATTTCCTGTTTTTTTTCGCTATCAAAGTTTGTTGTCTCTAAAATATTAAAAATTAGCATTGAACTAGATGCAATGCATGCTCTTCCAGATTCAGTAACAATTATGGGATGATCCACGTTTGATTGATCTAATTCATATTTAACAGTTTCAACAATATTTATACAGTATTCATCTAATGAATAATTTATTGAGTTAAGAGAAGACTTTTGTTCCCCAGTATAATCCACACCTAAGCCGCCTCCAAGATCTAAATATTCTAATGGTGCACCTTGTTTACACATTTCTGAGAAAAATCTACAAGCCTCTTGTGTTGCTTTTCTAATTTCAATAATATCAGGAATCTGGCTGCCAAGATGTGAATGTTGTAGAACCAAGCAATCAAGATAGTTATTAACTTTTAATTTTGTAATAACTTTCATGACTTGTTCAACGGACATTCCAAATGCACTTCGATCTCCACTTGATTGAGACCAATTACCACTTACTTTGTTTGTTAATTTTACTCTTATTCCAAGTAATGGTCTTACATTTAGTTCTTGAGAAACTTGAATGATTAGATCAAGTTCACGTGGACTTTCTAAAACTAAAATAGTTTTAAAACCAATTTTCAGTGATAATATTGCCAAATTAATAAATTCTCTGTCTTTAATCCCATTACATATAATGGTAGATTCACTAGAGAGATCGTGGGCTAAAGCTATTAATAATTCAGGTTTAGATCCAACTTCTAAACCAAAATCAAATTCTTTTCCAAAATCAACTATTCTGTCAATTACTTGTGCCTGTTGATTAACTTTAACTGGAAAAACACCCTTATAATAACCTTTATATCTAACTTCTTTTATTGCTTTAAAAAAAGACTCATTAATTTGTTTTATTCTAAATGCTAAGTAATCTGTAACTCTTAATAGTACTGGGCAACTAATACCTCTTTCATTAAGGCTTTCTATAATTTTAATTAGGTCGATAGAAGGATTAGATGGATAAAATGGATTTTTAAGTCCTATATTTCCATTATTCAGGATCTCAAGGATATCATCACCCCATTTTTTAATTCCATAAATATCATCATCCATATTTTTGGCCTTTAATTTTTAAATGATTTGATTATATTGCAATTAACGATCGGTCAAGTTATGCTTTTATCTAATTTTAAAACTTAATTTTTTTATGTAACTATTTTCTAATGTTTTTTATTAAAAAAAATAATCTAGTAGATAAATCAGATGCATTAGTAGGGAGAAATGATCCTATTGAAAATGAGTTGTTTCACGAGATTAATGGTCGTAATCTAATGGAAATTCCAAAGAATTTTGAAATAATTATACTTGGGATGGGATGTTTTTGGGGTGCTGAAAAAATTTTTTGGAAGCTTGAAGGGGTTTATCATACATCAGTTGGGTATGCTGGAGGTTATACTAAAAATCCAACCTATGATGAAGTTTGTAGTGGGTTAACGGGTCATACAGAAGTTGTTAGAGTGGTATATGATCCTAATAAATTAAATTTAAAAACTATTTTAATTGAATTTTGGGAAGGACATGATCCAACTCAGGGTATGAGGCAAGGTAATGATATTGGCACTCAATATAGATCTGCAATTTTTGTAAATAATTCTGAAAACCTAAATGATGTGAAGACTTCTAAAACAGAATTTCAATATTTACTTGATTCAGCAGGATTTAATGAAATCACGACTGAAATAAAAAAAAATATAGATTTCTATTTTGCTGAAACCTATCATCAACAATACCTTTATAAAAATCCAAATGGTTATTGTGGCTTGGGTGGTTGTGGAGTTAAATTTAAATAAATTTGCTAAAGTTATTTTTGATCTTGACCAAAATGAATTGTTATTATATCAAATCAATAATTATTTAGTAGGGCGATCATGAAAGTAGTAAGTTCTTTAAAAACTCTTAAAGTCAGAGATAGAAACTCTCAAATTGTAAAACGTAGAGGTCGTCTATACGTTATTAATAAAAGGAACCCAAGATTTAAGGCTCGGCAGGGTTAACTTCTAGGCTCTTTTAAAAAAAAATATTGTCTTAGTTAATTCTTGATATGCATTATCATACATAGGCATAGTATAATGAAGATAACTAATATAATTGAAGAAACTAAATCTATAAGTTCCAATATTAAGAATGCATATATCGATTTTTCAAAAATGACGATAAGTCTTGTCGCTGTTTGTTCTAATGTTGTTAAAAATGGTAAGCCTTTAATTGGTTATGGATTTAATTCGAATGGAAGGTATGGACAGGGTCACCTTATCAGAGAGAGATTTGCTCCAAGATTATTAGAAGCAAATATAAATGAAATTTTAAATGATGAAGGTACAAATTTCGATCCCATAAAGATGTGGAAAGTCATGATGAAAAATGAAAAACCTGGCGGACATGGGGAAAGATCTGTGGCTGTAGGGACCATTGACATGGCATTATGGGATCTTATTTCTAAAATCGAAGATAAGCCATTATTTCAAATGCTAGCAGAAAGATATGGTGATGGTGTGCCAAATAGAAAAGTGTTTGTTTATGCTGCTGGTGGATATTATTGGCCAAATCAAGGAATTAATGGTTTAACTGACGAAATAAAAAAATATTTAGATCTTGGTTATACAGTAGTTAAAAAGAAAATAGGAGGAGCTTCTCTATCAGAAGATTGTAAAAGGATAGAAGCTATTTTAAAAATTTTAGGTCCTGAAGATCAACTTGCTGTTGATGCAAATGGCAGGTTTGATCTTGAAACAGCGATTGAATATGGTAAAGCTTTATCAAACTATAATTTATTCTGGTACGAAGAGCCAGGCGATCCTTTAGATTTCGAACTTCATAAGGAGCTGTCAAAGCATTATTTAGCTCCATTAGCCACTGGAGAGAATTTATTCTCAGTCAATGACGCAAGAAATCTCATTAGATATGCTGGAATGAGAAAAGATAAGGATTGGCTTCAATTTGATTGCGCTTTAAGTTATGGCTTAGTTGAGTATTTAAAGATTATTGAAATGCTTAAAGAAAATCAATGGGATGTTTCAAGGTGTATCCCTCACGGAGGACATCAAATGTCTTTAGCAATTGCAGCGGGATTAGGACTTGGTGGAAATGAGAGTTATCCAGATCTTTTTCAACCGTATGGAGGATTCCCTGATGGTGTTAGGGTAGAAAAAAGCTTTGTGACTTTACCTGAAATATCTGGAATTGGTTTTGAAGGAAAATCTGATCTTTTTTCAGTAATGAAGCAGATGGTAGCTTAAATATCAAAAAAATCATTCCCTTTATTATCAATTACCACAAATGCAGGAAAGTTTTTAACTTCAATTTTCCAGACAGCCTCCATTCCAAGCTCTGGATATTCTAAAACCTCTGTTTTTTTAATGCAATCTAGTGCAACTTTTGCAGCAGTTCCTCCAATAGTTCCAAGGTAAAATCCTCCATGTTTTTTGCAAGCTTCTTTTACTTGCTTTGATCTGTTTCCTTTTGCTAACATAACCATTGATCCACCATTTTCTTGAAATTTATCTACATAAGCATCCATTCTACCAGCAGTTGTTGGGCCAAAAGATCCAGAAGGCATACCCTTTGGGGTTTTAGCTGGGCCGGCATAGTAGACAGGATGATCTTTTATATAATCAGGTAGCTTGCCATCCTCATTTAATCTTTGAAGTAACTTTGCATGAGCTATGTCTCTTGCAACAACCAGGGGTCCAGAAAGATTAACTCTTTTCTTAATATTACATTCATTTAATTGTTTTAAAATATTTTTCATTGGTTGATTTAAATCAATATCCGTAACATCTTCCGATATTTCGTCTAAATTCACATCGGGTAAATATTTACTTGGTTCTGTTTCGAGTTTTTCAACAAAAATTCCTTTTTTATTTATCTTCCCTAAGATTTGTCTATCGGCTGAACAAGAAACTCCAATTCCTATTGGCAGTGATGCACCATGTCTTGGAAGCCTAATAACTCTGACGTCATGACAAAAATATTTCCCCCCAAATTGAGCACCTACACCCATCTCCCTAGTGAGATCTAAGATTATTTTTTCCCATTTTAAATCTCTGTATGCATGTCCAGATTTGAAATTTCCAGCTTTAGGTAAATTATCTAAATAACGCATAGATCCAAGTTTAACTGTCTTTAAATTAAATTCAGCTGATGTGCCTCCAATAACCACTGATAAATGATAAGGTGGACAGGCGGCAGTGCCTAGAGAAATAATTTTGTCATAAAGAAAATTTTTTAAATTTTCAGGATTTAGAGTAGTTGGGGTTGCCTGGAATAAAAAACTTTTATTTGCAGATCCCCCTCCTTTTTGTACAAAGGCAAATTTATACTCTTGTCCTTCATTAGCAAATATACTTATTTCTGCAGGTAAATTGTTAGAGGTATTTTTTTCTTCAAACATAGAAACTGGTGCAAGTTGAGAGAAACGTAGATTATTATCTTTATATGTGTTGTAAACTCCTAAAGAAAGAAATTCATTATCATCAGAGTTAGTGAAAACTTTTTCGCCTTTATAACCTAAGATTATTGCAGTACCAGTATCTTGGCACATAGGAAGAACTCCTGATGCAGATATATTTGCATTTTTTAACATTGTTAAAGCAACAAATTTGTCATTACTAGAGGCTTCTTCATCTTCAAGTATATCTCTAAGCTGTTTTAAATGTGATTTTCTAAGAAAGTGAGATACATCTTTAAAAGCTCTTTGTGATAATAGAGTAAGTGCCTTAGGATCAATTATCAAAATTTCTTCATCATTTAATTTTGAAGTTTTTATATATGAATCTGATAATTTTATGTATTCTGTATCATCAGTAAAAACTGGAAACATTGGTGAATAATGAAAATCGCTCAAGATAATCTCCTGCTAAAGGTATTATTTTTTATTTCTGAATTCATCAAGTGAAACTATTTCCCCTGATTTAATCTCTGTGTTTTCGGCAGGAACTAGTTGTTTTTCATTAGGATCTGAGGTCTCTTTAACATTTAATTTAGTGTCTATTATATTATCTTCGATTTTAAATTGAAGTCCAAAACCAACAGAGGGATCAGTAAAAGATGTAACTGCCTTAAAAGGAACAAAAATATGTTTTTTTTCACCATTAAAAGAGAGGGTAACTTCAAAATGTTCACTTGTTGTTTTTAAATCCCAAAATTGGTGTTGAATGATTATTTTTATTTCAGACTCTTCGGTTTGTTTCAACTCTGAGGGAACTCTAACATCTGGATCATTGCCATTAAATGTTATAAAAAAGTGACTATCACCAATAAGACCAGTCTCAGAAGTAATTTTTAAAACTTTTTTAACCACATTCTTTAGACTTTCTTCAACTAAAATATCGTAATCAAATCCATTATTATCTTTTTTATTTGTCAAAATTTATGCCTCATATAGAATTGAAAAACATCCTAGATTTCACAAGATCAATTTTTCATTCAAAATTTATTTTTTTGATGGCGAGAAGTTTCTTCTCGCCACCAAAGTTTTTCTGTTGCCAGGTAAACAATAACCCCGCCAGTTCTAGCTATAGAACTGAACTAGTTTTCGGTTGCTTTGGCTGCTTACGCTGCTGCGGCTACCGGAGCATAGTTGTCGTTTGCAACTATTTAAATAGTCCGATAACGGTGGTACAATGCCGAGTGAAAGTTTAATTTTTACTACATGCGTCGATCCTATTTCACCCCCATATTTTTTGGTGGAGGTGCCGGGTACCGCCCCCGGGTCCGCTAAGCTTATTCTAAAAAATGTTTATCACTATAGTCATCTAATTGACTTTTTTACTATACAATATTTATTTTTTTAATTAAAGAGCACATAATAATAATTAAATAGATTTTTTACATTGAGTTTTTTATGAAGCAATATTTAGATTTATTAGGTCATGTTTTGCAACAAGGTGATATTAAGGATGATAGAACTGGAACGGGAACAAGGTCAATTTTTGGTTGGCAGATGAGGTTTGATTTAAATGAAGGCCTTCCATTGTTAACAACAAAAAGACTCCATATAAGGTCAATCATTCACGAGTTATTATGGTTTATTAGAGGTGAGACCAATATATCTTACTTAAAAGCAAATGATGTGTCTATTTGGGATGAGTGGGCAGACGAGAATGGTGATCTTGGGCCTGTTTATGGAAAACAATGGAGGAGTTGGGACACCGCAGATGGAAGAAAACTTGATCAATTAAATAACGTTATAAATGAAATTAAAAATAACCCTAACTCAAGAAGAATGATAGTTTCTGCTTGGAATCCATCAGATGTAGGCAGTATGGCTCTACCACCATGTCATTGTTTGTTTCAATTTTATGTAGCTGACAACAAGTTATCCTGTCAATTATACCAAAGAAGTGCGGATATATTTCTTGGAGTACCATTTAATATAGCTTCTTATTCAATTTTGACACACATGATAGCTAATGTTACTGGTCTGTGCGTTGGTGATTTTGTACATACATTAGGTGATGCGCATATATATAGTAATCATATCGAACAAGCTAAATTGCAATTGAGTAGATCAACTAAAAAGTTACCAAAATTAAAAATTTCTAAAATACATTCTGATATAAATGATTTTAAATTTGAAGATTTTGATATTACTGATTATGACCCATATCCAAATATTCCCGCACCAGTAGCAGTTTAAATGATAATAAAAGAAAACTTAAAAAATCCGATATTTTGCATTGTAGCTATGAATGAAAATAGAATTATTGGTGATGGGAAAAATTTACTTTGGTATTTACCTGGGGATCTTAAAAGGGTAAAAAAATTGACTATGGGTAGCCCATTGATAATGGGCAGAAAAACTTGGGATTCAATTGGAAGGCCCTTACCAGGAAGAGCGAATATTGTACTAACAAATTCTGTTTCTTGGAGTGCTGATGGGGCTATAGTAGTTAATACATTTGAAGATGCTATTAATAAAGCTGATGAATGGATCAATCTTAATATTTTAAATAATCAAAATTTAATCCAAAAAAAAATATTTTTATTTGGTGGAGCCGAAATATATAAAGTAGGTTTAGAATATTGTGACAATATAGAAATGACAAAAGTTAAATTTGATACAGATATTGGTATCAAGTTCCCAGAATTAAATGAAAGTGAGTGGAAAAAAACTAAACTTGAGCATCATTTAGCAACAATAAATGTCCCTGAACATAGTTATTGGCACTATAGAAGAAAATAATGGTTCATTGAATAATTTGAGGGGTTTGTTTTTTGTCATTTTCAATTTTTTTCAATATTTTAGATCCAATTTCCAAATATTTCTTAGCAATATCACTATTCGGCTCTTTATGAACAATAGGGTTTCCTTCATCAGATGTTGATCTAAGAGAAATATCTAAAGGAATTGCATCCAAAAATGTTACACCTAATTTATCAGCTTCTGCTTTTGCTCCTCCATTACCAAAAATTTCATGCCTTGTATTGCAATTATAACATTCAAAATAACTCATATTTTCAATAATACCTAAAATAGGAACATTTACTTTTTTGAACATATTTAGACCTTTTCTTGCATCTATAAGAGATAAGTCTTGAGGGGTTGAAACAATAATTGCTCCAGAAAGTTGAACTCTTTGGGATAATGTTAATTGAGCATCTCCAGTTCCAGGTGGCATATCAATTACCAAAAAGTCAAGATTAGACCAATTTACATCTTTGAGCAGTTGTTCAATTGCGCTCATAACCATAGGCCCTCTCCAAATAGTAGCAGCATCTTCTGGTACCAAATAACCAATAGACATTACCTGTAATCCAAATGCAACATGTGGAATAATTTTTTTTCCATTACTTTGAGGTTTATTGTTAATGCCAGTTAATTTTGGCAAGCTGGGACCATAGATGTCAGCATCTAAAATTCCAACATTATAATTCCATTTTGATAATGACAAAGCTAAATTAATTGCTGTGGTTGATTTTCCAACACCCCCTTTACCACTTGCGACTGCAATAATATGTTTAGCAGGTTTTAATGTTTCATTAATAGTGGGATTTTTTTTTGATTTATGTGAAGTTAAAATTATTTCTACTTGTTTAATATTATTAACAACATTTAATTTTTCTTGAATAAATTTTTTTATTGAATGGGATTGTTTTAATTGTTCTGGGAGGAGCTCAAGAGTAAACGAAATTATGTTATTTTCGTATTTTAAACCATTTACCATTTTACTTTCATAAATATTATGAGATTGATTTTGTAAGGTAATAGACTTCAAAATTTTAATTATCTCGTCTAAATTTTTATTATTCATTTCATACGCCTATAAATAATTTCTATGAAAGGTTGAAATTTAATATCACAGTGCAAATATCATATATTAATTTATTAAAATATCTACAAAATCTATATTATCTTTCTTATTCGGAGTATCAAATGATAATTAACAATATCAACGATAACGGTTCAGGCCCTTGGGGTAGTGGTAACGATCAAAATCCATGGGGTAAAAGACCAAATTCAAACGGAACACCCCCTGATGTTGATCAAATGCTTAAAGAAAGTAAAGATAAATTAAAAAAGATGATGCCAACAGGCTTTGGTGGTGGTAGAGGCTTTACGATACTTTTATTTGTTTTATTAGCTATATGGTTACTAACTGGAATTTATAGAGTTAACCCTCAACAACAAGGCGTAGTTATGAGATTTGGTGAATGGGTACGAACTACACCACCCGGCTTACATTATCATTTACCTACTCCGATAGAAAAAGTTCTTACACCTGATGTAACTAGAGATAACAGGATTGAAATTGGATATAGGTCTTTTGGTGGTGCTGCTACCAGTAGAAGAGATGTTCCTGACGAATCTAAAATGATTACAGGTGACGAAAACAATATTGATATTGATTTCATTGTTTTTTGGAAAATTTCAGATGCAGGTGCATATTTGTTCAATATTCAAGATCCTCCAGAAACAGTTAAGGTTGCTGCACAATCAGTTATGAGAGATATTATTGGACAGACAAAAATACAAACAGCTCTTACTGGAGGTCGACAAGATATACAGTTGAAAGCAAAGAATATGCTCCAAGAACTATTGAACGAGTATGAAGCTGGAGTTGAGATTAGAGATGTTCAATTACTGTCTGTTAATCCACCTTCAGAGGTTATTGACGCTTTTAACGATGTTCAAAGAGCAAGACAGGACAGAGATACTCTAATTAACGAAGCTGAAGCTTTTAGGAATGATATTGTGCCAAGAGCTAGAGGTGAGGCAGCTCAACTTATATCGGAAGCTGAAGCATATGCTAGTGAGGTTGTTAATAGGGCTAAGGGTGATGCTGATAGATTTAATTCAATCTATGAAAGTTATAAACTTAACCCTGAAGTAACAGAATCAAGAATTTACCTTGAAACAATGGAAAAGGTATTTTCAAGAGTAAAGAAAATTATAATGGATAATTCTGCAAGTTCTTCTGGCGTAGTTCCGTATTTGCCATTAGATCAATTAAAACAAAAAGGAAATCAGTAATGTCTTCATCTAAAATAATATTAGGATTAGGTTTTTTCGCAATTCTATTTGGTATCTTAAGTTCCTTTTTTACCGTTGATCAAACTCAACAAGCTCTAGTTCTTCAATTTGGTGAGCCTAAAAGACTTGTCAATAAACCAGGTTTGAACTTTAAAATCCCTTTCATTCAAGAAGTTACTTACTTTGAAAAAAGGGTACTATCTCTAGTTTCCCAGGACTCAGAAGAAGTTATACTTGCAGACCAAAAAAGACTTGAGGTTGACACTTATTCAAGATTTAGAATAACTGATCCTTTATTATTTTATCAGACAGTAAGAAATGAATTTGGTGCCCGCCAACGTTTGGAGTCGATTATTGATTCTTCTGTTAGAAGAGTGTTCGGAAAGTTTGAACTTACTGCAATTCTGTCAGACTCTAGGACAAAAATTGTAGAAGATATTGGAGATGAGGTTAATTCAACTATCAAAAAATTAGGTATGGAAATTGTCGATGTCCGTATTAGAAGGGCGGATTACCCAGAAGCAACTAGCCAAAATATTTTTAACAGAATGAAAACTGAAAGAGAGCAAGAGGCTAAAGAATTCAGAGCCGAAGGTGCGGAAGAGGCTCAAAAAATTCGTGCAGATGCAGAAAAACAAAAAGTAGTGCTTGTCGCAGAGAGTAAAAGGAAAGCAGAAGCTTTAAGGGGTAATGGAGATGCCCAAGCAATTAAGATTTATTCTGATGCATTTGGGCAAGATGAAAATTTTTTCAAATTTTATAGGTCTATGTTAGCTTATGAAAATACATTTGCAGATGACGGAACGACAATGTTACTGAGCCCAGATAGTGATTTTTTTAGTTTTTTTGGTAAGCAGGACGGAAAAAAATAATTATATTGCCTCAAAACTAACAAAATAATTGCTTAATTTAACCTTAATTTAGCTTATTTTGTACATTTTTTAAACAAAATTTAATGGTGATTACATGTCATATATGAAACTTAGAAATTTTTATTACCACACTTTTATTTTAAATTTTTTTATTTTGTTTTGTTCAATAGATCTTGCAAATGCAAAAGGTGTTCCAGAAAGCTTTGCTGATTTAGCTGAAAAATTAAGTCCCTCCGTTGTCAATATCTCTACAACTACAGTTATTGAACAAAAATCAAGAGAAATGCCTTCTTTTCCGCCTGGATCTCCTTTTGAGGATTTTTTTAAACAATTTGACAAACCTGGAAATAAAAAGAGAAGAGCACAATCATTAGGTTCAGGTTTCATCATTGACGAAACAGGCTATATTATCACTAACAATCATGTTATTGACAATGCTGAAAAAATCATGGTTATTTTATTTGATGATACTTCATTTGAAGCTACGGTAGTAGGTAAAGATCCAAAAACTGACGTTGCACTTTTGAAGATTGATCCAAAAAAAATAAAACTGAAAGCTGTAAAATTTGGAAATTCTAATAAACTTAGGGTAGGTGACTGGGTAATGGCAATCGGAAATCCTTTTGGCTTTGGTGGAACAGTTACGGCAGGTATTGTTTCTGCTAGAGGAAGAAATTTATCTGGATCATATGACGATTATATTCAAACCGATGCATCCATAAATAGAGGTAATTCTGGTGGACCATTATTTGATATGAAAGGAAATGTTGTTGGGATAAATACGGCTATATTTTCTCAGTCTGGTGGTTCAGTAGGTATTGGATTTGCAGTTTCATCAAATTTAGCTAAACAAGTTACTGATCAACTTAAACAGTATGGAAGAACAAAAAGAGGTTGGCTTGGTGTTCTAATTCAAGAAATTTCTGAAGAAATTGCCGAAGGTTTAGGTATGAAAACTGCCAGAGGAGCCTTAGTTTCGTCTGCCACAGAAGGTGGCCCTGCTGAAAAAGCTGGTGTAAAAACTGGTGATGTAATAATTAAATTTAACAATACTGAAATAAAAAATATGAAAGAACTTCCTAGAGTAGTTGCTGGAACCCCGGTTGGAAAATCTGTTCCGCTTGTAATTTTAAGAAATGGAAAAGAAATAACATTAAATGTAACACTGGGTGAACTTGAGTTAGCAGAAAAAGAAAACCTAATTGGTAAAACTTCTAAAAAGAATGTGAAATCTAAAGAATATGATAAACTAGGTTTTTCGGCAGAAGAACTGTCTGAAGAAAATAAATCTAAATTTAAACTTAAAAATATTAACACTGGCGTCTTGATTACAGCTGTTAAAAATGACAGCTCAGCTCAAAATGCTGGTCTAAGTCCAGGTATGGTTATTATTAGAGTTGGTCAAGTAGAAGTCAATTCCCTTGATGTAATTGATGAAGCAATTAAAAACGCTATTAAACAGGAAAGAAAAGCTTTATTACTTTTAGTTAAAGTTGATAATGGTACAAGGTTCATTGCATTAGAATTAAAATAATATTTATTTATTTTATTATGTCTTTATCAGAATATCCTTGTGCATATAACAAACCTAATAGATTAGTGTTATTAAAATGTATGTTTGCAACTTTGTTTAAAGCTGGTTTGCCATTAAAAGCTACACCTAGATTAGCTTTTTGTATCATTTCAATATCATTTGCCCCATCACCAACACTTATTGTATCGTTATGATTTAGCTTATATTTCTTAATATATTTATTTAAGTAATAAAGTTTTGCTTTCTTATCCAAGATTGGACCATCAATTTTGCCTGTTATCTCGCTTTTTTGAAATTCTTTTTGAATAATTTGCAGTCTATTAGCATGAGTATATTTAAACTCGAGTAATTCTTTTAAATACTCAGTTAAAAATGTGAAGCCTCCAGAAACAAGAACAGTTATTGATCCATTCATGTTCATTGTTTTAACTAATTCTTTTGCTCCATCATTTATACTTACATTTTGTTTTAAGGTTTCTAAAATACTTATAGGTCTTCCTTTTAAAATATTCACTCTTTCAATGAGAGCTTTTTTGAATTCTATTCTTCCATTCATGGCTTCACTAGTAATAAAGCTAATCTCTTTTTCTTTTCCAATTTGTTTTGCAAGTTCATCCAAACTTTCCTCTTTTATAATAGTACTGTCCATATCAGCAACTAGTAATTTTTTCTTTCTATTTGAAGATGATTTTATAAAGTTAAAATCAAGATCATAATTTTTCTTTAATTCAAAAATTGTATTTTTAAATTTTTCATTATATTTATTAGGAGTTAATTCCCACTCATATGCTTTACCTGGACTTAATTCTTTATAATTAATTTTTTTATTTAAATAATTTTCTACTTGTGAAGATATGAAATCAAGAAAGTTTCCTTTAATTTTATCCTCTGTTGTGTTCGATATTAATAAGTAGTCTTTCATATGAATTTAATTATATTATAGTGTTAATTATGTCTAGTTCATTGAATATTACAGCATATTTTGATCTTATAAAAAATCGGTATGACTATAAAAATGATTTAATTATTATTGCAGGACCTACTTGTGTTGGCAAATCAAGTCTAGCAATAAAATTAGCTAAAGAAATCGATGGAGTACTTATAAACGCCGATTCTGTCCAAGTTTACAAGGATCTAGAATTATTATCTGCTAGGCCAACAGTAGAAGATATGAATCAAGCTCCTCATTTATTATATGGCTATGTTAATTCTCATATCAACTATTCAGTAGCTGACTGGTTGCAACAATTACACAAAGTATTAAAAAAAATTGAGAAAATAAAAAAAATAGCGATCCTAGTAGGAGGATCAGGTTTGTATTTAAATGCAGCTATTAATGGTTTGGCACCAATTCCAACGCTTTCAGAAGAAAATAAAAATAAAAGTTTATTATTGTTAAAAAAAAATGGGATAAATAACTTTAAAGAAATAAATTTCAATATTGACCCTGAATTTGTTGCTAAAAATCAAGATAAACAAAGATTATTAAGATTATATGCTGTTTTTCTTCAAACTAAAAAAAATATCACTTATTGGCATAAAAAGCCTAGGGAGGGTGCAGTTAATAAAAACATTTATAGTTTTTTAGTAAATTTAGAAAGAAAGTTAATTTATAAAAGATGCGACTTAAGGTTTGATAATATGCTTGAAAAAGGAGCAATTAATGAGGTTAAAAAATTACATGTTAATAATATTGATAGATCACTACCGATTGCAAAAAGCCTTGGTGTAAGGTGGTTGTTAAGTTATTTGGATAATAAAATTACTTTTGAAGAAGCTGTTAAGCTTAGCAAGAGAGACACAAGAAGATATGTTAAAAGACAAATTACATGGCTTTCACATAATTTTATTCCGTATAAATACATAAATATGAAATAAAGTTACACAAAAAGATAAATATTTATAATTTTATATTAAAAAGTTGACGATCAAAAATTTTGTTGGTAACTAATATTTTTTAATTGAAAGTAATAAATAAAATGAAAGCTAAAAATATTAGTGGAGCAGAAGCAGTAATTAATGCCTTAGTGGAAAACGGTGTTGAAGTAATATTTGGATATCCTGGTGGTGCTGTTTTACCTCTTTATGATGCTCTATTCGAGAATAAAAAAATTAAACATATATTAGTTAGACATGAACAAGCAGCCGTTCACGCAGCCGAAGGTTATGCTAGATCAACAGGTAAAGTCGGATGTGTACTAGTAACTTCTGGCCCGGGTGCAACTAACGCAATTACTGGATTGACAGATGCATTAATGGACTCTATCCCCATAGTCTGTCTTAGTGGACAAGTACCCACTCATTTAATTGGTACAGATGCTTTTCAAGAAGCTGACACTACTGGTATTTCAAGACCATGTACAAAACATAATTACTTAGTAAAAGATGCCAATAAATTATGTGAGATTATTCACAAATCTTTTGATATTGCTTCTTCAGGAAGGCCTGGACCAGTTCTTGTTGATCTTCCAAAAGATATACAACTTTCAAATGTTGAATATATAAATAAAATTACTAAAATAGAAAAACATCATAAAGATAATTTCTTTAATATAGATAAAGATTTAATTAATAAAATTGCAACATTATTATTGCAGGCAGAACGCCCAATTATTTATGGTGGTGGAGGTGTAATTAATTCTGGGCCTGAAGCCTCCAAACTATTAACCGAATTAGTAAATATATTAGACTGCCCAGTAACCCTTACTCTTATGGGATTAGGTTGTGTGCCAAATACTAACAAGAATTTTTTAGGAATGTTAGGTATGCATGGAACATATGAAGCAAACTTAGCAATGCATAATTGTGACGTGATGCTAAATGTAGGTGCACGTTTTGATGATAGGGTAACAGGAAGATTAAATGCCTTCGCTCCTAACTCTAAAAAAATTCATATTGATGTTGATAAATCATCTATTAATAAAGTTGTTTCTGTTGATTATGGTATTATTGGTGATTGCAAAATAGTATTATCAGCGTTAGTTCAAGAAGTTAAAAATCTTCACAACCAAAATAAAATTAAATCTAAAACAAAATGGTGGTCTCAAATAAATGAGTGGAAAGAAAAAGATTCGCTTGGCTTCAAACAAGTTGGAAAAAATATAAAACCACAACAAGCTATTAAATCTTTATATGAAAAAACAAAAAATTTTGATACGTACATAACAACAGAAGTTGGTCAACACCAAATGTGGGCTGCACAGTATTTTGGTTTCTCTAAGCCTAATCATTGGATGACTTCTGGTGGATTAGGCACAATGGGTTATGGATTACCATCATCCGTTGGGGTACAAATTGCTCATCCTAAGTCATTAGTAATAGACATTTCAGGAGAAGCTTCTTTTCTAATGAATATGCAAGAGCTTTCAACAATAGTTCAATATAAACTCCCTGTTAAAATATTTATTTTAAATAATGAGTGGATGGGTATGGTTAGACAATGGCAAGAGTTAAACCATGGATCAAGATACAGCGAAAGCTATACAGCGTCATTGCCAGACTTTGTAAAACTTGCTGAATCTTTTGGTATAACTGGTTTGAGAGTGGATAATATTAAAAATTTAGAAACCACTATTGATGATATGATAAATATTGAGGGACCGGTAATTGCAGATATTAGGGTTGAAAAAGAGGAAAATTGTTTTCCTATGATACCGTCAGGTGCAGCACACAATGAGATGATTTTAAGTTCTGACGATAATAATAAAGACACTTCTAATCAAGGTCTTGCTCTAGTATAGGTTAGCTAGAATGTCTGTATATCAAAAAAATGAAGTTAAAGAGGTTGAAACTTCAAGAACTTTATCTTTAGTTGTTGATAATCAACCAGGTACATTAGCTAGAGTTATAGGACTTTTCTCTGGTAGGGGTTATAATATAGAAAGCTTAAACGTCACAGAAATAGATAAAATTCGAAATTTATCTAGAATATCTCTTGTAACAAGAGGGAATTCAATGACGATTGAGCAAATAAAATCACAATTATTAAGAATAGTTCCAGTGCATATAGTTAGGGATCTTACATTGGAAGGCCCATTTATAAAAAGTGAGCTTGCACTAGTCAAACTTGTTGTTAAAGGTGCTAATAGAGTTGAGGCGTTAAGAATAGCTGAGACTTTTAGAGCTAGAACACTTGATGTTACATTATATAGTTTTGTTTTTGAACTTACTGGAAAACCTAGCAAATTAGATGCTTTTATTGATTTAATGCGATCACTAGGAGATACAGAAATATCAAGGACTGGTGTGTCTGCAATCTCAAGAGGTCATAAAACAGAAACAAAACTACTAGATCAAATATAAAATTCCTGTTAATAAACTCATACCTGAAATTAAGATAATAAATTATTATAAATACAAGGAGTTTTAAATGCGAGTGTACTACGATAGAGATGCGGATATAAATTTAATTAAAAGTAAAAAAGTTGTTATAGTGGGATACGGTAGTCAAGGTCACGCGCACGCTGCTAATTTAAGAGATAGCGGTGTTAAAGAAGTTGCTGTAGCTTTAAGGGCAGATTCGACATCCATAGAAAAAGCTAAATCTGCAGGGTTTAAAGTTATGAACGTTGCAGATGCATCGAAATGGGCAGATGTCATAATGATGTTAACGCCTGACGAACTTCAAGGTGAAATTTACAAAAATGACATTGAACAAAATATGAAATCAGGTGCAGCAATAGCTTTTGCTCACGGATTGAATGTACATTTTAATTTAATTGAACCTAGAGATGATATTGATGTATTCATGGTTGCTCCAAAAGGTCCTGGACATACAGTAAGATCGGAGTATCAACGAGGGGGAGGGGTACCTTGTCTTATTGCAATTGATAAAGATATTTCAGGAAATGTTCACGATATCGGTTTGTCTTACGCTTGTGCAATTGGAGGTGGTCGTTCAGGAATTATTGAAACTACCTTTAAAGAGGAATGTGAAACTGATTTGTTTGGCGAACAAACAGTATTATGTGGTGGTTTAGTAGAACTAATCAGAGCTGGATATGAAACTTTAACGGAAGCAGGTTATGCACCTGAAATGGCTTACTTTGAGTGTCTTCATGAAGTTAAATTAATCGTTGACCTTATTTATGAAGGTGGTATTGCTAACATGAACTACTCAATTAGTAATACTGCTGAATATGGTGAATATGTCACAGGACCTAGACTAATTACCTCAGAGACTAAAGCAGAGATGAAAAGAATATTGGAGGATATTCAGTCTGGAAAATTTACTAGAGATTGGATGCTTGAAAATAAAGTTAATCAAACCAGTTTTAAAGCAATTAGGAAAAAAGCTTCAGAACATCCAATCGAAGAAATTGGAAAAGAGCTTAGGGGAATGATGCCGTGGATCTCCGCAAATCGATTAGTTGATAAAGATAAAAATTAATATTTATTAATTCTTTGATTTAAGCTACTACTTCAAATATGATTTAACTAAATCTTCTGATGTTGGTGAACCAAAGACTTTTAGAAGGGATTTCAAATGTTTGGATACGTACGTGGATTATTTTCTGCTGACTTAGCTATTGATTTAGGAACTGCTAATACCCTTGTTTATGTTAAGGGACAAGGGATACTTTTAAATGAACCTTCGGTTGTAGCTATTACCGAAATAAGAGGAAAATCTCAAGTTTTAGCTGTTGGAGAAGAAGCTAAAACCATGTTAGGAAAAACTCCTGGAAATATTAGGGCCATTAGACCTATGGCAGATGGAGTAATTGCAGATTTTGATGTTGCAGAAGAAATGATAAAACATTTCATTAGAAAAGTTCATAAAAGATCAACATTAGTTAGCCCTCAAGTAGTTGTTTGTGTTCCGTCTGGCGCAACTGCAGTTGAAAGAAGGGCAATTCAAGAATCGGCTGAAGCTGCAGGAGCTAGAAGAGTTTATCTGATTGAAGAGCCTATGGCAGCCGCAATTGGCGCTAACTTACCTGTAACTGAAGCATCGGGATCAATGGTTGTAGATATTGGCGGTGGAACTACTGAAGTTGCTATTTTATCTCTGGGAAATATAGTTTACGCACGATCCGTCAGAGTTGGGGGCGATAAGTTTGATGAAGCTATAGTAGCATTTATTAGACGTCATCATAACTTATTAATAGGAGAAATGACTGCTGAAAGAATTAAAAAAGGTATTGCAACAGCAAAAATCCCTAAGGATGGTGTTGGGGCCAGTATTGAGGTGAGAGGAAGAGATCTGGTAAACGGGGTACCTAAAGAAATAGAAATTAATCAAGCTCAGATTTGTGAAGCATTAGCAGAGCCTGTAGGTCAGATTATTGAAGCAACTAAAACAGCATTGGAACAAACACCTCCTGAACTAGCTGCCGATATTGTTGAAAGGGGTATTGTTTTGACAGGAGGAGGAGCACTCTTAGGTGAGTTAGATACAACAATTAGAGAAGCTACAGGTCTACCTGTTGTTATAGCAGAAGATCCCCTTACATGTGTCGTTATGGGAACAGGTCGTTGTCTTGATGAAATGAAATCTTTAAGAAATGTTCTCATAGGTGCTTGATAGTGAAAAAAATAATAACGAGTGAGATAAGATGGTTTCAGGAAAACCGTCAAATATAAAATTATTTAAAACTGGAAAAAATTTTAATTTCATTTTGATATTAATGTGTCTCACGTTAGTTTTTTTAGGAAAATTAGATCTTATAGCAGTAAGGAATATTAAAGCCTTTCTTTCTGATTTTTTAGCTCCAGTTACTTATGTATTAAACAAACCAGTTAAAGAGATAGCTGGCGTATTTGAGGATGTAAAGTCTGCTGGTTCTTTGAGAGAAGAAAACATTAGACTAAAAAGTGAAATTAGAAAGCTTAAAGTCATTAATAGCAAAACATCTAGTCAAGAGCTTGAATTATTAGAACTTAGAGAATTACTCAAAGTTTTGCCAAAACAAAAAAGTCAAATAGTTACAGGAAGAGCAATAACAGCTCCTGGTGGAATTTTTGCTAACACTGTTTTAATAAACGCAGGAAAAGACTATGGTATAAAGATTGGACAACCAGCTATATCTTCTCTTGGTTTAGTGGGATATGTTCAAAATGTTAGTTTAAAAACAAGTAGAATTCTATTAATAATAGATATTAACTCCATGATTCCGATATATTTAACTAGTAGTAATTGGCCTGCAGTTGTACAGGGACAAAGTGGAAACTTGTTAAAAATTAAATTTTTATCGTCTAAAGCTAAACCAATTGAAGGTGAGGTTGTCCAGACATCTGGGCATGGAGGTAGGTTGCCTGCAGGGATAAATGTTGGTAAAATTGTAAAAAGTTTTTCTGGTAAATTCTATGTGAAGCCAACTGTTGATTTTCAGAGACTTACTTATGTTTCTGTTGTTACAAACAAAAACACTCAACCTAACTATTCAAAAACTTTTCAGGGTTTTGCACCATTGCAAAAACCTGAAACATCAATTTATCTCAAAGGCTTAAATTCAAGAGGGAAAAGAATTATTGAAAGTTCAAAAGATTGATTAAAAATAATAATATTTTATTTAATTTATATAAAGTTTCAAAAAATATAATTTTTTTTATATTTTTGTTTTATTTAATAAATTTCCAAACATCATTAAGTTTATTTCCAATTTTCGCAATATCAACTCCAAATTTAATTTTAATAATCATATATGTATTTATTGTTAGGTTAAATATAATTCCTAGTAATAGTATTTTATGTTTTTTAGGCTTACTTCATGATATTATGATTGGAAATAATTTAGGTATCACCTTAATCTATCTTCTCTTATTTAAATATTTAACACAAGTAATGATATTAGAGAAAATTAACAAAAATAACCAAGATAAATGGATATTTTTTACCATGATTTTTGTTTTTTCATTTAGCGTTGTTTTTTTTCTCAATATTATAATTAATATGTCAGTACCTAACCTAAGTCCTATTTTCTTTCATGTAGGTGTTACATTAATACTTTACCCAATCGTAAATATTAGTATAAGTTTTTTTAATTATGTAACAGAATTAATAAAAATTAATTAATGAAAAATAAAAGTCAAAAAAATGTTGAAAAAAAAATTACAAAGAGATTCTTTTTATTATCTGTTTTCAAAGGTATTGTTGTTGGTGCAATAGGTTGGAGATTTTTTGATTTACAAATGATAGAGAATAGAAAGTATGAAAAACTCTCTGATGAAAATCAATTTAATTACGATATGATTGCACCAGAAAGAGGAAGGATTTTAGATAGGAAAATGAGATTGCTAGCCGGGAATATGGATGGGTTTTCATTAGTACTTAAATACAATAAAAATACAAACATAGATAAAACAATAAGAAAAATTTTGACTGTTATAAATATAAATGAAAAAGATTTAAATAATTTTTATGATCAGATAAAATCTAGAAAAAAAAATGATCCAAAAGAAATCTTAATTACAAAAAAATTATCTCAAAAAGACGTATCTAAATTAGCTGTTAGAAGTATTGAGTTTCCAGAAATATTTTTTTCTATGACTAAGAAAAGAGTTTATCCTCAAGGTATAATTGCAGGTCATATCACTGGATATACTGGACCATATTCTGAAAAAGATAATAAAATTAATATAAAGCCATACCCATTATGGCTTGAAGTAGGTAAAACAGGTATAGAAAAGTATTTTGATAAAGAGTTGCGAGGAAAATTTGGTAGAAAAAGAAATGAGGTTACTTCAAGGGGACACATTATTGCATCACAAATTTATGAAAATACCGAAACAGGAAATGATGTACAAATATCTTTAGATATGGGACTTCAAGCATTTGCAATTGAAAGATTTGAAAGAGGTAACAATACTTTAGTTACATTAAAAAATAATATCAAAAATAAAAAAATAGAAAATATCAATAACTTTTCTTATGTAAATAAAAATCATTATTATAAAGATAAAAAAAATAAAATTGTAAATCCACAATCTGGGTCATTAATTGTAATGGACATAGAAAATGGAGAAATTTTATGTTGTATTTCTTCTCCAGGTTATGATCCTAATATTTTTTCAGATGGTTTAGAAACTAATATTTGGAATAATCTAAAAAATGATGTAACGGCTCCTCTTTTAAATAGAAGTATGTCTGGAGTCTATCCACCTGGTTCTACAATAAAAATGGCTGTTGCATTAGCTGCTTTAGAAAGTGGTATAATTGACTATAATACCCATTTTTTTTGCAGTGGATCAAAAGAATTAGGGTCTAGCACATTTCATTGTTGGGCTAAAAATGGTCATGGTAAAATAAATTTGATGGAAGCAATTGAGCAGTCATGTGACGTATATTTTTATGAGTTGGGTTTGAAAGTTGGAATTGATAAAATAGCAGTAATGTTAAAAAAACTGGGCTTAGGTCAATATTTTGATGTAGAAATTGATGACAAGTCAAAAGGAGTTGTACCAAACATTGAATGGAAACTCAAACGAGACGGATTAAAATGGTCTCTCGGTGAAACATTAAACGCATCTATTGGTCAAGGATATATTCTTTCAACTCCACTTCAATTAGCAACAATGGTATCTAGAATAGCGAATGGTAAATTTTCTGTAACACCAACTTTAATACTCAATAAAAATCCTGATAGGTTCGAACCCTTGAACATTAATCAACAATATATTGATTTTATAAAGAACTCTATGGAAAAAGTTGTTGATGGAAATAAGGGAACTGCAAGAAATTCTCAAATTGGTTCAAAAGAGATCAAAATGGCGGGAAAAACAGGAACTGTACAAGTTGTTAGAATTTCAGAAGCAGAAAGGGAAAAAGGTCTTATAAAAAATGAAGATCGCCCTTGGAACAAAAGGGATCATGCTTTATTTGTAGGTTATGCTCCAATTTCAAAACCTAAGTATGCTATTAGCGTCGTAGTTGAACATGGTGGAAGTGGCTCATCTGTGGCTGCTCCAATTGCAAGAGATGTTTTTAAATATATTTTTAAAGTTTAAATTAGCCAATTAGATGAGTTATAAAGTAAATAAATTCTCTGAAGAAACCTATGGTAATATTTTATTTTTTAAATTATTAAACCTCAATTGGTTAATAATTATTTGTATTATTGTTCTAGGATTTGTTGGAGTAGCATCATTATATTCTGCAGCAGGTGGAGATTTTGAACCATGGGCTAAAAACCACTTAGTTAGGCTTATTATTGGTATATTTCTTATGATAATTTTAGCTTTTTTACCTTTTAACATTTTTTTTAAATTTAGTGTAATTTCTTTCTTTTTAGGAATATTTGCTCTAATTTTGGTAAAATTTATTGGTACAGGAGATGTTCAAAGATGGATTTCAATTAGCGGTTTTAATTTTCAACCTTCTGAATTTATGAAGTTAGCACTAATATTAACTTTAGCTAAGTATTTTGATTACATTTCAAGAACTCAATTAGATAACCTAATTACTTATTTAATACCTGTATTTTTAATTTTTATACCAGGTTTTTTAGTTATATCTCAACCAGATTTAGGAACAGGTTTGTCTGTTATATTACTAGGATTTGCAATTCTATTTTATGTAGGAATTTCAATGAAATTTGTAATTCTTTCTTTTTTACTTTTTACCTCTTCAGTGCCATTAATTTGGAATCAACTTTATGACTATCAAAAAAATAGAATTTTGGTTTTTTTAAATCCTGAAATGGACAGTTTAGGCAGTGGTTATCAAATAATACAATCAAAAATTGCAATTGGTTCAGGCGGTATTTTTGGAAAAGGTTTTTTATTAGGTAGCCAAAGTAGATTAAACTATTTACCTGAAAAACATACAGATTTTATCTTTACATTAATTTCTGAAGAACTTGGTTTTTTAGGGTCAATTTCAATAATTTTGATATTTTGTATTTTAGTATTTTCTATTATGAAAATATCCTTTAAAGTAAATTCTCTTTTTTCAAAAATAGTTGCATTTGGAGTTGGATTTTTAATATTTCTTTATTTAAGTTTAAATATTGGAATGGTGTGTGGTTTACTTCCAGTCGTTGGTGCTCCCCTTCCATTAATTAGTTATGGAGGAACCTCTTTATTAACAGTACTTATTGGTGTAGGAATAGTATTAAACATTAATATTCACGATAAAATTACATATTAATATTGAGGTTAATTATGTTTAGGTTTTTTACGATTAAAAAATGGTTCTTATGGTCTTGGTTAGGTTCATTCGTAATTTTATCTTCTTTATGGGTACAAGTAAAAATTGATGTTAAGATCAATGAGTGGTTTGGTAAATTCTATGATATGATACAGAAAGCTTTATCTAAGCCTAATTCTATTACAATGCAAGAATATTGGGATAGCCTGTTTTCGTTTATTTCTCTAGCAGGGCTGTATGTTTCAGTTTATGTTATAATGATTTTTTTTACAGCACATTATTTGTTTAGATGGCGAACTGCAATGGTTGAGTGGTACCACTCTGTATATGACAAAGCCTGTAAAATTGAAGGTGCAGCACAGAGGGTACAAGAAGACACCATCAAATTCTCACGAATTATGGAATCTTTGGGTACAAGTTTAATTGAGTCAATAATGGTACTAATTCAATTTATACCAATATTATTAGGATTGTCAGTAGGCATTCCTATATATTTTTTTGGAGATTGGGAATATGGTCTAATTACTGGTGCTTTGTTGTGGACAATAGGAGGAACAATTTTTTTAATAGGTCTTGGTTGGGTTCTAAGATTAGTTGGCGTAGAATATGATCTACAAAAAAAAGAAGCAGCATACAGAAAATTATTAGTTATTGCTGAAGATGATAATACTGTTCGTCCCAAAAACATAGAAGAATTATTTGATGATGTCAGATCTATACATTTTTTTAGCTTTATAAGATATTTATATTTTAACATTGGTAGAATGGCGTACATGCAGGCCAATGTCTTATCAGCGTATGTTTTTTTAGCACCTGCTATAGTTGCAGGAGTAGTTACACTTGGTGTTATGCAGCAAATAATAAGAGCTTTTGGAAGGGTGGAAGGGTCCATGCAATATTTGTTGAGGGCATGGCCAACAATTATAGAATTAGCGAGTGTGTACAGACGTTTAAGAGAATTTGAAAAACGTATTTTAGAAAATTAACTTAAAGTTGTTTTTATGAATAAATTATCTTTTGCAATTGGTGTCTTAAGCTGGAAAGGTTATGATAGTCTTGAAAATGTGTTAAATTCTTATAAAGAAAATGGTCTTTCAAATATGACTGATCATAAATTTGTTTGTTTACCAGAATACACAGATGAAGGTATCAGTATTGTTAATAAGTATAATTACAAACCAATATTAGTTAAAGAAAATTTAGGAATTCTTGGTGGTTTTAAAAAACTTGCAGAAGAAATGCCTAAAGGCCCAATTTTATTGTTGGAAAATGATTTAGAATTGGTAGAAAATAAAAAAGAAATATATTCACAATTACAAAAATCAATCAATTTATTGAATGAACATAGACTAATCCAAGTCAGGTTAAGAAGTAGAAAAGATCCAGGGGAGCCATTTGTTGGATTAAGTAAGTATAAAAAATATTGGTCAGATAATTTAATTTCAAAAATTAAAAGGCACTTAAGACCATTTAAAGCTCGAAAACTAATTGGGACATCTACTTACTATTTTGATGAACCCGAAAAAATGCATCCTCATATAATAAAAAAAATTTATAAAGGATTTTATTTAGTACCCAGCTCTGTTTTGACTTGGGCTAACTTAGCAATTTTAGTAGACCGAGATGTTTATTTAAAAACAATAATAAATAGAGCAGAACAAACTAAATCCAAAAAACACATTAATGGTTTTAAAAATATAGAAATTGAGTTGAATAATTCTTGGTGGCGAAAAAATGAATTTAAAATACTAATTACTCCAGGATTATTTAAGCATAATCGTTTATCACATAGAGGTTATTAATCTTTTTTTGTTTTTTTATTTATTTGATAAGCTCTGCCAATTGAAAGATTGTTGTTAGGTACATCTTTGTTAAAAACACTCCCTGCACCCATTGTCACGTTGTCGCCTATTCTTATTGGTGCAATAATCGTTGAATTAGAACCGACAAAAGAATTTTTACCTATTTTTGTTTTATTTTTATTTTTGCCATCGAAATTACATGTAATTGTACCAGCACCAATATTGGTTGAAAATCCAATTTCTGTGTCGCCAATATATGATAAATGATTAATTTTAACTTTTTCGGATATATCACTTTTTTTTATTTCAACAAAGTT
Source organism: uncultured SAR116 cluster alpha proteobacterium (assembly GCA_902616615.1). Taxonomy (GTDB): domain Bacteria; phylum Pseudomonadota; class Alphaproteobacteria; order Puniceispirillales; family Marisalimonadaceae; genus Marisalimonas. The sequence goes on along the minus strand of CACMTN010000004.1, from coordinate 44,820 downwards.
GCCTATTTTAGCTTTTTTACCAATAATAGATCCGCCTCTAATTCTTGCAAAAGGTCCAATAATCGAATCTTTTTTAATTTCACATTGTTCTAAGTGTGAAAAAGACTTTATCTCTACAAATGAATCTACAATTACATTTTCCCCAAAAACAACATTTGGATGCACTATTACGTCTTTTCCGAATTTAGTATCATGATTAATGAATATAGAATTTGGATCTATTAATTTAACACCATTTATCATGGCTTTTTTTCTAATCAAATTTTGAGCTATACCTTCTGCTATAGACAAGTCAAGTTGAGTGTTTATTCCTAGTATTTCTTCTTCATTAATTTCTATGTATGATGTTTTTATATTTTCTTTACTTAAAATTTTTACAATATCAGTTAAGTAATATTCTTTTGAAAGTGGGTTTTTTTTAATTTTATTTAGATATTTTAGAGCAGAATTATGAATAGCCATAATCCCTCCATTACAAATATTTGAGTTTACTTTTTCTCTTTTTGCGTCTTTTTCTTCTATAATTTCAATAGGCCGTTTATGAGTATCAAAAATGATTTTACCATATTTATTATTTTCAAACTTTTTAAAACCAGTTATTACAAGTTTTGTGTCATTTTTAAAGGATTTTACTATTTTTTTAAGTGTATTTGGGGTTATAAACGGAGTATCAGCAAAACAGATAAGCACAATACCTTCAAAGTTATTAAGCGAAGGAATTGCTATTCTAACCGCGTCTCCAGTACCTAAAGGCTTTTTTTGAATAACCTTAGGCAAATTCTGGTTTTTTGTATCTAATTCACTAAATTCTTGGGAGACTACTAATATTGTTTTTTTTATTCCTGCAGATTTATTGGCATCAATAACCCATTGAAGCATTGTTTTGCCAGAAATTAAATGTAAAGGTTTAGGTATACTAGATAATAACCTACTTCCTTTTCCAGCACTTAATATAATTGAACAAACTTCCATAAAAGTGTTATATCTCTTAAGTTTATAAATATAAAGCTTTAAAATATAGGTCTACTATTAAATTTGTTTAAAGGGGTTCAAGATGTGCGGTGTTGTCGCTGTTATAGGAAAAGAAAATGCAAGTCAACTCGTAATTGAGGGTTTAAAAAAACTTGAATATAGAGGATATGACTCTGCAGGCATTGCATCCGAAGCTAATGGGTTGCTTCAAATAGTTAAGTCTGAGGGTAAACTTTTTAAATTAGTTGATAAGATAAGCAGGCTATCAAATGAAAAAAAATATTTTGATTCCTCAATAGCTTTAGGTCATACAAGGTGGGCTACGCACGGAAATGTAAATGTTGATAATGCTCATCCACTTACTAGTGAAAACAGAATAGCAGTTGTCCACAATGGGATTATAGAAAATTATGAAATTTTAAAAGAAGATCTCATCTCAGAAGGATTTGTGTTTAAGAGCCAAACTGATACTGAAGTTTTGCCACATTTATTTATGAAATATATAAAGCTAGGAAATGATTTTCTAAAGGCAGGAAGACTTGTTTTACAAGATATAAAAGGTGCATTTGCTTTTGTAGCAATGAGTTTAGATTTTCCAAACCAATTATTTGTATCAAGAAATTCATCACCTTTGGCAATTGGTTTGGGAGAAAAATCAAATTTTGTTGGATCAGATGCTAAATCGATTGATCATTTGACCCAAAGAATTATTTATTTAGAGGATGGTGATCATGCATTGGTAAATTTAGATGGTATAGAAATTTTTGATAAGAATAAAAATAAGATAAATAGAAAGATTATAAATATAAAAGCAGAAATTGGTTTGATAACAAAGGGTGGTTATAGACATTTCATGGAAAAAGAAATATTTGAACAACCCTCAGTTATACCCCAAACAATTTCTAACTTAATTAAAAATAATTCTGAAATAAATATAAATTTAAGAAGATTAGGAATAGAAACTAAAAGTGCTTTGCTTATTACCGCAGCTGGTACAAGTTACTATGCAGCAATGGTTGGTAAATATTGGATTGAGCATATTGCTGATTTACCTGTAATTGTTGATTTAGCTTCAGAATATAGATATAGAAAGCCATCTATATTTGGTCAAACCTCTATGATCGTTATTTCACAATCAGGTGAGAGTTTAGATACACTTATGGCTTTGAGGTATGCCAAAAAACTTGGTCTTAGTACTAATTCAATTGTAAATGTTGAAGGTAGTACGATAGACAGAGAAGCTGAATATAGCTTATATACTAGAGTAGGTGCAGAAATAGGGGTGGCCAGCACAAAATCTTTTACGTCACAGTTGATTATTTTATTTGTGATTTCAATTGCTTTAGGAGAAAAATTTAATAAATTACAATCAAAGAAAATACATAGATTTTGTAATTATGTAAATAAGTTGCCAAATGCTATTGCACAAATGCTAAAGATAGAAGATAAAATTAAACTAGTAGCACAAAACATAAAAAATTCTAAAAGTATAATTTTTCTAGGTAGGGGGCTATTGTATCCAATAGCACTTGAGGGTGCTTTGAAATTAAAAGAAATCAGCTATATACATGCTGAGGGATTTGCTGCTGGAGAAATGAAACATGGGCCAATTGCTTTAATAGAAGATAACGTGCCTGTGATAATGTTTTTAGTTTCAGACGGTAATGAAGATAAAGCAATAAGTAATTTACAGGAAGCATACTCACGAGGTGCTAAGGTTATTTTGATTGGTGATAGAAAATGTATTGAAAAGGCGTCCTTTGCCCATTTAAAAATAGAAATTCCAAATTTTGAAACTGATTTTAAATCACTATTATCTCCGTTGTTAATGGCTATTCCAGCACAATTACTTGCATATCATGTAGCCAATGAAAGAGGCACTGACGTAGATCAACCAAGAAATTTAGCAAAATCGGTAACGGTGGAATAGTTCGGCAAGGGGGTACTTTTAAGAATTCATATCTGTTAAGATTTCTTCCCAGTTACTATTATTACGTGGGTCTATATTTGGACCTTCATCAAAAGGTCCTTTTCCTGTATCTTCAAAAAAAAATTCAGAATAAGTCTCATAATCATATTCAGATGGTTGGTCTCCAACTGGAGCGTAGTCCCACAAAATTTGAATTTTAATATTATCTTCTGCTTGTGTATGAAGTAAAAAATTTGATCTAACTTTGTCATCACCTTCTTTACTATTATTTACACCTTCAAGAATACACATATTACCAAAAGATTTTTTTTCACCCTTTTTTAATAATTCACCTTTTATAAATACGTTATCTGTGATTATATCCCTAAAAGTTTCTATATCTTCGTCAGGTTCAAGAAATAAATTATAATCACTCATTCCGCCTCCATTTTTTTTAAATTATTTTTTCACTTTTTATTATAATCAAATATACTTAAAAAATGATTGATTTGAAACGAAATAGTAAAAAAGAACTTGTTTTAGCAACTGGCATTAGATCTCGTTCATCTTCTATTTACAAATCTAATCAATCAGAAGATTTTAAAATTAGCAGAGGTAAATTCTCTAACTTTCTTACCTGTCCTCGTTGTTTTTATTTAGATAGAGTTGTTGGTTTAGATCCACCTGGTACACCAGGATGGTCATTAAACGATACTACTGATCATCTTCTAAAAAAAGAATTTGATGATTGTCGTAATTCTCAAACACCTCATCGGTTGTTTTTGAAAAACGGTTTAGAGCATGTTGTTCCGTATCAACATCCTGATATGGATAAGTGGCGTGATTCTCTTCACCATGGTCTTACAGCAAGGTTTGAAGATACTAATATTATTCTTACAGGTGGGGTAGATGATATTTGGCAAAATACCAAAAATGGAAAATTAATCCTTGTAGATTACAAATCCCAAGCAAATTCTGCGCCTTTAGAACCAAAAACATACCTTTCCGACGTTTATAAGCATGGTTACAAAGTTCAAATAGATTTTTACGCCTATCTTCTCCAAAAGATGGGTTTTGATGTTGAAGATACTGCTTTTTTTCTTGTTTGTAATGCTGACAGAGATGCCGATGGATTTTATGGTAAAATGAATTTTCAAGAAGTTTTAATTCCATATCTATGGAAATCTAATTGGATTAGAGAACAAATTGTTCAAATGATAAAACTGTTGAATGACAAAAAAGCACCAAAGGCAAATTCAAGTTGTAAAAATTGTGCATATACTAAACAAGCAAATTTGTATGAGAAGAACTCAAATAATGAATGTTGATAATCTAAAATATCAATCTTTTAAAAACAATGTTCTAAACAACAAAAAAATAATATACGAGTTGATTAAAAAAACATATGTTTCTCATTTTTATCCAATATTAAGGATATTTGACTATTCACAACCAACTTTTTTTGAATGGAATCAGAAATATAGAAAAATATTCTATGGTGCGGGAAGATCGCTCACGCAACCAGAAAGAAATGAAAGTAATCTTCAATTAAATATTCGTCTCGATAATATATTAGGCATTTCAAAAGAATCTCTTGGTATATATTTATTAAAAAATGAAACATTCTTTTATGTAGGTAAAACGGATAAGAAAATAGAGCAAAGATTTCATGCACATATTACAAAATTAACTGCAACTAATAATAAAAAACATGACCATCCTCAAAAGTGGCAAGAATATGCAAAATTTCGTTACAAAACTTTTGGAAAAGATAGCATAAATTTGAAGGATATTTATATTTCTTTTTTTGAATTATCATCATTTGATAATTTTCTAATTTCTGAAAATATTGATGAAAGATTATCTGAATTTGAATCTTTAATATTTTATTTTATGAAGACATATAATAAAGATATTTTCACGTTAAACTCAGAGGTACAAATTGGAAAAAAACCTATTAAAATTTGGCATCTAGATATGTGGGTTAGTTTTCAAAATAACTAGTTGTATTTAGGCAATTTTTTTTGATATTTTTCTTTCAATTTTTTAATGATTTCTATGAGATCAAAATCAGGAGGATAGACTTTTTTGTTTTTTTTATTTACCCCCTTACTGAAACAATCAGTCACTGTTGAGTAGTTTGGTAAGTGGGTATTTAATATCTACATATTTGACAAAAATTCTACTGATTTTATTCTGGTTCTACCCCAATCAGAGTAATTATATCTTCATCTTTATGTAAATCCTCATGAGCGTAATCATACATAATATGAAGACTATCATCTTCTAGTAAATCATTCCTATAAATATTCAAATAAATTTCAATTGCATGCATTACTAATTTCTTGTCTTTTTTCCACGCGGAGTTCTCAGGAAATGAACAAAGTGGTTCACCATCATTCTCATCTATGAGGGCATAAATAATTTATTCATTATTGCGAAATTCTTCAGGAATATCATCAAAATATTCTATTTCATGCTCACTGATTTTATTTAATATATCATCTTTACTTTCCATTTTAAAATTATAGGTTAGTAATTTTAGAAACTCAATAATTTTAGAATATTTTCAAAAATATCGTATTGAAAATTTATTATTCACTTAAAATCTTTTATAAAAAAATAATGCAGTTAATAATTTAAGAAGTATCAATTAATCTTATATTTTTTTCTTAAATCTAAAATTATCTCCAAAAGATCAAAATCAACTATATGACAGGATCTATTTTTTGGAACTACCCACTTGCCGAAACAATCAGTCACAGTGGAGTGAATTTAAAGTAATACGAAGACAACTTCCAAATTTTCATCCCAATAATGGTTATTTCTTCACTAATACTTTAGACATTGAAACTCAATCTCTATCTATCAATTATATCAATCCGACAAATCAATATCGTCTAAATCTAATTATGAAATTACACAATAAAGGTTGGTCAAATAAGGAGATAGTTTCTTTCTTAAACTTAAATAAAATTCAAAGAAGAAATAAGAAAGATGACTATACAATGAAAGATGTTTGGGTTTGTATTAGTAAATTAAAGAAAAGAGAACAAAGAAAACATAACACTCGATTCAAAGTAAGGGATTGGGAACTTTGGAGAGAATTTTAATTTGATATTTGATAGATCTATTTTTTAAAAGAACAAATTTGATTAATAAAATAATTTCCTACTGATCCTTTTTTAAAAACAATCCAATCACTTACTTCATTTTGAACCTTAAATTTCCCTTTACCCATATGGTCCTCAAAATAAATATCTTTTAAAAATCTACTTTTTAAATTAAGACAGTTTGTTTCAAAGTGAATTATATTTGATCTTTCACCATATTTATCAATTTTTTTATAATCTCTCAATCTTAAGTAAAATCTTTTATTATCTTTAATTGTTAAAGACTTCATATCTACATAGAAGTCTCCTTTTTTTGTTTTTGTTATTAGTTTCCATTCAAAATCACCAAAACAAACCGAAGGAAAAATGAAAATAATAAATGTTATTAAAGTTTTTAACATTTAACTATCCTACTATAAAAAGTTAAAAAGTAGGAGGTTTATAAAAAGTTATTTAATAATATTTGGGTTAACAATCATTTTTAAATTTTCATATTTTAGTTATAATCTATTAATGAAAAAAATAATTTTTATTAATTTTCTGATTTGTTTTCTTTTCTTCAAAACAACATATTCTGAGGAAAAAAAATTCAATTATGAAGAACATAAAGAAAAACTCATTGAAAAAAAACTTCTACTAAATTCATTCAAAAAATGTGAAGAGTACATTAATGAAACATCAGTTGAATTGTTTTTGAATTGTAGTGACGGAAATGAATTTTTAGGAAAATCAATAAAATGTGAAAAAAAAGAACCTACTATGAGAGGTTATCCATTTTACTTTTACTTTGAAAATTCAAAAATATTGAATAGTTATTTTTTATCAAACAAACAAATAAAAAGTAGAAATGTAAATTATAATGAAAAAAAATCTTATATTGAAATAAGATATATTGGTACTGTTTACAAAGATAATTTAATTTTAATACATACTAAAGGTAGAAAAGAATATAAATGTAGTTATTTGTCTTCAATAAAAGAAATAACTAAAGATTTAAAGAAGTATATTAAAAAATGAAATCTGTAGAATTATGAGGAAAGAACTAAAATTATTTTACAAAGTAATAAGTGTTGAAACTCTATTTTGGGTTTCATTTTTTTCTATTATGTTACTTTAAATTCAGTCCGTTACAGTCGAATGATGGGGTTGTGTGGATTTTAGGAGATAATCATTGAGTAGAAATATTGTAAAAATTCTAGATAAAGGGTTTTCCGATATTTCTGCTGGCGAGAAAATGCTTATTTCTTCGCCAGAGAAAATTTCAGAGTTTATTTTTACGATACCCAAGGGTTCTCATCTAAGTATTAAAGAACTTAGGCGTGGACTAGCATTAAAAGCGGGGGCAGATAATACTTGTCCAGTAACAACTGGGATATTTCTAAGAATGGCAATTGAACAGCATAAAGATGATGAAAATTTTCCTTACTGGAGGGTTGTTGATGAAAAACACCCTGTAGTGAAAAAGTTAAACCTTGATGAGAATCAAATAAAAATGAGGAGAGTTGATGAGGGAATTCCGTACTAAGAAAAACCCACACAACCCCACAAATCGTTCACTGTGGAATAACGCTGTGGGTACGCAAGATTGTAATTTCAATTTTTTAGTGAAAAACTAACGATAGTTTACAACTGAATTTAATTAAATGTACGAAAAAAAATTTTTTTATAAGCACATTGTAGAAGCAAACCTCTTGATTTTCTTCCGTAGTCTAATTGAAGTCTATGGTTACATGGATGCTGATGCATATGACTTTGTTAAATTTGGGAAAATATCAAACAAAAAAGAAAAAATTTTTATCCCAGAACAAGAATTTCTAGAGTTAATAAATAAAAAAGGATTTGCTTTTCTAGATTTCAACTCAACCTACGAAGATTGCTATAAAAAATGTATTAAAGGGACATCATTTATCAAAAAAATAAAGTACAGAAACATACTGAAAGAACAATTAATTTTCCATCCCAATAGACTGAAAAACTCTCTAGAAGTGCATGAGCAACGCAAAAGAATAATTAAAAATTGGTTAGTTTTTTTCTCACCTTTTATTGATAAATATCATTCGTTATCAAATCTATTTTTTCCACTAGATAATCCAGAAATTTCATATTCATCTGATCTTCTTACATTAAAACATGCATTAAAACTGCTGAGGAAAAGGGATTTAGAACTTAATAAAAATGATTTGAATAGTGAAATAGAATATTTAGAAAAATCTATGTTTTTTAAGAACTTAACACCTCCGAACAAAAATAAATATCCAACCTTAGATCAAGTCGACTGGATCAACATTAATCCAGAGAAACGAACTTTGAATACTGGCGATCCAGGATCTTATGAAAAAGGTATTTGGATTTGGTCTAGCGAAAATAGGCGAGAAGAATTTTTACGACACAATCTAACGGGACCAGCAGTCAAACGGAATTTCAAATCGGAAGATCAACTATATCAAGTTTGGGAGACTGAGTACTGGGTATTTGGTGGCAAACATCGGGTTAATGGACCACAAAAAGAAACAATAACAGAATATGAAGGAAAAAAAATTGACCTCATATGATTGGATCCAATCCGGTAAATATCACAGAACGGATGGACCAGCATATCTTTCTTTTAAACTTCTTAAGAAGAATATAACTGATAAGGATTATTATACGGACTATCAATTTGCATTCCTGAAAGATGGAAGTCGAATTTCATCAAAGTATTTTTCTATGGATGAAAAAGAAAAAACAATAGTATTAGAACAAATGGATGCTTTAGGTGCTTCTGAATTTGAACCATCTTGGTATTCAACAAACATTTTTTTACAAGGTTATGTTGATCAACAGTTCCTTAGTCTTTTGTCTAAATACAATCATATATTAGAGAAAGAGAACTTTTCAAATCCAAAAGAATTAAAAGGAAGAGCAGATGATCTCAACCAAAATGTTTCAAAAAATAACCAACATCAAAAAACAGAAAATCAAACAAAAGTTACTTGCACACTATGCGGTAAAGAAAATTTACTTTCCGATAGGCAAATAAAGCAAAAACAAATTTTTCATCCTATTTGCAAACTATGTTATGGAGAATTACCCATATGAATTAACTTTTTAGATCTTACTGCCAATAACTTCTTACCTCTACTAAATAGATCAGACTAAGATAGTAAAACTCTGTTTTAAAACGAATAAAATCTAAAACCCTTCAAACATATTTACCAAAGTCTTATCAAAAATATCCAAGTAAAAATCAGAACGAACCTCTGGATACTCTTTTTCTAACTTTTCATCTTTAAGTCTTTTCTTCTTCATAATTGAATGAACATGATTACCTTTGAACTTTTTTTCACGAACGGATAGATAACCTTTTTTATTAAACCATTCTGCAATCTGCTCAAAGGTCTTTCCTTTTTCTTTTTGTTCAATGATTGTCTCATAAAGGAAAAATTGGTATTGTGAATACTGAGGAACATTCAAGTGGGGAGTTCTCTGAGTGATAGTAAAGCAAAAGAAAAAGTCGGTGTTTAATCTTGCGTACGTACAACTACCACTATCTACGGTTGAATGAAGGGGTAATGTGGTATTCATAAAACCCCAATATTCAAGTTTTTATTTCATTTACAGTTAAGATTACTGCATCTCATCTTAAGAAAATAAAATATTCACGTTAATCACAAGATCTCTGATGAAAGATTATATAATATGTCTAAACTTATAATTACAAACTTAAGAAATAAATTCGTACATAATCACTAATATTGAATTAAAGTACCATATATGTTCTAATTATTAACTATGAAATGTAAAAAAAATATAGAAATTTTATTTTTTCTTTTATCTTCATTTATTTTTTTAAACGCATGTAATCCTAACACCTCTGAAACAACGATTTATACTTCTGATGTTGAAGAAGTTAAAAATGGTGAAATTATTGAAGTACCTATGAAATTGTCTTTTCAAATGTTAGGAGAAGATACTGATAATTCATTGGAGAAATCAAAAAATATTGCCATTGATTTTTTACATCCAGATTCAAAATTTTATATTACCAAAGGTCAATATACTCAAGATTTTGTTGTTGAAACCTATGTCCCTATGATTAAAGCAGATAATAAAATTATAAAATCGTATTTTAAAAATAATATGCGTATAGTCTCACTTTATTATCATCCAAAATTTACACAAAGAGGATCTGACAAAATTGAACTTGTTTTTCAAAAGTCTTTTGCCAAATCTTTGAATAAAAAACTTTTTAATATAAACCCATTGTTGCAATTGAAATTTCCTGCTCAAGAGACAAAAATTAGAGTTGTTAGTGATAGCAAAAAAGAAAAAAAAGTTGGCGCTTATTCTGTATGGGTTTCAAAAAAACCATTTTTATCAAAAATTGCTACTTTAAAACGTAGGCAAGAGATTGAATTCGTTTTTAAAGGTGGTGCAGATAGCGTGTATAGTAATATTAATCCACATATTTATTTTATAAATAAGTAGTTGGTGATTAATAAAAAAGTTTTTGATAATGTTTGAATTAACAATTGTTTCATTTTTTATTCTTTTTAGTTATGTTTAATATATGAAGAAAATATTCCTTACAATAATATTGGTTTTTTCCCAATCATTTCCATCATTTGGGAGCGTGGATAGCAAAGGTATTGTCTGTAAGTGTATAGAATGTAAATTAAATCATTTAGATCCTTCATCTTTGATAATCAACGAAAAACCTACAGAAATCGGGTTCCATTTTAAAATAAATAAAGTAGCTATCTATTACATAAGTAAGATAGGTGATAAAATCAAAGTGAGTGAAAACATTCAAACAACTTTGCGTAAAAAAAAAAGATTTATTCTCAACAATGAGAAAATTAATTGGACTTATAAAGATAGTTTAAACATTTATTATTATTCGTTAGACAGAAAAACATTAATTCTAAGTAAAAAAAATATTACCAGAACTGAAACACACAATATAAGAAAATGTGAAGCCTTTAATGAAATTGATTTTTTTAAAAAAATGAATGATTTATCTAACAACTATCAAAATGATTATAATAATATTTCTAAAAAGAATAAGATTTAGATGCAAAATAATGCTAAAATATATTTTATAAGTCTATTATCAGTTTTTTTGATTAAACAAGATATTCTAAGCAAAATATTAATTATCACAGGGTTTAAAATAATTTTCTCTTACTCTTATATCAATTGTATTTTATTATGAAAAAAATTATTTGTGAAATTTGTAAAAAAAAATTTTTTTGTAATTCAATAGATATAAAAAATTGTTAGTGTTTTCAAATACCACCAAAAAATATAAACGATAAGTTACGAAGTTGTATATGTAAAGAATGCTTGATGAATACATTAAATTTAAATAAGTAATTCAATTTATTCTCTTCAAAGTTCTTTGTTAACTAAGAATCATATGGATATTTGATCCTAGAAGATAGTTGGTATAAGTAAATATTTTTGTGATATTATTAATTATTTATATTTCCACCTAATACCATTTTCATTTACATTCCATTTACTTAGTTCATTCAATAGCATCTCATAGTTGTTAATAATTTGTTTTTTTGTAAACCAACCATCCACCTTTAAGTAAACAAAACCATTTTTTTTATCATGAAAAGTCCTACTAAAAAGATTTCGCTCTTCTTTTAAAAAATCAATATTTTTTTCTCTAAATAAATTTTCTTTAAAAACTTCATTAGGTTCACAATTAAAAATTTCAGATAGTTTTTTTAAATGTTTTTTTGGATTTGTTTTTCCTTTCTCAACTCTTGAATATTGAGATTGAGTAATACCAAGAAATTTTGATATTTCTTTTTGTGTGTATCCAAATTGAACTCTTTTTTCTTCAAGTGGATAATTTGATTTATAAAAATTATTCATATAAATACATTATATGTATTTTTATGTATTGTCAATTTTATAATTTATTTTATCAAATAATTTTCTTTTCAAAATTAGTGCTTAAAATTAGTAAAAAAAAAATGTTAATTAAATTTGTAAGTTTATTTTAATTTTTTTTATGTTGGATAATGTTATTATTAATTTATCTAACTCATTGGATATTAGACTATGAATACGAAAACTAATTATAATTTTAATGCAGAAGTATTATTTGATGGAGACGACGAGCTATTCAAAAGTTTAGCTAAAAATTTAACAATATATTTTGAATATGGAGTTGGTAAAAGTACAAAATATATACATAATTATACGAATTCTAATATATACGCTGTTGACACTAATAGGCAATGGGTTCAAAACATCAGTAAATTTTGCAACAAAAATTCTAGGTTAAATCTAAAGTGGATTAATGTTGGTGAGGTTGAAGATTGGGGGTATCCTAAATCATTTATCTTAAGAAAAAATTTTGTTTTTTATACTAATTGGTTTTGGAAAAAAAATTATTCTCCAGACTTGGTCCTTATTGATGGTAGATTTAGAATATCTTGTTTTTTGACAACTGTTAAAAACGCACCAATAGGAACAAAAATTTTATTTGATGATTATGCGACAAGACCATTATATCATGTCGCAGAGGAATTTTTGCCTGTTATTGATACTTGTGGAAGGCAAGCGCTTTTTCAAGTAACTCAGAAATCAAAAAAAAATATAAATTGTGAAATTATATCGTCTTTTCAAAATGTTTTAATATAATTTTGCTTTTTTTATTAAAATAATTTTAATATTTATAAAATTACATTTACTGTTAAATATTTTTATTTACATAATTATTTAAAAAAATTTAAATTTTTTTAAATCATAGCAAAATAATTTAGTTTAATTCTCTAAATTTTTGTCTCTAATATTAGCAATTTTTAAAAGATCAGGTATATGTTTTTTGAATTTAAAAAAATTTTTTGTTGCAAAAGGAAATGCATTGCGATCCCATTTTCTTAAGTAAAATAAATAACTTATTTTCAAACTTTTTAGTTGATTTAAAAATTGAGGATCATTAAACAACTTTTTTCCAACTGTTTCGTATGGAAATAATATATTTTTAATTTTATTTATTCTAAGCCATTCAAGCATTTGTTGAAAACTTTCTATAATAATTATTTCCCTATTTCTACTACAAATATCATTATAAATTTGTGATTGAAACTTATTTTTTAATTTGTTTTTTTGAGGACTTTTAAATAAAACGCAGCGATAATCAAGCTTAATTTCTTCTAAAACTTTGTTTAAAGATAAATCATTATTATTTAAAATAACACAAAGATCATTTTTTTGTTTTAAATCATTATAATCAGAAAATTTACATTCTAATGGGTTATGAGTTTCATCAAAATCAAAACTTGAAAAAATGTTTTCATTAATTTGATCTTTTGGATTAAATCTGTTTTTTGTATAAAATTTTATGTTATCAGCTCTAGCAATATATGGTTTATTTTTAGTTTGTAATCCTGCTACCCATCTCCAACTTAATGTGTTTGAAGCAGGGCAATAATCTAACAAATTGTCTTCAAATAATTTGGCTCCTGATTGCCAACTATAACCTAATGTAAAAATCCATATACTAGCAAACCACATTCTAGAATGGTTATGAAGATATCCAGTTTCGAATAATTCTTCTTTCCAATAGTCAAAGCATTTTATACCAGTTTTTTTTAAATTTTTTTGATCATCTCTAGACTTAATATAATGATCATAAATCCAAGGATGTGCCTCAAGCCAACCTCTCCAGTATGTCCCCCAAAAAATTTCTTCTATAAATTTATTTAACGTTTTTATTGAGTTATATTTTGTTATTATGTCAACAACTTCCTCTTCAGTAATAAATTTTTTATTTAAATACGGAGAGATTTTAGAAACATTATTATGAGGTGGACCATAATCAAAATTTCTTTCAAAAGAGTAATTTACCAGCTCATTTTTACTGAACTCATTCAAATTTTGGATTAATTTTTCTTTTGATGTAGTAAACATATTTATTCACTTAATATTAAATAAGAAGAAACTAAAACAATAATTACTATTATTGATAAGAAACGTCTTAGATATAAATACCATTTGGAAAAATTTAAATAATTATTCAAAATCTCATCAATCAATAAAGCTAATATAAAACCTAGACTAAGTATTAAAACAGAAACAATTTGTTCAGTATATAGTGCGTAAAAACTAAATATTGAAGGTATTATAGACCAAGAAATTAAAAAAAGTGTCAATTTATTATTAATAATCTTCGTATTTGATAAATTTAAAGCTACACCCCAATAAATCCCACCCAAAAAAGTTAGAATAATAGCTCCATAATATTTAGGAATATTTATAAAAAAATAAAAATTTTGTTTGTTAATCCAAATATCAATGATTCCAATGAAGAAAGGAATTAAACCAAAAACACCTAAAATTATCATTAATTTTTTAGAAATATTTAAAGTATTGAACTTTTTTAAAATTTTTTTAATGTTCATTATTAAATAGATAAATTTTTTGTTAATGATAGTATATTAATTATTTTTTATATTTTTAGAATTATTTTATAATGGAATTTTGTAGGGTTTGCAAAAGTGAAAAAATAGAATTATTTTTATCAAAAAATAATTTACACTATTGGTTGTGCAATTTTTGCGAGACAATTTTTTTAGATCCTCGAAATTTTATCAATTCTAATAATGAGAAAAAACATTATATAAAACATAACAATTCAATAAATGACTATAATTACATAAAGTTTCTATCAAAATTAGTTGAACCGTTAAAAAAAAAATTTCTATCAACCAAATTGGTTTAGATTATGGATGTGGATATTCTCCTGCATTAGCTAACTTATTAAAAAAAGATGGTTATAAAATAGAATTATATGATCCTTTTTTTTTCCCTGATAAAACTGTTTTTTTAAGAAAATTTAATTTTATTACTTGTTCAGAAGTGGTTGAACATTTTTTTTATCCTTTTGAGGAATTTAAAATAATTGATAATTTGATGGATATTAATTCGTGGCTTGGAATCATGACATCTTTTTTACCCCCTAATATAATGTTTGAGGATTGGTATTATAGAAAAGATCCAACACACGTAGTTTTTTATAAAGAAAAAACATTTGAAATCATAGCTTTACAAAGAAATTGGGAAGTTTTTTTCCCATCAAAAAATATTGTGTTATTTAATAAAAAATAATAGCAAATAAATATATATGTGTTAATAAAATGAATTAGTTAATAGTTATGTTGGTAATTAACATTTTAAAAATTAAAACAAAATGTGGTATTGATAAATATAATAAACTAAAGCAGAACAAATCTATTTTAGGAAAAATTCGCTTATTTTGGTTTAAAATTTTT
The DNA here is from genome assembly GCA_902616615.1 of uncultured SAR116 cluster alpha proteobacterium. Lineage (GTDB taxonomy): Bacteria > Pseudomonadota > Alphaproteobacteria > Puniceispirillales > Marisalimonadaceae > Marisalimonas. The sequence continues at coordinate 29,551 of CACMTN010000004.1, read as the reverse complement.
GCTATCATAAGAGACTTTGATAAATAATATATGAAAATTTAATCAATACCTTGGTTAAGTAATTAATGATTTTGTTAATTTCTTATATTTTCTTTTCTTTTGTTTTTAAACTTTTTTTCATATTCCTCCTCTAGTTTATAATATAGACCCATTGGTTTCCAGTTATATTCACCTAAATTTCTAAACACAAAATTTATTTGAACAGAATCGTCTGGAAATAAATCTCTATCAACAACTCCTCCGTTACTTTTATATTCGAACATAATAGTTAAACAATTTCCAAACATATATCCTTTATCATTATATTCTATACCAAATGTTTCTGATAAAATCTCTTCCCTATTATTATTTAAGTCATATGTCCTAGAATAATTTGTATTGAAATTAGAAAAATTTTTAGATACCGATAATACTAATTCTTCTCTATCCTTGTTGTCAGACATAAAACCTTTATCTAAAGATTTATGACTTACATAATATGTCCAGTTATTGGTATTACCAGTAAACCTAAAATCAGAAATATCTGACTCAAAGTTATGATGATTATAGAGAGAAAACCATGATAAAGTATGTGTTGTATTTGGACTCCAATCAATTGTGTTTATGATGTGTGATTGTCTGTTTTTATTTGATATAACAACATTTTTTTGAGTTCCACCAAATTTTTGACTTTGCCCAATGAAAAATTTAAAATCTCCAAACTTTTCATTTGTAACATAAGATGTGATACCTAAATTTACTCTATCAATGTTTTGTAAATTATCTCTGCCTTGATATTGATTATTCATAAACAAATTAGCTTCATCCAAAATAAATTCTGAAGAATCTCTATTAGGAACTTCATCTGTCCTATCTGTTGAAAAAATTGAACTATATTGAATTTTGGGTTCAATAATATAACTTAGTTTATTTGATACAAAACTGTAAGTCTCACTTGCAGCAATAGAAAAGCCTGATGAGATTCTATCTATATATTTATTCTCATTTGTATCTGTTGATGGTCTACCTTGTATGGAATATAAATCTAGCCCTATGTTAGCATCAGCTTCAACCAAAAATTTATCAAAATATAGGGATTTGTTAACTTTTCCAACTCCTGACCACCGTTTAATATCATAACTTTCGTCATTATAAATTGAATGGGCACTTAGTTCGATATCATAATTAAAATCTTTACTACTATTAAATATATTATGATATATCGATGGAGCTAAAACTGGTTCATTATTACTACTAATTTCATCAAGATTTTGTATGTTATAGATTTCAATATTAGTAACAGAATTTTTATTTATTTTTTCTAATTCAACAAAACTTTTGTAACTCGTTTCTTCGTCAAATCCATATCTTCTCATAAAAGTTTCTTGATCAGCATATTTACCTACAAGAGAGACTTTCCATTTATCTTGAAGTTTCGATTTAGCCATTACATTCATTGCGAATACATTATCACCATCAGATTTATTTGTATCTAAATTCCCCTTGTAAATATCTGTTGACAACGACGTATTCTCATATTCTTTTCTAATATTTAATTGATCAGCATGTCCTGTTTTTCCAGTTTGATGGGTAGTAAAAGTAAGATCCCATGTAGGATCGTTTTCAGGTGCGTAATAATATGGAATTTTGATATTTAATCGGTTTCTTTTGCTATATCCATATAATGGTACAAGAAATCCCGATCTCCTTTTAACAGTCCAATCTGGAAAACTTAAATAAGGTAGATAATATATAGGTAAAGAAAATATTTTCATTATTGGATGTTTAAGGTATATAGTTTTTGTTTTCGGGTTGTGTTTAATTTGTTTTGACTCTAACCGCCAAATAGGTGTTTCATCTTTTTTTAGATCACAATCACAAGCAGTATACACTCCCTCTTTGATATAACTTTCTCCAATATCGTTTTTTTTGAAACTTTTTGCGCTAATATTGGACTTATCAATTAACTTCCCAAATAGTGGAATTGCAACAATAGATTTGAATTCATTTGTTAAAATAGCTTTATTTGTTTCATAAATAGAACCATCTATTTCTGTTATTATTACTTTACCAGTTGCAATCGCTTCGTCTAAATTTTGATTGTAAATAATTTTATCAGCACGGATTTTTCTATTTTTATTGATTATAAGAACATTTCCAATTGCTGTTACTAAATTTTTTTTTTCATTTACCTCTATGCTATCACTAGAGAATTCAACATCATTAGCTATTGAGGCATTTTTATTGGTTTCCCCATAAGTATTACTGGAAATAATTATAATTAACATAAAAAATATACTTAAGATTTTCATTTTTACTAATTTCAATTATTTAAGTTTAAATTAATTTAGAATAATTCGTTAAAATTTAAAACAGAACTTTTCCTGGATTCATTATTCCTTTTGGATCTAATTGTTTTTTTATTAACCCCATAATTGAATATGCTACTTCATCTTTGTGAGTTTTTAAACTATCTTTTTTTAATTGACCGATCCCATGTTCAGCAGAAAATGATCCATTATAATTATGGACAATTTTGTAGAGTTTCTTTGTTAATTCTAAACTCTTTCCTTCAAACCCGTCAGGGAAAGATCCGTTTCCAAAAACATTATAATGAAGATTACCATCACCCAAATGACCAAAATAAATCGTTTTAAGATTAGGTAAAAAATTAGTAATCATAACTTGTGCATCTTTATGAAAATTATCGATTGATTCAACTGGTAAAGATATATCATGTTTAAGACACTTTATGAGATTGGAATTTTCAAGCTCTTTTTTTTCTGACTCAGCAGCAGCTTCTCTTATAGACCATAGTGCTCTTTTTTGATTTTCATTTGTGCAAATTGTGGCGTCAGATATTAGATTAAAATCAAAACATTCTTCTAATACATTTTCAATTGATTTAATAATTTGTACTTCTCCATTTTGATTAGGAGTAATTTCATTATTTGAAAAGCTAGAAACATCTATTAAAACACCCATTTCAGGCATTTTTCCAAGGGGCATTACAATATTATCAATGTTATTTTTTGCAACTTCCCAAAAACTTTTTGGCATAAGTTCAAAAGATTCAATTCTGTCTGGGAAGTGAGATTTAAAAGTGTTTAATAACTTTACTGCATTAGAAATTTCATTAGCCTCAACAAATAAGGTGGTAATCATTTTAGGTAATTGAAAAAGCTTTAAGGTGGCAGCAGTAATTATTCCAAGTGTTCCTTCAGCTCCTATAAAAAGGTTCTTTAAATCATAACCCGTATTATCTTTTTTAAGTTCTGAAATTAAGTTCATAATTTTACCACTTGGCAAAACAACCTCTAGACCAAGGCAGAGTTCTCTTGTGTTTCCATATTTTAAAACATTTACACCACCTGCATTAGTAGATAAATTGCCACCAATCATGCATGAACCTTGAGCCCCTAAACTTAGCGGGAAAAACAAATTTTCCTTTTCTACAACGTCATGTATCTGACTTAAAATAACGCCGGATTCCACTATTATTGTTTGAGATTCTTTATTAAATTGTCGAACCTTATTCATTTTTTCAAATGAAATCACAATTGACTTACCACTATTATCTGGTGTTGCTGCTCCACAAAGACTTGTATTTCCGCCTTGAGGCACCACACCAATTTTATTTTCATTTGCAAATTTCATAATAGCTGAAACTTCTATTGTGTTTATTGGTTTTAATATTGCAGCAGCATCTCCTTTATATTGGCCTCTCCAATCTTGAACATATTTGATATGATCATTTTTTGTGAAAATTGGATTATATTTTAAATTTAGTGACTTAAGTTTTATTTCTAAAGCAGTAATGTCCATTTTCTCTAATTCTTAAAAGATGCTCTTTTTAATCTATCATTTATTGCAATACCAACACCCTTCATGGGAATAGGCATAACTTGTATAATTTTAACCCCAAATGAATCTAAATATCGCAGACCAGAATATAGCAAGTTACAAGCTTGAAATAAATTTCCACTTGGGCTTAAGTTAAACATAATTTTTTCTTTCTGCAATGTTTTTGGTAGATTTCCAAAAGTTAGCCAAGCACTATCAATAATATTTGACTTTTGATTTATATAGACATTGGCTTTTGGAGAATAATGACTTTTCATTTGCCCAGGTGAAATTAATTCGTCAAAATCTTGCGACCTTAAAATGTCAGAATTAAATATATCAGAAATCATTTCTGAAGTTATGTAACCATGTCTGAGTATAATTGGAAGATCACCTCTACAATCGACTACTGTTGATTCTATTCCAACTTCACATGATCCATAATCAATTATTTTAGACAGTTTCCAATCTTTTCCTCTAAATTCAGGTCCAAAATCATCTTTCACGTGATTGATTTCAGTTGGACTCACGCCACCAGATTTATTTGCACTTGGAGCTAAGATAGGTATTTTTAACTGTTTTAAAAGATCTCTAGCAACAGGATGAGACGGCACTCTAATTGCTATTGTACTTTTACCTTGGGATAATGTTTTTGCTAAATTATTTTGTTTTGTCTGTAAAATGACAGTTAATGGACCAGGCCAATATCTTTCTGTTAAGACATCTGCAGTACTAGTAAATTCAGCATATTTTTCTGCTTCTTTTTTATCAAAAGTATGAACAATTAAAGGATTATTTGATGGCCTTTTTTTTGCATTATATATACTTTTAATTGCTTTTTCACTATTACCTATAGCTCCAAGTCCATAAACAGTTTCAGTTGGAAATACTACCAAATTTTCTTTTTTTAATTCACTAATGCTTTCTTGCAAATCTTCATCATAATTATTAAATTTTTGACTTTTTAACTTTATTAAAAATGTATTGGGTATATTTTTTGTTTTACCATGAGCAAGAAAAATATCATTCAGAAATTTCATTTTTCCATATTTAATTTCAATACCAGAACCAGAAATTATGTTGCCACCAGCAGATTTTAAAATACTATGTCCTGCTGCAATATCCCATTCCATAGTAGGTGACGTTCTTGGATAAAGATCTACCTTGCCTTCAGCTAAATAACAAAATTTAATACTAGATCCCATGTCTTGATCTGAGAGTGGTTTAACAAAAGAGATCCAGTCCTCTAATTCTTTTGATCTATGATTGAAACTGCTAAGAGTTCTAAGTTTTTTATAATTTATTTCTTTACATTGTATATTTTGAGATCTCTTAAATTCTTGATCTTTATATAATTTCCATGCCTTATTATTAAAATTGTACCAAATTGTTCCTGTTGTTGGTTGAGCAATTAAACCAAAAATTGGTAAGTTGTGTTTTACAAGAGCAAAATTAACAGTAAAATTTGGGCTTTTGTTTATAAATTCTTTTGTTCCATCTATAGGATCAATTAGCCAAAAATATTTGTTGTTTTTAAAAATATGTTTGGAATTATAAAGCTCTTCACTAATGATTTCTATATTTGGGAATAACTTTTGTAATCCATAAACAGCAATATTATTAACTTCAACATCAGCTTTTGTTAATGGCGAATTATCATCTTTGTAATCTACCGATTTTGTATCAAAGTTTTTGAAATGATGAAGAGCACATTCATTACATTTTTTTGCTAATTCTATAATTTTAACTATTTTATTTTTAGTGATCATTATTTTTTAGTTTTTATCTTAACTTTATTATAGAAATGCCATAGGAACAAAGCCGCTGCACCTCTGTAAGGTTCCCAATTTTTTCCTAAATTTTCCATTTCAATTTGATTAGGTCTTTTAATTAAATTCTGCAATATCTTTACTGCTTCTTGAAGTGCCAAGTCAGCTGACGGCCAAGCATTTACATCTTGTAAGGCAAAGATTTTAAAGTTGTTAATCGTCCACTCTCCAATCCCTTTGATTGGAAGTAGCACATCGGTTACCTTTTCACTTGATAGTTTATCTAGGGAACTTATGTCTAATTGTTTGTTTAATGACAATGTAGCTAAATTCTTAATATAAAATGATTTTTGTGTAGATAGCCCAAAGTGCCTTAGTTCTTCAACACTGGCCTTCGATAAAATCTCTTCGCCTAACATATTATTTTGAGAAAGTTTTTCATATATTTTTTTTGCAACATTTGTTGAAATTTGTTGTCCTATTATTATTTTCACAATGCTTTCAAAATTTTTTTTAATAGCACGATTTTCTGGTAATCCAAACTCGTCAAATATTTTTTTGAAGTTTTTATCTGTTTTTGTGATCTCGTAAAATGCAGTTAGCATTTTACTATTCCAATTTAAATTCATATCTAGTAATTTTACAATTAAAAATTACAATTAACATAAAGATGAGTTATTTTGAAAGAAAATATAAGAAATAAAAAAATATGGGATCTCCCTTTAAGACTATTTCATATAAGTTTAATTCTTCTTGTCATAGGTTCTATATCATCAGCAAAAATGAATATGTTAGATCTTCATCAGTATTTTGGTGTGGCACTATTAGGTTTGGTTTTTTTTAGAATTTTGTGGGGATTTTTTGGCACTTATTATTCGAGATTCAGAAGCTTTAATCTTTCAATTGTAGATGCATTATCCCAATTTTCAAAAACTAATAACATTACATCAATTAGGACACCAATAGGATGTTATTCTACTATAATAATTATGATGGTTTTATTATCAATATCTGTGTCAGGGTTGTTTTCGAGTGATGATATTCTTTATGACGCACCACTTTCGTTTTTAACACCAAATCTTACAAGTGATTGGACCTATATTCATAATATTCTTCATTATTTTTTATATATATTAATTGGAATTCATGTCTTAGCTATTTTGTATTATCAAATTGTAAAAAAAATGAAAATTATAGAAAGAGTTCTGGATGGTTATTCAAGAATTGAAAAAATAAACATTGTTTCAATCAATGAAAAACCATTAATTGGTATTTTTTTATTATTAATTTTGACATTTTCACCAATTTTAATTTTACTATATTTTAATTAACTTATCCAACATCAGGTTTAAATCCAGCTGCTTCAATACCAGAAATAGCAGCAATTTCATCATTATCGGATGTATCTCCTGATATACCTACAGAACCTATAATGTTATTATTTTTGTCTCTTATTAAAACACCTCCAGGTACTGGAACTAATTCGCCATTTGTTAGTGCATTTATAGCATTAATGAAATAAGCTTGTTGTTCTGCTCTATTAAATAATGCTCTTGATCCCATTCCCATTTGGAAAGCTCCATTTGCTTTACCATGTGCAATCTTAAAACGTAAACTACTTATTCCATCTTCTCCTAAACATGCTTTGATTGCACCACGATGATCTAAAACTACAACCATTATAGGATTAATATTAATTTCTCTTGCTTTTTTAATAGAGTTTTGGATTATCAAATTTGCTTTTTCTAGGGTAATGTGTTCAATAATTATCTCTGACATATAAATTCTCCATATTAGTTTATAAATTTTAAATTTTTTTTAACTTATGTACTTGTTTATGCTATTAAACTTAAACCTTCTATATTTTAATTTTAAATAAAACAAAATGTCACCTAAATCAAATTATCTTAATTTTTTAAAACTAAATGAAAAAAAACTAAATACACCTGATGTTAAAATTGTAACTGCTTTTTACAAATTTTTTGAAGTTTCAGATACCGTTGCATTGCAAAATTCATTAAAATCAATTTTCAATAAGACTGAAATTAAAGGTACAATTTTAATAGCAAAAGAGGGTGTTAATGGAACAATAGCAGGAACAAAAAATGAGATTACAGTAGCATTAGAAAAACTTTGGTGTTTAGATTTTTTAATTGATTTAGAGCCTAAATACTCGTTTGCCTATAAAAATCCTTTCTTCAGAATGAAGATAAGACTAAAGAAAGAGATTGTTACAATTGGATTACCAGAAATCTCACCCAAAAAGTTTGTTGGAGATTATGTTAAGCCAGAAAATTGGAATGATTTAATATCAGATAAAAATTTGTTGTTAATAGATACAAGAAATAGTTATGAAGTATCAATAGGCTCTTTCGAAAATGCTATAAATCCAAATATAAAAAATTTTAGAGAATTCCCAGATTGGGTTAATAAAAATCTAGTAAATAAAGATTCTGAAATTAAAAATAAAAAAATTGCTATGTTTTGTACTGGTGGTATTAGATGTGAAAAATCTACATCTTATTTAAGGTCTCTTGGTTTTGAAGAAGTATATCATTTAGAGGGTGGAATTTTAAAATATCTTGAAAAGATTCCAAAAAAAGAAAGTAGATGGAATGGTAGTTGTTTTGTTTTTGATTATAGAGTTTCTGTCGATCACAACTTAGAACTAGGTCATTATGAAATGTGCTTTGCTTGTAGAATGCCTATAAGTCAAAATGATAAAAAGCATAAGCACTTTGTCCAAGGAGAGAGTTGCCATCATTGTTATAAATCTTCAAATAACAAACAAAAAAAGAGATTTAAAGAACGTCAAAAACAAATTGAACTTTCTAGAAAAAAAAATCAATTGCACATTGGTCAAGTTAAAACTTAAATTTAGTCAAACAGACTTAGAACTGTTTTTGGAGGCCTTCCAATAACTGATTGGACTAACTTATTATTTTGATATTTACAAATTATTGGCCTTTGTAATAAAATTGGAAATTTATAAATTAAATTTATTATTGTATCTTTAGAGAAATCTTTTTTTGTTAATTTTAATTCTTTGTATGGATTTTCATTTGTTCTTATTATTTCGTCTTTAGATATATTATTTAAATCAAGTATAGATTTGAGTTCAATAATATCTATTTCATCGTCTAGGTATTTTATTATTTTAAAATCTATGGTTTTGGAACTAAGAATTTCTAGTGCTTCTCTGGATTTTGAACATCTTGGATTATGATAAATATTAAAACTAATCTTTGTCATAACAACCCCCCATTACCCATATGATTTATGTCGTCTGAAGAAATTTTTAAGTCGCATAATTTCCTCCATAAAATCCAATCAACTCCATTTTCTTTTTTAGATCTAGCACATCCAGGCATGCCAATTATTGAAATATGTTTTTTTGAAACTTTAATCTCAGCTAGCAGAATTAAATTTCCAGGTTCAACTGGCATGCCCAAACGTAAAATTTTACCATTAATATCAATTATTGACTGAGGTATCATGTCGTTAATGTCAGATATAGCAGATATCCCAAATATTAAAATTATATCTGCATCTTCATTTACACTTTTATTTAATTGTTTACATATAGATTTAGTTTCATGAAAACATTTTTTTTCTACAATCTTATTAATTCCACAAGATGATAATCTATTCTTTGTAACTTCATAAGTTTTTTCTAATATTTTTGAACGAGTATTATGATTTGTTGTTTGAATTAAATGAACATTTTTTTTTTGGAAAGGTAAAATTCTAAAACAATCTTTACAAATATTGATTATATCTTGAAGGTTATTTTTTTTAATTCCAAAAGGAATAGCTTTAATTGAGGCAACTATCTGATTTTTTTTGACCTTTGAAAACGCTTTTAAAGAAGCTATTCCAATGTCATTTGTCACTGAATTAATAGAAAACATTTGGTCTGGTTGAAATATTATTAATCCATCAACACTGGATACTAAGTTACATCTTCCATTTTGGGGACCTTGAATTTTAATATTTGATTTTTTTGAAGTAATAATCTTTTTTGATATCTTATGAACAGCTGAGTTTTCATCAATTTCATCGTTATCCAACTTAGCACATTTTATGTGTTTGATATTATTTAACAATAAAAGATCCAGTATATTTTTGTTAATAACTGTTCCTTTTGAGATTTTTATTTTATTTTTATTTTTATAAATTTCTATGGAGGATGATAGAATTCCACCTAAAGATGATTCAGTTTTCACTTCACCAAAAAACATTTTATTCCTTATTGATAATTTAATAGCTTAATAACATATAATATATCAATATAAATGTTAAATAATTTGACTTTTACATATAAAAAATCTTGACGATATTGCTTTCTAGAGATATCTAAACAAATATAAGTTTATGGGGCTGTAGCTCAATTGGGAGAGCGCCTGCTTTGCAAGCAGGAGGTCGTCGGTTCGATCCCGTCCAGCTCCACCATATTATATATTTTAAAAGGTGAGAATGAATGGCTGTACCAAAAAGTAAAATTACTAGATCCAGAAGAGGCATGAGACGTTCCCATGATTCCTTAATCTCTGATGCCTATGTTGAAAGCAAAGATACTGGTGAATTACATAGACCTCACCATATTGACCTTAAAACGGGCATGTACAAAGGTAGACAAGTATTAAATATCAAGTCCAAATCCTAAATTTATAAAATCTTAAAAAAATATTTAAGGTAAAAAAATGTCTAGCAAAAAAAAAGATGATTATAAAATAGATAGTTCTATTTCTGAAACAAAAAACTTGAACAATATAAAAGTCTACAAAGATCCTTTATTCAATATAGGGGATATTGTAAAACATCGTATTTATCCTTTTAGAGGTGTTATTGTCGATGTTGATCCTGAATTTGCAAATACTGAAGAGTGGTATCAATCTATACCGGCAGAAATTAGACCTTCACGAAACCAACCTTATTATCATCTTATGGCTGAAAATACTGAAACTTTTTACACAGCTTATGTTTCCCAACAAAATTTAGTAGATGATGGAGAAAATGGTCCACTTGAACACCCAGATTTGGATGAAATTTTCAGTGGTATGAAAAAAGGTAAATATCACTTAAGAAACGAAGTTAGAAATTAATTCAACTTTAATCTTTAATTAGTACTAGAAGTGTACTATATAATGCCTATGATAAAACTTAGTAAAATGACAGATTACGCTGTTGTCTGCCTTGGTACTCTAGCTCGAAGACCAGGGTCCTCGATGTCGGCAACTGAATTATCAAAAGAAACTGGACTGGCATTATATACAGTTCAAAAGCTACTAAAATTACTAGTTTCAAAAAGTAATTTTATTAAGGCTAATCGTGGAGCACTTGGTGGTTATATGTTAAACAAAAATTCCTCAGAAATTTCAGTTGTTGAGATTATAGAAGCACTTGATGGGCCTATAACTTTAACATCTTGTGTTGACAAATCTGAAAGTTTTTGTGAAGCCAGCGATATTTGTTTTTTAGGTGGAAAATGGAACAAAATTAATGAGATTATTAGAAAATCTCTTAATGATATATCTTTACAAGAGCTTTTGAGTTATGAAACTCCATTTTTATTAGATGATAATAAAGATGCATTGATTGATAGAATAAATTAAAAGGGAATTATATGGTTGCTACTCAAGAAACAATTGACAAAGTAAAGGAAGTTTCAAGTACTTACAAATATGGTTTTGTTACTGACCTTGAAGCTGAAAAAGCCCCACTTGGTCTCAGTGAAGATATTGTAAAATTTATTTCACATAAGAAAAAAGAACCTAAATGGTTATTAGAATGGAGACTAAAAGCATATAAAAAATGGCTTTCAATGGAAGCACCTAATTGGGCTATGGTTGATTTTCCTAAAATTAATTTTCAAGATATTTATTATTATTCAGCTCCTAAAACCAAACCAAAATTAAATAGTCTTGATGAGGTTGATCCAGAATTATTAAGGACTTATGAAAAATTAGGTATACCAATTAAAGAACAAGAAGTTTTAGCGGGCGTTGCTGTAGACTATGTATTTGATTCTGTCTCAGTAGCAACCACGTTTAGAGAAAAATTAGCTGAAGAAGGTATAATTTTTTGTCCTATTTCGGAAGCAGTCCAATCTCATCCTGATCTCGTAAAAAAATATATTGGATCAGTTATACCAATTAGTGATAATTATTATGCTGCTTTAAACTCTGCTGTTTTTACAGATGGGTCTTTTGTCTATATTCCAAAAGGCGTTAAGTGCCCTATGGAGTTATCAACCTACTTCCGAATTAATGAACAAAATTCTGGACAGTTTGAAAGGACACTTATTATTGCAGAAGACAATACATATGTATCTTATCTAGAAGGATGTACTGCCCCACAAAGAGATGAAAATCAACTTCACGCGGCAGTTGTAGAATTAGTTGCTATGAATAATGCAGAAATAAAGTATTCAACAGTTCAGAACTGGTATCCAGGTGATAAAGATGGTAGAGGTGGTATTTACAATTTTGTTACTAAAAGAGGAAATTGTCTTGGAAAAAAATCTAAAATTTCATGGACACAAGTAGAAACTGGTTCTGCCATAACATGGAAATATCCGTCATGCGTACTTAAAGGGGATGATTCTGTTGGTGAATTTTACTCAGTTGCTGTTGCTAATAACGCACAACAGGCTGATACTGGTACAAAAATGATTCACATCGGAAAAAATACAAAATCAACCATTATTTCTAAAGGAATTTCAGCTGGTAAAGCCCAAAACACTTATAGAGGTCAAGTTCAAATACAAAAAAATGCAAAAGGTTCAAGAAATTTTACTCAATGCGACTCCTTACTAATTGGTGATAAATGTGGGGCACATACTGTTCCATATATTAATCAATTCACACCCCACGCTCGGGTTGAACATGAAGCAACTACTTCAAAAATATCTGAAGATCAACTTTTTTATTGTTTACAAAGAGGTCTTGATACAGAACAAGCTACATCACTAATCGTAAATGGTTTTTGTAAAGAAGTTATGAAAGAATTACCCATGGAATTTGCAGTTGAAGCACAAAAACTGATTGGAATTAGTTTGGAAGGTTCAGTCGGGTAATTTAAATTACTTAACTAATATTGGAAGAAAGATGCCACTACTTGAAATTAAAAATGCTAAATTAAAACTTGATGATAAAGATATTCTTAAAGGTTTATCTTTATCAGTAAATAGTGGTGAAGTTCACGCTATTATGGGACCTAATGGCTCAGGAAAAAGTACTTTATCATACATGTTAGCTGGAAGAGATGGTTATGAATTAGAAAGTGGAGAAGTTTTTTTAGAGGGACAGTCTTTGTCGGACATGGAAGCTGATAAGAGAGCTAGGTCTGGCTTATTTTTAGCTTTTCAATATCCTGTTGAATTGCCAGGTGTAGGTGGGATGAGTTTTTTAAGAGAAGCCGTTAATTCTAGAAGAAAGTTTCTAGGGGAGGAAGAACTAGATCATTTAGCATTTGTTAAAGAAGCTAGAAAAGTTGCTTCAAAAATGTTTGTTAAAGATGAGATGTTAAAGAGAGCTGTAAATGTTGGTTTTTCTGGTGGAGAAAAAAAACGTTTTGAAATATTACAAATGGCAATGCTTATGCCAAAAGTTTCAATTTTAGACGAAACTGATTCAGGTTTAGATGTTGATGCGTTGAAAATAGTTTCGGATGGAGTAAATGAGCAAAGAAATGAAGAAAATGCTATAGTTGTAATAACGCATTATCAAAGACTATTAGATTATATAGTTCCAGATTTTGTTCATATTTTATCTGATGGTAATATTATAAAATCTGGAGGCCCTGAACTAGCATTGGAAGTTGAAAAAAATGGTTATGTAGGTTTGATTAATGCTGCATAATGTTAGAGATAATTATATCATTTCCGTAAAAGATCACGTTAGTCAATTTGAAGAAAAAAGTTTTAGAAAATTAGCATCGAATGATTTCAAAAGTTGGCCAAGTCCTAGAGAAGAAACTTGGAGATTAAGTAGGTTAGGTGTTTTATCTAGGAAAGAGATAACCCCAATAACACCTAATTTCAAAAAACAAATTTCCTCTGTATCAAAGTTCAACGGTTCTAAAATAATAAGATTTGTAGATGGTGCTTTTCGAGAAGATTTATCATCAAAATTACCACCGGGTTCATCTTTGAATATTTTGGGAGAAGAGGACTCCCTTAGATGTTTTCATAAATTTAAAGATAGTAACTTGAAAGATCATCCTTCTACAAATGTTTCATTTTCATGTACCCCTTCCATAGTAAAATTAACAATTGAAAAAGATGTAAAGATAAGAGATCTTTTTGAAATAATTTATGAAGGTGGTGATGACGACTCATCTGTTCATCCTGCTTTGTATATAGAGTTAAAAGACAAAAGTAGTATAACAATAATTGAAAGATTCAACCATTTAAGTTCTCTTATAATGCCTTTACAATTAGTTGAACTAAAAAAAAATGCGTCAATTAATTCATTGAAAATTTTTAATGATAATCAACACTCTTACAATTTGTCAGCCAATTGTACTTTTTTATCAGAAAAATCTAATTATAACTCTTTTTCGCTAATTAAAGGTGGGTTGTTTACACGCTCTGAAACTCATGCTTATTTAAAAGGAGAAAACTGTAATCTAAATCTTAATGGTGTATATTTGTCTTCTAAAAATCAACACCATGACCTAACAACAGCTATCTATCATGATGTACCCAACTGTACTTCAAAACAAATTGTTAGAGGTGTATTAGGTGGCAAATCTACAGGCGTTTTTCAAGGTAAAGTTAGGGTGGCTCCAGATGCACAGAAAACCGATGGACAACAGATGAGTAAGGCTATTTTATTATCAGAAAATGCAATTGCAAATGCAAAGCCAGAGCTAGAAATTTATGCAGATGATGTAATTTGTGCACATGGTGCAACTGTTGGAGAGATAGAAGATGATCAACTGTTTTATCTTAAAAGTAGAGGCATTTCAGAAAAAAAAGCAAAACAAATACTTATAACCGCTTTTCTTAAAGATATAATTAATGAGTCAGTTACAGAATCTATGCAAAACTTTGTATTTGAAGAGGCTGAACTAGCTTTGTCAGAAATTATTAGTAAAGAAATATAATTACATGAAAGTATATGATACAAATTTTATTAAAGATCAATTTCCAGCTCTTCAAAGGAAAGTTTGGGATAAAAAACTAGTTTATCTTGACTCCGCCGCATCTATGCACAAACCAAAAAGAGTATTAGATGCTATAAGCAAAAATTATTCCTTTAATTATTCTAATGTTCACAGAGGTCTTCACAAGTTGTCTGAAGAAGCAACTGCTAAATACGAAGGCTCAAGAGTAAAAGTAGCTAAATTTATAAATTGTTCTGAAAATGAAGTAATTTTTACATCTGGTGCTACAGCAGCATTAAATCTTGTAGCATATAGTTGGGGAATGAAAAATTTATCTGCCGGCGACGAAATAATTATTACTATCGCTGAACATCATGCCAATATAGTCCCATGGCAAATTGTCGCAGAACAAAAAAATGTAAAGATAAAAGCTGCACATGTAGATCCAAACTCTGAATTTAATCCAGATATAATTAGAGATTTAGTCACTGATAAAACAAAAATTATTTCTTTTCCTCATGTTTCTAATGTTTTAGGAACTACTTTTCCTGTTAAAGAAATATGCAAAATAGCTAAAGAATGTGCAGCAATAAGTGTGGTTGATGGTTGTCAGGGTGTTATCCATGAAAAAGTTGATGTAATTGATCTGGGTTGTGATTTTTACTGTTTTTCAGGACACAAATTATATGGTCCTACTGGTATAGGAATCTTATTTGGAAGATATAACTTGTTAGATAAGATGCCACCATTCTTAGGTGGTGGTGACATGATCGATATTGTAAAAATCCAAAAATCTACATATGCTGATCCTCCATTAAGATTTGAAGCTGGAACACCACCAATTGTTGAAGCAATTGCCTTAGGAGAAGCAATTGATTGGGTTAATGAAATTGGAATTGAAGAAATTGGGCGTCATGAAAAAAATATTATCGACTATGGTACTTCTTTATTAGATTCAATTGATGGTGTATCTGTATTTGGTAAAGCTCCTAATAAAACAGGTGTTGTTTCTTTTACAATGGATTGTGCTCATCCACATGACATAGCCACAATTATTGACAGAGAAGGAATTGCGGTAAGAGCTGGGCATCATTGTGCACAGCCTTTGATGGATGCTTTTAAATTAGTTTCAACTACCAGAGCATCGGTGGGTGCCTATTCCACAAAAGAAGATTTTGATGATTTAGCAAATTCACTTACAAAAGTAAAAAAAATATTTGGTGTTTAGTATGAATAGCGATGACAAACTTCCATTATCAGCTTTTATGCCTAATCACCATTCCTTAGATCCTCATGCGCCTTTTATTGCAACAGCAGGTAAAAAAAATAATAGATCTAGTAGATTTATCGATAAAAGTGAAATAATCGAGACCCTTAAAACTATCCATGATCCTGAATTACCGGTAAATATTTATGATTTAGGACTTATATACGATATTAAATTAATTGATAAAAATGATTTAAAAATTAAAATGTCCCTTACAGCTCCTGGTTGTCCTGTAGCTGGGGAAATGCCTGGACAAGTTGCGAATATACTTGCAAAAATACCCAATATTGGCTTAATTGAGGTAGAGCTTGTTTGGGAACCTGCATGGACTAAGGATAGAATGAGTGAAGATGCAAAGTTGGCACTTGATATTTATTAATTTTCATGGAGCCTTTAATGAAAAATGAAAAAAAACCTCTATTAACTTTAACAGATGCAGCTGCTAATAGAGTTAAAGACTTAATGAGTAAAGCTGACTCAGAAGTTATTGGTCTCAGAATTGGGATAAAGACAGCAGGTTGTTCTGGGATGAAATATAATGTGGAATACGCAAAGGAAATTAAACCGTTCGAAGAGAAAATTATATCAAAAGATATTACTATCTGTATTGATCCTGCTGCAATAATGTTCTTGATAGGATCTGAGATGGATTATAAAGAGCAAAAATTTAGCTCAGGTTTTGAATTTAATAATCCAAATGAAATTGCACGCTGTGGATGTGGTGAAAGTTTCACTGTAGCATAAAAATTCTAAATATTTAGGAATAAATTATGAAAAGTGCAGAAGCATTTTCTTCAAATGATAAAATTTTAACGCCATTTAGAACACTTAAAGAATTGTTAAGATTTGTTATTCCAAAAGGCAATAAAGAAATGCCGATTAGAATAACCTTAGCTTTAATATTTTTGATATTAGCAACACTTGTCAGTGTATATACACCATTCTTATATGGTAAAGCAGTTGATTTAGTTTCTGATAAAAACTCAATAAACTTAAGTTTACTTTGGTTTGTTATTGGATCATATGCTTTAGCTAGGTTGGGACAAGTCTTTTTTGATGAAGCTAAAGAGTTTGTTTTTGCAAGAGTTGCCCAAAGAGCTGTAAGGGGAGCTGCTTTAAAAGCTTTTAAACACATGCATAATTTATCTCTTACTTTTCACTTAAATAGACAAACTGGTGGATTAACCAGAGCTATTGACCGAGGCGCAAAAGGTATTGAATTTTTATTAAGATTTACAGTTTTTGAAATACTCCCAGTTTTAGTTGAGTTGATTACAGTCGGAATAGTTTTATGGGTAACCTTTGGATTTAGATACTCGGCTATCACAATATTAACAGTTATAATTTATATAGTTTTCACAATTAAAGTAACTGAATGGAGGATCGCCATCAGAAAAAAAATGAACATAGCCGATGAAAACGCATCTACTAAAGCTGTAGATAGTTTATTAAATTATGAAACTGTAAAATACTTTAATGCTGAAATTATGGAGGCAGATAGATTTAACAAAGCTATGAAAACTTATGAAGATTCTGCTGTCAAAGCTAGGGCATCTTTATCAATAGTAAACATAGGTCAAGGTGGAATAATAGCCTTAGGTCTTTTTTTAGTTATGGGTATGGCTGGAGAAGATATAGCAAATGGGAATATGTCTGTTGGAGATTTTGTGGTTGTTAATACTTTTTTATTACAATTATATTTACCATTAAACTTTTTAGGTTTTGTTTATAGAGAAATCAGACAGTCATTATTAGATATGGGTAGAATGTTTGCTCTTGTTGATGAAAAACCTGATATAATTGATCAAGAAAATGCTAATGAATTAATAGTTAAAAAAGGCAAAATTGAATTTATTAATGTAAATTTCTCATTTGGCAGACGCAAAATTTTAAAGAACTTAACTTTCACTATAAATTCAGGAGAAAAAGTTGCTATTGTAGGACCAACTGGTGCTGGTAAATCTACTATATCAAAGCTTTTATTTAGATTCTATGATCCGTCTTCAGGTAAAATTTATATTGATGGTCAATGTATATCTGAAGTAACTCAAAATACTTTAAGATCAAATATAGGGGTGGTTCCTCAAGATACAGTGCTTTTTAATGATACAATTAAATATAATATTGCTTATTCAAAACCTAATTCTTCTATGAAAGAAATTGTTAATGCAGCTAAATTATCTTCTATAGACAAGTTTATTTCAAATCTTGAAGCAGGATACGAAACTGTAGTAGGGGAGAGAGGATTAAAACTATCAGGAGGTGAAAAACAAAGAGTTGCTATTGCTAGGGCCCTTCTAAAAAATCCTCAGATATTTGTTTTTGATGAAGCAACATCTGCACTAGATACAAAAACTGAGAAATCAATTGAAAAATCTCTTAAAAAATTATCCAATAAAAACACCACACTTATAATTGCCCATAGATTGTCAACAATCATTGATGCAGACAAAATTATCGTACTAGATAATGGCACAATCATTGAAATAGGCAGTCATCAAGATCTTATAAAAAAGAACGGGCTATATGCTGAAATGTGGATCAGGCAGCAAGAAAACATCAATTAAAATCAACCAATAGAAAATTGCTCTTTCAGATATTTATCCTCCATACTGTTTGTCTTGTCATAAAGAATTCGAAGATTTATGTCATTTTTTTGAGAGATAAAGACTTTTGATATATTTTTTACTTCAAAGGCATCGGCACTTGCACTTACAGGTCTCATTTTAGGATTAATAACATTAAACTCTATTATAGAATTATTTTTGATTAACGCCCCTCTCCATCTTCTTGGTCTGAAAGGACTTATTGGTGTGAGTGCTAAAAGTTCTGATCCAATTGGTAATATAGGACCATGAGCAGATAAATTATAAGCAGTCGACCCAACTGGTGTTGCAACCATAACGCCGTCACACGTTAATTCATTTAATCTTTCTGTATCATCAATTTTTATTGAGATTATGGCACTTTGGTGGGTTCTTCTAAAAATAGCTACTTCATTAATAGCAAGTTCAATATGTTTTTGATTTTTGGTGTCTAAAGCTATCATTTCAAGAGGGTGAACTATAATCTCGTTAGCTTCTTTTAATCTGTCAATTAGATTTGAATTATTATATTCGTTCATCAAGAACCCTATGTTTCCCCTATTCAATCCAAAAACTGGAATGTCATATAAGATACTTTCACGCATGGCAGCTAACATGGCTCCATCTCCACCAACGGCTACTATAACCTCAGCCTTTGAAACTTCCTCTTGTCCATATAAGTTAAGTAAATTATTAGAAACTAATTTGGCTTTTTTATTTTTAGCAATACTAAAGTGAATCTTCAAAATTTTTTGCCCTTTTTGTGGTATTTTAAATAATTTCAAGTTAAAACATAGTCATATTAAATGGTGATTTATATGAAAGCAATAGAAACAGCATTAAGTTTAACTCAAGCCTACAAGCTAGGTATTGAGAGATTTGAAAAAATGCTTGGAAATGAATTTGTAAAAGCAGTAGAATCTATGAACAATTCGTCTACACATATTATTATTTGTGGGATGGGAAAATCAGGGCTTGTTGGAAGAAAAATATCGTCTACACTTGCATCTACAGGAACGCCTAGCATTTTTCTTCATCCAGCTGAAGCTATACATGGAGACTTAGGAAAGGTACAAAAAAATTCTGTTGTTTTACTTATCTCATATTCAGGAGAAACAGGGGAAATAATTGCCTTAATTCCAGCTTTAAAAAGGCTTGATGTTAATATAATAGCTTTGACTGGAGTTAAAAATTCAACTTTAGCTAACATATCTGACATAGTTTTGGATACTTCAGTTGATAGAGAGGCATGTCCATTAAATTTAGCACCTACAACATCAACTATGATTACGATGGTTTTAGGGGATGCCCTAGCTGTTTCATTAATGGAATTAAAAAACTTTAAGCAAGAAGATTTTGCCTTAACTCATCCTGGTGGATCTCTTGGTAAAAGATTGTTATCAAGTGTTAAAGATGAGATGAAACAAAATAATTTGCCATTTATTGATCAAAATTCCGTAGTACAAGACGTTTTAGTAAAAATGACAGAAGGTCGTCTTGGTCTTGCTCTGGTTGGCACTAAAGAAGAATTAAAGGGTGTGATTACAGATGGAGATATTAGAAGAGCCTTAATTGATAATAAAAACTTTGCTGAATTGGAAGCCAAAGACTTAATGAATACAAATCCATTAACAGCACTTGAGAGTGACAATTTGCAAGTTGCAGAAAAGAGAATGAGAGAAGCAAAAGTACAGTGTTTAATAGTTAAAAATCTAATAAATGAAGTTGTAGGTGTTATTCAGATTTTTGAATAAATGAATGGTACCAATAATGGATATTTCTTTATTTGATTATGAATTAAATTCAAATTTAATTGCACAAAAGCCATGTGTGCCGAGAGATCACTCAAGGTTATTGAACTGTACAGAAGAGGTTGCTGAAGATCTTCTATTTAAAGACTTACCTTCAATTTTAAATTCTGGTGACGTTTTAGTTATTAATAATACAAAAGTTATACCATCCCGTTTATTTGGGAAAAGAGGCCAGGTTAATGTCGAAGTAACATTGCATATGAAAACTAATAAAAATACTTGGAGAGCATTTCTAAAACCTGGTCGTAAGTGTAAAATAAATGAAACCATACTTTTTCAAAATGACTTAAAAGCTAAAATTATTGAAAAATATATTGAAGGTGATGTGCTACTAAACTTCAATAAAAATAATCAAAATGTCCTTAAGGATGTAAATCATCAGGGTCAAATGCCTCTTCCTCCATATATAAAAAGAAATGAAAAAAATGAGAATGATGATAAAGATTATCAAACAATTTTTGCTGAAGAAGATGGAGCTGTTGCTGCTCCAACTGCTGGATTGCACTTTACTGATGAGTTAATTAATACATTAAAATATAAAGGAGTATTATTTGCTCCTATCACTCTTCATGTAGGCGCAGGCACTTTTTTACCAGTCAAAGTTACTAATATATATGATCATAAAATGCATGAAGAAAGGGGAATTTTGAGTGAAAACACCTCTAATATTATAAATAATGCTATCCAAAATAATAAACGTATTATTTCTGTTGGAACTACTAGTTTACGAATATTAGAAACAGTAGCAAGATTAAGAAATGGATTAATTGAACCTTGGTCTGGTATTACGGATCTATTTATAACCCCAGGCTTTCAATTTAAGATCGTAGATTTACTGATAACAAATTTTCACTTACCAAAATCAACTTTACTAATGCTTGTTTCAGCTTTCCATGGAAAAGAAAAAACATTTGAAAGATATCAATATGCCATTAAACAAAAATACAGATTTTTTTCTTATGGAGATAGCTGTATTTTTTCAAAAGAAAATAAATTAATATGAATAATTTTTTTAATTTTGAATTAATATCAAAAGATAAGAATGCTCGTCTGGGTAAACTATCTACTGCACATGGTGAAATTAATACACCTATATTTATGCCTGTTGGTACTGCAGCTACTGTTAAGGCAATGCATTTAAAGGATGTAGAGGCTGCTGGTGCTGAAATTATTTTAGCTAACACTTACCATTTGATGCTAAGACCTGGTCAAGAAAAAATTAGAGAAATGGGTGGTGTTAGAAAGTTTATGGGTTGGGATAAACCACTTCTTACTGACTCAGGTGGTTTTCAAATTATGAGCTTAGGAAATTTAAGACAGGTTCAAAATGACGGAGTAACTTTTAAGTCACATCTCGATGGTACAAAATATTTTTTATCTCCCAAAATAAGTACAGATATCCAAAATGCTTTAGACGCAACTATTACAATGCAACTAGATGAATGTATTTCTTTTCCTGCAACATATGAAGAGTCAAAAAGAGCAATGAAATTATCTCTTGAATGGGCTGCTATGAGTAGAGAAGCATTTGAAAGTAGAATTGGTTATGGTCAATTTGGAATAGTCCAAGGATCTATTTTTTCAGATTTAAGAGAGGAATCAGCAAAAGGTCTAATCGAAATAGACTTTGATGGATATGCAATAGGAGGGTTAGCTGTCGGTGAAGGGCAAGATCTAATGTTTAAAACTTTAGACAAAACTACAAAATATATGGTCCAAAATAAACCTCGATATTTAATGGGGGTTGGAAAACCAGATGATTTAATTGGGGCGGTTAAAAGAGGGGTTGATATGTTTGATTGTGTTTTGCCTACTCGTTCTGGAAGAACTGGTCAAGCTTTCACATCAAAAGGTCAAGTTAACATAAAAAATTCTAAACATATTTTAGATAAAATGCCATTAGATCTTGAATGTAATTGTTATACTTGTCAAAATTTCTCCAGAGCGTATCTTCATCATCTTTTTAGAGGAAAAGAAATTTTAGGCCTTATGCTTTTAAGCTGGCATAATATCCATTTTTACTTAAATATTATGAAAAATATTAGAAATGCCATAGAAATTAAAGAATTTGAAAAATTTGAAAAAACTTTTTTAAATAAATATTACTCGGGTGATGATTAATCTAAATAATAATTATTATTTATAATATGTATAAATTTGATGAAAAAAAAATAATCCAAGATTTAGCCAAAGAATTTAATTTTGATGTTTGTAAGATTACAGATTCTAATTTACCAATAAATACTGACGTAAGGCTAAAAGAATTTATAGAGTTAGGCTTTCATGGAGAAATGAACTGGCTTGCAAATAGTTACGAAAGACGAAAATCACCGTTAAATTTATGGGAAGATGCAAAATCTGCAATTATACTTGGTTTAAATTACGGACCTAAAGATAATCCTTTAAAAAAAATAAATAAAAAAAACTTAGGAAACATATCTGTTTATGCTCAAGGAAAGGATTATCACAAAATAATCAAAGGAAGACTTAAGTTATTTTCAAGTAAATTAATTTCTAAATTACCAAAATCAAAAAAAACAAAAATCAAAGTTTTTGTTGACACAGCTCCTTTAATGGAAAAGCCTCTAGCGGAAAAGTCTGGTTTAGGATGGCAAGGGAAGCATACAAATTTAGTTTCAAGAGATTTTGGATCATGGCTATTTTTAGGGGTTATTCTTGTAAATCATTCTTTTGAATATGATTCACAAGAAAAAAATTATTGTGGTTCTTGTACGAAATGTCTTGATATTTGCCCAACAGATGCATTTTATAAAGAAAATAAGTTAGATGCTTCAAAGTGCATTTCATATTTAACCATTGAGCACAGAAACGCAATTCCAAAAAAATTTAGAACAGCTATTGGAAATAGAATATTTGGGTGTGATGATTGTTTAGCGATTTGCCCCTGGAATAAATATGCAAAGATTACAAAAGAAATTCATTTTAAAGAAAATAAATATAATTTTAATTTAAATGAATTATTGAATCTTTCTAATCAAGAATTTAGAAAAAAATTTACTGGATCACCAATAAAAAGGATAGGTAGGGATAGGTTTATAAGGAATTGTTGTATTGCGGCAGGTAACAGTAAAAATAAAGAATTAATACCTATTTTAGAGAATTTAATAATAAATGATCAATCTTTTTTGATAAGAGGTGCAGCTATATGGGCACTTCAACAATTAGTTAATAAAAACAACCTTAAAAATATAAAAAGAATACATTTAAGTTTTGAAAAAAACAAAGATGTGTTAGCTGAATGGTATGTCTAATTTAGTTAAAGTGCGTTATTTTCAGTTTCACCTGTTCTAATTCTAGTTGCACTATGAAGGTCTAAAACAAATATTTTACCGTCTCCAATTTGTCCTGTGCAAGCACTTTGAAGTAGAGCCTCATGAACAGCATCTTCCATATCATCAGTGACAGCTATTTCGATTTTAAGCTTGGGAACAAATGACACACTATATTCTGCTCCTCTATAAATTTCAGTTTGCCCTCTTTGTCTTCCAAATCCACGAACCTCTGATGCAGTCAATCCTTCAACTCCAATCTCAGTTAAGGCATTCCTGACATCATCAAGTTTAAAAGGTTTTATAATCGCAATAAAGTATTTCATGATGAAATCTCCTAATCTGAATGATATCCTTTTTCTCCGTGAGAACGCAAGTCTAAACCTTCAATTTCTTCTTGTTCGTCTACTCTTAACGACACAATAAAAGAGGTTAGTTTTAAAATTAAATATGTAAAGAAAGACGTCCAAACTATGGTAAGCACAACCGCTTTAAGCTGTATTATAAATTGAGAAATTCCTGTTTGTCCCTCAGCAAGACCTAATCCAGAAAATGAAGAGGTAGCTAAAAATGCAACGAGTAGTGTGCCTAGTATTCCACCTACACCGTGAACTGCAAAAACATCAAGGCTATCATCTATTTGAAGTTTGCCTCTGATGTAATCAACTGCAAGGTAACATAGCAGGCCACCTAAAAATCCTAAAATCAGACCTCCGGGTACACCTATGTAACCTGAAGCAGGTGTAACAGTAGCAAGTCCAGCCACCATTCCAGTAACTATGCCAATTAAAGATGGTTTGCCAAATCTTTTCCATTCAATAAACATCCAAACTAATGAGGCAGTCGCAGCAGATATATGTGTGACTAACATAGCCATTCCTGCACCTCCATTAGCACCTAAAGCTGAACCAGCATTGAAACCAAACCATCCAATCCATAACATTGAAGCTCCTATCATAGTCAATATTGGACTATGTGGTGGTGTAATAGATTTTGGAAAACCTCTTCTTTTACCAAGTGTTAAGGCTGTAACTAAAGCAGCTGTGCCAGCAGTTGCA
This sequence comes from uncultured SAR116 cluster alpha proteobacterium, assembly GCA_902616615.1. GTDB lineage: Bacteria > Pseudomonadota > Alphaproteobacteria > Puniceispirillales > Marisalimonadaceae > Marisalimonas. Next base: position 4,838 of record CACMTN010000004.1, on the reverse strand, counting down.
TGCACAACGATGCCTCCAGCAAAGTCCATTGTTCCCCATGATGACAAAATACCACCGCCCCAAACCCAATGCGTTACAGGAGCATATACAATTAAAACCCAGAGACTTAAAAAAATTAACATTGCTGAAAACTTAATCCTTTCTACAAACGCACCTATCATAAGAGCAGGGGTAATGATTGCAAAAGTCATTTGGAATGTTGCAAAAAGGCTTTCAGGTATGCTCCCAGATGGTGTTTCTAATTCAAGCGAATTCATAAACATATTACCAAACCCACCAATCCATTCATTTCCCTCAGAAAACGCTAAACTATAACCTACAACCACCCAAATAATAGATATCATACAAGCAAGGGAGAAGTGTTGCATTAATACTGATACAACATTTTTTGAGTGCACCAATCCTGCATAGAATAGAGCTAAACCTGGTAAAGTCATAAATAATACTAGAGCAGTTGAGGTCAAAATCCAGGCTGTATCACCACTATTAATTTCAGCAAAAGCTGGAAAAGAAATCATCGTCAAGAACAAAGTTGAAAAAACACTAAAAAACTTAAATTTTTTTCTGGAAGTAAAAAAATCCATATCATCCCCCTATTTAATAAATTCAATTAAATAAATTTTTCCCTAAAATACAAAAAATGTATAAAATATATTCAAATAAAATTAAATTTGCTTAAATTTTAGACAATTATATTTTGTTGTAAGTGATGAATTAATTAAATTTCAGTTTATAATCAAATTTTTTGAGTGTATAAAAAATAATAAACAATTAATTTGAGAGTTTATTTTGATAGAAAATGTAATAAAACAATTAGCTCCGAAAGGATACCTTAGAGCTGCTATAAATTTAAGTAACTTTTTATTAGTTACTGGTAAAGAGAGTAATGGTGATCCGCAAGGAGTTTCTCCAGACATGGCAAGAGCGCTTGCTAAAGAATTGAATGTAGATGTTAAATTAATTACCTTTAATAGACCTGGGGAACTTGCAGATGCAATTTCGCACGATGTATGGGATATTGGAAATATTGCAAATGAACCAGCAAGAGCCAAATCAATTACATTTAGTCTACCATACACTTCTATTGAATCAACTTTCCTCATCAGGAATGGACTTAATATCAAAACATTAAAAGATGTTGATAAAAAAGGAATTAAAATTGCCGTTGCCGAAAGAAGTGCATATGATCTTTGGTTAACGGAGAATATAAAAAATGCAGATTTAATAAGAGCAAAATCTATAGATGAATCTTTTGCAATTTTTCAAGAAAATAAATACGAAGTATTGGCTGGATTAAGACCTAAATTAGGTGATGATATACAAAAAACTACTGACTGCTTTATATTAAATGAGCCATTTACTTATATAAATCAGTGTATTGGAAGCAAACCTGGAAATTTAGAAGCTGAAAATTTTATAAATAATTTTGTAAAAAAAAATATAGAAAATGGCTTTGTTAAAAACCTCTTATCTAAGTACAGTGTCTTAGGCAAATTATCCCTCCCTAAAAACTAGAAGATTTTTTATTGTACAATAAATGAAAAAAATAGTTCCAATGCTAGCTATATTTTGTACTGTTTTTTTCTGGGGATCCTCATTTCCAGCAATGTCTTTTCTTTTAGAAACATCAAGTCCTTTCATCTTGGCAGCAGGAAGGTTTTCTTTGGCAGCTTTTCTAGCTGTTATTTGGTGCATATATAATTATAAACAAGAGGTAAAATTAAACCACTTATTACGCTATATTTTTGCAGGGTTTATTGGAATTTTTTTATATAATTTATTTCTTAACCATGGACAAGAGAGTGTTTCAGCTGGGGCAGGCAGCTTCATTGTCAATTGTAACCCATTATTTACTGCTTTAATTGGTTTTTTTATTTTGAAACAAAAGGTTTCATATATACATTGGCTAGGAATAACTATTTGTATGTTTGGAGTTGGTTTAATATCTTTTGATCAAGAAGGTGGCTTAAATGTAGGAAGTGGATCAAGCTTGATATTATTTGCTGCTATCTTGACTGCAATCTATTTTCATATAGTAAAACCTTTAGTAGTAATATATGGTGCAATAACTTCTACTGCATATACAATAATTTTTGGGACCATACCAATGTTATTTTGGTTCCCAGAAACTTATGATTTTATTTCCCAATCTACTAATGAAATTAAATTAACATATTTATGGTTGGCATTGTTTCCTTCTGCATTAGGTTACTTAACTTGGACCTATTCAGTTGGTTATTTTGGAGCCAACAAAGCTTCATTGTTTCTTTATTTAATTCCACCAATTTCTATTATTTTGAATATTTTATGGTATGAAAAAAATCCATCTTTAATTACCATATTCGGAGGTTTAGTTATATTATTAAGTGTTTTTTTTACTCTATTATTTCAGCAAAACAGAGGAGAAAATTAAATATTAACTGAAAGTAAAGCTTATTTATAAAGTATTTAGTGCGATAGAATTATTTTACATGGAGCGGGTAGCGAGAATCGAACTCGCGTCATTAGCTTGGAAGGCTAAGGTCTTACCACTACACAATACCCGCATTTTTTTATTTTATAAGGGTTAATATTTGAAATGTAAATACTAACTTTATCAATTTTCAATTTGTTCTAAAATTTATTAAATTTAATAATTCCAACCTAATAAATTTTGTTTAACTATTTCATTTAAAAATTTAATTGAATATTCGTTATCATTTAAACAAGGTACATATTGAAAAGTTTTTCCACCATTCTCAAAAAATAATTCTCTTGCTTCAACATTTAATTCTTCAAGTGTTTCAAGACAATCAGACATAAAACCAGGAGCAATCAAAGCAATATTTTTAAAACCTTGTTTAGCTAATTCTATAATTGTTTCGTCAGTATAAGGTTGAAGCCATGGTTCAGGGCCGAATCTAGATTGAAAAGTAACTAAAATGTTATTTTGTGGCCATTTCAATTCTTCTTTAAGTAATCTGGCAGTTTTAATACAATGACAATGATACGGATCACCAGCCATGAAATATCTCTTGGGTATGCCATGGAAAGATATAATTAACTTGTCTATTTTATCTATATCTTTTAAATGTTTTTTAACTGTTAAAGCCAAAGCTTTTATGTAATTTTTATTATCAAACCAAGGAGGCACTGTTCGGATATCTGGTTGCCATCTTTGTTTTAACAACCATTTAAAAACTTCGTCTTTAACAGTTGCAGTAGTGCTAGCTGCATACTGAGGATAAAGTGGAGCCAAAAGAATTTTTGAACATCCATTTTTTGTCATTTTATTTAAAATTTTGTCTATTCCTGGGTTTCCATATCTCATTGCATAGTCTATGAAAATATTAGGATTGTTTTTAAAAGAATTCTGAATTTTTTTTGTTTGTTCAATTGTAAACGCTCTTAATGGTGATCCATGGTTTTTTTCATCCCAAATTTTTTTGTAAGCTTTTCCAGATTTTGAAGGCCTGAATGTGAGTATAGGACCGTTTAATATTAACCACCATAAAGGTCTAAAAAGATCTACGACTCTTTTGTCCATAAGAAATTGTTTTAAATATCTTCTCATAGACCAATAATCAGTGCCATCAGGTGTACCTAAATTTACAAGTAATACACCAATCTTATTTTTATCAGGAAAAACGGGGTGATCATTAGGTTTTTTTATAATAGTCAATTTAATATCTTTTAAATTATTAAGCGAATTTCGAGTAATTATTTTTTTTAGTTATATTGAAGGCGTATTTAAGTGCAATCGTTAAATCAGAAATCATTTTTTCTGTATGTAAAGGGCCTGGTGTAACTCTTAATCTTTCTGTACCTACTGGAACAGTTGGATAATTAATTGGTTGTATGTAATGTTTAAATTCATTTAACAGAATATGACTAATTTCTTTACATCTTAGAGGGTTATTTACCATTATTGGTATTATGTGGCTTTTGTTATCCATAAAATTTATGTTTTCTTTTAATAGATATTTCTTAAGTAAAATTGTATTTTTTTGTTGTAGTTTTCTTTCTTTATCAGATTTTTTTAAATAACATATAGAGGAACATGCAGCACTTGCTAGAGCAGGAGGTAAGGCTGTTGTAAATATGTATCCACTGGCATAACTTCTTATAGCATCGCAGATAATGTTTGAAGATGCAATATATCCACCCATTGTTCCAAACGCTTTTCCTAATGTTCCTTGAATTATATCAATAGAATTTTGTAATCCTAATTCTTCAGTTACACCCGATCCTTTTTTTCCATACATACCAACAGCGTGAACTTCGTCTAAATAAGTCAAAGCATTATATTTTTTTGCTATTTTCGATATGCCACTGATATCTCCAAAATCACCATCCATAGAGTAAATAGATTCAAAAATTATAACTTTAGGTTTATTTTCAGGATATTTTTTAATTAGAGCTTCTAAATGAATTAAATCATTATGTTTGAATATTTCTTTTACAGCTCTAGATTTTTTTATACCTGAAATAATTGATGCATGATTCTTCTCGTCAGAAAATACAACTACGCCGTCTAGTAAATTAAGAAGAGTACTTATTGTTGACTCATTTGCAACGTATCCAGATGAAAAAACTACAGCTTTTTCTTTAGAATGAAGATCAGCCAGTTCTGTTTCTAATTGTACAATAGCATTACTGTTTCCAGATATATTGCGTGTTCCTCCTGAACCTGTTCCCATGCTCTTAACTGAATTTATCATTGAATTTATGACAAGTTTATTTTGACTCATTCCTAAATAATCATTTGAACACCAAACAGTTACATCATTTTTCTTTAAGTCTGATATCCAAAAAGCATTGGGGTGCTTACCAACTTTTCTTTCAATCTCATTGAAATA
>CACMTN010000003.1 GCA_902616615.1 uncultured SAR116 cluster alpha proteobacterium | reverse complement strand
TTTCAAAAAATTGTTTTAAAAGCAAGTAATGCTGGAACTTTAATGTCATCGAGAGTGTTATTAAATATCTAATAAATAATTTCAACTTAAAATATAAGGGAGTAAATAAGGTATCATCAAAACTTTTTTACTCCTATATTGAGTTTCTAATTATTTCAATCTTGTAAAAAATTTGTATCTACTTATTCTAAAATTATGTCTGTCGAGATTATTCGTAAAATAGCTGTTATATTTGTTATTGATGTTGTGGGCTACTCCAAACATATGGAAGTAGATGAAAACGGAACAGTGCACAGCTATAATGAATGCGAAAAAATTTTAAAAAAACTTTTAAACAAATATAATGGATCTGTGTTTAATACAGCTGGGGATTCGGTTTTAGCTGAATTTGCAAGTGCGGTAAATGCTGTAGAATGTGGTGTTGAATTCCAGAATAAAATCAAAAAAAGGAATCAATCTAATAAAACTGGTATAAAGTTAGAATTTCGCATTGGTATCAATATGGGTGACGTAGTTAACAAAGATGGAAATCTTATTGGAGATGGTGTTAATATTGCGGCACGTTTGGAAGCCCTTGCACAACCTAATGGAATATCTATATCTAAGAGTGTATACGATTTTGTGGTGCCTAAAACAAAAATTACATTCAATGATCTTGGTATTCAAAAAGTAAAACAAAACGAATTTCATGCATTTGATGTACTCTTAGACTCTTCACAAAAAAGATCTAGTAAAACTAGAGCTAAGAAAAACTTGGTCGCTCTTAGTTCTATTGGATTAATAGTAGTGTTGTTTATAGGATTTATCTCGTTTCAATTTTACAAAAACAATGAAAATTTAAAAGATCCTAGCTTAGAAGACAAACAAGTCGTTCTTGTCCTTCCATTTCAAAATTTAGCAAATTCATCTAAACATAATTTTATATCAGAGAGTATGCTTGATCTTTTTGTAAGTGGTTTATCAGGGTATGATAATTTGAAAGTGCTTTCTAAGAATACTAGCCTATTAGTAGCAAAAAAAAATCTGCAAAAGAAAGAATTAATTAAGAGTTACAACGTGAGATACATACTGAGTGGTTCTGTAACGGTTTTTGGCAAAGACATGAGAACTAATATTGAAATTCGTGATATTAAAAATAATCAAATTCTTCTTTCACAATTAAAAAATTCTAAAACTGACAATCTATTTAAAGTCCAAGACGAATTAGTACTTTCAGTTCTATCTAAATTTAATCTTAGAGAAGACAAAATTCGTGTGTCAAATGATGACATTGAAACAATAGAAGAATTAAGACTTCTGCAATTTGCTGCAAAAGAAAGGGAAAAGTGGTCTAGAGAAGGTTATTCTGATTATGAAAAAGCCTTAGACAAGCTATATAAAATTAATCCAAATGGATATGCGCATAATTTAAGTCAAGCATGGAAACATCATTACAAATTTAGACTCGGATTTTGTAAACCAAAAAGTAATAAAGCATCAAAAAAAGAACGAAGGGCAGCGTCAACTGCATGCTTTTTAAAAGCAATGGAGTTTGCAACTAAAGCAATTGAAATAAATCCTGACAAAGCTGATGCATATTTAGCGCAAGGTTATTTTTTAGCTTCAGCACATATCTTAAATCGTGACGGAGATAGAGCCAATGAATGGGGTGGGCTCAAAAAAGCTGGAGAATTTGCTGAAAAAGGTTACAGCCTGATAAATAATAATTCTTATCAATATGGATTAGCAGGAGAAGTTTTTACCCTTTGTAACAAGTTTGAGCAAGCAACTGCTTCTTTTAAAAAATTATTTGAACTAGACGACAACCCTACTGATACATTTACGTCTTTTTATATGCAAGCAAGTTTTTTAAATGATGATCTAGAAGCAGTAAAGCAATTAGCTAAAAAAATTATTTTAAACAGACAAACTTCTGATGAAATTGATAATTGCAAAAGCCCTTTTTGCGGAAATTCTGGATATGCACACGTATTTCTTTTGTATGTTTTCGAACATGAAAAAGATTTTGAAAATCAGAAAAAATATTTACTAGAATACAATCAATTGGAAAATAAATATACAAAAGCTATGTTTACAGGTAGGACAAACCCAGCTAATTTTATATGGTCTAAACAATTTAAGAAAATTATCGAAGTAATGGATACTTTAGGGTGGCATGAGTAGTTGTTGTAAATTTTTAATGCTTCTTATTTATTCTTACTCTTCCAATGACTACCGTATTGATAGGTATTTAAAATACATTATTGGTTCGTCAGGTTTTTTTTAATTTTTGATAAAGTTTTGATGATAATAAATTAGAAAAAATTACAAATAAAATAAAATAACTATTAAATATTAGCCATAAACTAAAAAAATAAATATAAAAATCATTTATAAATTTTATTTCTAATTTACTCATTAACAAAATTGAACTTGTAAGAAGTGTTCCAAATAAAAAAATGATATTAGTTTTTTTTAGGGCAATATTTCGCATTGGGTGCAAAACTTTAAATGGAACAAACTTAAGTAATATAAATAGTAAGATTATAAATAAGTTCATCCATTGATTAAAATTCAAAATTTCTAAGTATAATAAAACTACATTCCATATAGAAGGAAATCCTAGGTACGAAAATGATGTATCAACTAACTTGGTGTTTACATAAGAATAAAGAGAAACACAAATGACGACAATTGGTATGATTATCGTAAAGTTAGGAGGTAAATACTTAAACTTAAAAATCATTGTACAAGGTATAAAAATGTAATTTATGTAATCAATTATTGTATCTAGCGTCTTTCCGTCGATATTTGGAAAAATCATTTCAGTTTTGTATTTTCGAGCCAAGGTACCATCAACAATGTCAACCAGCAATGCAATACCCAAAAACATAAAAGTCAATAATTTATAACCCTCAATAACGGACACTAATGCCATAAAGCTAAAAATTATTCCTGAACCAGTAAAGATATGCACTAAACAAGCCGAAATTTTTTGGATATTCTTCATTTTACGAACAACTGAACTGAAATTACTTGAAGATATTATGGGTAAATAATATCTATGAAATTCATATAATCTTAACCTTGCAAATTACAACTCTTCATTTTAAAAATCTAATCCATTGAAAATTTTTATATAAATAATATATAAGCCCAATGAAAACAATATTTACACTAATCTTTATTTTTATGTTTAATCCTTCTTTTGGTGAATTTTTTCAAGATATATCTTCCTCAATAAAAAATAATCAAAAAAGATTAAGTTATGGGGTTTCTGTAACTGATTTTAATAAAGATGGAAAGTTTGAATTCATTGTTACAGGATTTAAATTTCCTAATTTGATCTTATCCCACAAGAATGGTTTTTTAGAAAATATTAATACAGACAATTTGTTTGCTGACCAAGCTAGATCCACGATTGGGGTAGCTGCATGCGATATTGATAAGGATGGTTTTGAAGAATTATATTTTCTTAATACAGATACATATAGTGGTCAAAAACAGTTTTCTGATCGATTACTTGATAAAAACAAAGGTGTAATAGATTTATTTCAACTTGACAAAAACTTAAGTTCGTTAAATTTAACAGCGGGAAGATCAGTTGTTTGTGTAGATCGAAATGGTGATGGGAAGTATGGAATTTATGTTGCTAATTATGGTGGCCCAACCCGTTTTTATGAACTGCAAAATGGAAGTATCGTAGACCAAGCACCGTTCCTAAACATCAACAGAATTACTGGTGGAAGAGCAGTTGTTGCAGGCCATATCTTAAGTAATTATATGGATATTTTTGCAGCAAATGAGAGAGGACCAAACTTTCTTTATATAAATGAAAATGGTACGTTCAAAGATGTTGCAGATATTATAGGTGTTGAGGACACGTTTGAAAATGGTCGCGGTACAACGCTAACTGATTTTTTATATAGAGGTAAGTTAGATATTGTTAGTGGTAATTGGAATGGAGAACACAGAATTTTTCTAAATAACAGAAATCAGTTTAATGATATCGCTAATTCTGAATTCAAAATTCCATCAAGAGTAAGAACTATAATTTCAGCCGACTTTGATAATGATGGTTTTGACGAAATTTTTATAAATAACATTGGAGAGCCAAATAAACTTTTTAAGATCTTAAGTGATGGAGAATTAAAACAAATTCAACTAAGTAACGGACTAGAACCTTTAGGATTAGGTACAGGTGCCGCTGTAGCAGATATAGACAACGATGGCATTCTTGAATTACTAGTTTCACATGGTGAATCAGGGTTGCAACCACTTTCTTTATTTAAAGCAGATATTAAAAAATCTTTCAGATTTTTAAGAATTTTACCAAAAACACCCTTCAATGCACCAGCAAGAGGAGCTACTGTTATACTCAATACTAATATGAGAAATCACGCAAAAACCATTGATGCTGGATCTGGTTATTTATGTCAGATGGAGCCCGTTGCTCATTACGGACTAAGAGATGGAGAAAAAGTTAATAGTGTAACAATTAGATGGACTGACGGGTCATCAGATAATTTTAATATAAATCAACTTAATAAAACTTATGTTTTTAGAAAAGGTATTTAGATTGGTTTTAAGACTCGCCCATTATTTCATTTTATCTTTATTATTTATTATTACAAATGTGGTTGTTTCTACAGCAAATGATAACAAAGGTAAATATTACCAAAGTCTATCTAAAGACTGGCGATCAATTTTTCCAGATGGAAACAGGAATGCAGCGGGACCAAAATTTTATAAACATATTTCAGATAAATATAAGAATTTTTCAGAGTTTAAAGAATATAATAAACATTATTGTGCTGTTTCAGGATCTTTGATTGCAGAAGGTTCAACACCACAATTTATAAATATAAAAGAGGATATAACTGAAAAAGAAGTTTGTGGTTACTACTACAAATGCTGTTGGCCTTGCGTATGTGACTTAATGAAATACGCTAAAGTTAAAAAGATAACAAGGGCATTTAAAGAAGGTAACAAGTTTGTATACGCATTGGTCATAGATAATCCATGTACAAAGAGTGATTTTCCTAAAAAAGTTAACAAGAATTATTTTTGTAGAGGAAATCAATTAGATGATGAACAAGTGGGAATACAAGATGGTAAATTAATAATTGGAATGTTACATGAAGCAAAATACTGTGAGCCTTCTGATTTAAGAAAGATATATGCTAATAAGATAACAGGAAGATTTTGTCCATATAGAAATAGTACTCCAATTGATGAATTAAAATCTGGTATGGGGGATGTATTTATAAAGTTAGCAAGATAATAGCTATTTCTTCTTACCCTTCCAAGTACCACCATATTGATAGGTATTGTTAAATTCAAATTTTATCTTCATAAGACAATTTCCACAAAGAAAAACCCAATACTTGATTTCATCGTATCTACAACGATACAAAATATCTTTATATGTAGAGCATTTATAACATTGTTTTGATCTTATTCTAGGCATTGGTGATTAGAATTTTCTAACTACATATTTATTTCTATTAATTATGCTATAGTCTAAGTATGAAAAAGAGTATTTTTTCTTTTCATACATACTTGTTTTGTTAAATAATTATAGTTTACAACCCAAATATTCAATTTTAAGTATTATAGAAATGAAAGATTTTCAAAAATTAGATGATTTTTTAAACTTTGGCTGGGCACAAATTTATCGTGGTAAGGCAGATAAAAAATCGCCCGCAAGAAATCCTACCTTTGTGACTTCAAGTGCTAATGGTTTCCCAAATGCTCGCACCTTAGTGATGAGACGGTGTGACCAAAAAAATAACCAGATAGAATTCCATACTGACACCGCTTCTTCAAAAATGATTGCACTCGAGGAGAACCCTCGCGCAGGAATTCACATTTGGTTGCCAAAAGTGCAATTACAAATTCAGATGGAAATTATTGTTGAAGTGAAGGTTGGAGACACTACCATTAAAAACTGGAGAAATGTTCCAACTTACTCAAGGGTCGCTTATGGAACTATTCCTAACCCTGGTAGTGTGATTGAAGGTCCCTTTGACTATGATCATGCACCAGATCAGAAACGTTTTGCCGTATTATTATGTGATATACAATCAATTCAACTACTGCTTTTGGGTATAAAACATATTCGTGCTCATTATAAAAAGACAACAAATTGGCAAGGTGAGTGGCTCTCACCTTAGATTGTAACTCTATTAAAATTTACACTATATACAAGCAAAACAATTTCTTAGTCTACTTCACAAATATTTACAATTTTTCATATTAAATTTTTCATAATTTAAGTACCCAATTAATTTACTTTTTATATGTTTTAAATTAAATTTAAACTAGTTTGTTAATAATTTAAACTTTTGGAAAAATTTTGATACCGAACTTAACAATAAATGCATTAGAGCAGGGATTAGGTCATTTTGGAGTTTCGTCCAAAAACAATAAAACAGTGCATGTAGACACTTTAGGTGTAAAAATTGATAACATACAATCCACACTTACTTGTTTTGTAATAAATTCTGAGTGCAAAAATGTTTTGCAATATTTAAGTGAGTCTGGAAGGGTTAGTTTTTTTGTTGGTATGATAAGTCATGAAGCTTATAATTTTAAAGGCCAATTTGTCTCCTCAGAAAAATTAAATAATGAAGATCTTAAAATATCAGAAAATTATAGAAATAATGTTATTGATGTTATCACTAGTGTTGGTTTGTCAAAAGATGCTGCTTTAGATAAATTTGGGAAAGTGCCAGACCTTGGCATAACTTTTAAAGTTGACAAAGTCTATATTCAAACACCAGGCCCAGATGCTGGTAAAGAAATAACTAATAGTGAAACCAAATGATTAAAGATAAGCACATGCCAGCGTTACAAGGAATGTTTCCAAGTTGGATTACAAGTTGTTCATCTGATGGTGAGCCAAATACCACTGTGATATCCCAGATATGGTATGTAGATGAAAACCATGTAGCTCTCTCATTTCAGTTTTTTAATAAGACAAAGAAAAATATTTCTGAAAATCCATATGCCTATGCAACAATTTCAGATCCTAGCACATTAAAACAATACAACTTAGAATTGAAATTTGATCATGAAGAGACCGAAGGTGAATTATTTGATGAAATGGATATGAAATTACAAGCTATAGCGTCTATGACGGGTATGACAGGTATCTTTAAATTAAGAGCGGCTGATGTGTATAAAGTTATATCAATAAGTGAGTAGTTTTTATTAAATTTTTTTAAATTATGAAGTATGTCAGTTTGCATGGATAAAATTTCACAATCTAAAAATGAATTAGAAAATATTAAAATTCTTCTTGATAGAAAATCAAAAGAAATCGAAATAATCAAACAAATTTCTAATCAAATAAATAAATCTCTCGATTTAAACTTAATTGCTTCTTCAATGCTATCATTAATGAATGAATTTTTTGGATTTAAACATTCTATGATTTTACTAGTTTCTGAAAATAAAAAACATCTCAACGTTTTAGAAACTTATGGATATGAAAAAAGAGGGATTGGTGCAAAAGTTGAATTTGGTGTTGGAGTAATTGGCATAGTTGCTGAAAAGAAAAAACTCATGAGAATGGCAAATTTAGGAATGCAGAGAAGTTACATGCAAGCAATTCGTGAACAAGTTCAAATTACTAATAAAAATAAATTACAGGACAAAGTTGAATTGCCAGGTCTAAAAAACGCGGAAAGTCAGGTCGCAATCCCAATGCTTATAGATAATGAGCTTGTCGGTGTATTTTCTGTTGAAAGTGAAAAAATGAACATTTTTGATAAATCTGATGAAATATTGATTGGAATATTAGCAAATCAAACTGCTAGTGCTTTAGAAAATGCAAGGCTTTATCAACTTGAGCAAAAAAGATTAAAAGAATTAAATAAAGCTCATCAAGAACTAGAGAGTTTAAACATAAATCTCGAAAAAAAGGTTGAGGAAAGAACTTCTGAATTGAAAACACTTTCAGAAAAGTTGTCAAAATACTTTTCACCTCAAGTTTATGAGTCAATATTTTCAGGCAAACTAGACGTAAAGGTCCAAACAAAGCGAAAGCCTTTGACAGTCTTTTTCTCAGATTTGCAAGGTTTTACAGAATTAACTGAAAGATTAGAACCAGAGGTTTTAACAGAACTTCTAACCCAATATCTAACAAAAATGTCTGATGTCGCCATTAAATGGGGTGGGACAATAGACAAATTTATTGGTGATGCGATTTTAGTTTTTTTTGGAGACCCTAATTCAAGGGGAGACGAAGAAGATGCAATCGCGTGTGTTTCGATGGCAATGGACATGTTAGATGAACTCAACAAGCTTAGAATTTCATGGAGAAAAAAAGGATTAGCAAAACCTTTAAATGCTCGAATGGGAATCCATACTGGAGTGTGCACAGTTGGTAATTTTGGTTCTGAAGATAGACTGGACTACACGATTATTGGCAACGGTGTAAACTTAGCATCTAGGCTTGAGGCAAGAGCTGGTATTAACAAAATTTTATTGTCAGAAGACACATATTTATTAATTCGAAATAAAATTATCTGTGAAAAAAAAGAGGCTATTAATGTGAAGGGTATTTCTTATCCGGTTCAAACATATGAAGTTGTAAAATTTTCGCAGGAAAATGATAATTTGATTCAAAGAAATATTCCGGGTTTGTCTTTATCTATTGATAAGTCAGAGATTGAAGACAATAAAATTGCAATTAAGGTCGTTTCTGAAGTTTTGAAGGATTTAAAATCAAAGTCTTAACCCTAAGTAGCTATAAATTGATTACGCTGCTCATTCAAAAGTATATTTGTAATTTGATTGCATAATTTTCATAGATAGCGTTTGTAAATTACAAATTTAAATCACGCTCATTAAAATTGTCATTTTAATCATTTTTACAAAGTGGTTTAACAACCTCAAAATTATCCCCTTCGGTGTTAAATACATAGATTTGTTTTTTTCTAATACCTTTAAAGTTCTTACTTTGAACTAATACTCCCAAGGATTTGTCGGATTCTGAAAAATAGTTAAATGTTTTAATAATTGGTTCATTAAAGTACATTTTTTCTTTATTTTGATAATTAAATTTTCGAAAAAATTTTAAAATATTGATATTTAGATCCTTATTATTCGGAAAAGGTATATCTTGAAACCAAACTGGTTTTCCTTTTATACAAGTTGACTTGGTTGGAATTGGGCCATTAATTATTCTGTAATATTTGACCCAACTAATTTTAACTTTGTTTTCCTTATTTCCAAACCATAGCAGACATTTTCTATAGTCTTTAGTTTCACAGTTTCTTGTTTTAAAAAAAAAATTTGAAATTTTAAATTCTTTTATAGGTTTAGTACAAGTCTTACCTAAACAAAGTTTGTCAATATCAATAGTATTATTTTGAGCAAAAGAATTATTAGAAATTACAAAAATTGTCATTAATAATAAGATTTTTATCATTAAAAAATTCTTCTTATTTTCTCTGTCCGTATATTATTCCTTTTTTCCAATTGTCTACATATTCTTCTATCGATAATGTCCATCCATTTTCCATATTTTCATCAAAATATTCAAATAGTATTCCATCAGGCGCATTCATTGACAATAGGACTGTTCCCCCATGTTCGCCTCCACGCTCATCATGTGGAAGTGCATCAGCACCTGCTATAGCATAATCTCCTTTTTTTCTTACGATAGATTTTTTGGATCCGTCTGATTGCCATTCAGTTAAGTGTTGTTCACCTTCTAAAACCATCGTTAATGTTGAAGCTACATGTCTATGTCGTCTACAGTGACTTAAATTAGCATACCTTAGTAGCATATCAAGGCGCCCTGATTTAATGTCATATCCTAGAAGACTATAATCAAAGTCAACTTTAAACTCCTTATTTTCTGGATCTTTAACATTTCGCCATTCTACTAGTTTTGGATCAAAACTCTTAGATATCATATTCATAAGTATTCTTCCTTTTATAATTACAAAATTAATTTTTTATTTTTTTATATAATTTTCAAGTGAATTTACAACGTCATTATTAGCGCTTACTGTAACGTCCTTATATGGAAATTTATTATCCTTTACATCTTTAATATAATTTTTGAAAGCATTTATTCTGGTTTGTTGTAACTTTTGTTTTAACTCATAAAGATCAGCATACTGCTTTGAATGACGTGGATATGGTCCTTTAGTGTTACCTAAAATATCTTCTGCAAATAAAAATTGTATATCTCCAACACCACTTCCTAGAGATGATGTAATTAATGAAGTTTGTGGAGATAGAATGGCCATAATATTTTCTGGTATAACTTCGACTTCAACAGCCCATACACCTATATTTTCAAGAATTTTAATATCATCATATAGTTTTTTAGCTTGTTCTACTGTTTTTCCTACTGCCTTAAAGCCTCCTGTCCAAGTACTTCGTCTAGGCACAAGTCCTATGTGACCTTCAGTTGGTATGCCTGCATGAGCGACAGCTTCAATAAACTTTACACCCCATGTTCCGCATATTACAGAATCGGCTCCAAGTTCCATCGCATCAAAAGACAATTTTAAAGCATCATATTCGGATTTAGCAGACTGCATCGGAAGTGCAAAACTCATAAATGTATTTGGAGCAGCAGCTCTTAGAGCTTTTGAAATCTCAGGTCTTTCTGGATTATGTCTTATATTAAGTGTCTCAATGCCTGCAGTCTCAGCAGCTTCAGCTTCTTCTTCTGAAAAAGGAATTGTTTTCGTAAGTTGACGTTTACCTTTGTATAACTGAATGTCTGCGACAGTAAAATTTCTTACACTATATTCTCCAGAAACAGTCATTATCTTCTTAGTATTTTTTGTTTTCATTTTTTCTTACACACTACTAAAATTAAAATTTAATTAAGCACATTAAGGTTTAATTAAATCAAGTTACTTTGCTAGTAAATTTCTAAGTAATAAACTTTTTTATTTTTGACCATAATAAACTCACAAATTTATGAAATTATGAAAGTTGAACAACCGCGATTTAAGAATAAACATTTTAAATTAACCTTAGACCATCCTTAGAAAAAAAGTGCACATATTTAGAGATAAATTTCAAGCCTATCTTCTCATTTAGAACAACTTTAATGTTTGGGTCTATTTTTACTATAATTAGCTTATTATTAATTCCACAATCAACATAAACGTATTGTTCAGAACCTAAGTATTCACAAAATTTTATTTGTCCACTCAATATGTTTTTTTCAGATTTGCAAATTTCTATATTATCCGGTCGTATTCCCAGTTTGAATATTTTTTCTTTTTTAGTTTTAATATTAGTTTTTTTATTTTCGTCTAAATAAATATATTCTTCTTTTTTAATGCAGTTTAAAATATTCATTTTTGGTGTGCCAATAAATTCAGCAACAAATAAATTTTTTGGATGATTGTAAAGCTTGTGTGGAGAACCAATTTGAATAATTTTTCCTTCGTTAAGAACTACTATCTTATCTGCGAGTGTCATTGCTTCGACTTGGTCGTGAGTAACATAAATTGTGGTAACTCCAAGTTCTTTATGCAATTTTGAAATTTCCAAACGCATTTCAACTCTCAGTGCTGCATCTAGATTAGAAAGTGGTTCGTCAAACAAGAAAGCTTTGGGTTTCCTAATAATTGCTCTTCCAATTGCAACTCTTTGTTTTTGTCCTCCAGATAGTTGTTTAGGTAGTCTATGCAACAGATCTTCTAATTGAAGAATTTTTGCAACTTCTCCAACTTTTTTCTTTAAAATATCACTGTTTACGCCTGAGGTTTTCAGTGAAAAACCTATGTTATCAAAAACATTCATGTGCGGATATAGTGCATAAGATTGAAAAACCATTGATAGGCCTCGATCGTATGGAATTTTATCTGTTACATCCAAATCATCAATTAAAACAGTTCCATTATTTAAATCTTCAAGACCAGAGATAATTCTTAAAAGTGTCGATTTTCCACATCCCGAGGGACCTACAAATACAATGAACTCTCCATCTTTAATGTTTAGGTCAACATTTTTAATTACCTGATTACTAGAAAACCATTTTGAGATATTTTGTAAAATAATAGAAGCCATTATGTGCTCACTAATTGTTTGTTAATTTTAATTTAGAACTATCTCTACCAAGTACTAATAAAATTGCAGCAGTCCATGAGAAGTCATGTCCACCTAGGCCTTTTCCTGTATGTGGGTTAAAATATTCATGCATACCACCAACCTCTATAAGTTTAATAGTATCATCCTTAATTCTTTTGGCTAGTGAGTATTCACCTTCATGCTCTAAACCATATGAGATCATATAATTCATGATTGACCAAACTGGACCTCTCCAATATCTTTCACTTTCGAATTTTTTATGTTTTGGATCAACGCTTGGCATTCCATAAACACAATTATTTAAAATTCGTTCACAATGCTTAATTGTATAATTTTTTTGCTTATCTGAACCTGTGCCAGCATATAAGCAAAGCATTGATGCATTAGTTATAGCATCGCAGAATTGACTGCTTCTTATGTCAAATGCGGTGAATGCTTTTACTTCATCATTCCAAAATTTTTGGCAACCGTCCTCAAGTTTATTTATCCAACTCTCAATTTTATTTACTGTGTTTTTATAATTAAATAATTTTGCTAATGATAAAAGATCTTTATTTGCCTTTAAAAAAATAAAATTTATTCCTGGATCAATTGCCAAGAAAGGACCCTCATCATACATTTTTTTTGTGTCCCAATTACAGTTTCTTCCATATTGGACTATAGACATAAATTTATCATAATCTTTATTTGTAGGTCTCTGAGATATTTCTACATGTGATATATCGCATCTAATATAATCTCCAAAATTATCTGGAACATTGACACTATGTAAACCTAAGTCCCAATCAGGACAATTATCCCTTCCAGACTCCCAAGGGTGAATTATGCTGATAAAACCCTCATTATTTGGATCTCTTGCTGAAAAAAACCATTCGTGATAAGCCATTAAAGATTTAAAAAGACTTTTACCTTTCTGTAAATCATAATTATTTCCATTTTTTACCATATCCCAAATTATGCTTGCCAACACTGGTGGTTGAGAGTGACAACTAGTATTAGCATTTGATTTAATTTGCCAATGATTTGGACCAGGAAAATAATTTGGATTATTTTTATGAAAAATTATATGAGGTATCATTCCATTTTTCCATTGTGCTTTAAACAAAAAAATTAATTCTTGCCATGCTCTATTTTTGTCATAAGTAGAAATACCCAAAGCTGTAAAAGCAGAGTCCCAATTCCATTGGTGTGGATAAAGTTTAGAAGTTGGGACAGTATATCCACCACGGTCATTTTTGGTTATTATTTCAACTGCATTTTGAAATTTATCTCTAATCATTATCCTTTAACTCCACCTGCTGAAAGACCAGATATTAAAAATTTTTCTAAATAAAGAAAAATTATCATCACAGGAATTGTTGCTATTACGGCACCCGCCATTAGGTGTTGTTGTGGAATTTCTGAAGAGTTTAAAGACATGATACCCCTGGACAATGTAAATATATTGGGATCATCCAAAAACATGAATGCAATTAAGAATTCATTCCAAGCAATCATGAATACATATAACCCAACACTAACAATAGCTGGTTTAGATAGAGGTATAGCTATTTTCAAAATTATCTGAATACGAGAGAGACCATCCATTAAAGCAGCATCATCAATTTCGCTTGATAATGCGCTGAAATAACCTCTTAGCATGTACAGCGCAACAGGAATTGTAGTTGCTGGGTAAACTAGTATTAGACCTAATAAAGAATTTCTTAAGCCTATATAAGAAAAAATTGCATAGAGTGGAATAATTAAAACTATAGAAGGAATTAAATAAATTAAAATTACAGTACCTGAAAAAATTTTTTTGTTGGGTATCCTCAATCTAGCAAGTGCATACGCTCCTGGAATTGAAAAAAATAAAGTTATAATGACTGTTGTGCAGGATACAATGAAAGAATTAATCAAAAACAAATGAAAATTGAAATTAGTAAACAATTCGATGTAAGAATTAAAAAGAGTTTTTAAATCAGTATTTAAATTAATAGACAAATCTAGAGGGTTTAAAATCAAGCTCTGTTGATTTTTTAAACTAGTAATAATCATTATATAAAAGGGAATTAAGGTAATTAAAATTAGTATGATTAAACCTATACCCCATATAAATTTTATGAAAAAACTTTCAATATCATGCTTTGACAATTTTCCAGGACTTAAATTATATAAAGAATGGTTCAAACTTAACCATAAAAAAAATGAAGTTAATAAGATTAACATAAATATTATTAGTTGATTTTCATCTTCTGCTTGATATGGGTTTCCAGAGTGAGAAACAAAAATAAGCAAAGTAATTATAATTATTACGGTCAAATGGAATTTTATGGATAAAAGTTTTTGACTTTTGATGTATAAAATTCCTGCTATTGGTCCAATAATCATAATTTGGCTTAACTCTAAACTTAGTGGAGTTCCAAGGATTAAAATGCCAACTACAGTGAAGAAAATTTGCCAAAAAACACCCCATACACCTCCAGACAAAATCGAAAAAAATAAACCATATTTCCAAAACATCTTAAAATGTTTCCTTTTTTGAATATCTAATAAAAAGTAAAGAGAATGTAAGTAGAAATATAAAAATTACTACTGCTACAGCTGCTCCTGCTCCAAGATTAGAAATTGCAAATGCTTGTTCATAAACATTCACAGTAAAAGTTCTTGTTCCTGCGTTGCCGCCAGTGAGTAAGAAAATGTCATCAAATTTATTAAAGGTCCATATGAATCTTAGTAAGAATAAAATAGACATAATACCAATCAAAAATGGAAGTGAAATATAATAGAATTGTTGTAATGGTGACGCCCCATCTATTTTGGCTGCATCATATACTTCCTCAGGAAATGACTGCATACGTGCAAGAATAAATAAAAAGGAAAGAGGAAAATATCTCCAAATTTCAAAAGCTATAACCATTGATAAAGCTAAAGGAAATTTAAAGACATAACCAAAAATAATTATGTCAGTATATTTTTGTCCAAAAAAATTAATTGGTTTGTCAATGACATTCATTTGAACCAACATTGCATTTACAATACCTGAAAAAGGATCAAATAATATTACCCACGCAAAAGCTACCGCTATTACTGGGGAGACATAAGGGAAAAGAAGTAAACCACGAACAATAGACCTCCCCCTAAAAGATTTTTGTAAAATTTGTGCTGCTAGAAGTCCAACCAACAGTGCTCCAGCGGTACCAAATATAGTATAGTAAAAAGAGACTTTAAATACTTCAAAAAATTCGGAAGCAGAAAAAACTTTTTTAAAATTTTCAGTGTTAAATTCAAAAGATGTTAGTATATTTTTACTTGAAAAAGTCACTAACGGTTTTGTTTTTTTTGGGTTATCTAGTTCTTTTTGCCATTGATCATTCTTATGCACTTTAAGAATTATCTTTCCAGACGATCTTGAGGAAACATTATCTAAATTACACGTCAACTCTTTTAATTTTAACTTACAAAATTGGGCTGGTTGCAAATCTTTAACGGTGAAACCATTTGGTATCATGTCTTTAATTATTACATTTTCAAGATCATATTTAATTGATGAATTTCTATATCTATATTGAATTTCTGCAAGCTGATTTTTGTCAGATAATTTTCCTTTAATGCGTTCTTTTACTATAAGCTTTGGTGGACGTAGATCTCCCAAGGATATTGGTTTAAAGGAAATCCAAAAATTAGCTAAGAGTGGAAATATAACTACAGATAATACTATTAAAATAGTTGGTAGTAGGAGTATTAGACCAAGTTTTTTTTCTTTTTCTAATAAAGTGTTTTGATTTTTTTTGACGATATTTGTCATTCAAAAATACTTGAAATTATAATATAAGGTTAGACGACCTTATAAAGATCGTCTAACAAATAATTTAATTTATTTTTGAAAGTTCTTTATTTAACTTGCTTACAGCAGTGTTAACATCAATCTGATCATCAATAAATTCACGAACCACTCTATTAATAATTTGAGAATTTATAATTTTTGATGCTAAAGATAATTGGCCCTCTTTAACACCCCATCTGTCAGCAGTTTGAAGTCCAGAAACAATTTTATTAATTGTAAGATCTGAATATAATTCTGATAGAGGAGCCTTTCTATCAACTCCAACTGGTAACTTTGACCATGCATCAACATATTTTGCTGTATTAAAAGGCTCGCCCCTACGAACTGGGAATTTGCCCTCTGGTGCAATTGACAGTGTTGCTGTATATCCATCTTTCATTGAATATTTAACAAACTCTGCAGCAACCTCAGTATTTGCGTCTGAGGTTACTCCAAAATAACGTATGTCCGCCCAAGCAGCGCCTGCAGGATTAGATGGACCTCCAAAAGTTGTTACAATTCCAGTCTTTTGTGCTAAAGCCTTTGAAGTTGGGTCATCATTGATTGTTGGTGGTGCGGAGTTTCTTAAACCAGCTAATTCATCTAAAATAAAAGGTGACCATATAATCATAGCAGCTTTACCAGCAAAATAAATTGCTCTAGACTGTTTCCAGTATAATTCGCCAGCTGGGGAAGCTTTAGCAATTTTTTTATAAAAATTTAAAACTTCAGAAGTTGCTTTTTCGTCTAGTGGGCTGAAACCATTTTTATTAACAGGCGATACCCCATTAGCTAAAAAAACATGTTCCAAAACTTGGCTCATAAAATTTTCATCAACCTTAGTTGCTGCAACAAAACCGTACATGTTTGGTGGGTTATGTAACTTATCAATTGCTTTTTCAATGTTTGCATAGCTATTTGGTGGAGCTAATCCAGCTGCATCAAAAATATCCTTACGATAAACTACCATTTGTGTCCAACCGTCAACTGGTACTGCAGCAGTTTTTCCGTCAAATTGCGCCATTTTAATAGCGCCTGGTGCAAAGGTCCTTTTCATCAAAGAATTAACTATGTCATCATTAGTTTCTACGTCTAAAATACCAGCCTCTGACCATGGCAAAACATATTGTAGTGTATGATAAATAACATCAGGTAAATCGCCTGCAGCAAATGCAGCTGTTGCTCTTTTACCTAGATCTTTTTCCGATACAGGTATAACCTCTACTTCGTGACCAGTCTTTTGCCAGAAATCTGCAGCCATTGCATTTTGTTTTGCAAGGCGCGCAGGTTGCTCTTCTGTAGTCCAAAATTTTATTGTGTCAGCATTAACTAAGTTTGAAAATAATAAAAAAAATAGACTATAAAAAATATAATTAATAAACTTATTCATTATTTCTCCTCCAATTTATTTTATCTCTAGAATGCTATTCCCCAATAACCTTCTAAAGTATCTTAGGATCGATAAAATAAAATCATGAGTCAATTAAAAGTTAGCAAGAAAAATTTTTGCTTAAAAAATAAGCAATCATATATTCGTAAACTTTCTAGCTAAATCATAATTTTATTAGTATTTTAAAAGAAAACTTTATGTAAAAAATTATTATTTGATTAAAAGTTTTGCATATATTTTTATCGAATTATTAAGAGTATTGCATAAATTTAAATACTACTCGAATCAATCTTAGGCACTCTGAAACTACAATTAATTTCGACTTTTGTGAGGATCATCCTTTGGTAAAATATTTTTAATGTAATCTCTTTCTTTCCATTCAGGAGCAGGTGGAACTCCTTTGCCTTTTCTTGGCACAAAAGCTGACGGTTCATCTTTTTCTAGATTCGGAATATACCTTGGACAGTTTGGATATATTTCGCAATTAATTCTCACAACAAACTTTGCACCAAAATGATTTTCTAGAGATTTGTTGTCATGATGGATAGTTGCATGACCATTTATCCTAATTCTTCGACTTTTCCCATCAAAGTTCAAAAATAGTAAAGCTACATTTGGATTTTTAGAAATGTTGCCAGCAGTACGATACATTGAATTTCCGTCATATTCAGGATACTCAATAATTCCTTTTTCAACTATTTTTACAAAACCTGGGTCTCCTGATTTTATATTACAATCAATATATCCATTCCATGAACTAGCAATAAAGAAAAACTTAGAATTTTTTATTAATTCTATTTCATCATCCCAAAATTCATAATGTTTTCTATTTTTTTCTATAGCTTCAGCTGTTCTTCGGCCATCAAAAAGATCTTGAAATTCTCTCATACCTTCATGGAAAAAATCTCTTTCTTTGAAATTGTTCATATTAAGATCCTATTTATGTTATTGGAAAAAATAAAAGAATTAAATATCAACCCAATACAATATCGTTGGTAAAAAAAGTATGAATAATGAAAATAAAACAAGTTCTAATCTATTCATTACCTATTTCTTTTGAAAAAGGGTTTGTTTTTAGCCAATCAACCGTTTCTTTTAAAGTTGTAGAAAAATCTTTTATTTTTACGTTAAGTGAATCTCTTCTAGTAAAATCAAAAGTAGTTGGTTTTACAGGTGCTTCAGAAAAACCTTGAGGCATTTTCATGTTTGGTATTAATTTTTTACATTCATTATAAATATCTTCCCAATGAAGACTTTTATAGACTCCAAAATATCTACCAGATGCACTAGGGTTCTCGTATACTGCTAAAAATATTTTTGCAAGATCCTTTAAATGTATCATCGAAGCAGAATCATTAGGTATTTTTTCATGTCTAGGACTACCTCCATCAATCACTCTTTTTAGCCAGATGAAGGGGTTATGCTTTAGATGCATAGGTAAAACGGGATCACCATATAACCCTGTAGGTAAAATAATTGAAAGTCTAATATTGTTTTCTTCACAATATTTAATAGCCATTTTCTCCATAACTGTTTTAGTAGCAGATGTATATTTTTTGGCTTTACATTGTTCTTTTTCATCGGACCAATGTTCTATTTCATTTTTAAATTCTACAGGTGGTATAGGGTTTGTACTAGATGTAGAAGAACATATAATAATATTTTTTATACCTTTATTTTTAGCTGATTTTATTATATTTAAACATCCATTAACTGTCGGATTAATTATTTCTTCATAGCCTCTTTTATCGTCCATTTCTTTGGATGGAGTCCCGTCTTTACCCTTATATGTAGGTATTAGACATGCTATAAAAACAGCATCTGTATTATCCATCGGATTTATAAAATCTTTTTCGTTTTCCATTTTGGCGCTAAACAATTCTAAGTTCCTAGAATTTTTGAGTTTTTTTAAATACTTGACCTTAGTTATATCTGACTTATCTGTAAGAGTTCCATTTACAAAATAGCCTCTTTCTAGAGCATACCTGACAATGCTAGATCCGACTAAGCCACTTGAGCCTACTACACAAATTTTTTTTTTATTTTTCATCATAAATTAACAATAGGTTTAAATTAAATTTAAATAAATAATTTTTTTATTTCATACTATTAATGTGTAAAATTAATATAAAATTGACAGTTATTTTTGGAGTAAGAATAATGATTGAATCTCTTGATTTTGGTCTTAAAGATAAAGTCGCGATTGTTGCTGGAGGCGGAGCAGTTGGAAAAGAAATAGGAAATGGGAGAGCAGCTTCTATATTATTAGCTGAGGCTGGTGCAAAAGTGCTCGTTGCTGATAAGGATGACGCATTAGCAAAAAACACTGTTCAAATGATTAAAGACAGAGGCGGAGAAGCAACAAGTATTAGTGGAGATTTAACAAAATCTGAACAATGCAAAAAAGTTGTAGATTTTGTTATAAGTAAATGGGGAAGATTAGATATATTGGATAACAATATAGGTATTGCTAGCAAGCTATCTGTAGTTGATGAACCAGAAGAAAATTGGGATCATGTTATGGATATTAATCTTAAACCAATGTTTCTGATGTCAAAATATGCTATTCCGGAAATGATAAAGTCAGGAAATGGGGGATCAATTGTGAATATATCTTCTATTTCTGCTACTAGACCAAGGGGCTTCACTACATACTCTGCCTCTAAGGGAGCTATTTTATCACTTAGTCAAGCTATGGCAGTGGATCATGGAGCAGATGGAATAAGAGTAAATTGCATTCTTCCTGGTCCAGTTTATACACCTATGGTTTACTCAAGTGGGATGACCAAGCAACATCGTTCTCAAAGGCAAAACGCTTCTCTGATACAGATGGAGGGAGATGGCTGGGATATTGGAAAAGCTGTTGTGTATTTATCTTCAAGTTGGGCAAGATATGTTACAGGCCATCTAATGGTAGTTGACGGTGGATGCTCACTATCGTCAAGACCACGAGGTTAGTTAAAAAATCATTATTTAAATTAATGACTTTTTGTTATCAAAAGAATTAATTTTATTAAAGGAAAAGAATTTAAGGAAAATGCATGATACAATTTTTTTATCAGCCTGCGATTTGATAAAT
This sequence comes from uncultured SAR116 cluster alpha proteobacterium, assembly GCA_902616615.1. Classification (GTDB taxonomy): domain Bacteria; phylum Pseudomonadota; class Alphaproteobacteria; order Puniceispirillales; family Marisalimonadaceae; genus Marisalimonas. Next base: position 97,379 of record CACMTN010000003.1, on the reverse strand, counting down.
CTATACAAGTCTAAAAAGCTATCACCAATAGAAAATTTAAAAAACACATTTGATGTAATTAAAAAGCTTAATCCGAAGCTTAATGCATTTATCTCGATAGCTGAGAAAAAGGCTTTGAAACAGGCCAAATTCTCAGAAGTACATTACTTAAATAATACCGAGAGAAAACTTGAAGGAATCCCTTTTGGAGTAAAAGATGTTATAGACGTTCAGCAAGAAAAAACTATGAATGGATCTAAGCTTTTTGAGAATTCTAAAGTAAAAAAAAATAACTCAACTGTTGTAAATCAATTAATAGATGAAGGAGCAATTTATATTGGGAAATTACATACACATGAATTAGCAATAGGTGCCCCAACATTCTCAGGTGTTGATAAACCAGCAAGTAATCCCTGGGATTTTAATAAAACAGCTGGTGGATCTTCAAGTGGATCTGGGTCTGCAGTTGGAGGATATCTTGTACCATTTGCATTGGGGACTGATTCAGGTGGCTCAATAAGAAATCCTTCGTCAATGTGTGGAATTGTGGGTCTAAAACCAACATATAATTCTATAGAAATGAGGGGTATACAACCATTAGCTAAGACTATCGATACAGTTGGCCCAATGGCAAGAACTGGAAAAGACATATCACTTATTTTTTCGGTACTTAAAAAAACTCTAAATACAGTAAATCACCATTTAAAAAATCTTAAGATAGGTGTTATTGAACATTTTTATAATAAAGATTTTATAGCAAATGAAGAAGTAGTTGTATCGTTTGAAAAAACTATCAAAGTATTTGAACAAAATGGATCGGTAGTTTCAAAAGTAAATCTTGATAATCTTAAAACTTACCACGAAGTAAATGGTACAATAATGGCTAAAGAAGGTTATAAACAGTTTAATAAAGAATTAGAACTAAGGAAGGATCTAATAGATAAATTAACATTTGAAAGATTATATAAAGGTAAACATATCTTAGATGAAAGTTATAAAAATGCTAAAAATAAAAAAAAAGAACTAACTCAAAACATCCATGAAGTGTTGGAAAATTTTGATATTTTAATCACACCTACAAATTTTGATCTTCCTTTCAATGTTGGTGATATCTCACAAATTAATAAATACTATATGAGACATGCTCGATCACCATTTAACGTTTCAGGCAATCCAGCAATATCAGTTCCATGTGGTTTGTCAAAAACAAACCTTCCAATTGGTTTCCAAATAGTTGGACGTTACAACGCAGATCAGTTCATCTCTGATATTGCCCATGATTTTCTCATAAAAACTGACTGGGAAAATATTAGAAAAAAAGAAATTATTAGAGCGGATTTTATATAGATTAAAGTATAAAATTCAAAATTTCATCTATAAGCAAGGTCTGATCTAAATTAATGATTTTAACCACCCATAGGTAATGTCATCGAAGTTGTAAGAATACTAGTTAAGGATAAAATGAGTAATGCAATGAACATTTCAATGCGAATAGATTTTTTTAGTTGAAACGAGCCAACTGTAGGCTCGTTTTTTATTAATGGAACATTTTTAAATTTATTTAGAGCTCCAAATAAAAGTAATAAAGAAACTAAAGACATTTTAATTAAAAATGCGTTACCATAAGAAGTGCTCAATAATAAACCAATGTCATTCATCAAAATATATGCAAATGAACCTCCAGATATTATTAAAACAGCCAAATAAAAAATAGCTAAAATACCAAATCTGTGGGCTATTACATGAAGATTACTTGTTTTAGCAGATGAGCACATATTGTATAATGGTATAAAAGATCCAATCCAAAACGCCACACAAATGAGATGAAATAAAAGTAAAATCTGTGCTAAGATACCAGATTTTTGGGAATGACCTGTGTAAATAAATGATAAAAGAACAAAACCAATACCTAGCCACCCAAGGAACTTAATAGAGACTATTTCATGTCTTGTGCTAATTCCAATTAGTATAAAACCAATTAATGCAAAAATTGCTGCATATCCTGCCTTTGATGTTAAAGCAAGCTCTAAAATAATTGGGTCTAAAATACTCAATAATTCTCCACCTAAATTACCTGCTATGGAAAATATCATCCCAACTGATATTATAAGGCCATACAAACAACTTTTTTTAGATAAAAAGTTACAGTATTCTATGTTGTCTATAGTTTGAAACTTACTAAAATGAAGATCAAACAATTTTGTTCCAACTACTGCTAATCCAGCCAAATAAAGTAGAACTTTCAAAATAGGAGTGAAAACGATCCATACATCCATCAACTATACCCTTTAACATCCTTAGATGTATTTATTAACTTTTCCTATAATTTGGTTTTACAGCTGTAAATTGAGTTGTTTTTATTTTAGGTTTTGAAGACATAAGTGGATTGCCTGTTCCATTTATTTTTGATATTTTTGGCAATTCTCCTTTATACTCATAAGCCTGTTTACCTACAGGGTTTTTAAACCAGCCGGGATCAGTGTAATCACCTGGGGCTTGATCAGCTCTAACCTTAAGTATACTAAACATACCTCCCATTTCAACAGAGCCATAAGGACCATCTCCTGTCATCATTGGGATAGTATTATCTGGTAATGGCATAGTCATTTCAGTCATATCAGCCATTCCTCGTTCACCCATAACCATATAATCTGGAACTAACTTCTTAATCTTTTCTGATACTCCTCTATGGTCAACACCAATCATTGTAGGTACATTATGACCCATAGCATTCATTGAATGATGGCTTTTGTGACAGTGCATTGCCCAGTCTCCTTCTTCATCAGCAATAAACTCTATTTGCCTCATTTGGCCAACTGCTATATCACTAGTTACTTCTTTCCATCGACTTTCTGGTCGAGTTGGTCCACCATCTGTACCTGTTACCTCAAACTCTATTCCATGGACATGTATAGGATGGTTTGTCATTGTTAAGTTTCCAATTCTTACTCTAACACGGTCATTTTTTCTTGCTATAAGGGGTGAAATTCCAGGAAAAATTCTGCTGTTCCAAGCCCATAAATTGAAATCAAGCATGGTCATTATTTTTGGTGTCTCTGAGCCTGGGACAATATCAAACGCATTTAGTAAAATACAATAGTCTCTATCTACTTTGCTAATCCATGGATGTTTTTTTTTGGGATGAGTAACCCAAAATCCCATCATACCCATTGCCATTTGAGTCATTTCGTCAGCATGAGGATGGTACATAAAGGTTCCTGGTCGTTTTGCTTCAAATTCATATACGAAGGTTTTACCAGGACTTACAGCTAACTGATTTAGTCCTGCTACTCCATCCATTCCATTAGGTAGTCTTTGGCCGTGCCAATGAATACTTGTATGTTCTGGTAATTTATTTGTAAGGAAAATTCTAACTTTATCACCCTCAAAAACTTCAATTGTAGGGCCAGGACTTTGACCATTATATCCCCAAAGATTAGCATTCATTCCAGGTGCTAGTTCACGAACAACAGGTTCAGCAACTAAATGAAACTCTTTAAAGTTACCGTTCATTCTGTAAGGCAATGTCCATCCATTAAGTGTAACAACGGGATTATACTCGGATGTTTCTTTCGACTTATTTGGACTGATTGTGTCTGCAGATGTTTGTATCACCGGCTCGGGTAACCCCGCGAGTGACGAGGTAGCAACGGATGCACCTGCTATTGCTGTGCCTGCTAATGCAGACATCTTTATAAATTCGCGTCTTGTTTTCACTTAAGTCTCCATTTTTTGCTATTATTTTTCACTAATGCCCTTTTTTAGCTTTATTAGAGGCAATTTCTGTGGTTCTTGATTTTGCCCCTAGTTTTCTACCTAGAACAACACTATTTAAGTTTAGTTCTGCAGTAAATAAGTTTTGTAATGCGTCTGTAGCTTTTATCTCAGCTGTTGATTTCTCAAGCCCACTTTGCATCAACTCAAATATTCCAATTATCATTCCATTATAATTATAAGTTGCTTCTTCTAAGAGTATTTCGTGCATTGGAATAATTTGATCATAATAATGTTTTGCGATATCAAAGGCTGTCCTATAGTTTTGATAAGCCTCACGAAGTTCAGACGCTGCAGCTAGTACGATATTCTCATAAATTTTTTGCTTAGCAATTAGATCTGCTTGAATTGTATCTCTTTGAAGATTACCCCAATCGAAGATTGGGATTTTAATTTCAAGTTCATAGCCTTTTTTGTTTGAGATAACTCCATCATCTTTTATTCTATCATTTCTATATCCAAATTCGATATCTGTGTAAGAATTGATTTTTTCAACTCCTAACTGTTCCAATAGCAATTCATATTCAATACGAGCAGTTTTTACGTCAAATCTGTTACTAATTTTATCAGCAATTTTCTCTATTGATATTGGTGTTTTTGGTAATTCTGGTAATTTTTTAGGTATGGTTAAATTATTAGCTTCACTCTCGGTTAGACCTATTTGACGTATTAAGTTTTCCCTACTAGATATTTTTCTCATTTTTGCTTTAGCAAGTGCTACAGTGGATTCCGAATAGATTAATTGTTGACGAACTCTATCACTAGTTGTCATATTACCAGTTTTTTTCATTCGTTTAGCAAGTTCAGCATTCGCAGAAAGAGCAACAAAGGCATTATCATAAAGAGTTAGTTGTTGTTCTGAAGCAACTGCTTCAAACCAAGACATTCTTACATCACTAATTGCCCCATAAATTTCAGAAGCAAAATTTATATCATTCAAATCAACAGCAAGTTTTGAGGATTTTTGTTTAGTTGGAAGTGAAAGCAAATCAAGGAGTCCAAAACTCAGAAACCTCCCATATTCTATTTCAGAACCCTTCACCATTCGTTCAAACGAAAACACTGGATTAGAAATCCTTCCCTTTTGAGCAGCAGCTGACCCACTTCCGCGATATTTAAATAAAAGGGATTGAAAACTAGGACTTTTGGAAAGCATTAATTCTACAGCTTCCTTTTCACCAACTTCTGAATTTAGAAGCTCTTTTGAATTATTAAATAATTCATTTTGTTGTTCCTGGTTAATAGCTGCGGTTATTTTACCAGCAATAACAATATCTTTGTTGCTATTAATATTATTTAAACTTTGATCAAATTTATAAGACGAACAACCAGATATTAAAAATATTAAGCCAAAATAAAAAATTCTCAATTTCATCGCTAACCTATTTTTTTTCCTTGCTTTTTTCACGAGAGTAATATTGCCACCCTCCAATCTCATCGACTGTTTTATTTGAAATAATCCAGTCTGATGTGTCCTCCCATTCCCATTTTTCATAAGAGTCAAAAATTGATATATATATATTTTTATTTGTTGAATTCTCTTCACTTTTGGCAATTACTGAAAACGAAATGGTTTTAACAATCATTAAGAAAACAAGAGCTTTAAAAGTGAATAAAAAATTTTGAAAATTAAAATAGTTAGCAGAGGTAAAAATAGCCTTTTTAGAATTGGTTTTTGTAGTTATTTCTTTTTTTATATACATATTTTCTTAGTTTTCTAATTTAATTCAATTTTAATAAGTTCTAATTCTTTATTAACTTGAAACCTAACTTTGTCTCCCCTTTTAAAGTTTGAGATTACTTTTTTGTCTGAGACACTAAATTCCATTGTCATCGCTGGCATTAACTCTCCTAACGGTCCATGTTTTATTGTTATTTTTGTCCCTCTTACACGTTTAACTTGACCTTCACCAATTAACAATTTTACATCAGCACCTGATACATCTGTACCTTCGGGTGACACCTCAAATATAAACTCACCCTTAATAGCGTGACCATCTTCACTAAGTGCGCGCCATGCTGTTTTATATATACCATCGTCTAATTTAGGTAGACTGATAATATGTCGTCTTGATTCATTCATAAGATGATCTTTATTTAATTTTATTGGAGTTAAAGTTTCGTTTCCAAGCAGGCCACTAATTAATGACTTTTTTTGGTTTGATGTAACTTTTGAAAACTCAACCTTAATGAGTTTTGCCGGTGCAGTAAAAACGATTTCCATTTTTTCTGGAGCCTTTTTGATTATAGACCCATCTTTTGGAACCACAAATCCTACTGGCGAGTGAGCTGTAGCAGTTGAGAAATTTAAAAATAAACTTAATACACAGATCACTAGTATCTTCATCATATATTTACTCCGATTTTTAAAAAACATATCGAAATCAAGATAATTTATTAATAATAACTTGGTTTATTATAACATATAAGCTTTACCCTTAGGGGAAGGTCAATGCTATTTTATTTTTTTAAATAATTTTTAAAATATTATTCTTCGTAACAAAAATTTAATAAAATAAATAAAATGAAACCTTATTTATTTTTATAATTTGAAAATAATTTTAAATAGATTTGTCATTTTCCAATTGTCTTTGATTTCCAATCACTTTTTCACATCTAGTTTTTACAGATATAACTTTATGCAGCTCTTCAAATGGAAATTTATAAGTTTTAGAATCTTCTACACATTGTTTGTAGGTTTTTTTTGGAACCCTTATTTCATAGGTAGAGGGAACCTTACTTAGACCCATCGTTACTAAAATGACTAAAACAAACTCGCTCATCTATTATAATTCAATATTACCAATTTAAATTTACAATATTTTTCTGGTTTTTTTAAAAATACAGTTACTTATAAAATATTACTTTAATTATTTTAATTTTTTTCTTTACCTTACCCCAACAGAAAGGTTTAGTCTTTATAATTATAAATGGACTTTAATACATGATTAATTTTATTGTTAATATATTAAGCGTTCCCCCTTTAAGATATCCAGAAAAATGGAAACCTGCCTTTCTAGCAATGCAGTTAGGTTTTATAGCTGGTGGAGTAGGGCTTATTGGAAGGGATTTTCTATTTTATTTGACCATTCAAAATTGGGAACCTTTAGTTCTTTCTGAATTGTTTTTTGCTTCATTTATAGCGTTTGGATTTATTCTACATACTTTAGGTTTTGCAAAATTTGGAGTTATATTGTCTTGCATTGCTGGCGTAGGTTCGGCTACAGCATTTATTTTTTTGATTGGTTGGAATTCATTTTTTCACCTTTGGTATATTAACTTAGCAATATTAATTATAGCTGTCCCTTTAGATATTAGGCTTAAAGCCTTTTTAGCTTTGGTCTTTATTTCAATCTATTCATATATGTTTATTTCTTTTTCTGAAATGGAACCTCTTTATCAGATCAATGATTTAACAGAGTCTATAATTGGTGTCAGCAATATAGTTGGCAGTTTACTTGTCTTAGGATTACCTATGGGGATGTATTCTATCTTTTTAGAACAAGAGCGTAACAAATCTGAAAAACTTCTTCATAATATTATGCCTAAATCAATTGCAGAAAAGCTAAAAAATAATATCAAAACCATATCTATGGATAATCCTGAAATATCTGTTTTATTTGCAGACATAGTTAGTTTTACTGAAATGTCTGAAAAAATTTCATCAGAGAAAATTGTTGGTTTTTTAAATGACATGTTTTCTCAGTTTGATGACTTAACTGAAGCATATGGTGTAGAAAAAATAAAAACAATTGGCGACTCATATATGGTTGTTTCAGGCATGCCAGTCCAAAAAGAAGATCATGCTCTAACTTTATTTAATCTTGCCAAGGAAATGATAAAAATATCTGCTCAATTCAAAGATCATAATGGTAATCCCATAAAACTTAGAATAGGAATTAATTCAGGCCCTGCTATATCTGGAGTTATTGGAAAGTCAAAATTTGCTTTTGATGTATGGGGCGATACTATTAATACTGCTGCAAGATTAGAGAGCTATGGAACACCTGACTGTATTCATATGTCTAAAAATACTTTCGATTTAGTAAACTATAAAGATAGTAATATAGAGCGAAAAACTATTCAGATCAGAGGAAAAGGCTTAATGGACACAGTTTTGGTACGTACTTAATTTTAAATTAAACTACTTCTATGTAACCTATCATACCAGAAGCTGCATGTTCCAACATGTGACAATGAAAAAGCCATTTACCAGGATTATCTGCTAAATATATAAATTTTGATTTTTCACCTGGTTGCATTAGATATGTATCTCTGAGGATTAGTTTATCATCTCCAGAAAATTCTTTTGACTCAACATAAAAATGATTACCATGCAGATGCATACTATGTGGCCATCTTGAGTCATTCCAAACATCTAAAATTATTATCTCTCCTTTTTTTATACTTGCGAGTGAATGTTCATACTTACCTACCTCTTTATTAAACGCCCAGAATTTTTTATCTTCCATTGCTAATGAACGAAAATTTTTTTCTTCACCTTCAAAATAGGCTTTAGCAAGATTTCCCATTGCACCGCCTTGCATATGAATTTTTAATATTTTTGGATTTTTATACGGTGGTATTTTTTTTAAAGATTGTAGTTTTATTTCTTTTTTTAGAATATTTTTTTTACTACTTTGATTAACATTTAGCTTGAAAGCATTTAACGGTTTTTTACCACTGACTTCAAAGAAATCAATTGTTGACATATCATCAGTTTTTATTAACAAATCAATCCTTTGTCCTGGCCCCAAATCAAATTTATCTTGAATGAATGGTTCAACCGACATGCCATCTATTGAGATGATCTTCATTCCATTTAAACTAGAGCCAAATGAAAGTATCCTTGCATTAGAGGCATTAATAAATCTTAATCTTGCATAGCCATTTTTATTTACAGAGTATTCAGGAAATTTTTTTCCATTAATAGTAAGCCAATTTCCAATTCTTCCTGCATGTGACCAATCATGAAGTGAGCCTAATGATTTTTTATCTAATTGATAATTTTTATTCAATCTCCAATCATCAGCTAATATAATGATATCATTATCAAATTGTTTATCTAAATGGTTTTTGACTATCAGAGGTCCATATAAACCTTTCGAAATTTGTTTCCAAGTTTCAAAATGTGCATGATACCAAAATGTTCCTGCATTATTAACTGGAAATTCATATATATAAGTTTCTCCAGGCTGTACTGGGTCCTGAGTTAAATATGGAACACCATCCATCTTATTAATATTTTTTATACCATGCCAGTGGATTGTGCTGGCCCCATCTAAATTATTAACAAACTCAACTCTTATGACATCGTTTTCTTTTGCCTCAATGACTGGCCCAGGTGATTGTTTGTTATACAACCACAAGCTATCCAAGACACCTTTCTTATCGAATAAATGTGGGGTAATCTCAGCTGTTAGCTTATAATTACGAATTAATTGGTTAGATTGAATTTGATTAGGTAAAGATGTTAAAGCAATTGTCGCTGCTGAAAAATTTAAAAATTCACGTCGAGATAGCATATTTATTTCCATTAATAATTTAATTAAATTTTACTTTGATTTCTCACGATCATTGATTTGATCGTGGATTTTTTTAACTTTGTTTGGCCAAGTACTTTTTATATAAGATAATACTGATATAATTTCTTTATCCGAGAGGATATCTTTATAAGCGGGCATATTATTAGGATAATTTTGACCTATAATATCCTCAATACCGTATTTTGTAATCAGGAATAAATATTTATCACTATGATGCCAAGTGTGACCCGTCTCGTCATGAGGAGGAGCAGGCATTAATCCATCTGGGAGTCTGGACATCCAATCTTTTTGACCTTCTAATTTTGCACCATGGCATGATGCACAATTTTGAACATATACAGATTTTCCTAATGAAATAGCTTCTTTATTATCAGGGATTAAAGTAATAGATGCTTCAGCAACCTTTTCCTTAGCCAAGTAGATAACCATTCCTAAAATTAAAATTATTGAAGGAATAATTATTAGAAATAAAGATTTATTTTTAATAAAACTTTTAAAATTTAATGACATGCTTTGCCTAAAGCTTTTAATCGCCAGTAATTGTATGGTAGGGGTGTTATAAATCCTGCGATAAGCATAAAAGGAATAACCCACCATGTTAAAATAGCACCACCAGTAAGTGCAACATCAGTTAAATTCATAGCTAATTCCATAGAAATCATAGAAACTAAAGACATCCCTATTGCTGTTTTAAAGGCTAATTTCATAGACATTTGCTTTGAAAGTATAAAAGTTTCAAGTGCGATAGATGTCAATATTCCATTAACAATGGCCAGCGACATGATTAATATAACGGGCCATTCAATCTCCATGAATTGAAAATATGCAATTGTACCAAAATCTCCAATACAACATCCAAGCAAACACCACAAAGTATTTTTAGACGACTGTAACCAAGTATGTTGGCAGAACCAGTTTATCTGTATGACATCTTGAATAATCATTTTAACCTCATTTAAATCTTTAAACCCTTCCCTAAGAGGAAGGTAAAGAAAAAAATTAAAAATTTTAATTATAATGCAACATTTAACTGTTAATTAATTATTTAATTAAATAATTTAAATACTATTAAAATAGAATAGTTAATTAATTTTATTAAAATAAGATTTTGAAGTTATAAAAAAATTAACCATAATAATATATAAATTTTAGGAAATAATAAATGAAAGATTACATGGTAGAACATAAATTTAAGTCTGAAGAAATGAGAGAGCAGTATTTTGAAGCAATGAAAGACATGACCACAGATGATGTGCGTAAAAATATGAAAAATGAAAATGCAAATTTTCAAATGAATTGGAATAATGAAAAGAATGATATGGTCATGTATTGTTGGTGGAAAGCGAACTCTCCTCAAGCTATTTTAGACACCTTAGGTGATATGGCAGGCATGTTTCATAATGACATAAAAGAGATGTCAAATGTAATGGACGTAACTGATTAGATAACAAAAATCAAAGGATTGATACATGAACACTCTTATAATTGTGAAGATTAAAAATACAACTTACGATGAATGGAAAAAAAAATTTGATGCAGATGCAGAAGTTCAGTCTCAAATGATGAGAAATACGATTGTTGGTAAGGTAGATGATAACACAGCAATGATTAGTACAGAAGTTTTTAACCCTGATATGGTTGGTCAATTTATGACATCAGATGAATTTAAACAAATGGAAAAAGAGCTTGGCTTATCACACGAAGTATATCAACTAACAAAAAATTGAAATACTTTGTAATTTAAGTCTTGTTAGTTATATGATTACAAGCATTACATTGTTATGTAATTCAAACTTAAAATTTCATCATAGCTATTATAATTAGGTTTAAAAGTGGTTCTTTCTTCAAACAATATTCCAGATAGTAAAGGAATAAACGCTTATTTAAGGGATAAGTCGTTTTCAAAATTATTAGAATATTACTGTGGAAAGGAATTATTTGAACAAGTTGAGAATAAGTTTATTGAGTTAGGAGAAGTTGTAGGTTCTGAATTAGAAGAATTAGCCTTGTCAGCTGATAAGCATCCTCCAAAATTGAAAAAAAGATCAAGAGTTGGTGAATTATCAAATGATATTGAAAAACACCCAGACTTTATAAAAATTGAAAAATTTGCTTTTGAAAAATTTGGTTTAGCAGCTATGTCGCACAGGCATGGTGTTTTTGGAATGCAACAACCACTTCCGCCCATAGTAAAATATGGACTTACTTTTTTATTCGTTCAAAGTGAATTTGGTCTTTGTTGTCCATTAAGTATGACAGATTCTTTAACACGAACTCTTACAAAATTTGGAGATAAAAAATTAATTGATAAATTTTTTGATCAATTAACTTCACAAGATCTAGATCATCTATTTCAAGGTGCCATGTTTATGACAGAACAACATGCAGGATCAGACGTAGGGTCTATTGATACATATGCTGAATATGAGGATGGAAATTGGTTTTTAACAGGAGATAAGTGGTTTTGCTCTAATCCAGATGCTGATCTTGCTATGGTTCTTGCTAGACATAATAAAAACATCAGTGGCACAAAAGGGCTTGCATTATTTCTTTTGCCAAAAAAACTTGAAAATGGAGATTTAAATAATTACGAGATTATAAGATTAAAAGATAAATTAGGAGGAAGATCTTTTGCAAGTGGTGAGATTAAATTAAATAGAGCATTTGCTTATCTTGTAGGTAACCCTGATGAGGGTTTTAAACAAATGACCGACATGATAAATATGTCGAGGTTATCTAATGGGGTTAGAGCATCTGGTATGATGCAAAGGTGTCTTCAAGAAAGCTTGTTTATTTCAATTAATCGTCTTGCATTTAATAAAAAATTAATTGATCTTCCTTTAATACAAAAACAACTTTTAAAGATACTGATAATTACAGAAGCTTCTAGATCTATCGTATTTAAAGCAGCAGATCTCTTAAATAAAGCAGATAAAGGAGATATTGTTTCGCAGAAAATTTTTAGGATAATAACACCCCTTATTAAATTTAGAGCATGTAGAGATGTTAGAAAAGTTGCTGGAGATGCAATGGAGATCAGAGGTGGCTTAGGCTATATAGAAGATTGGCTTGATCCAAAAATTTTGAGAGACTCCCATCTTGGTTCTATTTGGGAAGGTACTAGCAATATAATTTCTTTGGATACAATTAGAGCTCTTAAAAAAGACAACAATTTACATATATTTAAAAATTTTCTCATAGATTCCATCAAAATTAATTCTGAAAAAAAATACGAGAAACATTTATTATCTGTCATAGAAGATGTTTTTGATTTTGTTGAAAATGAAGTAAAGGAAGATTTTACTTCTTCATCAAGGCAAATAACGACATCTTTATATTACTTGAGTTCAGCTATTTTCCTTATTGAAGAGGGAAACTATTGTGAAGATTTAGCCTATAGATCTAAAATTAGTGAATTAATTATTAAGTATAAAATTCATAAAAACAGCCCTATCACAAGGGATGATATTGATTATGATCTCATAAATAATTTAATTTAAACAAATTAAATTTTCATAGCTTTTTGTAATGCAGGCTTAGACAATAAACGATTAATATAATTTTCTACATTAGTCATATTTGAAATGTCTGCACCTACTCTTTTTGCCCCTATACATGCGTGTCCTGTCATTATGTCAGCTCCAGAAAATGTACCAGTTAAAAAGTCTTTATTTTCTAAGTTATTATTTACGTTTAATAGTGCAACATTTAAAAGTTTAAAAGCTCTTGCAATGTTAACTTCGTTCTTTCGTTCAGGAGGTAGTAAGATAGTCTCTACAACAATTGTATTAACTTGTGGCATAATTGAGCCTTCAGCATAATGAAGCCATTGTAGATAATAAGGAAAGGTTGGGTCTGTTTTGTCAGGACAAAATTTTCCTTTATCATATTTAGATAGTAGGTATTCCACAATTGCACCAGACTCATAAATTTTAATACTCTCATCCTCCAGTACAGGAACTCTTCCCATAGGATGTAATTTATAATATTCTGGAGTTCTTAGAGCTTTATCGCCTACTGAATATTTTTCTATTTCATAGTCCATCCCTAATTCTTCAAGAAGCCAGGCTATTCTAACCGCGCGTGAATTAGGCGCAAAATACAATTTCATTTAAACCTCTTTCAAAAAAGATTAATTATTTTAATTTATCAATAAGCTTGTTAAGTTTTCAATAATAAAATTATTAAAAATTATAAAAAAAATGTAGAGGGAAATATGAATGTTGAAAACATCCTTATTACAGGTTCATCTGGTTTAGTTGGTGCTCCCTTAGTTACAAAACTTTTAAACAAAAGTAATCTAATTGTTGGTCTTGACCCGGTTATTAACCCAGAAAGTAACAAAAACTATAAGCATATTTCAATTTCTTTAAATAGTGTTGAGGATGTTACAAGTTTATTAGAAAAGTACGATATAACAAAAATTATTCATACTGGTGGAATTTCTGGTCCAATGTTGGCAAATGAAAATCCAAATATAATTATCGAAAATAATGTTTTTTTTACTATGTATTTAATTGAAGCTGCTAGAATTTATAAAAAAATTAATAGATTTATCTTCTGTTCTTCTATTTCAGCATATGGAGAGCTAGCAGAAAGTGATACAACAGAAGATTACAGATTTGCTCCAGAAAATCTATATGGGGCAACAAAGGCTTCATGTGATTTATTATTAAAGAAGTATTATGAAAATTATAAATTAGATATAATTTCTCTTAGGTTATCGACTATCTATGGACATCGAAGATCAACACTCTGTTTTATTAATGATATAATAAATTCAGGAATTAAAAATAACCAAATTACATTACCATTTAAAAGTAATTTTTGTTGGCCATATGTATATGTAAATGACGTTGTTTCATGTATAGAAAAATGTATATTTCATAAAAAAGAACATTTTTATGATTATAATATTTCAGGACCTGATTTTCCATCATACCTAACAATTTTTAACGAAATAAGTCGATATATAGACAATTTACAAGTGAATTTTTCTAATCACAATTCAATAAGTGATAGAAAACTTTTTAGTTTAAAAAAAGTAAAGAAAGATATTAAATGGGAACCTAAATATTCCATAGAAAGAGGTATCAAAGATTACATTAACAATTTAAGTTAAAAATTACCTTTTACCTCTGGGTTTTTTGTTGTAATTTTCAAACATTAATCAATATTTCTGGGAGATTAATTATGGAAGGATTATGTTGTGGTCCAGGGTACGCAAGTCCTTCAGAGGCAATTAGAGCACCAAGTGAAAAATTACTTTACACCATAGCTATTTATACTGGAACTGGTATTCAAAAACCTGATTATTTAGCTACAGTTGATGTTGACCCAAATAGTGAAAATTACTCAAAAGTAATACATAGACTAGAAATGCCAGGAATAGGAGATGAACTTCACCATATGGGGTGGAACGCATGTTCATCTTGCCATGATGATAATAGTATGAGTAGAAAATATTTAATTGTTCCTGGTGTTAGATCTAATAATATTTATGTTGTTGATACTGCAACAAATCCAAAAGCACCCAACTTATATAAAGTTATCCAAGGTTCAGAAATTAAGTCCAAAACCAATTTATCAGGACCTCATACTGTTCATTGTTTGGGTTCGGAAATAATCATCTCTTTTCTAGGAGACGCTAAAGGTGAGGCTCCAGGAGGTTATCTACATCTTAACAAAGATTTTGAAATTATAGGACGTTGGGAAAATTCGATGGGAGATATACCATTTAGTTATGACTTTTGGTATCAGCCACGCCATAATGTAATGGTTAGTTCAGAATGGGCGGCTCCAAACACATTTATGCCAGGTTTTGATCTTGAAGAAGTTGGCCATCTTAAATATGGAAGAAGAATACATATTTGGGATTTTAAGAAAAAAAAGCCAATTCAAACAATGTATTTAGGAGAAGATGGCCTAATACCTTTAGAGGTTAAATTTTTACATAACCCCAATAGTAGTCATGGATTTTGTGGTGCAGCCTTAAGCGCAAATGTAATACATTTTTGGAAGTCTGAAAATGGAAATTGGGAATGGGAAAAGATTATAGACATTGACAATGAGCCTCATTCAGATTGGCCCATTCCAATACCAGGGGTAATGTCAGCTCTTTTAGTGTCTATGGATGATAAATATCTTTATATTAACAATTGGCTTCATGGTGATATGAGACAATATAATATTACAGACCCACACAAACCAGTTTTAACTGGTCAAGTTTGGATGGGTGGTCTTTTGGGAAAAGCGCCAATAGTAAATGGGGTTAAAGTTGCTGGGGGTCCACAGATGTATCAATTATCTTTAGATGGGAAAAGGATGTATGTAACTACATCACTTTTTTCAACTTGGGATAATCAATTTTATCCAGAAATTAGAACCAAAGGTGGTGTAATGCTCATGATCGACTGTGATGTGGAAAATGGTGGTATGAAAATAAATAATGATTTTGTTGTAAACTTTGGTGATGAACCAAATGGTCCAAGTCGTTGTCACGAAAGTCGTTATCCAGGGGGTGACTGTACAAGTGATATTTGGCTATGAAGAAAATTACAATAGCAAATCGTAATAACAGCACATATGAGGTTAAAGGTAATAGACCTTTATTATTAGAATTACGCGCACTTGGTCTTGACTTACCATATGGTTGTCAATATGGGGGATGTATTACGTGTGCTGCCAAATTAATTAAAGGTAAAGTTGACCAAAAATCCCAAGTTGCACTTAATAATAGGCAAATTAATGATGGTTATGTAATATTATGTGTGGCAAGAGCTAAATCAAATTGTACTTTTGACATAGGAGTGGAAAGTCATGATAAATTATATCGTAATCCATTTATTGATCCACTCGCGCCACACGAATTAAAATCTGATATTGCAACTTTCACGGAAATTAAAGATGACTAATATGAATCATGACGAACCATATAAAGACAATTATCTTCAAGATATTTTAAGTTCTGTAAAGACTATCGCAATGGTTGGAGCAAGTCCTGATAAAACAAAGTTTAGCTATGGGGTTCTAAGAGTGTTGCATGAAACAGGCTATGATATGATACCAGTAAACCCAAAACCTGGATTAAAAGAAATAAGAGGTTTAAAGGTTTACCCAAATTTAAAAAAAATTAATCAGCCAGTTGACATGGTTGAAGTATTTCGAAGATCAGAAGATTTATATAGTATAGCTGAAGAAGCAATTGAGATTGGTGCAAAAGTTTTATGGGGTCAAATTGGTGTTGTTAATCACGAAGCGGCTCGTCTCGCTGAAAATGCAGGTTTAAAAGTTGTAATGAATCGTTGTCCAAAAATTGAATTGTTCCGTCCGTTTTGGAAACCAAGATTAGATCTTAAAATCTAATGTAAAACCGAAACAGTTTTCTAAAAAAATTTGAAATAATTACTAAAATTTTTAGTAAGATTATTAATAGTGATCCACCTATTAAATTACCTAATATAAAATTAACACTTAAGATCGATGTTTTATTAAATAGACCAAAACTGATAACTAAGATAAAAAATATAACTGAAACAAATAAAGTTATTAACAAGACGTGATAAATGTTTGTTTTGTCAAGTATATAAATGTTTCCTACTCCTACTGTAAAATTTAAAACTTTAAACATAAATAATGTAACAGGTACGCAAATTATATACGAAATAGATGAGAACAAATAATTAGGGAGATATAAGTTTAGATTATAACTATTACATATAAAAAAATAAATTATATGTCCAGAAATGAATGCATAAATAATTTTATTGCCAAAAAAAAGATAGCCTAAGATTATTATCCCAAATGGAAAAAATACGTAAGACAATAGACTTTCAAAATCAAAATTAAAGTTCCATAATAATAAAGTTATAACGTAAACTATTAATACAATCGCGTTAGAAATAAGATTGTCAAAAAGCTTATTAATCATTTAAATTAACTCTAGAATAATTTTTGCTTCAAATCTATTCAAAAAAAATGAATATTAAGAAAGAAAAAGGCGACCGAAGTCGCCTTTTCTAAGATATTATTAAAGCAATTAGAATGATGCCCCAATTGTAAGTTGTGTTGCTGTACCTGAATCAGCACTAGGCGATCCCTCGTGGTTTCCAGCAATAACTTTATAGTCATAGTCAGTAACACTTATAGTTGCTTTTAATCCAGAAGCAATTGTGTACTGAACTTCAGCACCAGCTGTTGTATATTCTTCACCAACATCTAAATCATCTTCTGATTTAAATGTAAAAGCACCAATTACCATACCATTTGGCATTGTGTATGATATTGAAGCACCTTGGTTTTCTCTGTCTTCATCTAGAGCTTCGTATGAACCTTGAGAGATAATTACAGATACATCACCGGATACGATCTTCATACCCATGTTTTCCATGTCAACATCCTGTGTTGCATTCTCATCCTGAACAGCTGCATAACCCAATGTGATTGATGCACCAGCTGCTGACATAGCGTACTTAGCACCGTAAGAAGTTGTGTCTGTTCCACCAGCTGCCGTACGGTCAGTGTGAGAAATACCAGCTGTTAATCCACCCATTGCAGGAAGATGATAAGCTACTTTATTTTCATCATCGGATGAAATTGATGAAGATGATCCAATAGAAGCAGAAGTTATAGAAATTGTTGGCTCTTCTGCAATTAAATCCATTTCATCAATGTTGTAAGCATCAGCAGCATCATCGTCAAAGCCTAATACGATTTTACCAAAACCACCAGCAATTGCTAATGATGACTCATCAACAGGCAAAGCTGCATCTTCACCTGGATCTGCATCAAAATCTATTCTATATGTTAGATCTAGACCAGAATCAGTCTTTTGTGTCATTGTGATTGTAAGTTCATTATCAGAAGTCATTGTTGTACCATCTTTAGCATTGTCATTTGAACTTCTTGACAAATACTTAAATTCTGCAGCACCAGTTATAGAAACGTCTGCAAGAGCAGTGTTTGCTGTAAGAGTGGCAGCAGCAGCTAAAGCTGTTGTACCTAAAAGTAATTTACGCATTATAATCTCCTTAAAAGCGTTAAAGTTTAAAAGTCGGCGCCAAAATATGGTTAATGATGGCGCCTCCCAAAAATTACGGGGATACGCAACGTTCGGTATCATATTGATATCTTAAATAACGCTCTTTTTAAAGCCAAATAAGTATCACATTGATATTTTTATCAATTCATGTGATATTTGTGCAACATTGTAGTATTTTTATAATTTAAATTTAGTTCTCATCGATTAATACAAAAATTTTGGTTTAACATTGACAAACGATTTCCTAGAATCATTAACATCTTTTGTAACTTCTATAATTTCTTCATAACGTAGTTTCTTAAAACATCTAAAGAAAGTTGCTCTTGGATGAGGACAATTTTTTAAAATAATGTCAAGACTAATTTTTTCGTTTTTACCTTGAAGATTTAATATTCCTTGAAATATCTCTCGTTCTATTAGGGAAAGATTGTCTAGTCCAAACTCTTTTTCCTTATTTCTAAGAAGCGCCCACAATTCAGACAAGGATTGTTTTGTATCCTTCATGCAACACCCCCATATACATTATTACTGATACAATATTAAAATGATACATTTTTAGGCAACTATTTCAAGTCATTACAATTAGCATGTTAAATGTTTGGATCTACTTACATATTTACAATTAAATTGGAGGTTGATATTTTAAGATTCAATTGGATTATAAATGTAATCTTTATTATAAATAATACTAGTTTTTGTCAGTAAAATTAAACTTAAATTGTGGAAGAATAATATATGAAGGCTAAGGATAAGACTAATCAGTCAATTGGTTTCATTGGTGCAGGTAACATGGGATTGCCAATGCTAAAAAATTTAGTAAAGCAGGGTTATGATGTTAAAGTATATGATATTAATCCAAAGATTACAAAAAGATTAGAAAAAGAAAAAATTAAAGCTGTAAACAATTTAAGAGCTATAGCAAATAATAATTTTATAATATCTATTCTGCCAGACACAAATGATGTTGAAAGTGTTTTTAACGATCGTACAGGAATAAATTCTTACTTAAAGCCTGGCACAACAGTAATAGATATGAGTACGATTTCATCATCATCTGCAATAAATATAGGTAAACTTCTGCAAAAACTGCAAGTTGAGTTTTTAGATGCCCCAGTAAGTGGGGGTGTAAAAGGAGCCCAGAATGCAAACTTGTCAATTATGGTAGGGGGTAAGAAAGATGCTTTTAAAAAATCTGTAAATATACTTAGTTGTTTCGGGAAGAATGTAATTTATGCTGGAAAATCTGGTATGGGTCAAATTTTTAAAATGTGTAACCAAATTATGGTTGGCTCACATATTCAAGCTATGTGTGAGGCATTTGCTTTATGTAAATCTAAGGGTGGTAATTTAAATCTTTTAAGAGAAACTCTTATGGGTGGATCAGCTAATTCGTGGATGTTAGAGAATTTAGGTAATCAAGTAATTGATAAAAATGATCAAGCAGGGTTCAGAATAGATTTACAACTAAAAGATTTAAGATTAGCAAGTGAGGCTGCCTTTGAGAGTGGTGTTCCCTTACCAGGCTTATCTCTAGTTCAAACTCTTTATTTAGGATCACGAGCGCATAATGAAGGAAAAAATGGAAATCAATCTTTGTTTAAAACTTATGACAGAATGACAAACCAAAAGTAATTATTTTTTTTAAATTACTTGCCTTCAAAAATTCTAATATCTCTGTCTGCACCACCATCAAGGGCTTTTAATGCTAGTTGATAGTCAGAACCATAATAAAAATCTTTTGCTTTTTCCAGACTCTCAAATTCAACTAGTACAGTTTGTTCAGACACCCCATTTTCGTGAGCATCTACATCATTAGTGCTAGCTAAAATTTTACCATTACCTTTTAAAATGGCAGGTCCAGCAAGATCAAGATATGCTTGTCTTTTTTCAGGATCCGCTGGTGAGCGGTGCGCACTCAAAAAATAACCTTTAGGCATAAATCCTCCTTTAAAGCTTATTGTTACAATATCTACTTTTTTTAAAATGATTAAACATTATAATAAACTTATAAAAAAGGTAATTAATGTGAAAGATAAAAGTTTAGAAAAATCACTACAAAGAGCTAATTCAGGTGGAACTCATAAATTTTTAAATACGAAATTTTTGAATTTAGAGGATGGGTTTTATAAATATGAACTTGAATTTTCAAAACAATGTTTAAATCCATTTAACTCTGTTCAAGGTGGAATGATTGCAAGTGCAATAGATGAAATTACATCCATAAGTGTAAATATTTTAACAAAAGACGAATATTTACCTAGCACAACAGATATTCATATAACTTTTCATAGACCATTATTTGAAGGGAAAGTATTTGGTAGTGCTAAAATTATCAAATTAGGTAAACAGATAGTTTCTATAGAAGGTAGATTATATTCTTCTTCTGGTAAGATAGCTGCTTCAGGTCTACATACAGCTCTTTTAGTTAAGACAACAGATATTGATAATAACTAAAAGAGAACTTATATGATTAAAAAAGAAAATTTACCCACCAAAATTTGCATTGTTTGCAAAAAACCATTCACATGGAGAAAGAAATGGCAAAGAGTTTGGGACGAAGTTAAGTATTGTAGTGAAAAATGCAGAAGAAACAGGATCAAAATGAAATGAAAACAAATAATAATGGTTATGATGTAAATAGTATTATTGAAATGGCATGGTGTGATAAAACAAGTTTTGACTCCATTAAGTTACAAACTAATTTAAGTGAAAAAGAAGTTATAAAAATAATGAGGTCAAGTTTAAAAAAGACGAGTTTTCAAGTTTGGAGAGAAAGAGTCTACGGTCGTAAAGCTAAACATGCAAAAATCTGAAGTACTAATAGTATGGTTTAAGAGAGACTTGAGAATTACTGACCACAGACCATTATTTGAAGCTTCAAAAACCTTAAAACCTATATTACCAATTTATATAGTGGAAGATGAATATTGGAAACAACCTTTTTCTAATAGAAGACATTGGTGTTTTATTCATGACAGTTTGATAGTGCTAAGAAACGACCTAAAAAAAATTGGCCAATCTTTAATTTTACGCACAGGATCTGTTATAGAAGTTTTTAATAATTTATTAACCCAATTTAGTATTATTTCTATATATGCACATGAAGAAACAGGAAACAGATGGACTTATGATAGGGATATAAATGTAAAAAATTGGTGTAAAGAAAATAATGTTTCATTAATAGAACATCCCACTAACGGTACAGTTAGAAATCTGAAAAATCGAGATGATTGGTTAAAAATTAGAAATCTCAGAATGAAAGAAAATTTGATTCCTAAACCTATCTCTTTAGTTCCTATTAAAGGAATTAAAGTTGGATCCATACCTAAAAAAGATAGTCCTATTTTTAAAAATGATTTTACAGGTAAAGTTCAAAAAGGTGGTAGAGATGAAGCTCTCAAAATAATAAAAAGTTTTATTAATGATAGAAGTAAAAATTATTTATTTAATATTTCCAAACCAGGAATATCTGAAAAAACATGCTCTCGCATTTCTCCTCATTTGACTTGGGGGACTATCTCTTCAAAAGAAATAATAAAACTATTGAATTTAAAAAAAAATAACTCCCTACAAAATAATAAAAAAATTTGTAATAAAAACCTAAATGCAATTAAATCTCGTCTCTCGTGGAGGTGCCATTTCATTCAAAAATTAGAAACTCAACCTTCAATAGAATTTTCTTGTATGCATCCTTTTTATAATGAATTGAGAAAGGATGATATGAATTTAGAATATTATAAAGCATGGAAAGAGGGGCTGACTGGCTATCCTTTTATAGATGCTTGCATGAGAAGTTTAAATTACAATGGATGGATTACCTTCAGAATGAGGGCAATGTTGGTAAGTTTTGCAAGTTATGATCTTTGGCTTGATTGGAAAAAAACGGGACACCATTTAGCTCAGACCTTTACAGATTATGAGCCAGGAATTCATTACAGCCAATTGCAAATGCAATCTGGAGTAACAGGTATAAACACATTAAGAATATATAACCCAATAAAGCAATCAATAGATCATGACGTTAATGGCGAATTTATAAAAAGATGGGTTTTTGAACTTAAAAATGTTCCAAAAATGTGGGTTCATGAGCCCTGGAAAATGGATCTGAAGACACAAGTAAATGTTAATTGTTTAATTGGAAAAGATTATCCTAAACCAATTGTTGATCATGCTACTGCAATAAGAGATGCAAAAATAAAACTATCATCTATATTTAAAAAAGAGGGGTATAGAAAAAATTCAAACATAGTTTTTAAAAATTTAGGAAGTAGAACAAGAAAAAAATCAACAAAAAGAAATAATCAACTTCAACTTATATAGTTTTAACTTTTCTTAGTTCTGACAGGTTTTTTTCTTTTTGGGTAACAAGTTGTACATATTTTACAAATTGTCCCGTCACAACTCCATGCAGAACAAAATTGACGCCCATAAAATATTATTTGTAAATGAAGCTTATTCCATTTCTCTTTAGGAAATAATCGTTTTAAATCAGTCTCGGTTGTTTTGACATTTTTTCCGCTAGTTAAACCCCATCTCTGAGCAAGCCTATGAATGTGTGTATCTACTGGAAAAGCTGGTATGCCAAATCCTTGAGATATTACCACACTTGCCGTTTTGTGACCAACACCTGGCAATTTCTCCAATTCAACCAAATCCTTGGGAACAATACCATCAAATTTGCTAACGAGAATTTTAGAAAGATTTGAAATAGCTTTGGATTTTTGTGGAGCAAGCCCACATGGCCTTATAATTTTATAAATCTTTTCAACAGGAATTTTTTCCATATCAAAAGGATTGTCGGCAATTTTGAATAATGAGGGAGTTACTTTATTTACACGTTCATCTGTACATTGTGCACTAAGCAATACAGCAACTAAAAGCTCAAAAACATTTTTATTGTTAAGTGGAACTGGCGTGCTTGGATATGTTTGTTCCAAAAACTCCACTATAAATTTTGCTCGTTCAGATTTTAACAAATTTTAATTCTCTAAATTTTGGGTTTATAATTTTTAAAAGTATAATTATATATCAGTTTTGTTAATCATAAAAAGTTTATAATAAATGTTATGAAAAAATTGCAAATATTTAAACAAGGTGTTCTTGAAGAGCTACCAATACAATTAGGTGTTTTCCCCTTTGGAATTATATATGGAGTTATGGCTATTGAAAGTGGTCTAACTTTCTTTCAAGCTCTGCTGATGTCCTCAATTATTTTTGGAGGAGCTAGTCAGATAGCATTTGTTCAACTTCTATCAAATTCCACTCCATTTGGAGTTATAGTCGCAACTGTGGGAGCAATTAATTCAAGGCATCTATTGTATAGTATTTCAATGATAGAATATTTAAATAAATTATCTGTAAGTTGGCGAGTGATGCTTGCTTATTTACTCACTGACGAAGCTTATGCTGTTTCAATTAGAAAATTTATAAACCACTCAGAAAACCCTATACTTCACTATCATCTCTTGGGTTCTGGTATCACGTTATTTGTATCTTGGCAAATTTCTACATTATTTGGTGTTTTAATAGGTAATGATTTACCAGAATTTTTGGATTTACAATTCATTATTCCACTTACCTTTATTGCCATAATTGTTCCAATGATTAAATCCAAATCAACTCTTATTACAGTAATTACGGCAGGAATTTCAGCGCTTATTTTTAAAAATTTAGATATAAATTTCTGGATAATCTTATCAGGACTTTTTGGTATTTTAGCAGGAATATTTATCAGTAAATTGGATAAAAAATTATGACTTGGTTATTAATTATTTTATGTGGTGTAATAACTTTTTTGATAAGATTTATTCCTCTTTCAGGTATAATTTCGAGTGATTTACCGCTATTTGTGAAAGAGTCATTCAAATATATTCCTTTAGCCGTTTTAACTCCTATTATAGTCAGTGACTTATCAATTATTGAAAATAAGAATTTATTTTTAATTGACAATTTTAAATTATATGCTGCTTTTATAGCAATATTAGTTGCATTAATTTGGAATAATGTTCTTGTCACAATATCTATAGGTATGGCAAGTTTTTTAATAATGTCTAATTTTTAAAACCTAATTACTTGAAGGATTAATTTATGAATAAAAATATCTTGGGGGTAAATGGCTGTGCAAAAGATTGCCATAAAGCAGCTGTTAAGGGCGGTTGGTGGCATGATGCTGAAGGTAGAAAAAAAGATAGAAATATCGGAGAATTATTATGTTTAATACATTCAGAAATTAGCGAGGCTATGGAAGGTGCAAGAAAAGGATTAATGGATAATCATTTAAAACACAAATCAATGATGGAGGTTGAACTTGCTGACGCTGTCATTAGAATATTTGACCTAGCTGAATCGAGGAATTTTAATTTAGGTGAAACAATTTACGAAAAATTAGAGTACAATAAATCACGAGCGGATCATAAACTTGCTAACCGCCTTCAGAAAGGTGGCAAAAAATTTTAGTAAAAATTCATTTAACTGTAAAATAATATAAATTTAAAAATGAACACACAAATTTCAAATATAATGTCACTTGATGATCATGTAATAAAAATTAATTTAGCCAAAAATAAAGTCAAAAATAGTATATTTGAAATGGCTGAAGCAATTACGAATGCGTTGAATCAGTTAGAAAATAGTCAAGTTGAGTTAGCTCAAAAACTTGGGATGTCAAGAGGCACTCTTTCAAAATGGCATTCAATTGGTTCTAACAATAATATAATGGAAATAAGAGAATTAGCTCCACCGTCTTTTGACTCATTATATCAATTAAGTGTTCTAGACAATCAGTATCATAAATACTACGGAGAAGAAGAGGGAGGTAAAAAGTTTGTTAAACTTTTTAAAAACAAAATTGTAACAGCGTCATCTCAAAGAAATGATATAAATAAAATTATAAAATTACATAAACAAAAACTTAATTCTCGAAATATTGAGACTAAAGTTTTAGATCATCCAAAATTTAATTCAGAAATTAAGCTAGAAATTTTAGTAAAATCAAAATTACATTTTAATACAATTATTATTTTTCCATCAGATAATCAGATTAATAAGTGGAA
Organism: uncultured SAR116 cluster alpha proteobacterium; assembly: GCA_902616615.1. Classification (GTDB taxonomy): domain Bacteria; phylum Pseudomonadota; class Alphaproteobacteria; order Puniceispirillales; family Marisalimonadaceae; genus Marisalimonas. Next base: position 71,988 of record CACMTN010000003.1, on the reverse strand, counting down.
AAATCTTTCCTTGAAAGGGAATATTAATTTTGATTACCCTATTCGTAGTTTAGAAGGCATAAATAAAAATATTTTTCAACAATGCTTAATGAAAGTTAAGGCCAAATATATTGATATTTCTATAAATTGCTTGAATTCATGGGGATACAAATACGAGAAGATAATGGTTCCAAAACAACCAAAAAGTGGTTTAGTAGATTTGTCATCTGAATTTGTAGTGCTAGCTGGAACAAAAGGATTTTTTAAAAATAATAGATTAACTATAAAATCAGATAAAAGTGCTGATTTAATAGATTATGCAAAAAAAACTGGAAATGAGCCATTTTTATTCATAGGTGAAGTTATCAATGAAAAAAATTGGATGTATTGCATCAATTAAAGTCATTATGTTAATTAAAGACAAATAAGTTCCCAAATCAATAAAATATATTTATAGTTTTATAATGATACCTATTAAAGTTTTAGTACCATCAGGAGTTCTAGGTTTAGGTTTTGATTTAGAAGCTCTAAATCATGGCATTAAAAATAATCCCGATATTATTAGTATTGATGGAGGCTCTACAGATAGTGGTCCATTTTCTCTAGGTTCGGGGACATCAAAATATTCACGTTCTGCAATAAAAGCAGAATGGAAAAGTCTTATGATTGCCAGAGAAAAAGCTAATGTGCCACTAGTTATTGGTTCTTGTGGTACTTGTGGAACTAATGGAATGGTTGATTGGATGGAGAATATTACAATAGAATTAGCTGAAGAGTTAGATCAACATTTAAAAATTGCAAAATTATATTGCGATCAAGAAAAAAGCTATATTAAAGAAAGTTATAAATTAAATAAAATTCTTTCTTTAAATCCTGCCCCTAAGCTTAATAATACAGTAATTGACGAAATGACAAATATAGTCGCGCTTGCAGGTGCTGAACAAATACAAGAGTGCATTAATACAGGTGCTGATATCATACTTGCAGGCAGAACAACTGACACTGCAATTATTTCTGCTTTGCCATTAATGAAAGGGGCTAATCCAGGTTCTTCTTGGCATGGTGCTAAAATTGCTGAGTGTGGCGCCCTATGTTCAACAAACCCTACAACTGGAGTTGTCATGGTAGAATTTGATAAAGCTGGATTTACTGTTGAGCCAATGTCTAAAAATGCATTCTGCACTTCTGAAACAGTTGCTGCACATATGCTTTATGAAAATGCTGATCCTTATATTTTACATGAACCAGGTGGGTATATGGATGTAACTTACTCAAATTATTATAATATTGATAAAAAAAAGGTCCGAGTTGAGGGAGCAACCTGGAATTCATCAAAAAACTACTGTGTTAAATTAGAAGGAGCTAGGGTTTCAGGATACCAAACTTCTTTATTAGTATTATTAAGAGATAATAATTATGTAAAAAACATAAAAAAATGGACAAATAAGCTATCAAAATTCTTAAAAAAAGAAATTAACAAAAGAATGGATATAGCATCTTCAGAATATTCTCTTGAATTCAGACATATAGGCCTCAATTCAATTTTGGGAGAGCTAGAAAAAAAACAAGGAAGCCCAGTTGAAGTAGGTGTTTTGTGTCTAATCACATCAAAAAATAAAATATCTACCGAATTAGCAAAATTAATAAATCCATTTTTATTACATTTTCCACTTTCCATTTATGAAGAACTCCCAACTTTTGCATTTCCATTTTCTCCAGTTCATTCGGATAGGGGGTGCGTTTATGAATTTGCAATGAACCATATTTTAGAATTGGATGACCCAATGGATGCATTTCAAATTAAAATTTCAGAGATATAATTTGTCAACTCTAGGTGAAAAAGTAAAAAAAATAAGATCAAAGAATGCAGGACCTTTTTGGATTACTATTGATGTATTTTGTGGAGATAAAAAGGTATATAAAGATGTTTGTAATAAATTAAAAAATTCAAAAATTTCAAGTTTATTTATGATTAGTGAACAAGATTTGAAGAGATTTGAGATTGAGAATTTAAATGTAATTAAATTTTCTTTTCCTAGGAAAATAATACAAGGAGACATTTTTGATAGAGACATGCATGGTGCACAACTAGCAGTTCTGCTCTCTGAAATGAAGTTCTAATTTTATTAACGTATTAAGATTTTTCGACTGTCATCCAATAACCAGCATTTTCTATTAAAACTACTTCACTTACAAAATCAATTAATAAGAAACAAACAATTTTTTGAATTATTTTTTATGAATTTAATCTTGATTATATTTTTTCACAAATTGTATATTATAATTTTATGCATTATTATTTTCTACTTCAATTATTATAATATGGGTTTGAAATTTAAATCAAAATAATTATATGTATATAAATAATTAAGAGGAAAAAAATGCTTATACCAAAATTCTCTGTTTTAACAGTGTTCATGTGTTTATTAGTTTCAAATTTTGCTTATGCAGAAAACCATACCATTGATATGTTAAATAAGCTTGGAAAAGAAAAAATGGTTTACGCTAAAAAAGTTGTTTCTATTAAAGTTAATGATGAAGTAACTTGGAAGTCAGTAGATAAAGGTCATAATGTAGAATTTATTGGCATGCCAAAAGGAGTGTCTAAATTCAAATCAAAAATAAGTAAAGATGCCAATTATAAATTCACTAAACCTGGTGTATATTTATATCAATGCACTCCACATAAAGCTATGGGAATGATAGGTATAGTTATTGTCGGAGATGATAAAAGTAACTTAGATAAAATTAAAAAAGTAAAAGTTTATGGTAAATCAAAAAAATTATTAAAAACACTTTTGAAGTCCATAAGCTAATTTTGACTTATTCATACTTATAAAATATTATAAATATCTACTAAAAAAATCGCTTACGTAATTGCGATGTTTGAACTTGGTTAACTAGATTTATATTAGGAGATAAATAATGACTAACTGTTTTCATCTAGCAATACCTGCTGGAAATATTAAAACTGCATTAAAATTTTATTGTGATATATTAGGTTGTCAAACTGGAAATCAGGAAGAGGGTCGTTGGATTGATATTAATTTTTGGGGAAATGAATTAACATTACACGAAACAAAGTCAAAACAATTTAGAGAAAGACACGATGTTGATATGGGTGACGTTTGTGTACCTCATTTTGGAGTGCATCTTGAAGAAAATGATTTTGAAGAGGTAAAAAAAAGAATAGAAGCAAGTGATATGGATTATTTTGATAAACCTTATAGAAGGTTTATAGGTTCTAAGTTTGAACAAGAAACTTTTTTTTTAGAAGATCCAAATGGAAATGTTCTTGAAATTAAAACAATGTCTAACCCTGAGGTTTTATTTGAAACAGCATCATAGTTATATGAAAATGTTGAATTGTGAATTAAAATCTGGATTTGATGAACCATTAAACACAATTATAATTTGGTAATTTGTTTAGATTAATTTTAAAAACTTTTATATGTCCATACTCAAAAAAATTTTTAGATATCCAATAAAAGGTCTCTCTGGCGAAAATTTAAACGAAATTTTATTAGAAGAAAATCAAGTTTTGCCTGGAGACCGTGAGTATGCATTTGCTAGATCGCATGTAGCGTTTGATGAAATTAATCCAGTCTATTTAAGAAAAACTAATTTTTTAGCTCTAGTTAAAGAAGATAAATTAGCTAAATTAAATACAAAGTTTATTAGCAAATCAAAAAGATTAATTATTAAAGTTGATAAAAAAATAGTTTTAGACGAAATACTTGTCAATGAATCAAACATTAACAAGGTTGAAGTTTTTTTTCAAAAATTCTTAAATTTAGGTGACAATAATAAACCAAAGTTAGTCAAGGGAAGAAAAAACGAAAACACTAAAAACCTTAAACATTCCTTTTCCGATCTTCCAGAAAAGGCCATTTCTATAATTAATCTAAACACAATTGTTGATTTTGAAAAAAAAATAGGAAAAAAAATTGCCATATCTAGATTTAGAGCAAATTTATTGATTGATGATATTGATCCCTGGAAGGAATTTGATTGGGTTGGTAAGAAAATTAAAATTGGCGAAAGTATTTTAGAAGTTTTTAAAAGAACTCAAAGATGTGCAGCAACAAATGTAAATCCTGAAAATGCTATTAGAGACATCAATATACCCAATGAAATTAATTCTTATTTTGGTCATTTAGATTTGGGAGTTTATGCAAAGGTAAAAAAAACTGGAACTATTTCAGTTAATGATGAGTTACATTTAAATTAAATTTTTTTTAAGGAGCATACAATCAGTTCCATTCAAGAGAAGAATAAATTTAAAGAAATGGGTTTCTTTAAATTTTGGTTCTATTCTACGGTATTTTTTTTAACCTTTCCTTTTTCGCTTGTGTTTTGTTTGCTTTTCTATGGATTCAAAGAAACAAAACAATTAATTACAGTATTAATTAAAGATTATGTACAAACAATTTTAGTAATTTTTATTTTGTCATTATCAATATTTATATTTTTGATTTATTATGTAACCTCACTATTTAATTAACTTAATGTGTTTCTTAATTAAAAAAATAAAAATACTTATAACTGTATTATATATTTCGATTTTTTTGGTGATTTTTCCTTATAAAAATCTGATTGCAACAGAAATCCATGTAGGTGTTGCTTCAAACTTTTTAATACCTATTAATTTTATAAAAAAAACCTTTGAAAATAAAAATAATAGTAAGGTTTTTCTTTCAAGTGGTTCTAGTGGAAGTTTATACGCTCAGATCATAAATGGGGCTCCTTTAGATATTTTTCTATCAGCTGATCAAGAACTTCCAAAAAAACTTGAGAATACTTCCAAAGGAATTAAAGGAACAAGATTTACTTACGCAATTGGAAAATTACTCTTGTTTAGCGCAAATAAGGACCTCTTTGATTTTACATTTCCAAATATAATTTTATCGCAAAAAATTAAATATATTGGTTTAGGAAATCCAAAATATGTACCCTATGGCATGGCCGCTAAGGAAGTATTAAAATCTCTCAAAATTTTTAATGTATTAGAAAAAAAACTTGTTTTAAGTAAAAATGTTAATCAAGTTTTTCTAATGAATTATTATGGGAATTTAGATATAGGTTTTATAGCCAAATCTGATTTTATTATTAAAAATAAAAAAGGTAAAGTTTGGGATATTCCTCAGAATTTATATACTCCTATAAAACAAGACGCTATTTTACTAAAAAATGGAAAGAAAAAATCAAAGGCCAGATTATTTTTAAAATTTTTATCATCAGATAGAGTGAAGAATAAACTAATTAGTTTAGGATATATTGTTAATTAAGTTTTCTTAACTTATTAATTTTTTGAATTATAGAAGTTTCATTTTCACCCCAGGATATTGTTCCTCTAAAATTTCCTAATTCATCAATCATGAATACAGTTGCAGTATGGTTTAAGGTATAATTATTATTTGAAGTTTTGACAGTTTCATAAAAAACTCCCCAATTTTCTGCAAATTTTTTAATCTCAATTTTATCGCCTGTTACACCAATAATATTTCCATCAAAATATTGGATATAATCTTTGAGATGTTGTTTATTATCTCTTTTGGGGTCTAAGGTAACAAAAATTATATTTATTTCATCATCGCTTAATGTTACTTCGCTAATAATTTCTGATAAATCAGCTAGTGTCGTAGGGCAAATTTCTGGACAATTTGTGAACCCAAAAAATAACAATGAGGGTTTATTTTTTAGAGCGCTTTTCTTAAAAGGTTTTCCATGATGATCAATTAAATGAACTTTATCGATTATCTCTGATATTTTTTGTGGAGCATGTTTGCGTGATAGATATTCTGCAAAAAGAAAAGTTAAAATCAAAATAATAATGAAAGAAATTATTATTGATGAAAGTAAGATTAATTTTTTTCTTGCAAAATCCATTATAAATCAGTTTGTAATTTTAGGTCACACTTTAATACATTTTTTTAAAAGTTTGTCATTTTATAATTGATATACAATATGACAAAAGGCTATTAAAAATTTGAGTATCTCTTGCTAAAAAAGGCAGCAACCAGGTAATTACAATAAAAGCTATACCCCAAAAGATAAATAATGATAAATTTTTACTATTCATTTTTTTTATTTTTTCGTAAGTTTATTTAAAAATATTATAAGATTTTTTTCTACAATTTTAAATATTTTGTACTAATTTAGTTTCAATATGGAAAGTTTGATGAAATTTTTTTATTCTATACTTTTTTTACTATATTTCTCATCTATAAGTCATGCTCTTGAATACTCATGCATAGACAAAAAACATGGCCATTTGTCTAAAATGACTGTAAAAGGTGAATCAGTAAAATACGAAGATCAAAAGGGCGAGCCAGTAGAATATAAAATTGTAGAGAATTCAAAAATAGCTTTAATGGCCATCAGCGAGATATCAACTAATGAAAATCCAATATTAAATTATGTGTTTATAATTAAAGACAAATCATTAGCATTCAATGCTAATTTAAGATCAATTAATAATAACTATAATGAAATTTTTACTAAAAATATAATTTTAAAATGTATTGGAAACAATGAATAGAAAAATCAATTTCTATTGATTTATTTCAAAATTATCTCCAAAATCAGTTAATTGGAAAATTAGATTGAATAAATTAATTAAAATATCAAAAAACTCGTCATTTAAAGGATCTTATTCTGGATCAGAAGATATTGAGCTTTTGGGTAGATTTGACGGAACTTTATTCGTAAAAAACTTATTTATAAAAAAAACTGGTGTATTTAATGGAGCAGTATCTGCTGAAAAAATTTTTGTTGAGGGTGTAATTAATGCTGATATTGAAACCGAAACTTTACATTTAAAAGCAACAGGGATAATAGATGGCGATGTTTGTTATAGAAATATTATTATAGACTCGGGTGGAATATTAAAATCTCAAATGGTACAAAATATGTCTAAATTGAATAACTTAGTTGAGTTAAACAAAAAGTTAAAATAATGGACTTATTAAATAAAGAACAAATTTCTATAGATGATTTTACGAAATTGAGTATTGTTTTAGGAACTATTTTAGATGCCTCAAACAACACAAAAGCAATAAAACCAGCATATATTTTAAAAATTGATTTTGGTAAAGCTATTGGTATAAAACAAACATCGGCTCAAATTACTAATTATTCGTTAGAAGAATTAATTGATAGACAGGTGGTAGCGGTCTGCAACTTACCTTCAAAAAAAATTGCAGGTTTTACCTCTGAAGTTCTTGTACTTGGTGCAATCTCTGGTAATGATGTTCATTTATTAAGTCCTGATGTCAAACTTGAAAACGGTACATTAATTGGCTGAATTATCAAAAGATATTCCATATTTGCAGGGTATCATACCCAGTTTGCACACACCATTTAATGAAAAAAATAAAATTGACATACCGTGTTTAAGAAAATTAATTGACCATACTATTGCAACTGGATGTGCTGGTATGCTTGTTGGTGCAGTCGCTGGGGAGAATTCAAGTCTCAGTTTTGATGAAAAAAATATTTTATTGAATGAGTGTGTAACTTACAATAAAAATAGAATTCCAATCATTGTAAGTTGCACTGCTAAAAATCAGATGGAAAGAATTTCTTTGTCAAAAAATGCAAAGGAATTGGGTGCTGATTGGATATTATGTCAAGCGCCTGAAAATATTTTTGGCAGCGAATTGGCACAATGTTTTAATGAAATTGCTCAAGTTGGTCCTGACAATCTTATGATACAAGATTTATCATGGACTGATTATGGAATGAGTGATGAAGATATAATTTTATTACATAAAAAAGTTGATAAATTTAAAAGTTTGAAAATTGAGGTCCTTAATTCAGGTCCAAAATATACAAGAGTTTTAGATATAACTAATCACCGATTACATCTGAGCGGTGGATGGGCAATTATGGGGATGATCGAAGCCTTAAATAGAGGGGTGCATGCTCTTATTCCTTCAACTATGGAGCTAATCTATAACAAAATCTATGATTTATATTTAGAAAATAAAAAAGAGGATTCGAGAAGATTATTTTCTCAAATTTTACCAATTTTATCTTTTACACATCAGCATATAGATATATCTATCAAATTTTCAAAAATGTTGCGTGTAAATGAAGGAATTTTTAACACAAATTATTGTAGAGAACCTATTAAAGACTTTGATCAATTTCAAATTGAAGAAGCTAACTTACATATAAAAAACATCTTAAATCTGCAAAAATCCTTAAATAATAACTAAACATTTTTTTTATGCGTCGTTTTAAATATTACTAAGTAATTATTATATATTCCTCCTTATTGAAATAGAGACCTTTGGGTCTCTATTTTTTTCTTGTTATAAATTTTTTTGTTAATATATACTAACTTTATCTCTCTTATTGAGTTCTTTTAATGCAAAATAATGTTCTTTATGGAATAGGCCTTATGGTTATTACAACATTTATGTTTTCAAGCATGGATGGATTTTCTAGATATCTTGCTGAAAATAATAATGTATTTACACTTGTGACAATGCGTTACTGGTTTATTGCTTTAGTTATTTTAATTTCATGTCTGTTTATTAAAAATCCAATATCAGAAATTTTAAAAACAAATCAACCATACATTCAATTTTCTAGAGGTGTAATTCTTTCGTTAAATAATTGCTTAGTTGTTTACACATTCACTTTATTAGGTCTAGTTGAAACTCATGCAATTATAGCCTGTTACCCATTGATAGTCGCCGGTTTGTCAGTTCCTTTCCTGGGAGAAAAGTTTGGGTGGAGGAGATGGTTAGCAATATTTATAGGATTTATAGGGGTAATTATAATTTTAAGACCAACTACAAATGTTATTTCAGAAGGATCTGTTTTTGCAATCATTGGTGCGATCATGTTTGCAGTCTATCTTATCTTGACGCGATATGTTTCAAAATCAGATCCTTCAGTAACGAGTTTCGTTTGGACAGGCATTGGTGGTACCGTAACAATGAGTATTATAAGTCTTTTCATATGGGATGATATTCTTAGAGAGGATTATTTGTGGCTTTTTATTATGTGTCTTTTAAGTGCAACTTCGCATTTTATGATGGTTAAAACATTACAAGTAGCTGAAGCTTCAGTTGTACAACCATTTTCGTATCTTCAGTTAGTATTTGGATCAATTATTGGAGTTACAATTTTTTCTGAAAGCATAAATTTGATGATTATTGTAGGCTCACTAATAGTAATAGGCTCAGGATTATTTACAACATGGCGGGAATATAAATTAAAAGATAAGATTTGATATTTAATCTTATTTGACAAATCACACATTAAATGGATTCATTGAATTTTATTAAGGATTTATTATGACAGTTAGATTTAATGGAAAAACCTCAGATAAGTTTCCTTTACCAGAAAAAATGAAAGCATGGGTCTTAGGAAATCCAGACCAGCTGATGTTAATCGACAAGCCTATCGTTATGCCAGGTAAAGCAGAAGTTCTAGTCAAGATTGACGCAGTAGCTATTTGTGCAACAGATCTTGATGTGATAAGTCATGGACCGCCAGCACTAATAGAAGGTGGATTACCATTTAATAAAAACTTCACTCCTGGACACGAGTACATGGGTACAGTTGTGGCATTAGGCCCTTCAGTTGATGAATTTGATATTGGCGATAGGGTGACGGTAGAAATTCATTCTGGTTGTGGTCAATGCAAAAGATGTAGGATGGGAATGTATACTTCATGCCATAACTATGGTCTAAACTATGGAAATGTAAATAAAGGTCACAGAGCAAACGGCTTTACAACAGATGGTGGATTTAAACAATTTGCTGTAAATAATGTAAATACACTTATAAAAGTTCCAGATAGTATGTCTGACGAAGAAGCAACCTTAGTAGTTACAGCAGGAACTACAATGTATGGTCTTACAGAATTAGGAGGATTAGTAGCTGGGGAAAGTTTAGTTGTAATAGGCCCTGGTCCAATTGGATTATTAGGTGTTGCAGTAGCAAAAGCTCTAGGTGCAGGACCAGTAATATTAATTGGAACTAGAGAAAGTAGACTTAAAATAGGAAGACAGCTTGGTGCAGATTTTACGCTTAATGTTAAGAATGAAAAAGAAATTGTTCAAAGTGTAAAAAAAATAGTTGGAGAAAAAGGTTGTGATTATGTCATTGAGTGTGCAGGAACAAAAGAAGCTTTGAATGATGCAATTATGATGACAAATAGAGGAGGTAAAATATGCCTTGCTGCGTTCCCTCACAAACCAGTTGAAATTAACATTCCATATATGGTTATAAATAATATTTATATGTTTGGAATAAGAGGTGAGGGTAAAAGTGCTACACACAGAGCTATGCAATTTATGAAAGAAAAAAGATTTAATGCAAAACTAGTACACACTCATACTTTTAATTTGTTAGAACTACCTACTGCTTTGAAATATGCAAGAGAAAGAATAGATGATGCAATAAAAATAGTAATCAAACCGTGGGGTTAATAATATATTAATCTTTAGAGTTATATAGGAGGAAATAATGTGGGCTGTGACAAGATCAATCAAGTTTCAAAATAAATTGGCAAAAGAGGCTATAATAAATGCTCTAAAAAGTAGAAGCAAAGATATGTTTCAAGATGGAGACATGATAATTAGAGCTTTTACAAATGTTACCGAAAACTCAATAGAGATATTTCATCTTTTCAAAGATAAGGAATTCGTAAACAAACAAAGGGCTGGGTGGACTAATCAATTTTGGCAAGATATTCGAGAAATGGGAGGAACAGTTTCATTTACAGAAGGAGAATGTGAGGTTGAATACTCTCCTAGAATTGATTTAAAAGATTTTAGTAAAATAGAATAAATATAAATTTTTTTGGCATATAATTTGCAAAACTCATTATGAAGGGAATAGCTTTTTAAAATCTCCACGATTATCCTAAATAAGGTAAATAATTAAAGCTATTCCCAACTTATTCTTGCACCACTTTACCTATGAATGGCAAATGTCGATTATCTTGTGCGAAATCAATTCCATAACCAACAACAAACTCGTCTGGAATATCAAAGCCTACCCATTTAGTTTCAATATCAGTTTCCCGTCGCGAAAATTTATTTAATAAGCAACATACTTCTAAACTTTTAGGTCTCCTACTTTTTAGTAACTTGATTACTTGATTGAGAGTGTGTCCTGTATCAATAATATCCTCTACTAATAGTACATCTAAGTTCTTAATATCGGTATTTAAATCTGTCAAAATTCTAATATTATTTGAAGATTGCATAGAGTTTCCATAACTAGAGGCAGTCATAAAATCAACTTCAACAGGTATTTTAAGCTCTCTAACTAAATCAGCAATAAATACAAAAGACCCTCTCAATAATCCAACGACTAAAAGTTTTTTTGTCTCCTTGTAGAAAAGGTTGACATCTTTGCCCAATTCAATAATGCGTTTCTTTATTTCTTTTTCCGAAATTAATGTATCTACAGAATAATGTATGATATTTTTGTTCATTATTATTGCTCATGATAACTTTATTAAAACAAAGTATACTTTATGATAATAATTGATATAAGAAAATAAAAATTATTCATTTGACAGGAGAGAAATTTGTTAACATTGGTGGCTGCGGCAATATTAAGTTTTATGATTTTTTTTCCATTAGTGGTAGCTACTTCTGTGTTTAAAGTCTTGGATGAAAAACAGTCATCTAAATTTCTTAGATTTTTTTTTCCAAAATATTATCTTTATGGTTTTGTTCTGAGCGCAATCGGTCTAATCCTTTCAACATATTATTACAATAAATTATCCATGTTAATTTTTTTACTTATTATGGTTGGATTTGTTTTCTCAAGGCAAGTCTTGATGCCCATGATTAATAAATCGAAAGATTTGGGAGAAGAAAGTAAGTTTAACAAATTGCATAAATTTTCAGTGTTTATAAATTTTCTACAGATAATTGGAAGTATTGTTTTGTTAGTTACCTATTTAAAATAATTATTAATTGAGGATTAATCTTTATGAGGACAAATGTTGTAATAATTGGAGGTGGTCCGTCAGGTTTGCTATTATCAAGACTTTTGTCTATTGACGGCATTAATAATGTAGTTCTCGAAAAACAATCAGAAGAGCATGTTACTGGTAGAATTAGAGCCGGGGTTTTGGAAAGTGGAACAATTGAAATGCTTAAAAAAGCTGGTGTTTCGAATAGGCTTGAAAGAGAGGGTTTTAAACATGACGGTATACAACTATCATTTAAAAATCATGGTTTTAGAATTAATTTAAAAAAACTAACTAATAAACATGTAACGGTTTACGGGCAAACAGAGGTAACTAAGGATTTATATAGCATAATAAAAAAAGAAAACGGCGAAATAATAAATAATGCTGAGGACGTTTTACCTCAAGCTGTTAATACAGAAACTCCATTTGTAACTTTCAAAAAAAATGGTAATGAAAAGAAAATTATGTGTGATTGGATCGCTGGCTGTGACGGTTTTCATGGAGTAAGTAGAAGCATTATACCAAAATCAATAATTAAAAATTATGAAAGAATATATCCGTTTGGTTGGTTAGGGATTTTATCAGAAACGCCACCAGTAAGTGATGAATTAATATATGCAAATCATGGTAATGGTTTTGCATTAGCGTCCATGAGAAACAAAAAATTGAGTAGATATTACATACAAACTCCATTAAATGAAAAAATTGAGCACTGGACAGATGAAAAATTTTGGGATGAACTAAAAAAGAGACTTCCAACTGAAGCTGCAGACACAATTATAACAGGAGTTTCTATCGAAAAATCTATTGCTCCACTGCGTTCATTTGTTTGTGAGCCTATGAGTTGGGAAAAATTATTCTTAGTTGGTGACGCTGCTCATATAGTGCCTCCAACTGGAGCCAAAGGTCTAAATTTAGCTGTTTCAGATGTATATTATTTACATAACGCTCTAAAAAAATATTACCAATTTAATACAAATGATGATTTAAAAATGTATTCGCACAATGCCTTATCAAGAGTTTGGAAAGCTATAAGATTTAGCTGGTGGATGACAACAACTTTTCATAAATTTCCGGAACAGTCTTCTTTTGATCAACGAATACAGGACTCTGAAATAGAATATCTAGAAAATTCAGTTGCATCTCAAAGAGTTTTAGCAGAAAATTACGTTGGTTTACCTTATTAACCTTAATCAAAAATAATTTGGTAAATTTGGGAAAAAGTATGAATGTTAAATCACTAATAAGAAGAAATTATAAAAAACAACCAGAAGTAGATTTTCCTGATTATAAATCTAGTATTTTTAGAGCTCCTAAAAATAAAAAAATTTCGTTTCCATCCTCAGATAGTGAAATTTTAGGGCCGATCTTTGACGAAAATGTTATTGGTGAACTAGACAACAATTTAACCTTAAATTTTTCTAAAAATAAAAATTCTCCTCTTGGTCATAAAATTATTGTCTATGGAAATGTGTTGGATCAATTTTCTAAACCAATCGAAGGAGCACTTATAGAAATTTGGCAAGCTAACTCAGCTGGTAAATATTTACACAATAATGATAAAAATACAGCACCAATTGATCCTAATTTTGCTGGTTGTGGAAGGTGTTTGACTACATCAAGTGGTTATTATGAATTTTTAACTATTCAACCTGGACCATATCCTTATCCAAATCGTGGAATTGAGTGGAGACCAATGCATATTCATTTTTCTATATTTGGCAAAAGTTTTGGACAAAGATTAATAACGCAAATGTATTTTGAGGGCGATCCTCTCATCCAAGATTGCCCAATGGTTAATTCTATTGCAGATGAAAAAGCAAAAAAAAGTTTAATTGGGGCATTGGACACCTCTAGATCAAATACACAAAATCTATTAGCTTATAAATTTAATATCGTTTTAAGGGGTATTAAACAAACATATTTTGAAAATAGAAGAGAAGGCCTTTAATTTGACTACTTCAAAAGAAAATCTTGATGAAACCCCTTTTCAAACTGCAGGCCCTTTTCTTCATATAGGTTGTATGCCTAATGCAATTAAAATTAAAAAACTTTATAAAAATGATTTGGGAGAAATACCATTTAAGAGTAAAAATGAAAGCGAATTAATAACTATTGAAGGTTCTGTTTTTGACGGTAATGGTGTTGCTTTAGATGATGTCATGCTAGAAACTTGGCAGTGTGATGAAAAAGGAGAATTCAAAGAAGAAAGTGGTTTTGCTAGGTTTATTCCAAATAATTTGACAAAAAAGTTTATATTGAAAACAGTTAAACCTGGATCATTTAAGGGATTTGATGGAAAAATTCATAGTCCATATATTTCATTATCTATTTCCTCAAGAGGCCTTAATATGACACTTAATACTAGAATATATTTTGAAGGTGACGAATTGAAAAATGATCCACTTCTATCTATAATAAATAATTGTAATGTAAATAGTTTAATTGCCAAAAAAATTTCTAAGCATAGCTATTTATTTGATATATTTTTACAAGGCGAAGAAGAAACAATATTTTTAGATATTTAAAATTTAAATTTATGGTGGAGAAGTTAATTGGGTAGATCAAATTTTATGATGAACTATTATAAAAATTATAAAGAAGAATTAGAGGTTATTGAAGAAAAAAGCAAAACTTTTAAACCTAAACCATGGTGGGCTTATTTATTATTTTATTGTTACTTGATATTTTATGGATATATTTTTTGGATGAAGCCACTAGATATTCCAGTGTAAATATTTTTACTTTTTCTTTAGGAGGAGTATTAGATGCAAGACAATGGTAAATCAGCAATTTGGGAACCTGGTGAAGTAATATATGAAGCTGGAAACGAGGCCTCTGAGGCATACTTAATTTTAGAAGGATATGTAAATATTGAAACCAAAGATGGATTGAAACTTAATAGGCTTGGCATGGGAGAAATATTTGGTGAAACTTCCATTTTACTTAACGTTCCAAGAACAGTTACCGCTAAAGTATGTGCACAAAAGTTAGTAGCCAAAAAAATACCTAAATCATACTTTACAAAAATGATTAAATCAAATGTCGTATTAAGTGCATTAATTAGAAAAACTCAGATAAGACTTTTAGACTCGAATAGACAAAGTAATGAATTAGCAAATGAAATGTCAAATCTCTTAGACCAATTTGACTCAAATAACCCACCTAAGAAAAACGTACTTGAAGAAAGAATGAAAAAAATTAGGACTAAAATTAATCAAATAAAAAATACTATTGATGATTAACAACTAATTCAAATTGAATTCTCTATAATTATTATTTTTAATATTGTCACATACTTCGGTATATCTTGGAAGACCACCTGCATATGGCATGAATACTCTCGGCTTGCCAGGAATATTTGCTCCTAAATACCAAGAATGTTTTACAGTTGGTAAAAGTGTTTTATTGGCTACAGAATTTACCTCCGCACCCCATTTCTCGGCAGCATTTGTATTAGCTTCAATTGTTGAATAATCTTTTTTATTCATAAATTCTATACAATCTCGAATCCATTCTACATGTTGTTCAATAGCCATCGGCATATTTGTTAAAACTGATGGACTACCTGGCCCTGTAATTGTAAACAAATTTGGAAATCCAGGAACTTGAAGACCTAAAAAAGTTTTTGGCCCTTCTTTCCATGTATCCTTAAGTTTTAAATTATTCTTTCCAGTTATGTTCATGTTTAATAACGGTCCAGTCATCGCATCATAGCCAGTTGCAAAAACAATTACATCTAATTCGAAATGATTATTCTTGGTTTTAATTCCAGTTTTGTCTATTTTTTCAATTGGATCACTACGAAGATCAACTAAATTGATGTTATCCCTGTTAAAAGTTTCAAAATAATTACTGTCTATGGGTGGACGTTTGCCAGCATAAGGGTGGTCAATATCTGACAATATTGAAGCAAACTTTTTATTTGAAACAGTTTCTCTAATTTTCTTTTTTATAAAATCAGAGGCTGTTTTATTAGCATCAATATTAGTTACTAAATCGTTAAATACTGCCCTAAACTGAAGTCCTCCAATCTCCCAGGCCTTTTCATAAATTTCATTCAATTCTTTTTTATCTACGTCAGAAACTTTACGATCACTTATTTCAAAAGGATGAGCATTAGGTGTACGTTTAACTAGTTTTTTGTAAATATTTGAATTTTCTTTTACATGGTTTTTAAATTCTGATGTTAAAGGTTTATTTCTTGCAGGAATGCTGTAGTTAGCAGTTCTTTGGAAAACAGTTAAGTATTTTGCTTCTTCAGCAATAACAGGAACAGCTTGAATACCAGTAGATCCAGTTCCAATTTGACCAACTTTTTTGTCAACAAATGAAACACCATTTTTAGGCCAATTTCCAGTATGATAGTATTTTCCCTCGAAATTTTCTAGTCCTTTTATATTTGGAATATTAGCACTTGATAAACAACCGACCGCAGATATAAGAAACTTAGCATTAAACTCAATTTTTTTATTAGAGACTACTTTCCATTTTTTTTTATTACTATTAAAAGTTGCACTAGTAACTTTTTGTTGAAAAATAATATCTTTTTTAAGATGAAATTTGTTAGCAACAAAATTCATATATCTTCTAATTTCAGCATGCCCTGGATATCTTTCTGACCATGTCCATTCTTTTAGTAATTCCTCAGAAAAATAATAAGAATAGGCATGACTTTCTGTATCACATCTAGCGCCTGGGTAGCGGTTCCAATACCATGTACCACCTACATCATCTCCTGTTTCTAAAACCACACAATTAAGGTTAAGTTGGTCACGAAGACAGATCAATTGGTATAATCCCGAGAAACCAGCTCCTACGATTATGGCGTCATAATCTTTATTATTTAATTTAATTTGGTTCATTGAAAAGTCTCTTGTAATTAGATTAATATGTTAAAAGAAAAAAATATGAACAGTCAAGACAACTTAGTGTATAAATAGATTATTTAATAATTTTGGTTATATAATGGATCCTGTTACTCAAGGTGCATTCGGCGCAATTTTTGCTCAAACGATATCTAATAAGAAAAAAATTTTAGTAGGGTCAATAGTAGGTTGCCTTGCTGGTTTAGCACCTGATCTAGACATTTTTATTAGATCTGCCTCTGACCCTTTGTTAAAATTAGAATATCATAGACAATTTACACACTCCATAATTTTTATACCTATTGGTGCTCTAATTGTAACGTTATTTTCGAGGATATTTTTCAAAAAATATTTAAGTTGGGGTGAAACGTATCTGTTTAGTTTTTTTGGTTATGCCACACATGGTTTATTAGACGCTTGTACAAGTTATGGAACCCAGCTTTTTTGGCCATTTTCTGATGAAAGAATTTCTTGGAATTATGTGTCGGTAGTTGATCCTTTTTTAAGTGTTCCATTATTTCTAATTATAATTTTTACAATAATTATGAAAAATAAATTAAGTACCGTTTTTGGTATTTTTTATATCTTCATTTATCTAACCTTTGGTGCCTTTCAAGAAAATCGTGCAGAATATATTGGGAAATCAATTGCTAATTTTAGAGGTCATGAAAGTAAAAATTTGACTGTGAAACCTAGTCTGGGAAATTTGTTTTTATGGAAAACAATTTATGAGGATGAAGGTTTTTATTATGTTGATGCAGTAAGATTGTTTTCTAAGTCAGAATACTGTCAAGGAACAAAAATTAAAAAACTTGATCTTCTCAATGATTTTTTGGATCTTAATAAAAAAAGTCAACAATATAAGGATATAAAAAGATTTGATTGGTTCTCGCAAGGTTATCTAGGAAAAGGCATTGATAAAAATATAATAACAGATGTCAGGTATTCAGCAGTTCCTAATGAGGTTGATGGTTTGTGGGGAATTAGAATAAATCCACACAAACCCCCTACTGATCATATTGATTGGGTTGTAAATAGAAGTAATTATGTAGAAAAATGGAAGAGATTTTTTGATTTACTCTTAGGAAAAAACTGCAGTGGTTTAATTAATAGAAGTTAACATCGTCTAAGCTGTTAAGATTTTTTGATTTAAAAATTTTTTTAATAAAATTAAATAGTTTTTTAATCTCACTAGACTTTACATTTGCAAATTTTAAATTAGCTTCAAATTTTTTTCTAACTTCATTAGTACTAAGAGGGTCACGTTTGCCACCTCTTAAACACTCTTGTGACGAAGAATACATTGTCCCATCTTTCATAAATATTTTTATTCTACCAGTATAATTTCTTGGATATTCATCATTTGGATTAATTTCATAATTTACTTTAGAAGCTAATTTTATCACCTCTAAATTTTTCAAACATTTATCAGTAAACTCATTTAAGCCTGCAGATCCATTGATTAATCCTATTGAAATACAATATGGAACAGAAAATTTTGCGCCATAAGCAGTAGATGGACTCTGTTTCTCCTCTAATGGTTCCCATAACCTGTGGACTGTTCCCTCACCAACGCTAGCTATTACTTTATCTATGTTCTCAACATTATCAATTTTATCTTTTAGTTTTATAGCGCAATCAATAAAAGGTTGAGCCATTGTTCCACAGGCGTAAGGCTTTAAAGCCAAGTTTTTTGATTCCCATCTATTTCCTAAATCTGAAATAATATGTGAAAAATCTGGTTCAATATTATTTTTAGCAAAACTATTAAATACACCGTGT
Source organism: uncultured SAR116 cluster alpha proteobacterium (assembly GCA_902616615.1). Taxonomy (GTDB): domain Bacteria; phylum Pseudomonadota; class Alphaproteobacteria; order Puniceispirillales; family Marisalimonadaceae; genus Marisalimonas. The sequence goes on along the minus strand of CACMTN010000003.1, from coordinate 53,406 downwards.
TGACCTTCAAATACAGTTCTTGGTCCTAAAAATCCGAATTTAGCAAAATTAGCAGATTGCCATCCACAACCAGCTGCCCATCCTGGGTGAAGACGTTTTGTAGATGTGCCTTCAGCTAAATATTCTATAATTCCAGAAGCCATGCTTCCTACAATACCTAATCCTGAACTCATTTCATCTATGGTATTTCCAAGCAAAGATGCAACACCTATTGATGAGCCAAAAGCTCCAAAAATTGCTGTCGGGTGAAAACCTTGTCTATGAACTGCTGTAGGCGCGACTAAAGCTAGTCTACAAATTAGTTCTGATCCTACGACCAAGCCTTTTAAAAATTTTTCTCCATCTAAATTTTTAGCTTGAGCCGAAGATAACATTGCTGGAACCATAACAGAACCTACGTGCACAGGTGTTCCTTCAAAAGTATCGTCAAAATCTTCTCCATGTATAGCTGTACCATTAATTATAGATGCGTTGAATGGATTTACCTTTTTATTGTGTCCAACTAATGTGCAATCTCCATTCTCCTGAAGTGCCTTGATAAGGCTTTTTATGTATTGCTCGTTTTTAGCGGAAACCATTAGTCCAAAAGAATCCAGTACAATAAGTTGTAATTTGTCAACAACATCTTTAGGTACATCATTTATATTGAGCTTATGGACCCATGCTGAAAACGTTTCAGCAATAGAAGTTTCAATTTTATTCATTTTACTACATCTAATTGAATTATTTCTTTGAGAAATATCTTGTCCAAAAAGGAGATGATAAACTTAAGAATGTTAGTACAAAAAATAATAACACAACTGGACTTTCTAATAATGCAAAGAAATTGTTATCATGAATAATCATTGATTGAGAAAAACTTTCTTCAACTAACTTCCCAAGAATTAATCCCATAACAAGTGGAGCTGCTGAGAAACCATGCCGATCCATAAAATAACCTACTAGTCCAGCAGCTAACATTACCCAGACATCAAACATTGAGGATGCAAAAGAATAAGAACCAATCATAGAAAATATAAATACAGCTGGCCAAAGGAGTTTTTTGGGGATGAAAGCAACTAGAGAAAAGAATTTTGCACCGACTAAGCCTATGAATAAAAATCCTAAATTAGCTATCAACATAGCTCCAAAAATTGCGTATACGAATTCTGGTGTTTCACTAATTAAATAAGGACCAGGTCTAAAACCATGCATAATTAATGCAGCTAATATAAGAGCGGTTGAGCCGCTTCCAGGTATTCCTAATGCAAGTGTGGGAACCATAGCCCCACCTGCAGCGGCATTGTTTGCAGCTTCCGGTCCAACTATACCCTCAGGAGAGCCTTTGCCAAAGTTATCTTTATCCTTAGACCATCTTCTAGCCTCATTATAACCAATAATGGCTGCTACTGTAGAACCTTCAGCAGGAAGAATGCCTATGAAAGTTCCAATTCCAGACGATCTAAGTATAGTATATTTTAGTTTTTTTAATTCAAATAATGTAGGCAATCTTAGAGCTTTTGCTTGTATTCTCTCAACTACAGCATTTAGTTTTTCAGATTGTTTAAAAAGCTCACTGACTGCAAATAGACCAATAAGAACAGGGACAAAATGTATCCCTTCTTCAAGATCTGGGATATCAAATGTAAATCTTTCTACACCAGTAGTTAGATGTATTCCTATAGTGCCAATTAACACGCCAACAAGACCTGAAATAAGATTTCTTAGAGAAGACTTTCCACTCATAGATGCAAGCATTGAAAGAGCAAAAACAGCAAGTCCAAAATATTCTGCTGGTCCGAATTCTAGGGCAAGCTTTGCCAAAAGAGGAGCCGCAAATATAAAAATTATTAAACTAAAAATTCCACCAAAAACACTAGATACGGCAGCTAAACCAAGCGCCCTTCCTGGTTCGCCATTTTTTGCCATTGGGTATCCATCTAGAGCAGTTGCTACAGCTGGTGGAGCACCTGGAGCATTTATTAATATAGCTGTGATGGACCCTCCAAAAGTTCCAGCACAATATAGGGCGGCCATCATAGCTATTGCTGCAACTGGGTCTAAAGAAATTGTAAAAGGTATTAGAAGAGCAATTGCCATAGGAGAACTTAAACCCGGTAATGCTCCAACTAACACGCCAATTAAAACACCTGATAAAATTAAGAGTATATTTTCAAATTCCAATAATAACCCAATACCTTTAATTATATCTTCCAAATTTCAACCCTCTTTAATTTTTAATGAGTTCTAATAGCCCAGGTTCAAAATGAACACCAAGAATTATATTAAATAAAACTATCACAAATAATGGGAACCCAATAACATATGAGATTAGTACTTTTAATCTTCTTTCACCCCAATAAATAGGTAATGAGATACTTACAGCAATAATTGTTAAGGCAGCGCCTAAAACTTGTGAAGACGCTATGATCGCAGATAAAATAATCATAGTTCCAATCGTTGAAAATTCGACAGAGTTTTTTCTAGATGAGTCAATATCTTTACCATTTTTTTTTAAAAACATGTGCTCAAAAGGTATAATTAAAACCATGCCAAGAATAATTATTAGTAATATCTGTGGAAACATTTCGGGTGGAATATTGTTTGAAAATAAGTCAGGAACTTTTTCAAATTTAGTTGTTTCAAACCATAATAAACCAATTATAAAAGTTAATAAAATTGCAATAATTGTATCACTTTTATTAAATAATGCACCCAAACTTTTGGGTGCATTTTTGTTATTTTTCATTTTTAAAAAACCTTTGATTAAATATTATTTTATTAAACCAAGATCTTTAAGTGCTGATGCTGCAACTTTATATTCAGCTTTAAGTTGTTTGTCCCATACTTTTGTTCCGGCAACGCTACCTTCAACTGTTAGTCCAGCTCCAGCAAGATAAGATGCAAAAACATCATGTTTCATTGCCTTAACCATAGCCTTTGATATTTGATCTATAATTGGTTGAGGTGTAGAGGCTAATACGGCATAACCTCTAGTCGTTGAACATTTTGCCTTTATTCCTTTTTCAAAAGTTGTTGGAACATTTGGATAATCTTTAAGTCTATCTTCAGCCATAACAGCAAGAGCTTTAAAACTACCATCAGCTACTTGATTAGCAGCCTCACTCACATTCGGTAAAGTTGCGTCTATTTTACCTGCCATAAGTGCTTGCACCATTTGAGCACCTGAACCAAATGGAACGACTTTAAATTTAATGCCTGCTTCTTTTGCAAACTGGGCTAAACCTATATGTTCAGTTCCTCCAATTTGAGCAACTCCCCAGTTTAATGGCGCTTTCTTTGAAGCAGCAACAAGTTCTTCTAACGTATTAAATTTTCCTTTTCCAGATACTGTGATAAAAGTTGGATCATCCATTGCTCTAGCAACGCCAACTATATCGTCAATCTTCATATTAGACTTTCCTCTTGCCATAGTATAAAGATGAGATTGTGTTAATGCCATAATTGTATAACCATCAGCAGGTTTAGTTAAAACATAGTTTTGTGCCTTAGCTCCAGAACCTCCTCGCTTGGCAACAATAGAAATGTCAGTTTTTAAATTTCTTCTTGTTCTAATTGAGACCATTCTAGCAGTTGTATCTGTACCACCACCATATTTTGCATGGATTACTAATTCTATTGGTTTACTAGGATATTTGTCTGCACTAGCAATAGAAACTAAACCAACTGTACTTATTCCTGCTATAGCAACAAAACCTAAACTAGCTTTTACAATACTTCTTCTAAAAGAATTTTTAAGTTTTTTCATATTTTCCTCCGGTTAATCATATTATATTCTGCAATTGATTTTTTCATAAATCAATAAGAGTCTTAAGATTATTTAAATAAACTACGCTGTAATTTTCATTTCTCCTTTTATTTGTGTTCGGTGCATTATTCTTCTTGTATTAGGATCAAAAGCATCTCTTTTGTGAAGCACATTTAAATTTTTCCACATCAATAAATCTCCTTTTTGCCATTGTTGAGTCCAAGTGAATTTTTCTTGTGTTGCGTGTTCCCAAATTTCATTCAATAAATTTTCACTTTCCTCAAGTTCTAAACCAATTATATATGCGTGCGGTCTTCGTCCAAGAAATAGTAGTTTCTTATTAGTATTTTTATCTGTGATAACCATGGGATGTCTTGCTCCTGGAGTGTCAGATGGGTTATCTACTTCTGAATACCCTTTTCTAAGCATTCCAGCACTATTATGAGCAGAATCATGTATCAAGATTTTACCATCAATTTTGTTCTTTAGTCTGCTTGGTAATTCACTGTATGCTAGTCCCATATTTGCAAAGTGAGTATTACCTTGATTTTCAGGCACCTCAAGAGCATATAAAATTCCAGCCTTAGGAGGTAGTTGTAGGTAAGTCATATCTGCATGCCACACTGCTTCCCCATCTCCTAAATTACCTATAGGAGTACCTTTTTCATTTTTAACGTTTGAAATTACATTAATTTCAGGAAAGTCTGGTAAAAATGTTATGCCATACGGATTAGGGCCGGGAGGGTCAAGATCACCAAAATATTCACTAAAATTTATTAATTTATGATCATCTAAGTTTTGTTTTTTAAATACTAATACAAGTCTTTCATCCCAAGATTGATTTATGAAACTAATTTGATCCTGAGTTAATTTATTGCTTAAATCTAAACCTACAATCTCACCACCCAAGCTCTTAACACTATTAATTAATTTCATTACTTATTTTCCTATTTAATTTATTTGTAAATTTCCTCTTTATTAATACTGTATTTTTCTAATTTATCTCTGTCAATTTCAAGTTTCCAATTCTCAGAAACCATCAGAAAACCTTTCTTAAATTTTAGTGGGTTTAATAAAATTCTTGCTTTTGGATCAATTTTTAAAAAACCGTTATATTCTCCAGCATTATCAATTAAGCTGTTCGCAATTCTAGCTTCCATCCAACAATTAATTTCAGTACCTAGTCCGTCACCAAGTACAATTTTTAAACCTAATTCATGCGCAAATTTAATGGCTTCTTTTAATCTTGTAATGGATAAAAATCGTTTTAATTTAAGTTTGCATAATCCTACTCCTTCAATGCGAGAAGCCTTTTTTATGTCCTTGATGCTACAAATAGGTTCGTCCAACATAATTGGTATGTATGATAGTTTAGCCACAGCAGCATTTGCATCCCAATCATTAGCATCACAAGGCTGTTCGAATAATTCTATGAAATCAGGCTTTAATCCTTGTACAAATTTACAACCGTCTTTTTTGGAGTATCCCCTATTAGCATCTATTCTTAGAGTGGCTCTACCATTTAAATGAGTTTGTATATTATTTATCTTTTTAATATCGGCATTAATGTCCTTTCCAACTTTAATTTTTATTGTTGTAAATCCTTGTTCAGTTACTTTGTCCAATTCATCTTTTATTTCAGATTCTTCCTCTGCATTAAATGAGGTTAATAATTTAAGTTTCAGAGAACTCTTATTATTTAAAACGTCATTTTTTTCTAGCATCTCGATTGCTGTATAAATTGCACTTGAAGCAACAATACTTATAGAGGAATTAGATAAAATGATTTCTTTTGCTTCGTATAATTTTTTATTTAAAATTAATTTTGATATGACTCTGGCAAATGTCCATCCACCGTCTCTTGTTTCACTACTGGAGCCTGGAGAGATGTGCTGTTCACCCCATCCCTCATTTCCTTCATCATCTATAATATGAATTAACAATGGCTCGAAAGAATAGAAAGTATTATAGGATAATTTATATGGCTTTATTAGAGGTACATCTAGTCTATAAATTGTAATTTTAGAAATAGTATTACTTCTATCAATCATAAAGATATCCTCATAGTTATAGTAATAAATATATTAACAATAAGAAAAAATTATATAATATAAATTTATAATAATTTCTTTTAAAGGAGAGCAAATGCCGATTTATAGTTTAGGAAAAAAAAAACCTCAATTACCTGATAATGACTTATATTGGGTTGCGCCAGATGCACATGTTATAGGGAATGTTGTTTTAGAAAAAGATGTTGGGATATGGTTTGGATCAGTCTTAAGAGGTGATAATGATGTAATTAAGATCGGTGAAGAATCAAATATACAAGAAAATACTATCATTCATGTAGATCCAGATTGTCCTGTAACTATTGGCAACAATTGCACCATAGGGCACAATGCAATTATACACGGTTGTACTATAGGTAATAATTCCTTAATTGGGATGGGTGCAACAATTCTTAATAATGCTAAAATAGGTAATAATTGTTTAGTAGGTGCTGGTGCACTCGTTACTGAAAATAAAGAATTTCCTGATGGTTGGTTAATTGTTGGTTCTCCTGCTAAAGCTGTAAGAGAACTAAGTCAAGAGATGATTGATAATATTACGAGATCTTCAAAGCATTACGTAGCAAATTTCAAAAAGTTTGCCAAGGAAATGAGGGAAATTAAATAATCTTGTCGTCTTTAAAACCTTCAATTTCATCTTTAGTATAGCCTAGACCAGACAATATCTCAGTATTGTGTTCACCGAGTTTAGGTGCTCTTTTTATGTTAGCAGGTGTTTTGGAAAATTTCCAAGGAGTACCGTGTACTTTCATATTTTTGTTTAATTCTGGGTACCAAACTTCAGTTACATAATTATTTTCTTTAATATTCGGATCATCAGATGCTTCAAGCATAGTATTAACGTGTGTAGATATCATATCAGCCTTTCTTAATATTGATATCCAATTATCTCTGGTATCAGTTGAGAATAATTCAGCAAGTTTATCCAAAATTTCAGTTTTCTTTTTTTCAGATTCAAACGCTAAACCAAGATCAATGAGACCATTTTCTGTCAAAACATCAAAAAAGTTAAGAGCTTTCATTGCTTCTCGCCAGTCATCTGGATCAAGCTGGAGTGCGAAAGGCTTACCATTAATATCGTTAAAACATGCTGCAATACCCGGCCTTTCTCTTGTTCCATTAATTCTAGCTCCAGTAATTGGTGGCCTGTTACTCCACATTGCTGTAGTCATAGTCCAACCAAGAAGTCTGAAAGCACTCCCAACTAAAGAAGTTTCTAACTTTTGACCTTTTCCTGTTTTTTGAGCATTTATATATGCCGCTAAAATTCCTCCAAAAGTTAGTATTGCACAACTTTCATCTGCAACTGAGGCTACTCCTGTTCTTAAATTATTTCCAGGAATTGAATATGCTTCAGCTATTCCACTTAAAGCTTGTCCTACTGCGTCGGTTCCTGGTAAGTGTCCGTCTGGGGCATCAGGCCCATAAGCAGAAACAGAAGCGTAAACTATTTTAGGATTAATTTTGCTAAGAGTATCATAATCAAAATTAAGTTTTTCAGCAACGCCTGGTCTAAAATTTTGACCAAACACATCAGCATCGTTTATTAAACTATGAAGTATTTTTTGTCCTTTTTCTGATTTAAGATTGAGAGTTAAACTTTTAACTCCTCTGTTATTAGTCTCAAAAAATGATCCAATCTCTCCTTCCAAAAAACCTGAGTTACGATTGTTATCACCTTTACCTGGCGTTTCAATTTTAATTACTTCAGCACCAAGATCTGCCATTAACATGTAGGGAACAGTTCCAGCTTGTGCTGTTGAACATGCAACTATTTTTAACCCAGAAAGAGCTCCATTTATTTCACTCATTTTGACCTCTAATTTTCCTCTAATTTCGGCATATTATATCTATCTTCTGGGTTAAGCCAACCTTTGAAATTTGGTTTTCTTTTTTCTGCAAAGGCTCTTCTACTTTCCATTCTATCCTCAGTGTCGCCGTGAAGATGTAGCTTTTCAGCAAGGTCTGCAATATTAGGATTTATTTTTGGTGCCATATGCTTCATCATATAAAGTGTGTTTACTCTTGCAGCAGGAGGGAGTGATAGCAGATGTTCTGCCATTGAATAAGCCTCACTCATAAGATCTTTAGCTTCCACTAAACGATTAATGAAACCAACTTGATGCATCCTTTCAGCAGAAATTCTATATCCAAAAGCCATTTCAGTTGCAACGGGATGTGGGAGGTTGCCATAATGTCCATGATTATAACCGCCAAGAAGCCATCTTTTTGCTTCTGACATTTCAAAAATTGCTTCTTTTACAGCAATCCTAAGATCTGTTCTCTCAACTAACATAAATCCACCACCCATTGCATATCCATTTACTGCTGCTATGACTGGCTTTTGAAGAGCACCTGTCTGAAATGGGTCAATTAAGTTTTCTTCTACAAATTCTTTTGGGGATCCTGGGATGCCTCTGTCAATAGACTCTTTCATATCTTCGCCTGCACAAAACCCTCTTCCAGTTCCTGTCAAAATTGCTACTTCTAAATCTTTATCCTCATGATATCTATTGAACGCTTCTGCCATACCTTTTCTAATAACAGTGCTTAAAGCATTTAATCTTTCTGGACGATTTAATCTGATAGTAATTATTTGGCCATTAATTTCAGTTTCAACAAAACTCATAGAGATGCTCCTAATATCTAAATCCTTGAAAACTAATTTATATACTAAAAAATCTTGCAAGTCATGGATATTAAATCATAATAAATTTTACATTTAAGAAAATTATTGTTTGGGGGACACAATGAAAACTAGAGCTGCAGTTGCTGTAGAGGCGGGAAAACCGCTTGAAATTATGGATGTGGATTTAGAAGGGCCTCGTTCCGGAGAAGTTCTAGTAGAAATAAAAGCAACAGGCATATGCCACACTGATGAGTTCACACTTTCTGGGGATGATCCTGAAGGACTTTTCCCAGCAATATTAGGGCACGAAGGAGCAGGAGTTGTAAGAGAAGTGGGTAAAGGCGTAACATCTCTTAAAGAAGGTGATCATGTAATTCCTCTTTATACACCGGAATGCAGAGAGTGTGAGTATTGTTTGCATCCGAAAACTAATTTATGTCAGGCTATAAGAGTTACCCAAGGTAAGGGAGTAATGCCTGATGGCACTAGTAGATTTTCGATAAATAAGAAACCCATATTGCATTATATGGGAACATCTACTTTTTCAAATTACACTGTAGTTCCTGAAATTGCGCTTGCTAAAGTAAATAAAAAAGCTCCCTTTGATAAAATTTGTTATATCGGATGCGGTGTAACTACAGGTATTGGAGCCGTTATCAATACAGCAAAGGCAACTGCAGGTTGTAACGCAGTGGTTTTTGGTTTAGGCGGAATTGGGCTCAACGTCATTCAAGGCTTGAGAATGATAGGAGCAAACATGATTGTTGGTGTCGACATGAATAACAAAAAAGAATCTTGGGGAAAAAAGTTTGGTATGACACATTTTGTAAATCCATCAGAGATTAGCGGTGATTTGGTTAATTACTTGGTTGATCTTACAGGTGGTGGTGCAGACTACTCTTTTGAATGTATTGGGAATGTGAATGTAATGAGACAAGCTTTAGAGTGCGCACATAAAGGCTGGGGAGAAAGTATAATAATTGGGGTTGCTGGAGCAGGGCAAGAAATTAAAACTAGACCTTTCCAACTAGTTACAGGTAGAAGCTGGAAAGGTACAGCTTTTGGGGGAGCAAGAGGAAGAACCGACGTTCCTAAAATTGTGGAGTGGTATCTTCAAGGCAAAATTGATATTGATCCAATGATTACTCATAATTTAAAATTAGAAGATATTAACAGAGGCTTTGATTTGATGCATGCTGGTGAATCAATAAGATCAGTCGTAGTTTTTTAATGAAAAATATATCTGAAGTATTTTCATTTGAGGGTAAACAATTAGTCTGTAGTCATCAGTCTCTTGTTAATAATTGTGAAATGACTTTTGCGGTTTTCATCCCTCCAAAGATAAAAAATCCTCCAGTCTTGTGGTATCTATCTGGTTTGACTTGCAGTCACTTAAACGTAATGGAAAAAGGAGAGTATAGAAAAAAAGCAGCTGAATTAGGCATAGCAATCGTTTGTCCTGACACAAGTCCTAGGGGCGAAAATATACCCGACGAAAAAGATAATTGGCAATTTGGTAGTGGGGCTGGTTTTTATTTAGATGCAACAGAATCGCCCTATGACAAAAACTATAATATGTACACTTATATAGTTGAAGAACTTCCAAGTATTATTGAAAATAATTTCGATTTTGATATGTCTAGACAAAGTATTTTTGGTCACTCAATGGGTGGTCACGGAGCTATTGTAATGGCTTTAAGAAACCCAAAGAAATTTAAAAGTTGTTCTGCATTTGCTCCAATTGTCGAGCCATCGACAGCAAGCTGGTCTAGTGACGCCTTTAAAAAATATATTGGTTTAAATCAAAGTGATTGGCAAATGTATGATAGTGTAGCGTTAGTTAAAAATGGTTATCATTTTCCTGAAATTCTTGTTGATCAAGGAGATGCGGACAGTTTTTTAAAAGAAGGGTTAAGACCTTGGCTATTAGATGATGCATGTAAAGATAAAAATATTAATTTAAAACTTAGAATGCACCCAAATTATGATCATTCATATTATTTTATATCAACCTTTATGTCAGATCATTTAAATTGGCATAGAGATAGAATATGAATTTATTTTTGTGGAATAGAATATGTAAGTGAAGCGTGGGCAACAGGCTCGTCAATATCTTCTGAATAAATTAAAACATCGCCTACACTTAAAGTTTTTCCTAATTTTAAAATTCTGGCTTTACTAGTTAAATTTTTCTCATTTGGTTTTCTTAAAAAATTTATTGAACAATTGGTTGTAACAGTAAGACTTTTTGGTCCTATAATGCTTAGTGTTGCTAAATAAAAAGTTACGTCTGCCAATAAAAACATTGTTGGGCCTGAAACTGTTGCCCCTGGTCTCAAATGTTCTTCAGTAATGTACATTAGCATTGAAAAAGACTGGTTGCTTACATTTAATATCTTGAAGTTTTTGCTTACTTGAGGAAATTCTTTATTTAAAAATTTATCAAGGCTTTCTTTTGTCATTAATTGTTGCATTATATTATGGTAACTTTCTTTTATCTAAAAGTCTCTGTGCCATAGTAGGAGCTGCTCCTAAATAATTAGATGGATCTATCATTTTTAACAAATCTTGTTCATTAAAAAATTTAGAAATTTCTTTGTTTTTTAATAATATATCTATGAATGATATGTTGTTTTTGATTGATTCCCTACAACAGTCATAAACTAAATCGTGTGCAATTTGTCTTCCCATTTTGGGTGCGAGGGCCATCATAACAGACTCTGCAACAATTAACCCATTAGTTTTATAAATGTTTTCCTTCATTTTTTCAGGTGATACTTCTAAACCTTCCAAAAGATATTTAGCTGAGTTGAAAGATGAAGAAGCAACCAAAAAGGCGTTAGGTATTACATGCCATTCTACATGCCATTGACCTGTAGCTCTTTCATGGTCAAGGACCATAGCATCTAGCATAGAAGAATGATGTTCTCTTAATAGTTTTGAACAAGCCAGCATTATCTCAGAAGAAATGGGGTTTCTTTTTTGAGGCATTGTCGAAGAAGAACCTCGTCCGTGAAGATATGGTTCAGCCACTTCTTGTGTTTCTGTTTGCATCATTAACATCACATCATAAGCTATTTTACCAAGCGATGCGGCGACTATTGCAAGCCAACCAGTCACTTCACAAAAATTATCTCTAATAGAATGCCAACTTACGTCAGGTACATTCAGATCTAATTCTTCTGCAAGAGTTGACTGTGTCTTAAGACCTTTATCTTCTCCCAAAGAAGCAAGTGTTCCTGCTGCTCCAAAAAATGAAACATTGAAAATACGTTTCTTTATTTCTTCCAGTCTTTTGTGATGCCTATCTATACCAGATAACCAAGTAGATGCCTTGTACCCAAAAGATATAGGTAAAGCATGTTGCAAATGTGTTCTACCAGCCATCGGTGTTTTAATGTGATATTCAACAATTTTTTCTAAAGCATCTGAAATTGACTTTAGGTCTTTAGATAATAATTCAAGACCCTTTCTAATTTGAAGGATATCTGCTGTGTCCATAATATCTTGTGTTGTAGCGCCCCAATGACAAAATTGTCCAAAGTTGCCTTCAACTTTTTCACTTAGTTGTTCTACTAGTGGAAGAATTGGATATCCAACTATAGATGTCCTTTTTTCAAGTTTCTTCCAATCAATTATATCTACTTTTGCTGCTTGGGTTATTTTTTCTCCAGCTTCTTTTGGTATAATATTCAACTTTGATTGTGATCTTGCTAAAGCCGCTTCTACATCTAAATAAAGTTGTGTAGTACTCTCATCAGAAAATAAGAAATGCATTTCTTTAGTACCAAACACTTCTCCCCATATTTTTGAATTTGTAACTAATGCAGGCATTTATATATCCTATGATTTAATTTTGATACCAAGATGCAGCTCTTTTCTCAAGAAAACTATTTAGACCCTCTTTTGCTTCATTAGTCATCCTTTTTTGAGAATGTTCAAAAACAAGTTCGTCAAATTTTTCATCTGACAACATTAAACCACTTTCAATTAAAGTTCTTCTTTTTGTAGCTTCCAATGCATCTGGAGCGCACATTAACAAGTCCTCAATAACAGGTTGAACAGCATTTTCAAGCTCACCCGTTTTACAAACTTGGTGAACTAAACCCATATCCTTGGCCTGACTAGAGCTAAAACGCTCACATGTAAGAGCATATCTTCTAACGTTTCTTACGCCAATACTGGCGTTTAAATGAGGTATTATTATTCCTGCCATTACCCCCCATCTAGCTTCAGAAATAGAAAAAATAGCGTCTTCACTAGCTATTACTATGTCAGCTGCTGCGGCAATTCCAGTTCCACCTCCAAAGCATCCTCCATGGATCAAAGCTATTGTTGGCTTAGGGAACTTTGTAAGACCTTGAATCGCTGAAGCTGTTTTTCTCGAAACCTCTATATTTTCTTTTTGACTAAGTTTACCAATTTCTTTAAGCCATTGTAAGTCAGCTCCTGCTTGAAAATGTTTTCCATTGCCTTTAATTAGCACTATTCTTACAGAATTATTTTTATATAAAGATTCAAAGCTTTTGATTAATTCAATAATCATATCTCCGTTATATGCATTATTTCTTTCTGGACGGTTTAAAATAACTTCAGCAATTCCTCTTTCATTTACGCTTGTTAATACAATATTTTTACTCATTACTGATCCTTCTATTTTTATCACTTGAAATACATATTTAATTTACAAGATCTAGTGCAGTTATTGATGCATCTTGAATTGAGAATGCCCTAAGTCTTATAAAGGCATTAAATTTATTTTGTAAAATTTTACCAATTCTTTTTAAACATTTATCTCTTTTGTCAATATTTCTAGTCCCTTTATCTCTAAACTTCAATTCACCAAATATTTTATAATTTGAGCAAATAATTTTACTCTTAACCCATATAATTTGACAGTTGTTTTTTTCAGCCTCTAACTCTTCTTGCATAATATCTATTATGCTTTTTTCTATTGCTTTAACTGCAGAAATTTCAAAAATATTTTCTAAGGTTTCATCTACATGTAAAATTAAAGAAGGCATTTCAAAGATACTATCATTAAATATTTTATTAATTGATATTAATATAATTTTTATATTTAATAGTTTCAAATATTCTTAAAAATAAAGGTTCGGTAAATGGAAAATGAAGCGCTTGATATTAATCATTTAAATAAATGGTTAGGTAATATAGAGACTGTAACAGATTACCTTACACCAATTGTTGAACAGAGGTACAGAGCAACATTAAATATTGATCCAGGCGATCCCAAAATTGGGGAGGATGCAACCTCTGGTTTGCATTGGATGTTAGGTTGGGATTTAAAAAAAAATGACGAACTTGGTGTGGATTCTCATCCAGCTAAAGGTGATTTTTTGCCTCCAGTCCCACTTCCAAGAAGAATGTGGGCAGGCAGTCTGATCAAAGTAATAAAACCTTTAAGAGTAGGTGATAAAGTAATAAAAAAATCTAAGGTAGCTGACATAAAACTAAAGGAAGGTAGGACAGGACAGCTTTGTTTTGTTACTGCAGAGTATGAATTTTTAGTTAATGAAGAGGTAAGATTGCATGAACTTCATAATATTGTTTATAGAGATGTAACTAAAGCAGGCGGTGGTTCTGGTGTGTCAGATAAAATACCTGAAGACGCAGACTATACAGAAACTATTTTTATGCATCCAACAATATTGTTCCGTTATTCAGCGATTGGTTTTGTAGGTCATAGAATACATTATGACTATCCATATACTAAAAATGAAGAGAACTATCCTGATTTAATTGTTCATGGTCCGTTGCAAGCTACTTTTTTATTAAGGGCAGCTGAAAAGCTTAAAGGCAAAACTGTAAAATCATTTAGTCATAAAGTTATGGCCCCTGTTTTTGCAAATAGTGATTATATAATTGGCGCAAAGGAAAACATTGATGGAAGTGTTAGTTGTTGGGGTGCTGTAGAGGGTTCAGGAATGACCATGCAAGCTGAAGCACATTTTGAATAGTTTTAGGGAAAGGGTAGATTATGTCGATTACAAAATTATTTGGTAGTTATGGATTTAATAGTACACTAGACAGTTTTAATGATGAAATGAAGTTTTTTGCAAAGATGTCTATTCTAGATTGGTGTGGAGTAGCCTATGCGGCAAAACAAGAACCGGTTTCGAAAATAGTTTCTGAAATGGTTAAAGAAGAAAATGGCGTTAATCAAGCACGAGTGATTTCAACTGGATACAACGTTTCATCAAGAGGCGCAGCTTTAGCTAATGGAGCAACTGGTCATGCATTAGATTATGATGACACTCACTTTCTTTTTGTTGGCCATCCAACTTCAAGTGCATTACCAACTGCTTTAGCCTTAGGCGAAGAATTAGAATTATCTATAGAAGATTTATTACTTGCTTATATGTCAGGAGTTGAAGTCTCTACTAGAATTGGTCATATCTTAGGCTATTCACATTATAATGCAGGGTTCCATCAAACTGCTACAAGTGGATCATTTGGTGCGACAATTGTTGCATCAAAATTACTAAATTTGAGCGAGGATCAGACAATAAATGCGCTTGGTTTGGTTTCAACCAGAGCATCTGGAATTAAATCCCAATTTGGTACTATGGGTAAACCGTATCACGCAGGGATGGCTGCATCAAATGGTATTGAGGCTGCCAAATTATCTAAACTTGGGTTTGTGTCAAGAAAAGATGGTATTGAGTGTGATCAAGGTTTTTTTCAAACTCATGGTTGGGATAAAAAAACTCCTACAAGAGCTGTAGAAAACTTAGGAACAGACTTCTTGTTTCCTGAAATTAAGTATAAATTTCATGCTTGTTGTCATGGTCTACATTCTTTCCTGGAAGCACTTGAGGAATTAAAACAAGAAAACAACTTTAATCCTGAATCAATTGAAGAGATTGCAATTGAAACTAATCCTTCTTGGCTCAAAGTGTGTAATATTCAAGAACCTAAAACTGGTTTGGAATCAAAATTTTCTTATAAATTAACAGCAGCCATGTCAATTTATGGCAAAGACACAGCCGACTTAGGGACGTACAACGATGATATTTGTTTTGATGAAAAAATAAATAATGTTAGGGACAAGGTAAGAGTCATACCTAATGACAAATTAACAAATACTCAGTCTTCAATTTATATTAAAGATGGAACTAGAGATATAAAAAATAAACATGATTTATCAGACAAGATTGATCAAAATATTTTGGAAAATAAAATTGTTAACAAATCTGAGTCATTGCTATCAAAAAATAAATCTCATGAAATTTCTACAATCTTAAACTCGCCCTCTGAAAGTAAAGTTTCTTCTTTAATAGATTGCTTGGTTAACTAATGGAAAGACAAAATTCCGGAAAGGATTTAGAAGGTTTATTAGTCGTAACAGTTGAGCAAGCTGTGGCAGCCCCCTATACATCTTGCAGACTGGCAGATGCAGGTGCCAGAGTTATAAAAGTTGAGAGACCTGAAGGTGATTTTGCCAGAAACTATGATAGGAATGCACTTGGAAATAGCGCTTATTTTGTTTGGTTGAATAGAGGAAAAGAGTCTGTTGCTTTGGATCTTAAAAACAGTAAAGATTTTAAAATTTTTGAGAATATTATTTCAAAATCAGATATTTTAATCCAAAATTTAGCACCAGGTGCATTTGACCGCCTTGGTTTAAACTTAGTTGAATTAAGAAAAAAACATCCATCTTTAATTACATGTTCTATTTCTGGATTTGGAGACGAAGGCCCATATAAAAACCAAAAAGCTTACGATATGTTAATTCAAGCTGAAACTGGTGTTATTGATATAACTGGTCTTCCAGATAAAGATGGGGTTGATGGAAGAGCAAAGGTTGGCCCATCAGTCTGTGATATATCTGCCGGAATGACAGCTTATCAAGCAATTTTGCAAGCACTTATCAAGAGAAGTATTAGTGGAAAAGGTAGACACATATCAGTCTCTATGTTTAATTCTCTCGCAGATTGGATGAACCCTTTCTATCTAGGTTATGTTTATAATAAAAAAATCCCAAAAAGAAACGGCATGACCCATCCAATAATCGTTCCCTATGGTGCATATAATTGCAAGGATAATTTGACTATTTTAATTGCTATACAAAATGATAGAGAATGGGTGAAATTATGTAAAATTGTTTTAGATGACGAAACTATGGTTAATGATACTCGCTTTAAAACTAACTCAGATCGTGTCGCCAATCGAGAATTAACAGAAAAAATTATTCAAAATAAATTTATTACTTTTGAACGTGAGGAATTAATTAAAAAACTTGAAGAAGCAAGCGTTGCTTATGGAAGAATTTCTGACATGGAACAACTAAAAAACCATCCTCAAAATAATTTTTTAGAAATTGAAACTAAAAACGGCAATGTAAAAGTATTAGGTCCAGGGGCAATCCACGACAATTTTATACCAGAAGTGAATAAGATGCCTGAATTAGATGAACATGGAAAAAATATTAGAGCTGAATTTAGTTCTTAAAAAAAGGAGATAGATTTGAGAAGTATTTTATTTTTACCAACGGATAAAATTGAGAGGTTACCAAAGGCTATTGGATCAGGTGCTGATAAAGTTATTTTCGATTTAGAAGATGGTTTGGCACTTGAAAATAAAGCTATTGGAAGATCTAATTTTGCTGATCTAGCAAATAGAAATTATGACGGTCAAGCAGATAAACTTTTATTACGCATTAATGCTTTGGATACTGAAGAATATCAACATGATATAACAATGTTAAGGTCTTTACCTTCTCTTCCTTACTCTATTGCCATTCCTAAAATAGAATCTGCTGATGGATGCAGAGCTTTTTTAAAGGATCTTGGAACTGATATATTAATTTTACCTCAAGTTGAAACGCCGCGGGGTATCGCAACAATTGAAAGTTGGGATTGTTCTAATATTGAGTTTTCTGGAATTGGATTTGGGTCAGCAGATTATTGCGCATCAACCGGTGGTGATATGGGCAAAGCTAGTTTAGCATATGGAAGGGGTAAAATTATTAATGCAGCCGCATTATACAACACACTTGCTCTTGACGGTGTCTGGCTGGATTTCAGAGATCCTGATGGATGTAGAGAAGAGACATTGTATGTCAAAACTATGGGTTTTAAAGGACGTTTTGCTATACATCCAGATCAAATTAAACCTATACATGATGCTTATAGACCTACAACAGAAGAACTTGAATGGGCAAAAGGTGTTTTAGAAGAAGCAAAAACAGCAGGTTCTGGTGCTTTTAAATATCAAGGTAAAATGGTTGATGCACCCGTGTTAGCGGTTGCAAGGCTGATTATATCAAGGGAGGATTAAATGGATGAAAATTCTTATGGAATTAAAAAAATAGGACCCCAAAGGTATAGAGAAGATCCAGGTAGATACTTTGAAGATTTTCAAGTAGGTGATGTTTATGAGCATTGGCCTGGTAGGACAGTAAGCGAGGCTGACAATATATGGTTTACAAATTTAACAATGAACACTCACCCAATTCACTTTGATGCAAATTATGCTTCTAAATCTGAGTTTGGAAAATATTTGGTAAATTCGGCTTTTACTCTAGCCCTCGTAACAGGGATGTGTGTTAGCGGTACTAGCCAAAAAGCAATAGCTAATTTGGGATGGGAAGAAATAAAAATACCTGCACCTGTGTTTGTAGGTGATACATTATACTCTGAAACTGAAGTTTTAGACAAAAGAGAATCAAAATCAAGACCCACACAAGGTATTGTGAAGGTAAGACACATTGGTAAAAATCAAGATAAAATTGTTGTTATGGATATGGTTAGATCTTTTTTGGTGGCCAAACGTGGGCATAGTGTAGTTGACGAAATTATTAATGAAGCAACTAATTAGAGAATAATACAATGAATTTACCTCTATCAGGAGTGAAAGTAATTGCTTTTGAGCAATATGGAGCGGGACCATTTGGTACCCAATATTTAGCTGATTTAGGAGCAGAGGTAATTAAAGTTGAACCAGCAGGTACAAGTGGTGATTATTTAAGAGCAATTGGTCCTTATTTTATTGATGGCGAAGATAGGAATTCTGCTTCTAGTATTTTTTTTCAAGCTCTCAATAGAAACAAAAAAAGTATAACTTTAGATATATTGTCAGATGATGGAAAAAAAATTCTTCAAAAATTAGTTGAGAATGCTGATGCAGTCGCGAACAATTTAAGAGGAGACGTTCCTGAAAAACTTGGAATAACTTATGATCAGCTTAAACAATATAATAAATCAATTGTTTCAGCACATTGTTCTGCGTACGGAAGGGAAGGGCCTAGAAAAAATTGGCCAGGATATGATTATCTTATGCAAGCAGAGGCAGGATATTTTTCACTTACTGGTGAACCTAACGGACCTCCAGCAAGATTTGGTCTTTCAATTGTAGATTATATGTCTGGACTGACCATGTCTTTTGGACTTGTAAGTGCTATTTTGTCGGCAAGATCCACTGGTGTTGGAAGAGATGTAGATGTTAATTTATTTGATACGGCCATGTTCAATCAAAGCTATATGGCGGCCTGGACACTTAACACGGATTTTAAAAGTGAAAGATTAGACAGGTCTGCTCATCCAATTTTAGTTCCTTGTCAATTGTATAAAACTAAAGATGGTTGGATTTACTTAATGTGCAACAAGGAGAGTTTTTGGCCTGTTCTATGTAAAAAACTAGGTAGGGAAGATTTAATTGACAATTCAATGTTTGTTGACTTTTCATCTAGGCAAAAACATAGAGACGAAATAACTAAAATTCTTGATGAAGAATTAATGAAAAAAAATACCTCTGAATGGCTGGACGAGTTTGGAGGAGTTGTTCCAGCTGCTCCAATATTAAATTTAAAAGAGTCTTTAGAAAACCCATTTTTAAAAGATAGAAAAAATATCCAAAAATTAAAAACAAAAAGGGGGGTTGATATCAGTTTATTGAAAATACCTGTTCATGTTTCAGATAACAAATTTCAAGATAAAACTGCCCCAGAACTAGGCGAAGATACGGATGATATACTTAAAGAGATAGGTTTTACTGGTGAACAAATAAGCACTTTCAAAAACAAAGGCATAATCTAAATAAAATTACATAACATATTAACTAATTAATTGGTTTTATTGCAATTAAGGGTTTACCTGAAAAGCATATCGTTATAGGTTGTGATTCTAAATATTTGGAGGAAATTTAATGAAATTAAATAAACTATCATTGTTAGGTGCAGCTGGCGCTGTTGCTCTAACTTTTGCAGCTGGAACCAATTTAGCTTTAGCTGATGGACATGCTGTAAAACCTATTAAGATGCGTTGGGCTTCTGACCATTCTGGTCCGCCACATCCTGCAGCTATTGCAGAAATGTTTTTTGCTGAGCAGGTTGAGAAAAAAATTCCTGGAAGTAAAGTTCAAATTTATTGGGCCAAGTCTCTTTATAATGTCCCTAAAGGTACTCAAGCTTTAACAAAAGGTAACCTTGAGATGATGACTGGTCAATTTGGTAAAACTTCTAGTGTTGAGCCATATGCTAATACAATTGTTGGTGCTGGAAAATTGACATCTCCTGGTGCTATCAATGGACTTGATGGAACAAAAACTTTTGCTCAATTAAAGAAAGTTTTTAATGATAAGCATGGAATTACTATATTTGGCTCTGGACATCTAAGTATGTATATGGGTGCTGGTGCTGTTAAAAGTAGAATGTTAGTTCCTAGTGACTTTGCTGGTAAGAAAGTTAGAAGTATGGGACCTGCTGAAAATGCATTGTTAGGTGCTTTAGGTGCAAACCCAACTACAATGGCTTTTGGTGATGTTCCACCGGCTCTTCAAACTGGAGTTATTGATGGACTGCTAACAAGTTTAGGTGGATTTAATGCTACCAAAGAACAAGCTCCATATTTTACAGTTGCTGGTATCAATGGTATCGTTGGTGACTATTACTGGATTGGTGCATCAAACAAATGGTGGGCTACTCTTGATAAAAAACAACAGGCTGCTTTAACAGACATTATTATGAATGATTTTATTCCTTACCAAAAGGCTATTAACTTTTGTAATGATAAAAGATTAGTTGATAAGTTCAAAACAACTGATAAAAGTGCTCCTGGAATTTATGTAATGAGCCCTGCTGAAGCTGGAGTTCTTCAAGCAAAAGAAGGTGGTGCTACAAATAATTGGATTAAATCTAAGGTTGATGCAACTGGAGACAAAATGGTTGACCAGTTTACAGCTGAAGCAAAAGCTTTAGTTGCAGCTAATCCAATGGGATCAAGTGCTTTAGAAAAGACTGACTGTACTGCATTTGCATCAGACTTTGCTAAGTTCGCTAAAGGAACAGCTCTATATAAGAAAAAGTCTAGAAAATAATTATTTTTAAAAAGGCCTGGCTTATGTCAGGCCTTTTTATTTAGTTGATTATCATGGATAATTTTTACAAAATCTCAAACAAAATCCAGTCTTTAATTACTGCTGTATTAGGCAGATGTTCTGCTTTCCTAATGATAGCTGTTACACTCTTTGCGTTAGCTGAAATTATTAGAAGATATATTTTTGGTGTTGTTTTTGAATGGGGTCAAGATGCAGTTATTTATATGATGGTTTCATCAGTTGCATTTTATATTTGTGTAACTCAGATTAACAGGAACCATCTTGTAATGAGTGCTGTTTTACAACTTTTAAATACAAAAGGATTCCACAGAACAGTAGGTTTTTGTAAGATTTTTGTATCTTTATTTGTTTCTATATTTACTGGTTCTTTGACTTATACTGCCTATTCAACGGTTGAATATTCAATACAGATTGGTGAAAGAACTGAGAGTTTATTTTTCTTTATGTGGCCATTTTATTTTATACTAGCTTTGGGTATGGGATTAATGTCTTTAGTGGCCTTTCTTCAATTTATTGAAGATATCCATAGTTACATAAAGGGTGACCATTTTACTGCAGAAGTTGAAGCTGCGACAGATGTCTAATACTAACAATATGGAAAACTCATTATGTGGGGTTTAGGAGGATCTTTATTCAGTTTATTATTTGCTGGTGCCCCAATAGGTATAGCTCTAGCAGGTGCTACAGCTCTTCTCGTGCTCTTCGACGATTTTTTAACATATAGTACCTTATTTGAGGCTTTTTTTAGCTTTCTAACTAAATACACATTAGTAGCTATTCCATTTTTTATTTTTGCTGGTTTTTTAATGGAAAAAACAGGTTTAGTTGCAAGTCTTTTTAAATTTGCTGATTCAATAGTTGGATGGGTTCCAGGTGGTTTTGCTTATGCAACGTTGCTTGCAGCAGTTTTATTTGGAGCAATTTCTGGCTCATCTACTGCTATGGCAGCTGCAATGAGTGTTATAGCTTATCCCGAGCTAATTAAAAGAGGATATCCTAAATGGATGGCTGCAGGTGTTATTGCATCTGCAGGTGGTATAGCCCTTCTTATTCCACCAAGCATAACTTTAATTCTTTTTGGCGTCATAACAGAAATGTCCATAGTCGATTTATTTTTTGCAGGTATAATTCCTGGATTGATGTTGGCTATGAGTGATGCAGTTATAATTGTCAGTGTTTCACTTTTTATTAAATTACCTCGAGGAAAGTTTGATTTATGCGAAGTTTGGAGATGTTTCAAAGAAGCACTTCCTGCCTTATTAATGCCAGTGATTATTCTTGGAGGATTGTATGGTGGCTTATTCACTCCGACTGAAGCAGGCGCAGCTGCAGCTAGTTATGCTCTATTTTATGGATTAATATTTAAAAGAAAAACATTTGCGAAAGAACTAATGCCAACTACATTAAGAACCATGAATCTTACCGCAGTTGTATTCTTTCTGTTAGGTTGTGTAGGTATCTTTCAATTTTATCTTGCTAATATGGGCTGGCCTCAAATGATTGCTGAATGGGCTGGTGAGTTGGGTCTGAGTAAAACAGGATTTTTGTTTGCACTTATGGGATCATTATTATTCTTATCTATGTTTCTCACAGGTGTAGCTATATTAGTTTTAACTGTACCTATATATTTCCCTGTTGCGTTGGCTCTTGGTGTAGATCCTATTCATTTAGGAATTTTAACAGCATTATGTATAGAAATAGGAAGTGTTATCCCACCTGTTGGTTTAAACTTGTTTGCAGTAAGTGGAGTAACTGGTTTACCAGTTACAACCGTTATAAAAGGATCATTTCCTTTCTGTATCTCTGATACAGTTGTATTAATTATAGTACTTCTATTCCCAGCTTTAGCACTTACACTTCCAGAACTATTAGTTGAATCTCATTTTAATTAAAGTTCTAAGAAGTTTTTTGCATAATTTAGAAGTTGATCGTCGTTTCCAAATCTGGCAACAAGTTGACATCCAATTGGTAACTCTTGTTTACCCTTAAATAGGGGCAAAGTTATACACGGATTTCCATTAAGAGACCACGTTGTATTAAATATTGGTGAACCAGTATATTCTAATCCTTTTAATGCTTCCCCAGCGGCGCTAGGTGTAATTATTAAGTCAGTTTCGTCAAATACAGCGTCAATTTGATTTTTTAGAATTGATAAGTCTCTTAAAGCTAACTGGTAATTTTTATTACTTACTTGATATCCATCATTAAGTCTACCGTTCCTTAATTGGTCACTTAATTGGTCATAATAATTGAATCTTTCGTGAGATATTGATCTTTTAAATTCATATCCACTTATATCTAAATGAAGTGCATCAGATTTTGAAATAAGGTTATCAATTTCTAAATCAACTACATTTAATTTATCTGAACGGAGTAAATTAAGAAAATGCTCAAAAGCTTCCTTTGTAGAATCATCAGTTTTTTCCCAGTGTGGTGTTCTAACAAATCCAATTTTAATTTTGCTTAAATCTACTTTTTGTATTGATACTAAATCTTCTTCAAGAAGGATTGATCGAAAAAGTGCAATATCTTCAACCGACCTAGACATTAATCCCAAAGTGTCAATTGATGGAGAATTTGGTAGAATGCCTGATTTATCAAAATCACCATAAGATGGTTTATACCCAATAACTCCACAGTAAGCAGCAGGTCTTATTACCGACCCAGTAGTTTGTGTGCCAAAACAAACAGGTGCCATCATAGATGCTACAGCTGCAGCCGATCCAGAACTTGAGCCTCCAGGTGTGAAATCTTTATTATGTGGGTTTGTTGTTAATCCTGGAGCTCTATGTCCTAGTTCAGTAGATACAGTTTTACCAATAAAAATACATCCTGATTGTTTTGCAACGGATACCGAAGCAGCATCTCTCATAGGAACATTATTTTGATAAAAATTAGTTCCAAATCCGGTAGGTGTATTACTTGCATCAATTATATCTTTAATTCCAAATGGAATTCCAAGTTGTGATTTATCATTTTCATTATCTAACTGCTTAGCTTTTTCTAAAGCTCTATCTTCATCCAAGTATACCCAAGCTTTTACAAGATCTTCTTTTTCACGAATTCTTTCAAAGCAACTTTGTACCCACTCATATCTTGATAACTTATTATTACCTATAAGTTTAATTGCATCAGTTGCAGTTAATTCAAAAGGATTTGTCATGATGTTTTCTCATATGATTTTAATAACGATATCTTAATGATTATTTTTTAGTTTTGTAAAATGAAATTTTAGTTTAACCTTTTCAATATATTTTGGGGAGAAATAAATGGAAAATATGACAGAAAAGTTTGCTGAGTTTTGTGCCGAAACTAGATACGAAGATTTATCTCCAGAAGTTATAAAAAGAACAAAATTGTTAATTCTTGACACTGTTGGAATAATAATACGAGCAAGACATGATGCAGAATCAACTGCTAGTTTAGTCGCAGCAATCGACAGATTAGAAATGAATAATGGAAGTTGCCAAGTTTTCTCAGACAAAAACAGTTACTCTCCAAGTGCAGCCGCTCTACTTAATGGAACTTTAGCTCATTCTCTTGATTTTGATGACACTCATGCAGAAGCATCTTTACATTCCAGTGCACCAATACTTTCAGCTGCCTTGGCTGCAGCACAAATGAATAAATCGTCAGGACAAGAGCTGATTACAGCATGTGTTGCTGGTTATGAAATACAAATAAGACTCGGGTTAGCTGGAGGCTCATCAGCACATTATAAAAAAGGATTTCATCCAACCGCTACATGCGGTGTCTTTGGTGCTGTAGCTTCAGCAGGTTACCTTATGGGCTTAACCAAAGAACAGTTTGTCTCTGCATTTGGAATAGCTCTAAGTCAATCAGCTGGATCTATGCAATTTTTAACAGATGGTGCTTGGACAAAAAGATCGCATGTTGGGCAAGCAGCGCAGAATGGTCTAAATTGTGCGACGATGGCGGCGGAAGGTTTCAAAGGTCCTTCTCAAGCTTTTGAAGGTCAGTGGGGTTATTTACATGCATACGCTTCAGGAGGAGATTTAAATAAAGCATTGGATGGTTTAGGAAGTAAATTTGAAACACTTAACTTAGGAGTAAAACCTTATCCTTCTTGCAGATATAGTCATGCCGCGATTGATGGTATAATAGATCTAAAACAAGAATTAGATTTTTCCATTGATGATTTAGATGATATTTATATTGGTCTGTCTGAAACAGCATTGAATATAATTGGTTATCCATTAGAGGATAAACAAAATCCAAAAAGTATTGTTGATGGGCAATTTTCAATGCCTTTTTGTGCAGCTGTTGCTGCTAAAAGTGGTGGATTAAAGTGGGACGATTATAAAGACCACTTAAATAATAATGAAACACTCGCGTTATGTAATAAAATCAAAGTAACACCAGACAAAGATGCTGAGGACTGTTGTCCAGAATATATGAGTGCTAAGGTAAAAATGGTTATTAAAGGAAAATCTTATGAAAAATTTGTAAAAATTCCTAAAGGAGAACCAGAAAACTTTATGAAAGATGATGAATTTATATCAAAGTTCAAAGGTTTAACAGAACCATATTTATCAAATGAAAGAGTTAACCAGTTGACAGATTTAATGCTTAAAATTGATCAAGCAAATAATGTCAATTCAATATTTGAGTATAGTCAGATAGATCTATAATCATTAATTTAGGAGATATTAATGAATGAACATAAAATAATTGAAGTTGAAAATGAAAAATCAGAATCTGAAGATAATTTAATAATAGAATCTGTAAATAAATTCTTAGAAAAAGATGTAAAGCCATATGTAAAAGAATTTGAGTCACAAGATAAATATCCACAAGATATTGCTGATAAAATGGCAGCTTTAGGTCTCTTTGGTGCTACAATTTCTCCTGAGTATGGTGGTTTAGGTTTGTCAGCAGTTACTTACTCAAAAATTGTAGAAAATGTGTCAGCCGTGTGGATGTCAGTTTCTGGTATTTTTAACTCTCATCTTATAATGTGTGCTGCTGTAGAAAGATTTGGCACTGAAGAGATGAAAAAATATTATCTTCCTAAGTTTGCAACTGGAGAGATAAGAGGTGGTATCGCACTTACGGAACCAGATTGTGGTACTGACCTTCAATCAATAAAAACCAAAGCAAAAAAAGTTGGGAACGAATATATTATTGATGGTACAAAAACATGGATTACAAACTCAGTTCAAGGAACTATTTTAGCTGTTTTAGTAAAAACGAATACTGAAATTCAACCAGCCCATAAGGGTATGAGTTTAATTCTCGTTGAAAAGAAAGATGGATTTGTATCAAGAAAACTCAAAAAATTGGGTTACAGGGGAATTGATACAGGAGAAGTTCAACTTGAAAATGTAAAAGTACCAACTTCTAACTTGATTGGTGAAATAGAAGGAAAAGGGCTCAAACAAATTTTGGCGGGCCTTGAATTAGGAAGAATTAATGTAGCTGCACGTGGCGTCGGTGTGGCAAGAGCCTCTCTCGAAGATTCAATAGAATATGCAAAAATAAGGAAGACATTTGGAAAACCAATTAGTGAACACCAAGCAATTCAAATTAAATTAGCTGAGATGGCAACGAAACTTGAAGCTTCTAGATTATTAACTGAACAAGCTGCAAAGGCATATGATTCTGGTAATAGATCAGATTTACAAGCCGGAATGGCAAAGCTTTTCGCTACTGAAACGGCGTTGTTTAACTCTACAGAAGCAATGAGAATTCATGGCGGATTTGGGTATTCGCCGGAGTATAATATTGAGAGATATTATAGGGATGCTCCTTTGTTGGCTATTGGTGAGGGAACTAATGAGCTTCAAAAATTGATAATAGCTAAGCAACTTGTGTCTGAAGATTAAAATTTCTAAGATATAAATATTCCAACGCTAAAGAAGAGTACTCCTATTGCTAAACCAAAAATTGGTTTTTTTGGAAAAAATAAAAATATCATTATACCAAATAAAAAAGGTGCTATTCTTTCAATCAATTCAGTTTCGGCCAACGCTCCTGTCGGGAAAATTATGATTCTTGTCATTAAAGCTGTCGTCATAGCAAATGCAATAGCATTGATCCATTTTGCAAAAAAACTATCTTTTTGTATTTTACTAGATAAAACTACTCCTAAAAATCTCCAAACAAAAATACCTGAACTAGCGACTAAAAGCATTATCCAAGGGATTATTTCAGGTAAAATTATTGAATTCTCATACATTAATCTTATCCTTATTCAAAAGATAACTGATCATCAAGCCAACGGAACCGCCAACTAATCCTGCAACAATCAAACTCCAATCACCAATATATGGAAATAAAAGGGGCCCGATAATCCCTCCAGTAACAACTGCTAATCTGTAATAAATTTCAATAGCTCTTAGCATTAAGATAGTTAAATATAATGGCATTATAAATACGGGAATAGAAACAATATCACTAGGTAAAAAATCATATAATTTGTAACCAATAATCGTTGTAGTTGAATTAAATATTACCAATGCCAAACTAAGACCCTGAAAAAATTTAAATAAATCTTTTTCGTCTATTTCATTTTTTACTTTGGTTAATTCAGCCCAACCAGTAGGACTAATGAGGTGAGCCCAAAATAATTTTGCAATAAAAGATAATTTATGTTTGTGAATATTCATTAATGTAAGGCCAGATAAGACCAAAAAAAATTGTCTCATGTTAGCCAATAAAACAGTAGTAAATAGCAAGAATATTGGTGTGCCTATTGAAAAAAGAGACACAAAAATAACCATACCAGGCATGCTCCATAAAATTAAAACTGAACCTAAACAAAGATATAGATCTAATCCAGCTTCTGCAGCAAAAACACCATATCCAAACATTGCTGAGCTCATTCCTATGCCAGGGAAACCAAAGCCAGTAAAAATACCTTTTTTAAAAGGGGTATATTTTCTTTTCATAGACAAATTTTTCTTATTTAAACTTTTGCTACTAGATCAATCTCAACTGAAGCACCTACAGCAAGTCCAGTTACACCAATACATGTTCTAGCAGGAAGTTTGTCTTCATTGAAATAGGATTTATAAATTTTATTGACTTTGTCGAAGTCTTGGAAATTGACTAAATACACTCTTACGAAAGTTACTCTCTCGAGAGAAGAGCCACAATTATTTAAAACACTAATTAGATTTTTCATAACTTGATGTGTTTGTTTTTCAACATCATTACTGACTAGTACGTCAGGATTTTCTGGCAATGTTGGCATTTGTCCAGTAATAAAAATAAATTCACCAGCTTTAACAGCATGACTAAAGGGGCCAACTCTTTTAGGTCCGTTTTCAAATACTAAATGTTCTATGTCCAATCGATTACTCCAATAAAGATTAATGTTGTCAAAAAGGTTAATTCAAATAAACTTTGCATTAACAGGGGGATTTTTCAATGAGATTTAAAGACAAAACTGTGTTTATTACTGGAGCAGCAGGTGGAATTGGTCGTCAAACAGGTTTAAGTTTTGCAAAAGAAGGTGCAAATGTAGCTGTCTCAGATTTAGATTTTGATATGGCTAGCAGGGTGGCTAAAGAAATAAAATCTGCAGGTGGTAATGCTGAGCCATTTAAATTAGATGTAACAAATCAAAATGAAACTATTGAAAACATGAAAAATGCATATGAACATTTTGGAAGCTTAGATATTGCATTTTGTAATGCCGGAATAAGGGAGATTGTGTCTCCATTAGAATTGTCTATTGAAGAATGGAGAAAGGTTATTGATATAAACGTTACTGGAGTTTTTATAACTGCACAAACATTTGCAAAGCACTGCATCGAAAAAAAAATAAAGGGCAATATCGTAATTACTTCTTCAACTCTAAGCGTAACTTCTGCGCCTAATAGGTGCGCTTATACTGCCTCTAAACATGCTACTGCCGGAATAACTAAGCAACTAGCAGTAGATCTAGCAAAGTATGATATTAGAGTAAATGCAATTGGACCAGGTGTTATTAGAACTCCATTAACTGAAAGATATTTTCAAGATGAAGAAGCTTCTCAAAAAGTAAGGAACTTGCACGCCATGAAACGATGGGGAGAACCCAATGAAATTTCTAGTGCAGTTTTATATCTTGCAAGTGACGAAGCAAGTTTTTGTACTGGGACAAATTTAATTGTAGATGGTGGATGGACAGCTGGAAAAGACTGGTAATTAACTGATTTTATTTAAAACTGGATGTAGATATTTTAAAAATTCTTTTGGATTTTCACTCATTGGAAAATGACCTACATTTTTCATTTTGATCATTTCGATACCAATAGTGTCAGCTAGAGATTTTGTTTCCTCTGGTGTTGCTGAGTAGTCATATTCACCAGTTAATAAATAAATTGGACATTTTGAATTATCAATTTTTTTAATTTCATTGCCAATATTTCCATCGAACTTATAAAAAAATAAATCTCCTTTAAAAATTCCAGGTCCACCTTGCATATAATGCCACATTGTTTCGAATTTATCACTTTCAGGACTTGTTGGTGCCATCAAGCCATAAGCAATCCCTCCACAAACTTCTCCTCCATGTACATCTTGTCTATGTAACCAACTGATATCGTAATAAGGATCTAAATGACCAGCACTTTGAAGTCCAATTAATGCTCTAAATTTATCTGGAAAATTTATTGCTAAATGAAGAATAATTCTTCCGCCTATAGAACAGCCCATTACAACTGGTTTTATTAAATCAAGACCATTTATAAAGCTCATAATTTGAGAAATATAAAAGTCCGTTGATAGTTTGTAATTTCCAACTTTAGCATTTTCGGGTGGTGATGATTTCCCATGCCATGGCATATCAAATACAATAACCCTAAACTTTTCTAATATTTTTTTATCATTCAAAAGAGCTCTATATTGTCTACCATCAGATCCCGCAGTATGTAGGCAAATTAAAGGAATGCCCTGACCGGCTTCTTCCCAATATATTCTATAGTCAATACCATCAATTTTAAATTTTCCATATTGACCAGAAATAGGTTCTTTTTCAATTTTCATTTTTATTCTCCACTGGTCTTAGGGAGGCTAGAAGTAATTTAAAATATAGCAAGTGAGACATTAAAGGATATAGATCACCTTCAAATTTTAAAACTTTTCTTCGAAGCATTGCTATAATATCGTGTGATCCCGGTTTAGGAGTATTTTGTAAAAATTTTATCCACTCGTTCTTAGGTGCAGTTAATTTAAAGACATAGCTTGGCATTACAAAAGGTCCTTCTTCTACATTTTTTACAACACCTTTTTCAATATTTACTAAATACTCGTTCTGGATTGTACTAATCATAAAACTTGTGTTTAGGTATTGAGCCATAATAGAAAGTTGGTTTCGTTTTTCATTTTTTTCTATTAAAGATTTAAACATAAAATTCTCAAAATAATTTCTGTAAAGTTTTACATAAAATTAAATTATTACCAATTAGATTTTTAATTTGATATGTTAATTAAAAGTAAGATTGGAGGGTCTTGTGAACGGAGCAGAAAGTTTAGTTGGTACTTTATTAGAAGGTAATGTTGACGTCTGTTTTACTAATCCTGGAACATCAGAAATGCATTTTGTTGCAGCTTTAGATAAATATCAAAATATGCGAAGCGTTTTATGTCTTTTTGAGGGATGTGCTACTGGTGCTGCTGATGGTTACTTTAGAATGAAAAGATCGCCAGCATCAACTTTACTACATTTAGGTCCTGGATTAGCAAATGGCCTTGCAAACTTGCATAACGCAAAAAAAGCTTATTCAGGAATTGTTAATATAGTAGGCGAGCACGCTCTCGATCATATAAAATTGAATGCTCCTTTAACTTCAGATATTGAAGGAATAGCAAGGCCAGTCTCCCATTGGGTAAAAACGAGTAAATCTTCAAAAAATATAGCAAATGATGGTGCTGAAGCTATTAGACAAGCAAATGTAAAACCTGGGCAAATTGCAACTTTAATCTTGCCTGGTGATACTGCATGGAATGAAGGAAATAAAATTGAGTCGATTGAGTTAAATATGAAATCTAATATTGTTTCTTCTAAACTAATTGACGAAGCAATCTTACAACTTCAAGATGCAAAGAATCCTCTAATACTTGTTGGCGGTGAGGCTTTAGAAGAAAATAATCTTATCAAATTAGCAAAAGTAGCTGACAAAGTGGGCTGTCCAATTAAAACTGATTGGTTTAATGCTCGTTTAGATAAAGGTGCGGGAAGAATAAATTCAGTAAGAATACCGTACGTCGTTGATAA
Organism: uncultured SAR116 cluster alpha proteobacterium; assembly: GCA_902616615.1. Taxonomy (GTDB): domain Bacteria; phylum Pseudomonadota; class Alphaproteobacteria; order Puniceispirillales; family Marisalimonadaceae; genus Marisalimonas. The sequence continues at coordinate 22,378 of CACMTN010000003.1, read as the reverse complement.
AGCAGTTGAAGTTCTTAAAGACTTTGACACCATTATAATAATAGGAGCTAGACGACCAGTCGCCTTTTTTGCATATCCAAATAAGCCTGGAGTCTTAACACAAGATTCTACTAAATTTTTTGAATTAGCTTCTATATCAGATGATATCACTACAGTTGTGGAAGAGATATCAGATAGGATTGGAATATCAAATAATACTCCTAGTACTATTTCAAAATTTGATATTCCAGACATTCCTAAAGGTCCAATTAACCCAATGTCATTGGGAATGGTATTAGGTGCATTAATTCCAGAAAATGCAATCATAGTTGATGAATCTGTAACTACTGGAAGAGAATTCTTTTATCAAACTTCAGGATCACATCCACATACATGGCTGAATAACTGTGGAGGGTCTATAGGATTTGGAATGCCTGTAGCAATTGGAGCGGCAATATCATCTCCAGATCAAAAAGTTATCTCTTTAGAAGGTGATGGAAGTGCCATGTATACCGTCCAGTCTTTATGGACTATGGCAAGAGAAAATTTAGACATAGTTTTACTAATTTTTGCAAACCAAAGTTACAAGATCCTTCAGGGAGAATTAACAAACGTAGGCGTTGATAACCCAGGAAAATCAGCAATGGAAATGTTGTCTTTAAAAGATCCAGCATTAGATTGGGTCTCTATATCAAAGGGAATGGGAGTAGACGCCATTAAAGTTGAAAACATTGAAGATTTAGTAAAATATTTTAAACATGGACTTAAAGAAAACGGTCCATTTCTAATTGAAGTTTTAATTTAAAAATTTTTAATGTAATAAATTTGAAATAAACATTATTTACAAAAACATAGTTTTGAGAATTCATCTGGTTTGAATTGATGAGATTAAGTTAGATTTGCCAAATGAAACTCAAAACCTCAATTTCTGAGGTTAGATTGTCTTTAAATAAAATCACAAAAAAATTAATTAATAATCAAAATGACAGATATTTTGACAGAGAAATTAGCTGGTTATCTTTTAATGAGAGAGTTTTACTACAAGTATATGATAAGACAATCCCTTATGGTGAAAGACTTAGATTTGTAACAATTTCTTCAGAAAATTTAGATGAATTTTATATGGTTCGAATAGCTGGTCTACATCAGCTTATAAGTCAAGGTTTCAATACAGTTCCTGAAACTGGGATGAGGGCAGATGAATTATTAAAAACAGTACTTAATGCTTCCAAAGATTTAAAAAATAAACAGCAAAGATGTTTGAATTATTTATTGAATGAAAAGGAAGATTGTGATGTTTCAATTTTGTTTGAAAATAAATGGACTAAAAATGAATTAGAATGGCTTAAAGAATATTATGAACAAAATATTCTACCTCTTTTAACTCCAACCACGTTAGACCCCGCACACCCTTTTCCTTTTATCCAAAATAAAGGCAAATGTGTATTAATGGAGATGAAAGATACAAAAAACAATAACATAAACTGTGTAGTTTTACTTCCTGATAATATAGATAGATTTATAAGATTACCTGGTGAGGATCAGAGATATGCTATGCTGGAGAACTTAGTTACAAAGTTTGTTCATTTAATTTATCCTGAATATAAATTATTAAAATCAGGCATGTTTAGAGTTATCAGAGATGCCGAAATTGAAATAGATGATGAAGCAGATGACTTAATAGGGCAATTTGAAACTGCAATTAAAGCCAGAAAAAGAGGTGGCATAGTATCTTTAACCTTTTCTCATGATTTATCTAAATCTTCTCAAAAACTCTTAACTAGGGAATTAAATATCCCTGACGATCATATATATGTTGCTCAGGGATTTGTTGGGATCAACGACTTTACAGAAATAATTAATAATCTTCCCAAACAAAATTTATTCAAACCCTACAAACCTAGAATGCCTCAAAGAATATTAGACTTTAAAGGAGATTGCTTTTCGGCAATAAAAAATAAAGAAATAATTGTTCATCACCCTTACGAAAGTTTTGATGTAGTTTTAAGTTTACTCCAACAGGCAGCAATTGATAAAAATGTTTTAACAATTAGGCAAACTTTATACAGAACAACACCTGACTCACCAATAGTCGAAGCTTTGGTATCTGCTGCTGAGTCAGGTAAATCTGTTATTGCAGTTATTGAGCTAAAAGCTCGATTTGATGAAGAAAATAATGTCCAATTAGCTAGAGTATTGGAAAAAGCTGGTGCGCAAGTTGCCTACGGCCTAGTTGATTTAAAAGTACATGCAAAATTATCTTTAATAACAAGAAAAGAAGGTAAAAAATTAGTTTCTTATGCTCATTGTGGAACTGGTAATTATCATCCACATACTGCTAAAATTTATACTGACTTTTCGTTATTCACTATCGATAAAAATATTTGTGAGGACGCTAGATCAGTATTTAATTTTTTAACCAGTCATGTTCAGCCAAAACAATTAAATAAGATGATCATTTCACCCAACTCTTCATACGATTGGTTAATTGAGAGAATTGATAATGAAATACAAAATGCTAAAGATGGTTTTGAAAGTGGAATTTGGATTAAATGTAATGCGATTGTAGATCAAAAAATAATTGAAAAATTCTATGAAGCATCTAATGCAGGGGTAAAAATTCATTTGATGATTAGGGGTATTTGTTGCCTACGCCCTAATGTTAGAGGAATGTCTGAAAACATTATAGTAACTGCAATTATAGGAAGATTTCTTGAACATGGAAGAATATATGTTTTTGCAAATAAAGGAAAATTTCAGTCTGAAAGTAATTTAGTATATATAGCATCTGCTGATATAATGCCTCGTAATTTATATCATAGAGTTGAGGCTTTTATACCTCTAGAAAACAAAACAGTTCGAGGTCAAGTCCTAGACCAAGTATTACCTGCTCTAATAAACGACACAAAAAATACTTGGCAATTAAATAAAAATGGAGAATACTCCAAAAAACAAAATAAGGACAAAACATTTTGTGCGCACACTTATTTTATGAAAAACCCAAGTTTATCAGGTCAGGGAAGCTTAGCTAAAATATAAGTATGAATGAAGTAGCTTTAAGTTTTTATAGGAAGATAAATAAAGGTAAATTAGCAATAATCGATATTGGTTCTAATTCTATTAGACTTGTTATATATCCTCAAAATGGTAAATACCCTTTTCCATTATTTAATGAAAGAATAAATTGTAAACTCGGTGAGGGTTTATCATTGAGCAAAAATATTTCAAGTCAATCAATTTCAAAAGCTTTGTCAGCTATAAAGCGTTTTGCTTATATAATAAAAACAATGTCTGTAAAACATCGATTAATTGTAGCAACTGCAGCTGTTAGAAAAGCTAAAAATGCAAAAGAATTTTTACGTCCTGCAGAAAAACTTCTTAATCATAATATTAAAATCTTGTCTGCTAAAGAAGAAGCTGACTATGCCTGTTTAGGAGTTCTTAGCAACATAAAAGTTGATAAAGGGCTTATAGCAGATTTAGGAGGAGGAAGTTTAGAACTTATTCTTATTCAAGATGGAAAAAAGATAAAATCAACGAGTATTGATATTGGACACTTATCTCAGATTACTAGTGAAGAAATCAGAAAAGAAATTAATAAAGTTGAATGGCTGAATAAATCTAAAGGTCTTACATTGTTTGGAACAGGTGGAAGTTTTAGGGCTCTAGGATCTGCCTATATAAAGAATTATAATTATCCACTCTCATTATTGCATGGATTAAAATTCGATATCGAAAGAGGGATAATCCTTTTGGATCAAATGTCAGATGAAAACAAAGAAGTATTAGGTATACCTCCTGGTAGAACAGATACTATTTCAACTGCAGCAAAGATAATAACTCACCTGATTTTATCATCAAATGTAAAAAATATTATGATTAGTGGAACAAGTATAAGAGATGGATTGATAGCAGAATTAAATAAAGAAAATAGGATCAATCCAGATAAAGTTGCTTACTATAATGTACTTGCAAAAAACCAAAGATTTAATGGTATGCAAACTAAAATAAAAAAAATATTCAGTCCTATTTTTCAAAAAATTGCAGATAAAGATCTTGAAAGGGTATTTAAAATTAGTACTAATCTTTCAGATATTTCTTGGGACGAACAGCCAGATATGAGAGGTAATATTGCCGCAAACAAAATCTTATCACTACCAATAAGAGATTTAACTCATATTGAGAGGGTATGGATGGCCAAAGTTGTTTATCACAGATATGTTGGTACTAAAGATAAACAACAAATTGATAAAAGAATAATCAATTTACTTTCAGAAAAGCAAAAAATTTCATCTTATGCTATAGGTTTAGGATTAAGATTTTTATATAATTTTAGCGCAGGATTACCAAAAAATTTGGATAAAATTAAATTTAAGATTAAGAAAAATAAATTAACTTGTAAAATAAAACCTGAAGCCAAAGCTCTCATGGATAAAGAAAATGAACGAAGATTTAAAAATTTTGCTAATGCCTGTAATTTAAATTATGAGATTATATAATCATTTAATTGCCGAAACATAATTAATACATGCTTTATAATTTGTTTCATCATTAACTCTTCTTTTTTTGCATAATTCAATCATTTCATTCTTAATGATTAATAATTTATCACTAGATAAATTCTTTTCTGATAATATTTTTGCTCTTGGTCCAATTCCCATAAGAATTTTTGCGTTGTTTGTTACACTATCTTTAGTTGAAATTGAAGTATAAACTTTATCAACATTAATATTTTTAAACCCAGAGAATTCAAGAATTTCTTTTATATATTCTCCATCATTAAATGCAAATGGACCAGGTTTTTTTGTTATTTCTGGAAGATCTTCTTGAGTATATTTTGTTATAATTTCCATACCTTCAATGAAGAATTCGTTTTTCATCAAATCTGTCCAACAAACAAAATGTAGAGAACCGTTTGTTTTCATTGATGAATGTATATTTTGAAAAGCATCAAATGGATTTTCAAAGAACATTACGCCAAACCTTGATATAACTTTATTAAAATAATTTTTTTTAAATTTATAATTTTGTACATCACAGTTTATAAATTCGATTTTATTAATATTTGAAAATTTACTCTTTGCATGTTCTAACAGAGTATTAGATATATCAGCTCCAACAACATGACCAGTATTATCTAATAATTTAGATGTTTGATAAGTTGTTTCTCCACCTCCACAACCAATATCTAAAACATGATCAGATTTTTTAATATTAGCTTTTAAAAAAAGTTTTTTAGTTAGAATAGAAAATCTTTCATTCATGGCATCATCAAATTTTACCCACTTTGGGCCAGATTTTTCGTTCCAGTACTCAGATTGCTCTATGTTAATAATTTTTTGCTTCATATCATTCACTCTTATTACGCTGTAGTATAGTTGGTAATTTTAAGTATACTTAAAAAATTTTTCTTTAAATTTCAAAGCAACGGAAACTAGTAATATTAGTATAGGTACTTCAACAAGAGGACCAATAACAGTTGCGAAAGCCTCTTTTGATGCAAGGCCAAAAGTGGCAATTGAAACTGCAATAGCTAATTCAAAATTATTTGAAGCTGCAGTGAATGATAAAGAAGTAGCCTTTGGATAATTAATATTAGAAAACCTGCTGATACCAAAACTAATAAAAAACATGATTAGAAAATATATGACTAAAGGAATTGATATTGTTAAAACATCTAAAGGTAGTTTTAAAAGTTCATTTCCTTTTAGAGTAAACATAACAATTATTGTAAATAACAGCGCAATTAAAGTTATAGGACTTATTCTAGGAAGAAACTTGTTCTCGTACCATTCTTCACCATATCTTTTAACTAATAATGATCTTGTCACAAAACCTGCTAAAAATGGAATACCAAGATAAACTAGAACTATTTTAGCAATGTAAAATATTGAAATATCAATAATTTGACCGTCATATCCAAAAAATTCAGGCAAAATTTTTAAAAAAAACCATGCATAAGGTGCAAAGAAGATAATTTGAAAAATTGAATTAAATGCAACCAATCCTGCTACATATTCTGAACTTCCTCTAGCCAACTCATTCCAAACAAGAACCATTGCTATGCATCTAGCTAAACCAATTAATATAACGCCAGTCATGTATTCAGGTTTATCAGAAAGAAAAGTAATAGCTAAAAAAAACATTAATGCAGGGCCTACTATCCAATTTTGAAATAAAGACAAAGCTAAGACTTTCTTATCTTTAAAAACTTCAATTATTTTTTCATATTTAACTTTTGCTAAAGGTGGATACATCATTAGAATAAGCCCTATTGCAATAGGAATATTTGTATTACTGAAAGTTATTGAATCAAGAAATTTGGGCATATTAAGAAAAACATTACCAATAACTATACCTATAATCATTGCAAGAAATATCCATAGAGTTAGGTATTTATCTAAAAATGATAGATTTAATTTTTTATGTTTTGGATACATCTTTTATTTAAGCAACTTCTCGACCACTTGCCCATACTTTTCTAATGATTGGTAGATCCTTTTTAATACTTAATCTTACCAAATCTGCTTTTAAACCTTCTTTAATCATTCCTCTATCATTTAAGCCTGTAACTTTACAGGGGTTAGAAGTTACTGTAGCGATACTTTTGGGTAAATTATTAGATTTTATGCCCCACATTATCGCTGCCATCATCAATGATGAAGGCACGTAATCAGAACTTAAAATATCTAAAAGGTCTTTATCAATAAGTGATTGAGCTGAAACATTACCTGAATGAGATCCTCCTCTTACTAAATTTGGTGCTCCCATTATTATTTTTATGTTACTGCTTTTACACTTTGTTGCTGCTTCAAGAGTGGTTGGAAACTCAGCTAAATTTATACCTTGTGAACAACTCTCTTCCACATCAGAAATTGTAGTATCATCGTGACTAGCCAATACTGCATTTAATCTTTTACTAAATTTTATTGTTTCAATTTTATGTTTTTTACCAAACATTTTTTGAAGATCTTTTAAGTATGAAAAGTGTTGTTGAATTTGTGATTCCGAAAGACCAAATTTCCCTGATAAATAAACTTTGAACTGTGAAACATCACGAAACTGTCTTTGGCCTGGTGTGTGATCCATAAGACTAACTATTTTTACCTTATCCTGATCGTTGAATTCTTTTAACTCCTGAATTAAATTTTCTGAACATATTTCAGCTCTTAGATGAATAAAATGATCAATCTTAAAAGATTTGTCTTTTGATAAGTTATTGATAGAGGTGGCTGTTTCTCTTGCATATTTGTCATATCTATGCACACCATCTCTGTTAATAGATCCTACTCTTAAAGCATCGAAAACAGTTGTAATACCTGCAGATGCTAATTCTCCATCGTGAGCTGTAAGAGCATTATTTATAGGCCAATTTACACCAGGTCTTGGTTTGAGATGCCTTTCTAAATTATCTGTGTGTAGTTCAACTAAACCTGGAATTAAATAATCTTCATTGCAATCTATAGATCTAGGTATAGAGCTTTTTCCTTTATTGACCCTTTTAATAAACCCATCTTTTAATTGAATACTTCCCAAAAAGACTTCGTCTTCAGTTACAATATTAACATTATTTAAAATGACATCAGACAACATGAAATCCTTAAATATCTATACATATGACTCTAATATTACAGTTTTTTTAAAAGTTAAAATATATTAATTAAATTGAAACAAAACTATAATATGTAAATCTCATGGAAGAATATTATAAAAGATATGCAATATATTATGCACCTTTAGAAAATTCAGAGCTAGATGTGTTTGGTAAATGTTGGTTAGGATGGGATCCTTATAAAGGTTTAGAAACTACTAAGTCAGATCTTTCAAGTTCACCCAATTTACAGAAATTTTCTAGATTTGTACTTGCACCAAAACAATATGGATTTCATGGCACAATAAAAGCTCCATTTAGATTAAAGGATGGGTATACCTTTAATGATCTTGAAAATAAAGTTTGTGAAATATCAAAACAAATACATAGTTTTCATTTAGACGGACTAATTATTAAAAAATTAGGTAATTTCATTGCATTAATTCCTACTAATAATCTCAAAGTAAATGAAGTATCTAATAAATTTGTAAAGGGATTAGATTATTTAAGAGATGAGCTTTCTGAAGATGAATTAAAAAAAAGAAATCCTGAAAAATTAACCCCAAATCAAAAAAAAATGCTCTATAAGTGGGGTTATCCTTACGTATTTAATGAATTCAAATTTCACTTAACTCTTACCAGTAAATTAAATATTGAGGAAATTGATGGCGTGTTTAAATCTCTTCAAAACATTTTAAAACAAGTTAATTTAAGTAAGATAAACTTTAATAATATTTGTATTTTTGGACAAAAGAGTGATGAAAAATTTTATTTTATTAAAAGATTTAAATTTAATAATTTAAAGCATTAATTAAGTTATTTACGCCTGTTTCTAAATCAATGTCATTTTTAACATAGATTGTATCCGAAGGTAATTTTCCAACTTCTCTATTAAGTCTTTTTTTAATATCATCCTTACTTTCTCTATTTCTTGATATAAGACGGCTTTCAATAGCTTTTTTGGAAGCAATAATGCAAATAATCTTTGCATCAGGATAACTTTCCCTAATTTGCTTCAAAGCGAGTCTTGATCCATTAAAAATTACATTAACACCTTTTTTCAATTCATCTTCAATATCTTTTGGAATACCATATGATAAAGAATGTGCTTGCCAGCTTATTGCAAAAAAACCATCTTTAACCTTATTTTGAAAATCAGTATTTGATATAGCTATATGGTCTTCATTATTTTTATCGAGGGTTCTGGTAATATACCTTTTTACAAAGTAAAAATTTTCCAGCCTAGCTTTTATTTCATTTAATAAAGTATCTTTACCTACCCCAGAAGCTCCTACAATCACAAATAAATTGCCATTAGTTTTTTTCATTAATTCATAAATTTTCTAAATTGACTTCTCTTGTAGCAACTTTGTTTCTAGCTGTTTCATCATGAAATATTCCTATTATAGCTGAACCATTTAGCTTAGCTTTTTCTATTAAATCTAATACAACATTTTTATTATTTTGGTCCAGACTTGCGGTTGGTTCATCTAAAAGTAAATACGGATAATTATGAATAAAACCCCTAGCAATATTTACTCTTTGTTGTTCACCTCCTGAGAAAGTTAAGGGAGATAAGTTCCACAAATTTTTTGGAATATTAAGTCTTTCTAATATTTCTTGAGCTTTTTTTAATGCAATTTTTTTTTCACATCCAATCTCAAGCAAGGGTTCTATTACAACATCTATTGTTGGCACTCTAGGTACAACTCTCAAAAATTGACTAACATACCCCAATTTATTCTTTCTTAGTTTTAAAATATCTCTAGGTGATGATTTTCTAATATTAATATCTGAAATAAGAACATCACCTTTACTTATCACATAACTTCCATAGATTAATTTTAATAAAGTAGATTTACCTGTGCCAGAGTTACCAGTAAGTGCAACAACCTCACCTTTATTAACTCTGAAGTTTATATTTTTAAATACATTTATGTTTGTATCGTTTTGATTATAAAGTTGGAATGATTTGTTTAAATTTTTAATTTGTATCATTTTACACCTGTAATACTGAACTAACTAATAATTGCGAATATTTATGCTGTGGATCATCTAAAACCTGATCACACAAACCAGCTTCTATTACATTTCCATTTTGCATTACAATTATACGATCAGCTAAAAGTCTAACTACTGCAAGATCGTGTGTAACTATTACTGCAGCAATGCCAAGTTCTCTTACAAGGTTTCTTAATAAATCCAAGATTTTAGCTTGTACAGATACATCCAAACCTCCAGTAGGTTCATCCATAAAAATCAATCTTGGTCTAGTTACAAGATTTCTTGCAATTTGAAGTCTTTGTTGCATTCCTCCAGAAAAAGTACTTGGCTTATCATCAATTCTGCTAACATCAATTTCAACTTTTTCTAGCCAATTTGCAGCAATTTCTCTAATTTCACCATAATTTCTATGACCAATTGCCATTAATCTTTCACCAATATTTCCTCCTGCACTTATATTCATTCTAAGACCATCACGAGGATTTTGATGCACAAATGCTAGATCAGATCTTTGAATTAAACGAAGTTTTGGTTCCGAAATTTTTGTAAAATTGAGGATTGTTTTTGATTTGTCGTTTAAGAAAATATCTCCTTCATCAACTTCTAAATTTCCATAAATACAGTTTAATAATGTAGACTTCCCAGAACCTGACTCGCCAACAATTCCAAGGACCTCTCCAGGATTAATATCTAAAGATACATTTTTGCAACCTATATTTTGGCCATAGTATTTAGAAATATTAGAGGCTTGAAATAAGAAATTTTGCTTCATAATTAATCTTCTTTTTTTGAATTTAATTTGGTTTGTTCTTTGCAATAGTCTGTGTCTGAACATATGTATGATCGTTTACCATCATCTGAAACAATAATTTCATCTAAATAACTATCACTGGATCCACATATTGAACATTTGAAATTAGCTTTCATAGCTTCAAAAGGATAGTCTTCAAAATCAAGACTTTTAACATTTGTATAAGGTGGAATAGCATAAATTCGTTGTTCTCTTCCAGCGCCAAAAAGTTGAATAGCTGGACTATTATTCATTTTGGGATTATCAAATTTTGGAATAGGAGAAGGGTCAGTAACATAATTTCCATTTGTTTTTACTGGATATGCATATGCTGTCTCAATATGACCATGTTTTGCAATATCTTCATAAAGTTTTACATACATTAATCCATATTCAGAAAGAGCATGCATTTTTCTAGTTTCTGTCTCTCTTGGTTCTAAGAATCTAAGAGGTTCTGGAATTGGTACTTGATATACTAATATTTGTTTTTCTTTTAATTTTGTTTCAGGAATTCTGTGTCTAGTTTGTATAAGAGATGCATCTGAAGTTTTTTCAGTTACAGCTACATTTGCAGTTTTTTGAAAAAATTTTCTTATTGATACTGCATTTGTAGTATCGTCGGCGCCTTGATCTATTACCTTTAAAATATCTTTGGGTATTAAACAAGCAGATGTTACCTGAATTCCACCAGTACCCCAACCATATGGCATTGGCATTTCTCTTGAGGAAAAAGGTACTTGATAGCCGGGTATACATAATGCTTTCAGAAGAGCTCGTCTTATCATTCTTTTTGTATTTTCATCTAAATAAGCAAAATTATAAATTTGAATATCTAAATTTTCATTTTTACTCATTTCATTCATTTTATTACCTTTTCATATTAACTTTGGCGTCAGCTCTAATTTTTCTAATGAGCTCTAGTTCAGATTGAAAATCAACATAATGTGGTAGTTTTATGTGCTCTAAAAAACCAGTCGCTTGAATGTTGTCGCAATGTGAAATAACAAATTCTTCGTCTTGTGCTGGTGCGCCAGAATAATCTTCACCTAATTCTTTCCATCTTAAAGCTCTATCGATCAAAGCCATTGCTAAAGCTTTTCTTTCAGTCTGTCCGAATACTAAACCATAACCTCTTGTAAATTGTGGAGGTTCAATTTTGGATCCTTGAAATTGATTTACCGTTTCACATTCAGTTAAAATGATCTCAGCAACATTAATTTCAAAACCTAATTCTGGAATATAAAGCTCAATGTCAACTATGCCAATTCTTAGTTCCCCTACAAATGCATGATTTCTTGCATATCCTCTTTGAGTAGAATATGCGAGACCAAGTAAAAAACCCTCATCTCCTCTTGATAATGCTTGTAACCTTGCCGAACGAGATGTTGGATAGCTAATTGGTTCTCGAGTTATATCGATAGGATCAAGATTGTTATCTTTTTCGTTTTGCATTAAATCTTCTTGATTTAAAAAACTTAAAACGTGAGGCATTTTGTTGTCATTATATTTTTTTTTTGGACTAATAGGTGCTTCATTTTCAGCTAGTAATTTAAAGTCCAAAAGCCTATGCGTGTAATCAAAAGTAGGACCTAATTTTTGTCCACCTGGTATATCTTTAAAAGTTGCTGAAATCCTTCTTAGGCATGTCATATTTGCTGTATTAACTGGTTTGCTGTAACTAAATCTTGTAAGAGTTGTTCTGTAAGCTCTTAACAAAAATATAGCTTCTATCAAATCACCTCTAGACTGTTTTATTGCTAATGCAGCAAGGTCTTTATCATATAGAGAACCTTCAGACATTACTCTATCAACACCAAGTGTGAGTTGTTCTGATATTTGATCAAGGGAAATATTTGGAATGGATGTATCACCTCTTCTTATTTCTGACATCCAAGAATGAGCGTTATCAATTGCTACTTCCCCACCTTTAACAGCTACATACATCTAAAGCTCCGATTTTATGATATTAATTTTTGTTGAACGAGGAATAGATAAAATTTCTAAGTCATTTGTGAAATAGAAATCTAAACCTAAAGGATAAAGATTATTATTTTCGATAAATAATTCAGGATTAGGTAAATCAATATTTAATTTATTTTTTATGCCTGGACCATCAATGTTGCATTTTACTTTTTTATATTTTGTTTCTTCAATTATTAAAGTTGCAGATCTTTCTGGATACTCAGGAACTCCTATTTTGAAATCATTTAATGGCAATAAAGATTTCCATGTACCAATTACAAAATCAGCATTCTTTTTGTTACTAATAATGGCACCAGTGTTAAAAATTAACCAATCCCTTACTTCATCTGTATTATATTCTTTTGAGAGGTAAACATTACTCTCATTATCACATAACGTAATTAATATTGTCGCTGCTGCATTTGACAATACACTTGGTTTGTTAAGTTTATTTATCTGAAAAGTTCTACCTGGATATGATGTTGCATTTACTAATGATCTAAAAGCAATAGAACTATTTATAGAATTTTCAGAAAAAGGATAATTTTCCATTAATCGCTTTCTCCTCTTACAAGAGTAAAAAAATCAACTTTTGTAGCTTCAGCTTTTGAGAGAATTTTGTCTTTATTATCTTTTTTAATTTTTTCTAAAGGAATAATAATATTTTTATTTATTTCTTTAGACATTTTAGTTTGCATAAGAGCATCACATAATGCGCTTATTTCAGCTTTTTTCTTACTTCTTCCTTGAACATAACTATGACCTATTGTTCCACAATTCAATTTTAAGGAACATCTAGTTATAGTAACTTCACCAATATTAAATTTATCTCCAGTTACACCCATTCTTCCTTGAGCCATTATGCTTCCAATTTCAGGTGTTCTTAACCATACATAATTGACTTTTATTTTTTTTTGTTCCCAGAGATTTAACAAATCACTTTGGCTAGATGTTGCTAACAAACTCATCCAAGATTTTCTTTTTTCAATCATTTAATTACTTCTTTACTATACAACTATACAACTTATAATTATAAAACATTAATTATACAATTATATTTTTATTAAGTTTTTATTACATGCATTCTAAAATCATTTATTATCAAATTTATGAAGCATTAAAAAAAGATGTGGCGGATAACATATACAATTCAGGTGATAAACTACCTTCTGAAAATCATCTTTCAAAAAGATTTGGAGTAAATAGACACACGGTTAGAAGAGCTTTGCAAATATTAAAAAATGAAGGAATTTTGTTTTCTAAAAGAGGTTCTGGTGTAATTGTTCAAGCTTCTAAGTTAAAATATAAACTTGGAAAAAGAGTAAGATTTTCAGAGAATATTACTCATGAAAACAATATTCCTAAAACAAGAATTATTAGATCAGAGTATAGAAAAGCATCCAAGATAGAAGCTGATAATTTAAAAATAAATTCAAAAGATGAGATTCTTTTAATAGAAACAACTGGTAAAATTAATAATATTCCAACTATTTTAACTAAAAGAATAATTCCAAATAAAAGGTTTCCCAGTTTTCTAGAAATATTTCAAAAAGAATTATCTGTCACAAACACACTAAAGTTGTTGGGTGTAAATGATTTTGTTAGGTCAAACACTAATATAATCGCAGAGCTAGCTGATAGTATTCAAGCAAATTTACTTGATTGTAAAATTAATAGCCCACTTCTTAAAACAACATATGTGAATCAAGATTTAAATTGTATTCCAATAGAGTTCAGTCAGACATGGTTTGTTGGCGAAAGAATTCAATTAACATTAGAAGATTAAGCTTTTGATATTTGTAATATAAAATTAATAAAATTAAGATAATTAAAATATATGAATCAAATACAATCAAATCAATTTTCAGGATATATTTTACAGGGCAGTAAATTTTTGCATCATAATAAAATGCAATCGGGAACCATAACTATTGAAGATAAATTTTTAACTTCAATTGAAGTTAATAAAACTAATCAATACCCTAAAAAAAATTATCCAGTTATAGATTTGACGGGTTTTTGGGTGTTACCTGGAATAATAGACTTACATGGAGATGGATTTGAAAGACAATTATTTCCAAGGCCAGGCGTAAGTTTTGATATGAATGATACTCTTAAAATTGTTGACAAAGAACTTTCCATTAATGGCATTACTACAGCTTACCTAGCATGTAGCTATAGCTGGGAAGGTAGAATAAGAAGTCCTGAATACGCTAAAATATTTTTAGAAAATCTCAATAAATACAGACCTTCTATGATAACTAATATAAATGTTCAGGTAAGGTACGAAACGCATCTTGTAGAAAAAGTTCAAGAACTTATTGATTTAATTACAGAATACAAACTTAATTATGTGGTATTCAACAACCATATACCTGATGCCATAGAAAAAATTGAAAACAAACCAACAGCATTTGCAACATGGGCTAATAAAATGTCTATGGAAAAAAGTGAACTTGCAAATATTGTGAATTATCGATTAACAAAAGAAAATGAAGTAAGTGATAGTTTAAAAACATTAAGCAATTTTATGAAATCTAATAATATTAAATTTGGTTCGCATGATGATGAAAGCAAAAAGGATAGAAAATGGTTTAGAAGTTTTGGTGCTAATATTTGTGAGTTTCCAACAAGTATTTTAGCTGCTAAAGAAGCATACTTCAATAATGAAAATGTAATAATGGGTGCGCCTAATTTAGTCAGAGGTGGTTCACATAATGGAAATATATCTACATTAGAATTATTAAAACTAGGATACTGTAGCATTCTAGTATCAGATTATTATTATCCATCACTACTCCAGTCAATTTGGTATTTGTTAGATCATAAGATTTGTTCTATTGAAAATGCATGGGCATTAATATCAGAAAATCCCGCAAAGGCACTAAATATTGACAAAAGAGGAGCTATCAAAGTAGAAAATTACGCAGATTTAGTAATTATTAACCCAAAAACAAGAGAGATAGAAGCAACAATATGTAATGGAAAGATTGCAAGTGTTTGTAAAAGCGTTGTTGACAGATTTATTAAATCATCAAATGCAGTATCCTAATCTATTTATATTTTGATATAAAATCTTCAACACTTAAAGTTCTAAAATCGTCTAAGGAAGATCCTATTTTCTCATGAGACCAATTCCACCATTGAATTTCAGATAATTGAATTGCAATTTTTTCTGAAAACCTTCTTCTAATAATTTTAGCGGGATTTCCTGCTACAATAGTATAACTTTCCACATCTTTGGTAACAACAGAACCAGCTCCAATTATAGCACCATCCCCAACTGTAATGTCAGGTTTAACAATAGCAGCATGTCCTATCCATGTGTCATTGCCAATTATAGTTTTTCTGGAATATCGGTTTTTAAAAAAATCTTTGTCATGTTCTTTGTCTTCCCAATAGTCAGTTGATCTATATAAAAAATGATGAAGACTTGCTTTTTCCATTGGATGGTCCGTTGGACCTATTCTAACAGAGCTTGCAATATTAGAAAATTTTTTTATGTCTGTATTGGCTATATCACAAAATCTTGTACAATAAGAATAATCACCGAAATTAGAATTTGAAATAATAGAATATTCACCTATTTCAACAAATGAACCAAAATTACTGTCTACAACTTGACAATTTGAGTGAATTAAAGGTCTGTTTTTATCAAGTTTTTTCATGTTAATAACTAGGTGCTAAAAAAATAAAAACATTGAGATATGTTAACTCTAGTATCTTCAATCGTTACTCCTATCTTTAAAAAATTTCATCTAACCAGTAAGGATTAGACCAAGCATATTTACCATACTCGTTTAATACTGTTACTCTAAAAAAACTTGTATCAAGCTTATTTAAATCAAATTTGGCACTTGTAATGTTGTAACCATTTTTGGAAAGGCAGGTATTAGAGGAGCCTGAAATAATTATGTGTGAAGCTGGACTACATTGTATTAAGAGTTCATTATCATCAAGTTCTATATTATGTATTGCTATCCCTGTAGAAGAGTAATAATTACCATTTTTAAGAGAATATAAAATATTTTGTATAGACAGGTTTTTGCATTTTACGAATACCCAACCTCCTAAAGCATCTTCTTTATGAAAATGCGAATCGTCAGATGCAGTTAGTAAAATTTTTTTATTATTATTTAGTAGGAAGTCAGCTGTAGCTATTCCACTACCTCTATTTGAGCTAATTGTTGCTGCGTGATTATAGATTTCAACTGCGTGAGCATTACTTACTTTAATGGCCTCATCAGAAGATAATGAATACCACTCTGGATGAGCTATTGTTACAAATGCTCCAGTCTCTATGATTCTGTTAAGTAGTTCATCTATTGTTTCATTATCAGATGCAATTTTGAAATCTAAAGGCAAACCGTTAGCAACAAGATGCCACAAGCCAGCTCTTTCGTACTTTTTTCCTTTTACATGAATTTCAGCACTTGGAATTGTAATAAAATCTTTAAAATTAAAATCAGAAACATCATTGACACTTTCTGCAGCAAATCTCTTGTCATGCCATAAATGATCAGAAAGACATGTAAAATCATAGCTATATGATTTGTAAAACTCAATCACAGTTTTTGGTTTAAGCAGTCCGTCAGAGTAATCGCTATGTCCATGCAAATTGCCTTTGTAAAATTTTCCAGATTTGTCAAATGGTTTTAATTTCATACTATCCCCTTTTTTAGAAGATCATTACGAAATAATTTTTCATTTTTTTTACAAATATTTTTATAAAAAATTAAATTTCAATTACCAGAATTTCCACCATGGCTTATCTTTTGTACCATTAGAAGAGTTTGTATCTTTTAGAGGTTCGATATCTTTTTTGACAGTTTCTAATCCACCTGTACCAGTTTGGCCAAATTTTTCCGAGGCAGCTTTTTTTGCGATTTCGTATGCTTCTGTTAATTTTACTTTAGCTTCCTCAGGTTTTTTTTGTGCACACATTTCAAAACCTTCTAACAGCATTTTTTCGACTGTATCAGCGTCAGATTTATCTATTCTAGGCAACTCTAATCTTATTCTGGCTCTTAACATAAGAAGGTTAACATCATCACATTTATCTATAAGTTTTTGAAAAATTTCTTCTGTATTAACTAATGTTCCAGCTTCCTGAGAAGACACCTCATTGCTTATATTTTTTGTATCTTTGCTTTGAGCTTGAACAAGTAACGGGTAAATTAAAAAAACTATTATTAAAATATATCTATTCATAGTAAATCCTTTATTTCTTATCCTCTATACCAATTAATAATCTTCTTAGTTTGGCTGACATAGTATCAATGCACATTACAGCAACTAAAACTAAAATTGCCATGTAAGCAACGTTTTCAAAATCATTTCCAGTCATTAATGCCCCAAGGAAATGTAAGCCTATACCTCCAGCACCCATTGCCCCAATAATTACGGCAGCTCTTGTGTTAGACTCTAGGTAATATAAACTTTGTGAAATGAAAATTGGTAGTATTTGTGGAATGATACCAAATCTATGTTGAAGAACTTTGTTTGCACCAGTTGACTGGATACCTTCTTTATCTTTTTTATCAGTATTTTCTATAGCTTCAGACATTAATTTACCAAGAGTGCCTGTGTCTGTAAATGCGATTGCAAAAATTCCGGTAAAAAGTCCAGGACCGAAAGCTCTAAGGAATATTAAACTCCAAATTAACATATCTATTCCTCGAAGCATGTCGAAGAGTCTTCTCAGAAAAAACCTTATTGAGGAAAGTGGAGTAACATTGTAAGCAGCAAGAAAAGCTAGTGGAAGACCAACCATTGAGGCAATTAATGTTCCAAGAATGGCCATTAATAATGTTTCAACCATAGCAAACAAAACGGTGTTGTGGTGCCATATTTCATTTTCTAAAAATTCATTTACAACAAGATTAAAATTTGAAATTTTTGGATCTACTCTGTCATCATTAAACATAAGTGATATAGCGTCAAGAAATCCCTTTCCAACAAGAGGGCTATCGAAATCAAACCAAAAATATTTCCATCCTAACTCGTATCTATGAACTTCGACTTTTGATCCATATACCTGAAGCCTTTCATATAAAGAAGGTCTCACTTCAACTTTATTTTCTGTTGCACGCATCCAACTTGGCAACATACTTTCCTTTCCAACATACCCATCAACATAAGGTTTACCATTTTTATTAAGCTTAAAAATGAATGGTTCATTGATATTAGGAAAATTTCTCATTTCCACTCTATTTGGAAAGAAAACAAACTGACCACCATTATCAAAGTTAACAATTGTAGATTGATTGTTTTTATTTCTAATAAGCCAAGTGGGATCATCTTTATAAACATGCCTATGACCACCCTCAAATCTTACATCAATTTTCTGAGGATCTTTCCAATTCATTTTTATATGGTCTTTGTGAGCATATATATCTAACATAAACATAGACGCTCGATCTTTATTCCACTTTTTAGCTAAGTTAGGTAGATCAAAGTGTATTATTGACCCAATTAAATAAACCATAAACATAAATCCAGTTATAATAAGAATTCTAATATGTTTTTTATGTTTTAGATCAACTGCATCAATAACATTTTGATTTAATACTTGCTCCATTACTTATTGTCTCCAATTAATCTACCCCTAAGAAATCTGGAGAAATAATCTAAGGAAATTATAGTGATAACTAATAAAAACATAATAGCTATAATTTCGTCTCCATATCTAAACTGAATTACAGCAGACAATGCTTCTCCAATACCTCCAGCACCTACAAAACCAAGGATGGTTGACGCTCTTACATTAATTTCTAACCTCAGAAGGGTGTATGAGATAAATAAAGGTATTACTTGAGGAATAACTGCAAATCTAACTCGTTGCCACCAACTTGCTCCACAAGATTGTAAACCTTCAATTGGTTTGTTATCAGCATTTTCAATAGCTTCAGAGAATAATTTTCCTAGAGCTCCAGCAGTATGAATTACTATTGCAATAACTGCAGGTAATTCTGATTTTCCCATCAGATACAAAAATATCATAGCAATAACCAACTCAGGAAATGATCTCAAAATGTCCATGATTCTTCTTGAGAAAGTAACTATATATTGGTTTTTAATTAAATTTTTACTTGCAAACAGGCTCAAGAGAAGAGCAAAAATTGCCCCGAACAGTGTTGAAAAAAAAGCCATGTTTATTGTTGATATTAAATCTGGAAGATATTTGAATACATATGCATACCATCTCCAACCAGACTCAAATGCTTCTTTGAAAAGATCAACAGGGTAGTCAAAAAATTTACTCAATCCCCTTTGAAAGCTTCCTGCATTATTTTCTTCTGCTATTGTAAGTCCACTGGAAAGAAGAAATAAAATAGCCAAAATGCTTATGAAGGAATAAATTAATCTTTTAAAAGCCATTGCTTTTAGGTTTTTCTCAATTGTCTCAAAACCTAAAATATTGTCTGAATACATTATACTTCCAACTATAAAATTATTGTTGATTGAGTTAATAAAGTATGCAAAAGACAGCTAATTACTGTCTTTTGCATATTAGTAATTAGCCTTTTTTCTTCTTGGCTTCTAATTTTGCTTTTCTAGCTTTTACAATTACTTCATAGAAACTATGATCAACTGGAACCCAAGCTTTTACAATGCCATTTGCAACATCTTCACTGCATTTTGGATCATTTTTGTGTATCCATTGCTTCAATCCAACCATAACATCTCTAGCTTCCTGTGGTAATTTCTTTGGCATTACAATCGGGCCATTAGGAATTAACTTTGATGACCAAACCTGAACTAAGTCGTCCATATTTAAGATACCTTTATCAACCATTTTTCTTAAATTACCAGATGAGTATCCTTCTTCCCATTTACCAACACCAGATACCCATGTAACGCCAGCATCAACGTCTCCATTTAAAACAGCTAATACATTGTTTTCGTGTCCGCCAGAAAACTGAGTCTTTGAGAAGTAAGTATCAATATTAACGTTATATAATTCTGGTAATTCAATAGATGGGATTAGATATCCAGAAGTAGAATTAGGATCAGCAAAACCTAATTTTTTTCCTTTAAGATCATCTAGAGATTTAATACCTGAATCTTTCCTAGCTACCATTACCGAATAATATCCAGTATCGCCAGTAGGTTGCATTCTAGTTAAAATTGGCACAACGGCATTTGGATCTTGTAGATAAATTCCAGCATAGCCAGAAGAACCAAACCATGTGTAATCAAGGTTGCCACCAAGCATTGATTCCATGGTTCCAGCATAATCTTTGAATGTAAACAATTTAGCTGGTACACTATATGCTTTTTCAACATAATCTTTTAGACATCCATTTCTTGCAATGATATCTTGGGATGCTTCATCTCCAAGAAAACCAATTCTGAACTCAGGCTGAAATTTACTGAGGTCCATTTTTGGTCCATCGTATTTTTTATCTGCATTAGCTGCAGAAACCATTAAAAAAGCGGTCACTACAGCTAAAAAACTATATAATTTTTTTAACATTTATGTTTCTCCATTGATTTAAGTTTGGTCTTCTAATTTTCATAAGTTCATGCAGTCTTCTTAATATCTGCGCTCTCTAATGAAACTGATGTCATAGTGCCTTCAAAAGCTTCGTCAGCTTCAGCACCATAAATTTCTCTAGCTTTTTGATTTGTAAGTTTTGATGGTAAATCATCAAACACTATTTCTCCGTTCTGCATACCAATAATACGATCACAATACTGCTTTGCAGTATCTAGAGTATGTAGGTTACAAATCACTGTGATATTTTGTTCATCATGAATTTTTCTAAGAGATTCCATAACAAGTCTAGCATTTAAAGGATCTAATGAAGCTATAGGTTCATCTGCAAGGATTAGTTTAGGGTCTTGCATCATAGCTCTACATATTGCAACTCTTTGTTGCTGACCACCGGAGAGTGTTTCAGCTCTTTGTAGAGCAGTCTGTATCATGCCAAATTTGTCTAAGAAGTTTAATGCGGCATATCTTTCTTCAGATGTAAAAAGTTTTAGACTAGCACGCACAGTAGACATCTCATTCAATTTGCCTAAAATAACATTTGTAAGAACATCCAATCTTGGAACAAGATTAAACTGTTGAAATATCATGGCACAATTTTTTTGCCATGCGAGTTTATCCTTTTTCTTCAAATCTAATATATTTTGATCTTGGAAAAGAATTTCGCCAGAGGTAGCGTCAGTAAGTCTGTTTATTGTTCTTAATAATGTAGATTTACCAGCACCTGATCTTCCAATAATTCCAATCATTGAGGAATTTTCAACATTTATTGTTACATTATTAACAGCTTTAACTTGATCAAAATATTTAGAAATATTAATTATTTTAAGCATAAAAAATCTCCATGATTCTTTATTTTTTGGTCTTAAAATATTTCAGTTTTGTTTAATTTTTATTTCTAAATTGTTAAATTAAAATTTAGTTATAGAAATCAGTAGTTTAATTATAGAAAAAAATTATTTCTTATTTGAATGTTATATGAATGATCAAAATAAAAAATAATTTTTTGATGATTAAAGAATCATCTTGTTAACATTTCCAATTTAAAACAAAGTTTTTTTGCTCATCTGTATCAATTGATCCTGGTCTATATTTTCTTATAAATTTAATGGCATCTTTTGTGGATATTCCTAATTTAGCTAATAATAATGATGCGATTGTACCAGTTCTACCTAATCCCGCCTTACAATGTATAATAATATTTTTTTCTTTTTTTAAAAAATTTTCTAGATCCGAGAGAAGTAAATTTAACTTTAGAAGTGAATTTTTAGGAGGTATATTAAAATCATTAATTGGAAAATGTAACCAAACGAAATTATTTAATTTAATTTCCTTTATTAAATTTCCACATCCTAGTGATTTTAATTCTGATGTTTCCGTGAGAGATAAAACAACATTAACGTTATGATTTTTAAAAATTTTCAATGTTTTTTGAATCCCAATAATTTGATTATTAGAATCTAATAAAGTGCCAGGACAACCACATAATCCTAACTTTCCAAAATTTTGAGAATAATGAAATTCATTAAAGAAAATATTTTTTAATGGTAACCAT
>CACMTN010000002.1:122500-135341 GCA_902616615.1 uncultured SAR116 cluster alpha proteobacterium | reverse complement strand
TACTAAATCACTTTTACCTAATATTGGCGTTAAAATACGTCTTGAAATTATCATTTTTTCTCCTTTTCCTAGAAATTATTATGTATTACTTTGATACATAATTAAATCTGCGTAAAGTTAATTTAATTTGGATTAATTAAATATAAAAACAAAAAAAGTATTTATATAACTTCGGTAATATTACTACTAGAAATAACTAGAATACATAAAAAAGTTAATAAAGTTCTATTAACCCTAAGAAATGGACTATATTTCATAAAACCAATCGTAATCCCATGCATCAATCTACCAATAAGAAAAATTGATCCAATCAAATATAACATATGCAAATGAGCTCCATTATATTCAACTATAGAAAAATGAAAAATTTAAGTCCTTGACGGTAGTCTAAATATTAATTTTATTTGATAAATTGCTTGTGGAGTAGGAGTTCAACCAACTAACTTTAATAAGGTTTATGTTGCCTAACGGCCCCACCAATATTAAACTTTATCGTATAGGTTAAATTTAATATTAATGGTTAAAAGGAAATTGTTTTGAAAATACCTTCAGTTAAGAGTTTGTCTGTTATAACTGTAAATGTACCTTTAAAAAGACCAATCGTGGCCTCATTAGGAACATTTGAATATTGGCCGTATATGCTAATTGAAATCACTTTAAGCGACGGAACAATTGGTAAAGGTTATATTGGTCCATACTTAGTAAATTATACACAAACTATTGCATTAGCAATGAAAGAGCTTTTTAAAAATTTTCAAAATAGAGAAATTGCGCCTTATCAGTTTTATAACGAAGGTATGAACCATTTAAGTTTACTAGGAAGATCTGGAATTGCTCTTTATGCTTTAGCAGGACTAGACATAGCATTCTGGGATGCTAGTTCTAAAATATGTAGTGAGCCATTATGTGTTCACTTAGGTGGATCAGTAGATAAGGTTAAGGCATATAATTCCAGTGGATTATGGCTAGATGATCCCCAAATATTGTATGATGAAACAGTGTCTCTAGTAGATGAAGGAAATTTTGAAGCTGTAAAGATTAGATTAGGTAGAAAAATATTAGATGAGGATCTCAAAGCAATTGAAAATGTAAAAAAAGGGATTGGGGTGAATTCAGATCTTCTTTGTGATTTCAATCAATGCTTATCACTTCCACAAGCAATACATAGATTGAATGATTTAGATGAACAGGGTTTATATTGGTTTGAGGAACCAATAAAATATTATGCATTTGAAGGTTATAAAGAATTAAGAAAAAGAATGAAAACACCAATCATTTTAGGTGAAAACTTTCATGGTTTTGATGATGCATTTACTGCTTTGAAAAATCAAATTTCAGATTTTATAATGCCAGATTTATTGAGGATTGGTGGTGTAAGTGCTTGGCTAAAAACTGCATCCATTGCTGAAGGATTTCAAATATCTGTTTCATCTCATTTATACCACGAGGTTTCATCACATCTAATGCGCGTAACACCAACTGCAGGTTATTTAGAGTGGACTAGATGGTCCGACATTATTTTAGAAGAACCATATGAATTAAGTGATGGACACGTAGTAATACCTAATAAAATAGGTACTGGAATTGATTTTAATAAAGAGACTATTAAAAAATATGAGTATAAATATTAAAATTATTAAAATTCAAAATTTTCAATTATTCTTTACCTTTTTAACTTGTTTTGATTAGATTGTAATTATGGATAAAAAAAATAAAATTTCATGCTCATGTAGTTCATGTAAAATTTTTTTAAATGATCCTATACCAAAGTTTTCGCTATTATGTGCATGCGAAGATTGTAGGCAAGGACTTCAATGGGCAGAAAAAAATGGAGGAAAAAAACCAAAAGATATTCTTTATTCTGTTTACTTTCGTTCAGATATACATAGTTGCGAAGGAATTGAAAATATGACAGCAACACAATTAAGAAGAGATGCGAGATCAACAAGAATATATTGTAAGAAATGTTTTTCTTGTGTTGCCATTGATCATGTTTTTTATCAAAATAATATTTTTATGATCCAACCAGAGCATTGTGAATACAATTTTGATATTAAATCACCGCCTAAAGCAGTAATAAATTTAATTGATTACCCAAGTGACTTTGTTGATTTAGACTCTGAAACGATCCCAGTTTTTCATACTAATAAATACCCGCAAGAAAGGAATAGATTTAGATCAATTGAACCCATATCAGATTTTCTTTGTCCACCAAAAATACCTGCTGAAGGCATGACAATCAGAGAGGTTATTTCAAAAATTGGAAAGATTGAGATATTAAATTTAACTAAAGGTGCTAATTTATAAAAGTCTTGAAAACTTATATATTAAAAAATGGATATTAAATTGATTGGAATCACTGTAACTGTCAAACTACAAAATAAACTAGTGAAAAACTCTATTATGATGAGTTTAAAAAGCATTTCGGAACATTTGTTTTCTGAAAATGGTGGATTGTTATTAAGAAGTTTTACACATATATCAGATACTCAGGTTGACTTATTCCATGTTTGGAAAGATAGAACCTACCAAGAAAAAGCAAGAAAATCATTTTCTACACAATTTTGGAAAGACATTAGAGATATGGGCGGGATTGTATCATTTTCAGAAGGTGAATGTGAACTTGAATTATCAAATTTAATAAAATCTTCTGATACTAAATTTAAATAAAGTTACCAAATTCATATTAAATTAAAGCACGATGATCTGCGTGAAAAACATTGATCAAGCTTAAAACACAAAAAAACCCTAAAACAGATGTCTTTTAGGGCGATCAAAATCATGTATTTTAATGATATGGTTGGTACAGTGGTTGGTACAGATTGACATTTTTTTTAGTTTCTTTAAGTTGTTTAACCTACTAAAAAAGAGATAAAAGTGGCAAGTTTTATTAAAAGTAATAACGTGTTCCATGCATAAGTAAGAGACAAATATGTTGGATCAATATCTAAATTATTTAAAATCAAATGGTGGTAACTCTTTTATACTTTTTTTTAGAGCCTCTCCCCAATTATTTGATATTTTTTCAAAATAAGGATCATTTTTTTCAAACCTTATTTGATTATTCAATTCAAGATCATCTTTTTTTAAGGTACAGACATCTATTGGCATGCCTACTGAAACATTAGCCTTCATAGTACTATCAAATGAAACTAAAAGTAGTTTTATTGCATCACCGAAGTTTGAGTCTTTTTCTAATGCTCTAACAATAATTGGTTTGCCATATTTTGTTTCTCCAATTTGAAAAAAAGATTGATCTTCAGATGCTTCTATAAAGTTACCCTCAGGATATATTAAAAATAACTTATGTTCTTGACCTGCAATTTGACCACCTAAAATTAATGTGGAGGAATATGGATTTTCACCTGCTTGACCATCAGAAGAGTATTCATTAGATATATTTCTTAAAATTTTTCCAACAATTCTTGCAACTTGAAACATTGATTTAGTTTTAAGAATATTATTGTTATCATTATTGGGATTATCAATAGCTTCATTTATGAGATTGATAGTAGCCTGGGATGTCGCTAAATTTCCAGAAGTTAATAAAACCACACTTCTTTCGTTTTTATTCGACCAAAAAAACATTTTTTTATTTGTATTAACATTATCTATTCCGGCGTTAGTTAAAGTATCTGACATGAATACTAAGCCTTGATTTAATTTTAATCCTACACAATAAGTCATTAAGCACCTAGATTATTGATTTAAAATATCAATTGATAATTCTAAATTTTGATTTTCAATAAAATATCCATTTATAACACCTTTTACAGGTACTACATCATTATAATCGAAACCTTTTGCTATTTCTACATATCTGTCATCTGGAGAAATACCATTAGATATATCAAAACCTATCCAACCAAGATTTTCTATAAATACTTCAGCCCAAGCATGCATAGAAAGATTATGAGTATCTTGTATCGGTTTAAATAATCCACTAACATATCTACAAGGCAAATTGTTCATTCGGACTATAGATAAAAATATATGAGTGTGATCCTGACAAACACCAAACCCTTTTTTAAATGCATCTTCAGCTGTCGTTTTATAATCTGTTTTTCCTTTTTTATATTTAATTTTAGATTTTATTTTAAATGAGAGTTCATGAAGACTTCCTATCAAGTCCTCGAAATTCAAAATGTTTTCTTTGTAAAACTTTGATAGATATTCACCAGGTTTCGTAAGGTAAGTTTTATCAATGTAACACCAATGTGGAAGATCTTTTTTTGAAATTTCTTTTAATCCAAAGTTAGACTTTGTTTCAACCTTACCAAAAATATTATATTCAATTTTTTTAGAGTTATTTTGTATACTAACCAAATCTATTAGATTACCAAATTGATCTATAGAATTAAGTTCCTTACTTCCACCCTCAATATTAATTTTCCAATTTAAAATTTTTTGACTTTCATTACTTTGAGGAGTTAAAAGTAGCTTATTAAACCCAAAATTAATCGTTCCATCAATTTCATATACAATTTTTTGTGTTATTTTTAAAATCATACTATTACTGAAAATTAAATTCTTCCTCTATATTTGCAGCTAATGTCATATTTAATTTAAATAGACTATTTAAAAATGAATAATTATTAAAATTTCTATTTTTTTGTTTAATTTTTTTTTGAATACTTAGAGCGTTTTGGTAACTTTTATTTTTTGGAAAGTTTTTTTTATGAATTGACCTTAAATTTTTAATAGTTTCATTAACACAAAACATTAGTGATTTAGGCATATCTTTATCTGATATTAAAAAATAAGAGACTTTATTAGCTTTAATTTCATTTTGATTTTTCCACATAAATGATCTGTATGAAGAAATACTTCTCAAAATCATTTCTAATTGAAAATTATCGTAACCTTCAAATCTAATTTTTTTTTCGTCTAATAGAAGATAATATCTTGTATTCAAAATTCTTACAGTATTATCAAATCTCTCAATAAATGTGCCTAAATAGCAGAAATTTAAAATTTCATTTTTCAACATGCTTCTTTCTAAAAAGCCGAAAATCAGAGCAATTTTTTCTCTTGTATTTTTTATGATTGTTTGAATTTTACTTTCATTTATTTTTTTATTGAGTTCTTCATTTAAATATAACCAACAAGTGTTTATGGCCTCCCAAACCTCCGATGTAATTGATACCCTTGATCTTCGTGCATTTTCTCTAGCTTTCTCAAAAAGTATTAAAATATTATTAAAATTCTTAGGATCTTTTAACATGAAGTTAATTATATTAAGACTATCTAAAGAGTTATTTTTCTTTAAAAAATGATGTCTTATAGAATTAGTTCTTAAAATTGCGTCCCATTCATTATTCAAATTACTAGACGATAAAAGATACAATTGGAAACCACTCTCAATCATACACAATGTATTTTCAACTCTCTCAATATATCTAAACATCCAAAATAAAGAGTCGGCTGTACTTCCTAGCATTATGAACTCAATATCCAAGTATCTTTAGTGCCACCACCTTGACTGGAGTTAACAATAAGAGAACCTTTCTTTAAGGCAACTCTTGTGAGGCCACCACCTATAACTGAAACTTTTTCTTGTGCTAATAGTGCAAAACACCTAAGGTCAACATGTCTTGGAGTTAGACCCTTTTTTGTATAAATAGGACATGTAGATAGAGATAAAGTTGGTTGAGCAATATAGCTGTAAGGATTTTTTTTAATTTTATTTTTAAATTTTGATATTTCAGTTTTGCTTGCTAGTGGCCCTACTAGCATCCCATAACCACCTGAGCCGTGAACTTCTTTAACGACTAATTTATTTAAATTGTCTAATACATATTTCAATTCATCTTTTATACGGCACTTGAATGTTTTTACATTTTTTAAAATTGGTTTTTGACCCAAATAAAATTTAATTATGTCAGGAATATATGAATAAATTGATTTATCATCTGAGATTCCTGTGCCAGGAGCATTTGCTATTGTAACGTTTTTATTTCTGTATACCTCCATTAAACCTGGAACACCTAAAAAACTATCTTCTTTAAATGATAATGGATCTAAAAAGATATCATCTATTCTTCTATAAATTACATCTATTCTTTTCCAACCATCTATGGTTTTCATGTTTAAATATTTATTAATTACACGAAGATCCTTACCTTCTACTAATTCAACACCTAGCTTATCTGCTAAAAAAGCATGTTCAAAAAACGCAGAATTATATATTCCAGGAGTTAGCAAAACTATGTTTGGGTTTATTTTAGTTTTTTTTGGTGAAGACTTCTTTAAAATTTCAGATAAGTATTTGGGATAGTTTCTATTTTCAGATACTTTATATCTTGAAATTAGCTCAGGAAATAATTTTATCATGGTATCTCTATTTTCTATCATATAAGAAGCTCCAGATGGGACTCTAACATTATCTTCTAATACATAAAAATTGTCTGAATTTGTTTTAATTAAATCTATGCCAGAGATATGATTGTATGTTTTGTTTGGAGGAGTAAATCCTATCATCTGCTTCAAAAAAGCAGGATTATTTTGAATTAGATCAACAGGTATAACACCATGTTTTATAATCTCTTGTTGACCGTAAATATCAGTGAGAAAAAAATTAATAGCTAAAACTCTTTGTGTTATCCCTTTGACCAATTTATCCCATTCCTTGGAGTTTATTATTCTTGGGATTATATCAAACGGTATTAGATTTTCTTTTTTGTCACTAGAATAAACTTTAAATGATACACCTGTATTTTCAAAAAATTTCATTGCATCAGAATTTATTTTTGTTAATTCATTATTATCTTGATTTTTATACCAACTAATAAGCTTTTTGTAATTAGTCCTTACAGAGTTTTCATTTATAAAAGCCTCGTCATATGTTTTTGTAAAATAAGTCATACTTAGTTTCCTAATAATACAATTTAAGTAGAATAATCTTTAAAAAACCTACATCAAGATTATTTATGTGGAGTTTATAAATTATTAAATTAAAGACCTAAATTGCCTAAAAAATTATCTTTTAAAATGAATGTTTAACATTTTAAACTTTTAAATCACCGAAGGTTAGCACTGTTTTTTGCACTTTCTTCTTGTTTGCAAAATAATTTGCACAAATTGACATTTTTATTAATTAATTAATAATAGAATTATTAAATATTGTTAAAAATCTAGTCTTTTAAATATACAGTAATAGGAACATTAAACTTTGTCATTAACTTTCAAAGAAGCCTTAGACGGTTGGAACAAAACTTTCACTACTGGTGATGCAAGTTTCATCTCAAATATTGTGACAGATGATTTTGTATTTCGACCAACTTATGAAAATGAAAATTTGGAACAAGTATTGGTATGGGCGACAAATACTACGTCTATTTTATCTGACTACAAAGTAATTAACGAGGATAATTATTCACTTTGTGGCTTTCATACTGTAACCAGTCGTGAAAACCCAGAAAAGCGAACGAAAATGGTTTATGCATCAATCCGTAACGGTAAAATAGCAGTCTATCATTGTCACGAAATAATTCCCTAATAGGTTCAGAAAGATTTTCATAGGATAAGAATAGGACGAGCAGAAGCAATAATGTTTAAAAAAGATCAAATAAGTAGTCTGATGGATCATCTCAAAATTAATAAAGCATTTATTGCTAGTCAATGTTCAAATGATATTGAAGATTTTTGTTCAGAATATCATGATAAGATTCTTGGTTTAAGTTTAGTAGTCCCAATTACTATTAACTCAAAAAAGTTTTCAAAACTTGACCAAAAAATCATGGTCTTAAAGAGTGAATTTGGCGTTACAGCTAACTCAGTTAACACATTAAAGAATGAAATAAATATTTTAGAAATTATTCAATTGAATAATTACGAAGCTTTTGCTTGGTCTGACATTTGTGAAGATAAATCAAGTGAAACATGTGAAGCATTAATCTCATTTTTTAAGGGTTTAAATATAGAAAACTACTCTGTAAATATATGTGATCAAGAAGGACAATTTGAGAATATTTCTTATAAAGTGATTGGTAATGGCCCACCACTTTTACTATTTCCATTTTTTTTATCTGCCAAACAATGGAACCCTATAATTCAAAAATTATCTGATTTTTTCACACTAGTTATAATTGGTGGAAAAGATTTTGGAGCAATTCCTTCATTAGAAGATAGAGCAGAGTTACCTACTTATAAAGCAATGCTAGAAACATTAGTATCGAATATGAATATTTCCAAAAACGGTAAAGTTTTAGAATTAGGTTGTGGCCCTGCTTCATTATGTAGACAAGTATTAAAACTTAGAAAAGATTTGTCGTTGGTTGGTGTTGATATAAATGAATATTTGTTAACAGAGGGTAGTAAAATTGCTCAAGATCAAAATTTCAAAGTTAATCCTTTTTTTAAGGATAATTCTCAACCTTCAAGATCAAATTTAAAACCTAATGAACTTAATTTGTCTTATAGTGATGCTACTGACATTTCATTTCCAGATAATTTTTTTGATGCAGTTTACTCAGTTACCGTACTTGAGGAATGTGACGCACAGAAATCAATTTCGGAAATTAAAAGAGTCCTTAAACCTGGAGGTGTTGCTGGAATTGTGGTTAGAGCATTAGATGCACCTCAATGGTGGAATATAAAAGTTTCAGATTCAGTTAACAAAATTATCAGTGTACCACCTCAAATGGTATCACCAAAAGGTGTTGCTGATATGTCTTTATATGAAAAAATAAAATTGGCAAATTTTAAAAATATTCTTTCATATCCCTTTTGGTTTACAGCTTCTTCAGGTAATAACAGTTATATATATGACATGTATTACGGGAGAGCACGACAACTCTTAAATAACAAGCAACAAGAAGAATTCGACAAAGAAATAAAAAATGTAAATGAAAAAAGTCAATCTATTTTATCAGTCCCACTTCATTGTTGCATCGGATATAAGTAGAAATAATAAATATTTAAAAAAATACTGTTCAATGCAGTGTTGAATTTAATAGAAGAGATAAAAATAAAAAAAGTTATGCAAAATCAGTAGGTATATTCACTTCAACAAAAAAAAATTGGTAAGTGGGGATTACAGTTAAGAATTATGATACCAGCTTCAGGTGATGTAACTTTAGCTGGAGCAAAAATTAATTAAATCTTTTTAGAGTTAATTTATAGAACAGAAAATTTTGAGAACAGACTATTCGCTAGTATAAATGACAGTCGATAAGCAGACTAAATGTTAGGTCAATCCTAGTGAACTGAGCTCATCAATGAGTTCGTCGATAAAACCTTTGTTTTTAAGCATACTTAGCTCTCCTCTTATTCTCTTAGCACTTTTTCCTTTTCCGTCTTCACTTTTTTGTTTCTCAAACAATTCCTTTGCTTTTTTTTCATTACCCCGTTTCTTATTAATATATGCTGAAAGAAGATACATGGTTTGTGAAAATCCTCCGAAAGCATGATCTTTCTGCAACTCAATTTCGAAAAACTTCAATGCTTTATCAAAGTCACCGCTCTCTACCAAAGCATAACTATATAAGTTCCTTGCCCATGAAGAAAAATGTGGAGCATTGTTTAACACATATTCATAATTCGCTATGGCTGAGACTAGGTCTCCACAGTTTTGAGCTCCAGCAGCTCCCAAAGCCGTATCAAATATTGTTACTGAATGCTGGAAGATTTTTTCAACTTTTTTGCAAGCTTCATTATGATTTCCCATCATCAATTCGAGTGAAAGTTCCAGTGAAAGAGCAGGAGCATGTGTTGGACGAATTGACAAAGCCTTTTTAGCAAGCTTTAAGCCTTGTTGAATATCGTCTCTTGGATTATTCGAGATCCTCAAAAATATTCTTTGCCAATAAACCCAACCTAAACTATTAATGAACCTTATATTTTCAGGCTCTCTTTCTAATCCTTTTCTCCAGAGGTTTTCTGCTTCTTTATTCGATGCATGTGTATTTTTTGCAAAAAGCGATTGTGCTTTAATGTGCAACTTATATAGCTCAGGTTCATTAGAAGCTAATTCAGGACGTGCGTATTTTGTTGTTATTCGCGTGGCTTTTAGAATAGAGAGAGCAATTTCATCTTGAAGATCAAAAACGTCTTTTGTTTCATCGAAATCGTATATATCAGAGAAAAGTATGCTTTCTTTATTCAAATCTGTCATTTCGACAGATACTCTAATTTTACTTCCTGCTCCCTGTACACTACCCCTTAGAATAAAGTCAAAACCATATTTTTCACGAATTTGGGTATTTTCGTACTTATTTTTAGAAATGAAGTTTGTGGTGCTAGAAGGGGAAACTTTGACACTTTGGGTACTAGTTAATACTGAACGAATGCTTGTTGTAATTCCATTTCCTAAAAACCCATTATCCTCATCTTTAGTTAGGTTCTCAAAATTCATAACTAAAATAGATGGTTTATCGGCTGATGATATAGGTTTTGAATCATTCGAAGAATTTTGAAAAATGGTAAAATAAAACACTCCAATCATTACAACTGAAGCAGCAGCAACTGCCCCCAGTATAGTTAGCATAGAGCCAAACTTTGTTTTTAATTTTCTCTTTTGCGAAGGATCAAGAAGGATGTCAAAGGCATGAAACTCATTTTGCTTTACCTTCTGTACGCCCAAATCATTAAACCTCATCTTGGTTTTGGAAACAACGAGGTTATACACACTCTTGGATATAGAGATGCCATTCGGCTGGGCTAATGCTTCTAATCGTGCCGCTATGTTTACACCATCACCAAAAAAATTTCCCTCTTTCTTAACAACATCTCCCATATTAATACCAATGCGGAACTCAAGTTTTACCTCTGTTTTATCGGATTCATTTCTTTTCTTTATGTAATTTTGATACGCAACACCGCATTCAACAGCATTTACTGCACTTGGGAACTCCACTAAGGCTGAGTCACCAGCTGTATTAAAGATAGATCCTTTGTATTTCTTGAGACATGTTTTGAGTATCTCCTCACATTCGGCATAGGCCTTTAGCGTAGCATTCTCATCTCTTTCCATGTGCTTGGAATAACCAACAACGTCTGCAACAAGGATTACAGCTATTTTACGATCTATTTCGGTGTCCATTGTTTAACAGTATTTATAGTGAACGTATTTTACAACCAAGATTTAAAAAACCTGACGACCAGTTGGCATGATGGTTGGTATAAATAATGAAAATTACAACAAAAAAACCTAAAAAAAACAGTCTTTGAGGGTGATCTAAGTAATTGATTTTATTGTATAGTTGGTTGCGGGGGTAGGATTTGAACCTACGACCTTCAGGTTATGAGCCTGACGAGCTACCGGGCTGCTCCACCCCGCGTCATGCTTTGAAAATATTGTGAGGCTAGAAGGCCTGGCAATGACTTACTCTCCCACATCTTAAGATGCAGTACCATCAGCGCAACAGAGCTTCACGTTCGAGTTCGGAATGGAATCGGGTGGGTCATCTGCACTATAATCACCAAGCCATCTAGCATCACAGATATTAAAGAAAATGACCCAAATTAAGCTTACGATTTTCATGAAAATTAAATAACCGATATCTACTTTCATGACGGACACGATCAAGCCGATCGAACTATTAGTACTAGTTAGCTTCACACATTACTGCGCTTCCACACCTAGCCTATCAACGTGGTAGTCTTCCACGGTTCTCGGCGAATCCTAGTTTTGAGGGAGGCTTCCCGCTTAGATGCTTTCAGCAGTTATCCTTTCCGCACATAGCTACCCAGCGATGCCGCTGGCGCGACAACTGGTACACCAGAGGTGCGTCCATCCCGGTCCTCTCGTACTAGGGACAGCTCCTCTCAAGATTCGAACACCCACGGCAGATAGGGACCGAACTGTCTCACGACGTTCTAAACCCAGCTCACGTACCACTTTAATTGGCGAACAGCCAAACCCTTGGGACCTGCTCCAGCCCCAGGATGTGATGAGCCGACATCGAGGTGCCAAACACCCCCGTCGATGTGAACTCTTGGGGGGTATCAGCCTGTTATCCCCGGCGTACCTTTTATCCGTTGAGCGATGGCCCTTCCACACAGAACCACCGGATCACTATGACCGACTTTCGTCTCTGCTCGACTTGTCAGTCTCGCAGTCAGGCAGGCTTATGCCATTGCACTCAACAACCGATGTCCGACCGGTTTGAGCCTACCATCGCGCGCCTCCGTTACCATTTGGGAGGCGACCGCCCCAGTCAAACTACCCACCATGCAGGGTCCCGGACCAGGATAACTGGCCACGGTTAGACAACAGAA
The DNA here is from genome assembly GCA_902616615.1 of uncultured SAR116 cluster alpha proteobacterium. Lineage (GTDB taxonomy): Bacteria > Pseudomonadota > Alphaproteobacteria > Puniceispirillales > Marisalimonadaceae > Marisalimonas. Next base: position 123,122 of record CACMTN010000002.1, on the reverse strand, counting down.
AGCAGAAGGGTGGTATCTCAAGGATGGCTCCCTCATAGCTTGCGCTACAAGTTCCAAGCCTCCCACCTATCCTGCACATCGGCTTCCTGATGCCACTGCAAAGCTGTAGTAAAGGTGCACGGGGTCTTTCCGTCTGACCGCGGGTACCCCGCATCTTCACGGGGAATTCAATTTCGCTGAGTTGATGTTGGAGACAGCGGGGAAGTCGTTACGCCATTCGTGCAGGTCGGAACTTACCCGACAAGGAATTTCGCTACCTTAGGACCGTTATAGTTACGGCCGCCGTTTACTGGGGCTTCAATTCGCTGCTTGCACAACTCCTCTTAACCTTCCAGCACCGGGCAGGCGTCGGACCCTATACGTCGTGTTGCCACTTTGCAGAGCCCTATGTTTTTAATAAACAGTCGCTACCCCCTATTTTATGCTACCTGATTCTGGTTGCCCAGAGCAGGCCACCCTTATTCCGAAGTTACGGGTGCATTTTGCCGAGTTCCTTCAACATCATTCTCCCAAGCGCCTTGGTATTCTCTACCTGCCCACCTGTGTCGGTTTCGGGTACGGTCTTAATGATGGAGCTATTTCCTGGGACGATTTCACTGCAAACACAATCCGATAAGTATTT
>CACMTN010000002.1:0-117500 GCA_902616615.1 uncultured SAR116 cluster alpha proteobacterium | reverse complement strand
ACACCCATGTTAATCAAAAAAGTTTATGATATATTAGATTGCATAACCTTTACATCAATAAGATTGCCTTCAGTTTTTATAGATAAAGTATCACCTTCTTTAGCTGCATTATTAATTATAAGTTCGCTGATTTTGTCTTCAACAACATTTCTTATTTTTCTTTTAATTGGCCTTGCACCATATTCTGGATCATAACCAGTTAAAGCTATTATGTTTTTTACTTTTTCATCCCACTCCACAGAAATATTATTGAGAAGCAACCTTTTTTTTAGGTCATTTAGTTGTATTTCTACAATTTTACTAATATGAGATTTTCCTAATTTGGAAAAGAATAAAATTTCGTCTAATCTATTTATGAATTCAGGTCTTAATTTTAATTTTACTGATGTCATAATTTCTTTTTTTATTTGCTCAATTTTTTCACTTTCCAAACCAAAATCGATGTTAGATTTAAAATGTTGAGCACCGATATTACTTGTCAAAATTATGATGGTATTAGTGAAATCAACAGTTTTTCCTTGAGAGTCCGTTAACCTGCCGTCATCCATAACTTGTAAAAGCAAATTTAAAACGTCTGAATGAGCTTTTTCAATCTCGTCAAATAAAATTACTCTGTAAGGTCGTCGCCTAATTGCTTCAGTTAAGACACCACCTTCGTCATACCCAATATATCCAGGGGGAGCACCAATTAATTTTGAAACAGAATGTTTTTCCATGTATTCAGACATATCTACTCTTATCAGAGAATCGGTATCATTAAACAAAAATTTAGCAACTGATTTAGCAGTCTCAGTTTTACCAATTCCCGTAGATCCTAAAAACATAAAAGTGCCTAACGGACTAGTTGGATCACTTAAACCTGCTCTAGATCGAATGATTGTTTTAGAAATAGCAGCTATTACATGATCTTGTCCTACAATTATTTTTTTTATCTCATCTTCCATTTTAAGTAATTTTACACGTTCATACTCCATCATTTTTTCAACTGGTATTCCTGTCCATTTAGATACAACTAAGGCAACATCTTTTTCTGATACAACAGTATTTAATAAATTATCTGTATTTAAACTTTTAGAAATATTATTTTCCAAATTGGGAATTATCTGGTATGAAAGTTCACCCGCTTTTTCCCAATTTCCACTTCTTTTTTCTATCTCTAACTGATGTCTGGCATTTTCAAGGTCAATTTTTTTCTTTTGTTCCTCATCTAAAATTCTTTTACTTGATTTCCATTTTTCTGTTTGTTCTTGGGATGATAATTTTAGTTCCTTTAACTCCTTTTCCACTTTTAAAAGTCTTTCATTGGAAATTTTATTATTTTCTTTTTTTAAAACTTTTTTCTCTATTTGTAATTGCATTATTCTTCTATCAGTTTCATCAAGTGCATCAGGCTTTGAGTCAATTTCAATTCTTTTTCTGCTCGCGGCCTCGTCAATTAGATCAATTGCTTTATCTGGTAAAAATCGTTCATTAATATACCTTGATGATAAATTTACAGATGCTGATAACGCTTCATCTGTAATAGTAATGCCATGAAATAATTCATATTTTTCTTTGAGGCCTCTCATCATTGAAATAGAACTATCTATATCAGGTTCTTCAATATAAACTTGCTGAAAACGTCTCTCTAACGCCTTATCTTTTTCAATGTATTTTCTATATTCATCTAATGTTGTTGCACCAACGCAATGAAGTTCTCCTCTTGCCAAAGCAGGTTTAAATATATTAGAAGCATCAAGCGACCCGTCCGCACCACCAGCTCCAACTAACGTATGGAGTTCATCTACAAACAAAATTATTTTATCTTGTTTCTTTTCTATTTCGTTTAACAAAGATTTCATTCGTTCTTCAAAATCACCTCTGAATTTTGAACCTGCTAAAACACTGGCTAAATCAAGAGAAAAAATTTCTTTAGATTTGAGTTTCTCGGGCACATCATTGGTGGCTATTCGAATTGCTAAGCCTTCCAAAATAGCAGTTTTTCCAACACCTGGCTCCCCAATCAAAACAGGGTTATTTTTAGTTCTTCTTGACAACACTTGTATAAGTCTTCTAATTTCTTCATCTCTTCCGATTACAGGATCTAGTTGTCCTTTTGAGGCTTTGTTTGTTAAATTAATTGCAAATCTATTTAATGTGTCAAAACTAGATTCAGCATTTATATTCATAGCTTTTTTACCCTTTCTGAATTTTTTAATTTCTATAAAAAGTGCATCATAGGTAATATTAAATTTTGATAAAATGTTTTTTGCTTGGTCATTTATCTTTGTAAATGATAATAATAAAATTTCTTTTGTTATGATTTGATCATCAAATTGCTTTAATAATTTTTTGGACGTATTTATTAATGTTAAGATACTTTTATCAACTTCCTGAAAATTATTGTATTTCTTTGTAGAATTTAATAATGAAAATATCTCAGTTCTTAAAGTTGCAACATTTGGAGTTAGGGCAGATAATATATTTATAATATATTTATCATAATCATCTAATATTATATATAAAATATGTAATGATGTTAAATTTGTATCAAGCTTTTTAGCAAGATTGAAAGCAGAACTGATTGTAATTTTCGATCTATCAGAAAACTCGTTAAATAAATTATCTATTTTAAATACCTATAATTGTTATTATATATAGATGATTATTAATTCAGAATTTTCAACTCAGATTGAATAAAAGGAAGTTATTAAAAATTTAAATTAGATCTTCAAATCTTTTAATTATACTGATAAGTTGTCACTCTCAGTCTTTTTGTCTTTAATTTCGGTTATTTTATTTGATTCATTATCACTATTTAATGCAGAAAATTCTGCTTCTTTCAATTGATAACCTCTTTTTCGCCTCGAAGGTTTCTTAAAAGTTTTATCATTATCTTCTTCATCTGCGTCAGCCGAATTATTCAACGAAGAAGTCGATTCAGATTTTATTTTGACATCTTTATTTTCATTATTTAATTCTATTTCTTTTTGGAGTCTGTAATAATGATCAGCAAATTGTAAGAACGATTCTGCTAAGATTCTGTCGTCTGATGAGGACGCATCTGATGCAAGAGAGATATACTTTTCATTTAACTGAGAAACTGAACCCCTCTGGCGACCATCAGGTCCAGAACTATCTATAACTGTATTCTTATTTATAAAACCATTAAGGTTACCGTTATTAAAACTTCTTCGGTTCGATCCACGATTTTGACGACGACGACCATTATTTTGCTGTCTCATGATTTTCCTAAAATTAGAGGTTATTAATAAATTATAAATGTTTTTTATAATATTTTTTTAAGTCCAATAATTCAGAGGGACTTTGTGAAGTAAAATAATATTCAACAAAATTTACTCATAAATACTTATATAAAGTTTTTCCTTTTTAGCCAAGCATAAAAATTAATTATTTTGTTTTAAATACAACTACTCTTTTAACTCCTGAGAGATCTTTCTTAAATTCAACAGTTAACAAACCAAATTTTCTAGCCATTGATGAAATTGAATTTTCTTGATTTTTACCAATTTCAATGAATATTTTTCCATTATTCTTAACCAATCTACTTATTTTTGGTAAAACATACCTATAAGCATCTAAACCATCTTTACCACCATCTAATGAAATTAATGGATCGTATTTTTTAACTTCATCTTGTAATTTTTTTATCTCGTTAGAAGGAATATATGGAGGGTTAGAAATTATAATATCAAATTTAATTTGATTTTCAATTTTCAATAACTTTATGTCCCATTCGTCAACAGTCCAATCTAAATGGATCAACTTTGATCTATCTAGCAAACCAAAATTTAATGCATTTAATTTAACAATTTCAAGAGATTTTTTGGATTTATCAAAAAATGAAACCTCAGAATTAATATATTCATCTAAAATTGATAAACCTAGACAACCTGAACCAGATCCTAAGTCAAGAATTTTTAAGTGTTGTAATTTGTCTTTAAAATGTTTTAAGATTGCTTCTATTAATGTTTCAGAATCGGGTCTTGGATCTAATGTTGCTTCATTTATTTCAAACTTTTTTTTCCAGAAATTCCTCTTGTTAATAATTCTTGAAACTGGTTTCCCATTTAATCTTTCTTTAATTAAACTTCTAAAAGTTCTGATTTGATCTTCTGAAATCTCAATGGTATCGTGATTATATAATATTTGACTTCTATCCAATGATTTTGAAAGTAGTAATCTACAGTCTAAATTAGCAGTTTCAATACAAATTTTACTTAATTTATTTATATCTGGTTTAATTAAGGTGTAGACATCAATGTATTTATTAGTCATTTGAAGCAAGCTTTAACATTCTGTCTTCTACAATTAAAGCATCTATTAATTCATCAAGAGCTTCACCACTTAAGACTTTTTCTAACTTATGTAATGTTAAGTTAATTCTATGATCAGTTACCCTTCCTTGTGGAAAATTATAAGTCCTTATTCTTTCTGACCTATCACCAGAACCTACTTGATCTTTTCTTGTCGAAGATCTTTGTTCTTGCTGTTTTTGTCTTTCAGCCTCATATAATCTAGATTGAAGAATTTTCATAGCCTTTGCTCTATTTTTATGTTGAGACTTTTCATCCTGTTGACTTACAACAATTCCAGATGGTATGTGAGTTATTCTTACAGCTGAGTCTGTAGTATTTACAGATTGCCCTCCTGGTCCACTTGACCTAAAAACGTCTATTCTTAGATCTTTTTCTTCTATATAAATCTCTAAATCTTCAGCTTCAGGAAGAACTGCTACTGTTGCGGCAGAAGTATGTATTCTTCCACTTGTTTCTGTAGCTGGAACTCTTTGAACTCTATGAACACCTGATTCAAATTTTAATCTTCCAAAAACTCCATTGCCTAAAATATTAGCTTGTGCCTCTTTATAGCCCCCAACACTTGTTTCTGACACTTCCATAGTTTCAAACTTCCATTTGTTCTTAATAGATAACTTTTCATACATAGCAAAAAGGTCTGAAGCAAACAAACCAGCTTCATCACCTCCAGTACCAGCACGAACCTCCAAAATTACATTGCGAGTGTCGTCTTTATCCTTAGGTAATAATGCAAATTGAATTTGTCTATCAAGGTTATTAATTTCCTCTTTTAAAGCAGTAAATTCGTTAGTTGCTATTTCTCTAATATCTGTATCTGCATTTTTGTCATTTAAAATTTCACTTAAATCCAAAATTTCTTTTACCAAATTTTCTTTTTTATTTGCTAAATCTGTAATTAACTTTATGTCAGAAAGTTCTTTTGATAATTCCGCTAGTTCATAAGGCTTTAAATTTGATGAATTAACAAGTAAGTTTTCAATTTCCTTTTCTCGATTTATAATTTTATCAATATTATTTTCTAAACTCAAAATTAACTCCAAATAATTTATTTTTTCAATTTATTGATTGCTTGATTTAAATTTAATAATTCTTCAGAACCGGTTTTTAAATCTTTAAATTTTATTAAGTTTTGATTAATCTCTTCTTCCCCAAGAATTATTGCATAAGGAGCTTTCATTTTGTTAGCCTTTTTAAACTTTTTTGCAATACTGCCAGTATAAATAATTTCAGATTTAAAACCTTTTTGGGTTAATTTTTTCATTATTGGAAGTAATAAAAAGTTAGTATTTTCAGTCTGACCAATTAAAATTACATCTATCTTATTAACGAATTTATTTTCTATCATTAATGCTAATCTGTCTATGCCTGCAGCCCATCCTACTCCTGGGATATCTGTTCCTCCTAAAATTTTGGATAGACCATCATACCTACCTCCCGCTAACACAGTTCCTTGTGAACCTAGTTCATTTGTAATAAATTCAAATGTAGTATGACAATAATAATCAAGTCCCCTAACAAGATTTTTATCAATTTTATATTTTATATTTAAATAATCCAGACCTTTACAAATACTTTCAAATCTTGTCTTAGACTGAAAGTTAAGATAATCTAAGATATTAGGTGCGTCTCTGATAATCTTCTTGTCTACTTCAGATTTTGAATCAAGTATTCTCAGAGGATTAGTCCAAAGTCTTTTTAAGCTATCTCCGGAGAGTTTTGATTGATAATCCTTTAGATAATTAACAAGTGCAGCTCTGTAGTCTTTTCTACTATCAAAATCTCCTAATGTATTGATTTTTAATTCAATTTTATCTGAAATATTTAATTTTTCTAAAAAATCATATCCTAAAGATATTACTTCAATATCTGACATGAAATTACTTAAGCCAAGGCATTCAACTCCAAGTTGTTTGAATTGTCTCAACCTTCCCTTTTGAGGTCTTTCGTACCTGAACATTGGTCCATAATATGAAAAGCGCTGAGGAAGATCTTGAACCAAACCCGCATTCAAAAAGGCTCTTACAGCTCCAGAAGTACCTTCCGGTCTTAACATTAATTCATCTTCACTTCTATCCTTAAAAACATAATTCTCTTTTGTAACAATGTCACTTGATTTTCCAAGTGGCTTTGTAAACACCTCTGCAAATTCAAATATTGGTATCTCAATTTGGGAATAGTTATATTTTTCAGAAATGTCTAATCCTGTGTTTATGACTATATTATGTTTATGTAATTGATCGGGCATCAAATCATGCACGCCTCTTACTGTTCTCAATTTTTCCATCGTAAGCCTATTTAGCTAAATAATAATTTATTATTTATGAGTTTTTCTTTGTTCAATTTCTTTTTGAACAAAATTAACAATATAGTCAGCAACATTTTCATTTCTGATTATATGATCCGTTATACCATTAACATATATTTGGTGATTACTTTTTCCACCGCCAGTTATACCAATGTCAGTTTCTTTTGCTTCTCCAGGACCATTTACGACACATCCTATTATTGAAACTGTTATTGATTCAGAAATATGTTCAAGTCTTTCTTCAACTTCTTGAACAGTTTTGATTACATCAAACTGCTGCCTTGCACAGGAGGGACAAGAAATCACAGTAACACCTCTTCTTCTTAATCCCAAAGATTTCAACATTTCGTACCCTACTTTTACTTCCTCGGTTGGATCAGCTGACAAAGATACTCTTATAGTGTCTCCAATTCCTGCCCAAAGCAAATTTCCTAACCCTATAGAAGATTTTACTGTCCCAGACCTAAGACTACCTGCTTCAGTTATCCCAATGTGCAAAGGACAATCGTCTATTTCTGATAATTGAGTATAGGCCGAGACAGCTAGAAAAACATCTGAAGCCTTGACACTAATCTTATACTCATGAAAATCGTGCTCTTTAAGAATTCGAACATGATTCATCGCAGATTCAACTAATGCTTCTGGAGTAGGTTCACCATACTTTTCTAAAATACTTTTTTCTAAAGACCCTGCATTTACTCCAATTCTTATAGAGGATTCATTCTGTTTTGCAGCGTTTATAACTTCTTTAACTTTTTTAAGATCGCCTATATTTCCAGGATTAATTCTTAAACATGCTGCGCCCGCATCTGCAGCCTCAACAGCTCTTAAATAATGAAAATGTATGTCAGCAACAATAGGAATAGGTGATAATTTTATTATTTTTTTCAAAGCTAACGTAGATTCTTTATCCGGACACGAAACTCTTATAATATCCGCACCAGACTCAACAGTTGCATTTATTTGATTTAACGTAGCATCAACATCTGTCGTTAACGTATTGGTCATCGTTTGGACCGTTATAGGAGCATCACCTCCAACATAAATGTTTCCTAACTTAATTTTTCTTGATTTTCTTCTTTCTATTTGCCTGTAAGGCCTAATGTTCATTTTTGTATCCTACAAATTCAGAATTTCAAGAGCTTAATCGGTTTTAGAATGAAGTTAATTACTTAATTTGAGATTAGAAAATGTTTTAAAATTGAGCGGTCGTGCTGTTATAATTTCTCCTATCTCACCCAATTTAGGAATAATCGTATCACCTTGTGATAGAGATAATGCCCCGGCATTTCCAGTATTAAATGTTAATCCACTTATATTTGGCACAACATAAGTCTCACCAGGTCTCATAAGTCTTGTCATTAGAACATTGCCATCAAAATCTTCAATTTCAACCCAACTATTACCAGTTGCCTTTAAGATCATTTCTGTACTTGGATCTCTTTCATTAGCAGTTGCAGACATCTCATTAGTTGTAGTTTCATTTAATTTTGTATCAATTTTATTGTCTATTTGATTTAATTTTTTATTATCAACCTGAATATTACTTGAAATTTTACTTTCTATTGTTTGATCGTTTATAGATCGAGCAGGATTTATATCTTTTACTTGTTTTTCAGTATCATAAACTTTAGCAAAGCTTGAATTATTAGAATTCAAGTTTTCTTCTATGATAACATAACTATTATTTTCAACATCAGCTGTATTTATAGATAAGTCTTGGGCTCTTTCTTCAGAAATTGTTTCAATTTTATTGCTTCTATCACTATAATACCAACCAGTATAAGATAAAATAGCAATAAAAACGGATGCAACAGCACCAATAGGTAAAAAGTTGTTTTTGTTTAGTTCGGGTGTTAGAAAATTATATTCCTCTTTGAATGAGGTAACATCCATACTTTCTTTAAATTCTTTTACTAATAAATCTCCATCTAAGTCTAATAATCGAGCATAAGATCTAACAAACCCAATTTTATATGCCAATCCGGGGAGATCAATAAGCTCTCCACTTTCAAAGTCTTTTATAATTTTAACTCTTACCTTAAGCAAAGCTCCAGCTTGTTCTTGGGTTAAGCCTTTATTTAACCTAGCATCTAAACATAATTTACCAACGGTTGAAAGCTCTACATTGTCAAAAGCTTCATTTATTGCTTCTGAAACTGATTTATCAACTGTTTTTTCATAGCTTAATAATGTATTTTTTTTATTTTTCCCAATTCCGACAGACATTGCTTCTCCTTACGATGGAGTATTTTATAATGAGTTCCTTTTTAAATCAACATTTGTTTTAACGGCAAATTTGTAAAATTATTTATAAATAATTTACTTTCTATCTAAACCAAAAGCTGAATGTAAAGATCTCATTGCGAGTTCATAATAGTCAGAAGAAATAAGCACTGAAATTTTTATCTCACTAGTTGAAATAACATGAATATTAATTTGATTATTTGCTAAAGTTTCAAACATAGTTTTTGCAATTCCAGACTGAGTTCTCATAGCATTGCCAACAACTGAAATTTTTACAACATTTGTCTCTGTAATAAATTTTTCAAAATTAATTTTTTTTTGAATCTTTTTTATCGTACTTTCAGCAGTCAACAAATCTGTTTCTGGAATAGTAAAAGTGATATCAGTTGCTTTATGGTTTATGGAGGAAGATTGTACTATCATATCAACATTTATTGAATATTTTGCTAGTGCACCAAAAATTTCAGCTGCTTGACCTGGTCGATCCGGAACGCCCGATAAAGTTATTTTAGCTTCATTTAAGCTATGAGCAATTCCACTTATCTCAGATTTTTCCATATTTTTTCCCTCTTTAATTATTGAAGTTCCAGGCAAGTCTTCAAAGCTACTGAGAACTCTTAATTTCACGTTATATTTCATAGCTAATGCTACAGATCTAGTTTGAAGAACCTTAGCTCCTTGTGAAGCTAATTCTAACATTTCTTCATAAGTAATAAGATCAAGTTTTTTTGCGCTTTTTACTATTCTAGGATCTGTTGTGTAAACACCATCTACATCAGTATAAATATCACAACGCTCAGCAGAAAAAGCTGCAGCTATCGCTACTGCAGAAGTGTCTGACCCTCCTCTTCCTAAGGTTGTAATTCTGTTTTCTCCTGACAGGCCTTGAAAACCAGATACTACAGCAACCTGATTTTTTTTAAAAAATTCCAATAACGGACCCGTCTTAACTTCTTCTATGACAGCTTTACTATAAGATTTATTTGAAGTTACTGGCACTTGCCACCCTAACCAAGAACGGGCTTTGATATTTAAATTATGTAAAGCAATTGCTAAGAGCGCCGATGTTACTTGTTCACCTGTAGATAGAACGACATCATATTCTGAATTGGGAGGCGTATCTGACATTCTTTTTACTAAATCAATTAAGTTATTAGTTACACCAGCCATAGCAGAGACTACAACTATAACTTTATTGCCAAGATACACTTCTTTTTTAACTTTTAGAGAAATATTTTTTATTTGAGGCACATCTGCAACTGATGTTCCTCCGAATTTTAATACCACAATTTTCAAATTTCTGTTATCCTTTTGAAAAATTTATATCAAACAATGAAAAATCTGATAATGACTAATACCGTAGACAAAATAGAAATAGAACAATTTTCTTCATTAAGCAACAAATGGTGGGACACGTCTGGTCCATTTTCAGCTTTACACAAAATGTCTAATGCACGAATTAAATTTATAAAACAAAATGCAAACAGAATAATTAAAAAAGAAAAAAGAAAAATGTATCTTCTAGAAGGTATGAAATGCTTAGATATTGGGTGTGGAGGAGGTATTTTGTCTGAAAAGTTAAAAAGATTAGGTGCTAGCGTAACTGGGATTGATGCTTCAGAAAACGCAATTAAAGTAGCAAAAGACCATTCATTAAAAAGTCGGTTACAAATTGATTACAAATGCATAACAACAAGCGAGCTTCTTGAATTAGAAAAAAAAAATGTTAAAAATAAATTTGATTTAGTTATTGCCTCTGAGGTAATCGAACATGTAAATAATAGAGAGATATTTTTATCTGACATCGCAAAGTTATGTCGTGCTGGTGGACTGGTGATATTTACAACTATTAATAACTCTTTTTGGGGTGTATTATTAGGAAAATATTTTGCAGAAAATATTTTGAATGTTTTACCTGCAGGAACTCATGATGAAAAAAAGTTTATATCACCTGAAACTTTAACAATTGAAGCTGAGAAACATAATATCATGTTAGATAGTTTTACAGGTTTTGCACCTAGATTTAGTTTTGAAAGTATAATTAATAGAAATTTTGAAGATTTCAAATTAACATCAAATTTGGAAATAAATTATGGGGCTGCTGGCATAAAACTTTGATCTAATGGTCATCTGATATCCAGGGCACATTCACAATATCTATTCCTTCATCTCTTAATTCTTTAATTTCTTCATTAGTACCATGACCATGAATAGGTTTTTCTTTGATTTTCCCGTCTTTCATGGATCTAACCTGTGATACAAATTTATCACCTACAAAAGTAGAGTTTTTTTGAATTTCTTTTTTTAATGTTCTTAAGATAGCTGCAATATTTTTTGATTTATCATTAACAAGAGTACCTTCTCCAAAAATCGGAGTAGTATTATTCTTATTTTTTATGTCGTCTATATTTTTACTTTTATTTGTTTTGACACTTGGTGTTGTTAATAATTTAACAACTTCCTCACAACCACAAATTGGGCAGTTTATAAGACCTCTCTTTTTTTGAGTTTCGTATGCTTGTATGTTTTGAAACCAACCGTCAAACTCTTTTTCATTAGAACAATATGTAGATTTACATTTTAATTTATATTTTATCATTATTTCTAATATTTACCGCAGCAGTGCTTATATTTTTTCCCAGATTCACATAGAGGACATATGGCGTTCCGAGGTATTTTTTTATTTGAAACTACTGGTGCCTCATTATAATCTTTATTCTCTAAAGTTTCCTCTTGTTTTATTTCTATATATGCTAGTACTGATGTAATTGTTTTTCTCAATTTATCAAGCATCTCTTCGAATAACTCAAAAGATTCTTTTTTATATTCATTTAGTGGATCTTTTTGTGCATACGCCCTTAAACCTATGGACTGCCTCATTTGATCTAACATAAGTAAATGATCTTTCCAGCCTTGGTCTAAAACTTGTAATAAAAGGTTTTTTTCTGCTTGTCTAAAAATATCAACACCAAAATTAATAGAACGCTCTGCCATATAATTGTTAGATAGTTCAGTAAGTCGACTAATCATTTCTTTTTCAATAATTCCGTCTTCTTTGACCCAGTCCTTGACTGGCAACGTAAGGCCTAAATAATTTTTTATATCTGATGATAAAGTTTCTGCATCCCATTCATCATGATAACTTTGATCAGGAATAGATTTATAAACAATATTTTCAATTACTTCGTGGCGCATATCAGTAATCATTTCGTTTACATTCTCTGATCTCATAATTTCTTTTCTTTGATCAAATATCACTTTTCTTTGATCATTCATAACATCATCAAACTTTAAAAGTTGTTTCCTTATCTCAAAATTATGAGCTTCAACTTTAGCTTGAGCTTTTTCAACAGCTTTATTGATCCAAGGATGTACTATGGCTTCACCTTTTTCTAATCCAAGTTTACCAAGCATTGTTTCCAGTCTGTCTGATCCAAATATTCTCATTAAATCATCTTGTAGAGATAATAAAAATTTAGATTCTCCTGGGTCACCTTGTCTTCCAGTTCGCCCCCTGAGTTGATTATCAATCCTTCGACTCTCATGACGCTCAGTTCCAATTACATACAAACCACCAGCAGCAAGAGCAATTTTTTTCTTTTCTTCAATATCAATTTTTAATTGATTTACATCATAATCACTCACAATTGATTTAATTTCGTTAGCTTGTCTAATTTCTAAATTACCACCCAATTGGATATCAGTTCCTCTACCTGCCATATTAGTAGCAATTGTAACTGCAGCTGGCATACCAGCATAACCAATTATTTGGGCTTCTTGTTCATGAAATTTTGCATTCAAAACTTCATGTTTGATATTTTTTTTACTTAATAATTTTGATAAAATTTCTGACTTTTCAATTGAAACCGTGCCTACTAAAACTGGTTGATTATTTTTTTGACAATCCTCTATTAATTTAATTACAGCTTCGTCACGTTCTTCATTTGTTTTGTAAATTTCGTCATTATTGTCTATCCGAGCTACTTTTAAATTAGTCGGAACTTCTATTACTTCTAGATTATAAATCTCGGAAAACTCCCCTTCTTCTGTAAGAGCTGTTCCTGTCATTCCTGATAACTTAGGATACATTCTAAAGTAATTTTGAAAGGTTACGCTAGCTAAAGTTTGGTTTTCAGGTTGTATGGAAACTTTTTCTTTAGCTTCAATAGCTTGATGCTGACCTTCTCCAAAACGTCTGCCCTCCATCGCACGTCCAGTAAATTCGTCAATGATAACTACATTATCGTTCTTAACCATATAATGGGTATTTTTTTTAAAAAGTTTATGAGCCCTTAATGCTTGGTTAATATGATGTAGTAATGAAATGTTTTTTACATCAAATAAATTTCCTTCCTTAATAATATTATCTTTTTGAAGAGCTTTTTCTATATTGACAATTCCGCTATCAGTAAGGTTACAAGTTCTTTGCTTCTCATCTAGCTCAAAATCATTTATACCCAAAAGTGGAATAAATTTATCAATTGACTTGTATAAAATTGAAGAATCTTCAGCCTGACCTGATATAATTAAGGGTGTTCTCGCTTCATCAATTAAGATAGAATCAACTTCATCTACAATGGCAAAATTAAATGGTCGTTGAACCATGTCTGATAAATTGTATTTCATATTATCTCGAAGATAATCAAATCCAAATTCATTATTTGTTCCATAAGTTATATCAGCATTATAAGCAACTCTTCTTTGATCATCGTCCATTTCTGATACAACACAACCCACTGACATCCCCAAAAAATTATATATTTGTCCCATCCATTCAGAGTCTCTTCTTGCTAAATAATCATTTACTGTTACTACATGCACCCCCTTTTCTTCTAAAGCGTTTAAATAGCAGGCTAATGTTGCAACTAAGGTTTTGCCTTCACCAGTTTTCATTTCAGCTATTTTACCTTCGTGTAAAACCATTCCTCCAGTCATTTGAACGTCAAAATGCCTCTGTTTTAAAGTTCGTTTTGACGCTTCTCTTACAGTTGCAAATGCTTCTGGTAAAATATTTTTAAGAGTATCATTTTGTGATAGTCTATTTTTAAAATATTTAGTTTTTGACTTAAGTTGTTCATCTGATAATTGAGTTAAGTCATTTTCTAATTTGTTAATTTCATCAATTATGGGTTTATATTTTTTTATTTGTCTATCATTAGAAGATCCAAACAATTTAGAAGTAAGTTTGTTTAACATAAAAAAGCGCTCCAACTTCTCATAGAAATATTCCATAAATTCTATGAAAACAATAAATATAAAATATCATTTCTTGTATTGATTTTAAAAACCCTTTAAAAAATACTTTTATAATTGGAATATACCAAAATGTCTTGTTTAAATATAACTTTTATTTTTATAAAAATTTTAGTCATTATTAGCCTTACAAAAGCTCTTGCAAAAGAACCTGATCAAGTCATTGTTGCCAAGGTTAACAATTACACCATTACAGCACAGGATGTTTTAAATGCGAGGAGTAGATTACCAAAAAAAATTAAGGAAAAACCACTTTCTGAAATATATTTGGGAATTGTAAATGAATTAATTAATCAACACTTAATTACTAAACAAGCTTATAATGAAAAATTAGACCTTAAGAAAGAGATTGTTGAGCTTGTAAAAAAAAATAAAGAACAAATAATGGCTGAATATTGGCTGCGAAACTTTCTTACCAGCCAAACAAAAGAAAAAAAAATAATAGATTTTTACAATAAATACCTCAAAAATTTTAAAACTTATAAGGAATATAATGCAAGTCATATTTTAGTTAAAGAAGAACAGAAAGCTTTGCAAATAATAAAGAAATTGAAAAATATGTCTGAATTTTCAAAATTAGCAAAAACCTATTCTATTGGACCGTCAAAACAAAATGGGGGTAATTTAGGTTGGTTTGGGCCTGGACAAATGATAAAGGAATTTGAAAATGCTACAACCAAATTACAAAAAGGGATGATTACCCAAAAACCAATTAGAACTAAATTTGGTTATCACATTATATTGTTAAATGATGTTAGAGATTCTAAGCCTAAAAAATTAAATGTTATTAGACCAAAAATTGTTGATAAAATAAAACAAGTTTCCTTATATAATTTACAAAAAGAGCTTAGAAACCAGCATGAAATAAAAATTTTTGATTTTGAAAAAGTTGTAAATGAAGTGAATAATTAATTAATAACAAACTATGAAAAAAATAACGAATAATTGTTTATTAGACGATATAAAAGTTTCAACAACATATTGTGGAATAAAAAAAACCTCTAATAACGAGGATGATCTTCTTTTAATTGAATTTGAAAATAATACAGCTATTGCTGGAGTTTTTACACAATCTTTAACTTCAAGTGCTTCAGTAAATAAATGTAAAATAAATCTTTCATCCTCTAAAGAACCAATTGTTAAAGCAATTTTAGTAAACTCCGGTAACGCGAATGCATTTACTGGTAAGTTAGGGGAGGCAACAGTTCAAAAAATTTTAAATTATCTCTCGAAGAAACTGAACTGTAATATTAATCAAATTTATACAGCCTCTACTGGGGTTATTGGAGAACAACTAGATCCAAGTCAAATAGTAAACAGCTTAAAATCAATGATACCTTCTAATACACCAGATTGGTTTCAAGCAGCTAATGCTATAAGGACAACTGATACATTTCCTAAAGTCTCTAAAAGAAATTGTAATATTGATGGTGTTAATATTGAAATTGTTGGAATTGCAAAGGGTTCAGGTATGATAGCCCCTAATATGTCTACTATGTTGAGTTTTATTTTTACAAACGCAAATTTAACATCTGAAATTCTTCAAAAATTATTAACCTCTAGTAATGATAAAAGTTTTAATTCTATCACTGTAGATAGTGACACATCAACAAGCGACACAGTTTTGCTAGCGGCAACAAGAAAAGCAAATCATAAACCAATTAAAAAATTTACAGATAGTCGTTTAAATGAATTTAAAAAAAGTTTATGTGAATTAATGTTAGACCTTGCTAAAAAAATAGTTAAGGACGGAGAAGGAGCTTCAAAGTTTATAACAATTAAAGTTACGGGAGCTGCTTCAAAAAAATCAGCAAAAATTATAGCATTTTCTATTGCAAATTCACCTCTAGTCAAAACAGCTATTGCTGGAGAAGATGCCAACTGGGGTAGAATAATTATGGCTATTGGTAAGTCTGGTCAAAAGGCAGACAGAGATAAAATTCAAATTTACATTGGTGACGAATTAGTAACAGAAAATGGCATGGTAAACACGAATTATTCCGAATTAAGAGCAACGGAACACTTAAAAGAAACTAATATTTATCTTACTATCGACGTTGGGGTAGGTAAATCATGCTCAACTGTATATACATGTGACTTAACTCATAGATATATAGAAATAAATGCCGATTATAGATCATAAAAATTTAAAAATTGTGGTATCAATTGCATTAATTAATGGTTCTGATGAAATTTTATTGTCAAGAAGACCTAAGAATAAGCATTTGGAGAATTATTGGGAATTTCCAGGTGGGAAGGTTGAGGCTGGTGAGACACCAGAAAATGCTCTTATTAGGGAAATAAAAGAAGAAATTGACATTGATATTAATAATAAATGTATTGCTCCTTTATCTTTTAGCGAATTTGATTATAAAAAGTTTCAATTATTATTACTTTTATATGTTTGTAGAAGATGGGAAGGTAAGCCAAAGTCTATGGAAAATAACAAATTAATTTGGGTCAAGCCTAGTATGCTAAGAAAATACAAAATGCCACCAGCTGATGACTCACTAATTTACTGTATTCAGGACTTATTTTAATTAATTTTATAGAGGTTTTTTTATGAAAAAAATTATAATAATTTATACCAGTTCACTTTGTGGATTTTGTTATCGTGCTAAATCTCTTTTAAAAAAGAAAAACATTCCTTTTGAAGAAATAGATATTGATTTAGATTATTCCAAGAGAAATGAAATGATAAAAAAATCGGGTGGCAGAACTTCTGTACCACAAATATTCTTCAAAAATCACCATGTTGGTGGTTGTGAAGATTTATATAAGTTAGAAGAAGATAATGGCCTAGAAAATTTTGTTAAATAATATGAACCGTAAATTATCAATTGCCTGTCTCCAATACTCATCTGCAAAGAATGAAAAGCACACACTAGAAACAATAAAAGATTTAATTGATAAAGCCCTTGATGTTGAAGCAGAATTGATCACTTTACCCGAATGTGCCACTTCACTTCAAAAGAATTCTTTTTTAACTAATGAATTGGCTAAAACCGAAGATGAAAACTTTAGCCTGCAAATTTTAAAAGAAATAGCAAAGCATAATTCAATCTTTATTTTAATTGGTTCTTTACCCATAAAAGTAGATGATAAGTTAGTAAATAGATCTTTTTTGGTTGGACCTAAAGGAAATGTTTTATACAAATATGATAAAATTCACTTATATGACGTTAATCTACCTAATGGTGATGTTTATAGAGAATCTGATACTTACAAAAGTGGAAATAAAGCAATCATTGCAGAAATTAAAAAAAGTAAAATTAAAATTGGTTTGACAATTTGTTACGATTTGCGCTTTCCCCTTCTATATCAAGATTTAGCAGTAAATGGCGCTGAAATAATTGTTGTACCATCTGCCTTTTCAAATTTAACCGGACCCGTTCATTGGCATACTTTACTTAAGGCCAGAGCCATAGAAACTGGTACATTCATTGTTGCGCCTGCTCAAACTGGTTATCATGAATGTGGAAGAACTAGTTATGGGCATTCTTTGATTGTATCACCGTGGGGAAAAGTTTTAAAAGATGCAAAAGAGGAAATTGGAATAATTCATGCTAATATTAATCTAGATGAAGTAATGAAATCGAGAAGAGCTATACCTGCATTAAATTCAAAAAAAGATTATTTAACAAATTTCTAAATATTTTTTTTCTTTTAGTTTAATTAATTCATCTTTACTCAGAACCATCAGTTCATTCAATCTTTTTTCTATAACATCACCAATATTTTTTATTGTAATGATTGGATCTCTGTGTGCGCCACCAATAGGTTCTGGAATTATTTCATCAATAATTTTAAATTTTTCCATATCTTGTGCGGTCAATTTCAAAGCTTCAGCTGCTTGATCTGCATAATCAGAACTTCTCCATAAAATTGAGGAACATCCTTCTGGAGAAATAACAGAGTAAATTGCATGCTCTAACATCAGTGTAGTATTTGCAACGGCCAAAGCAACTGCTCCTCCAGAACCACCTTCGCCTGTAATTACTGAAATAGAAGGAACAGTAATCTCCAGGCTCTTTTGCAAACATTTCGCAATGGCTTCAGCTTGACCTCTTTGTTCAGCACCTTTTCCAGGATAAGCACCTGCTGTATCAACAAACATTAAGACTGGAATTGAAAAATCATTAGCTAATTGCATTAATCTTTGTGCTTTTCTATAACCTTCAGGCCTAGCCATACCAAAATTTTTATGGATTCTATCTTGAGTGTTTTTACCTTTATCTATACCTAAAGCTATTACGCTCTTTCCTCTAAAACGAGCTATACCACCAGTTAAAGCGTTATCGTCAGCGAAATTTCTATCACCAGACAAAGAAATATAATCTTGAAATAAACTGTTAATTATATCTTGAAAATGTGGCCTTTCAGGATGTCTAGATACCAAAACCTTTTGCCAAGGACTTAATTGTGAATAAGTCGATTTTAACTTTTCTGATACACTTGCTTGTAATTTACCAATTTCCTCTGCAATATTAATGTCACTACCAGAAGACAAATGACGAAGCTCTTCTATTTTTCCTTCAAGATCTGCAATTTGTTTCTCAAATGCTAAAAAATGCTTAATCATGTTTTTAAGCTTTCTTTATTTTTTAAATCAATTTTATTCAGTGGATGAATATCTTTTAAAAGTCCTACCAATCTTTTAGACTGAACTTTTGTATATAATTCAGTAGTACTTATATCTGCGTGACCAAGAAATTTTTGTAGAGATCTTAAATCAGCACCTCTATTTAAAAGATGTGTTGCAAAACTATGCCTAATCTTGTGCGGAGAAACATTTATACTATGCATATTTAAATCCTTAGATAATTGATATAAGTCTTTATATATTGATTGTCGTGTAACATATCCTTTACCATTATTATTTGGAAACATAAATCTGTTATTTGAAAATAATTTTATTGAAGACCTAAGTAACAACCAAATTTTTATCGCTTTTTTTGATTCATTATTAAACGCTACATATCTATAAACATTACCTTTTCCTTTTATCTGTAATAAATCACTTATTCTTAGAAAATCCGATAAAGGTAAGCTAACAAGTTCAGAAATTCTCATTCCGGTAGAATATAATATTTCTAATATTGTGTAGGTACGTGAACTCCTCATTTTATTAAAAATATCATCTTCACCTTTTTTTTCTAAATCATCTTTAGCTTTTTTCAACATCGCAATCATATGATCTTCGGTTAATGACTTAGGTAAATTATTTTCTTTTTTATAAGTTTCAATATTATTTAACGGATTGATATTTATATAGTCTTCTTCCTTAAGAATTTCGTAAAAATTTTTAAGAGATGACATCTTCCTTCTTATAGTACTAGACTTGTAATTTCTATTTTGTAAAAAAGAGAAAAAAGCTCGAAAGTCTTGTTCGCTTGCATTCAAAGATTCAATTTCATTTTTTTTGAACCAGTTAAAGGTCAAGGCTATATCTTTTTTGTAAGCAATCTTAGTATTTGCTGACAAACCCTTTTCAAGGCTTATTATTTCAAGCGTTTCGTCAATAAATTTAGAATTGGTTTCTTTTGTATTCTTCATAATTAAACTCTAAAGATTTATAATTTTTGATGTCATTATTTCTTGTGTAATTTTATCTGCTAAATTTTTTAAACCAATTTTATTTAGAGATAATCTTACAATATTAAGGTTGCTTAAATCAAAATCAATCAGCGGATTATCTCCTATAAGTCTAGCAATTAATAAGACAGTAAGGATTTTGTTATCTTTTTTAGCTTGTTGTTGGATAGATTTGGTTAGCAAAAATTTATTTAAATTGTAATTTCTTTCCCACTTTAAAAACTCATCTTCTTTAAAATCTTTATCTTTTAAATTCTTTAAATTATTTAACCAATCTACAGAATTAGGTTCTATCATGCCAGCCTTTTCAATAATAGGTACTAGAGGCCATGCTTTTTCATTTAAAATCAGATCCCAATCCCACTTTTTTCCTTCCTTTAATAAAATTATTTTAGAATAATTATTTTCTGGGTACAAATCTGGTTCAGAAGACACTCTAAGTCTTTGGATGTTCTCATTGAGCTCCTGTGTGAGGGATGAGTTGTCAATATCGTTTAAAATTGTTAAATATAGGGTAGTTGCGTCTTTGAACCTTCCGTTATTAGTTTCCAATTTTATAATTTTTAAGATGGATTTAACTTTATTTATTTCATCTTTCATATTGATGATGCTTAGCCACACATTAGCCCTGTTATATCCATTAGGCTCATTTTTAAAGTTGAAATATGCTTTTTCAAAATCAACATTTCCATCAGCTACAGATTTATAATTATCAATTATTTGTTCAACTTTAACTAAGCTATAACTTATTTTTTTGTCTAATAGGAAAGATCTTGCTTTGGGATTCAAATAATTAAGAGATAATAAGGAGTCTGTATACTCTAAACCAAGATGAGCTATGTAGTTTGCTTTTATAGGTATTTTAAGAGTGTCCATCATAACAATGTGAATAGGTTGAAAATTATTTTTATTGTTTTCAAAACTTAAAACATTTTCCTTATCATATATTGATCTAAATAATTCTTCAAAAATTGGATCCGCAAAGCCACGTGATTTTATTAAATCAAGTATGAATTCTGATTGATCTCTTTTTCCTTCAATTGTCAGACAAAAAATACGTGCCATTTGCCAAAAATTATTAGAGTTGATTTTTGATTGTTCGTTTATAGATTGGCAGGCTTTTTTATCTTTTCGATTAATTAGTTCATATTCTACTTGCCATCTTCGCCATAAATCCCATCTGTCACCGCTTGGTAATTGAGAAACTAATTTATATAAATTTTCACTTTGTCCACTATTTTTAATTTTAAATAATCTAGTTTCTAAAAATTTTAAAATTTTATTTGATTTTCCTGTCGGCGCAACAGATGTACTAATGTAGAGATCATTTAAAAAAAATTGTAAATGTTTACTGGATACTAAGTCAGGAAGATAATTCAAATGCTCAATTATTTCTTCTACTTTCATATTTTGCCAAATATTGAGACCCAACAAAGTATTTACGTTTGTATTAACGCCAAGGGACCCTAGGGATGGCTCAGACAGTTTAATTACTTTTACATCACCTTTAACAGTATTTGATAATTTATCTTTATCAAAATTTTTGCTTTGTGAATAAGCGTCCTTGTGCAAGAACCATAAAAAAATCAAACAACTATAACATAGAAATTTAATTAACTTTTTTAATGATAGATTATAATTAATTAGCTTGATCATCATTAACATCTAACGTCTTTGTTTCTAAACTAGAAGGGGCTGGAATATCCAGATAAGTTACTATCAAAAAACCAACTAAAGTTAAAAAACTTAACATTATTAAAAAAAATTTATAATTTTTCATCATAATCCTCTTCATAGGTTTATATATTTAAAAAATATGGCGAGTTTTAGACTATTTTAAGATATATATATATTTAACATAAATTTCATAATGTTTCTAAAAATATGATGTATCTGTTAACTTTATATGATATTTTTAAATAATGTTAAATGTTAAAGAAAAAAATTTCTTTAGTAATAAAGTAACTTTAATTGGAATGATGGGCACAGGTAAGTCCAAATTTGGTCGCATAGTTGCAAATAACCTAAACTATAAGTTTTACGATGTAGATGCTCTTATTGAAAAAAAATTCAAAACTACAATTAAAGAACTATTCGAAAAAAACGGTGAATTATTTTTTAGAAAAATTGAGAAACAAACAATTAAAAGCTTATTTTTTAATAAAAAAAATAAGAATGAAAAATCAATAATTAGTTTAGGTGGTGGTGGTTTTGATGATAAGGACACTAGAGAGTTGCTATTGGATAATACCAATGTAATTTGGCTTAACACACCTATCAATACTTTGGTTCAAAGAGTTGGAGATGGATCAAAAAGACCTATGATAAAAGGAGATGTAAGAAAGGCATTAGATAAACTTCTAAAAAAAAGAACTAAATTCTATACTCTTAGCCACTTTCAAATCAACACTGACAACCTTGCTCAAGATCAAATTACAGAAAAAATAATAAACATAGTATCACATCAAAATGACAAAGCGATCTAATGGAATCAAAAATTATTAATGTTTTATTTAACAATAAGTTAAATAATTTATCTTACCAAATCTTTGTTGGTAAAAATTTATTAACAAATTGCGAACATATTATAAATAAATTTGTAAAAAATAGAAAAATTATTTTAATTCATGACAGTTTTTTTACTTTGAAAAAAAGTGATAACGAAAACTTTAATGCACTTGTTAGAGAAATTAACAAATTAGCAGTCTCAGTGAATTTAATTAGTGTGTCTGGAGGAGAAAAAACAAAAACCATTTCTCAATTAAATAGAATAATTGAAAAATCTATTTCATTTAAAGTAGACAGAGATAGTTTAATTATTGCTTTTGGTGGTGGCGTTATAGGTGATATAGCCGGCTTTGCAGCTTCAATACTTTTAAGGGGTATAAATTATATTCAGATTCCTACTACACTTTTATCTCAAGTTGACAGCTCTGTTGGTGGTAAAACTGGAATTAATTCTAGTAAAAGTAAAAACCTTATTGGTGCTTTTCATCAACCACTTGCAGTAATAATTGATATAAGTTTATTAAAATCATTGCCTAATAGACAATTTCTAGCTGGATTGGCAGAGGTTGTAAAATATGGACTAATTACAGACATTAATTTTTTTGAATTTATAGAAAATAACTATAAAAAAATTTTAAATTATGAACCTTCGATTTTAAACTACATAATAAGTAGATCTTGTGAAATAAAATCACAAATAATTAAAAATGACGAAAAAGAAAATGGAAAAAGAGCTCTTCTTAACCTTGGCCATACTTTTGGTCATGCTATTGAATCCTTTGGTAAATATGATGGAAGAATAATTCATGGCGAAGCTATATCAATTGGAATTTGCCTAGCATTTAAACTTTCAAATAAGTTGGGCATCTGTTCTCAAATTGAAACAGAAAGAGTAATAACTTTGTTTAAAAAATTGACGCTCCCAACCTCTTTAAAGGATATAAAAAGTATTTCGGCTACGACAGGAGAAATGTTAGATAAGTTCAAATATGACAAAAAAAATAAGAATAATGAATTAACTTTCATACTTAACAAAAAGATCGGAAAATCTTTTATTAAAACTAATATGGATGTCAACATCATTACTAAATTTTTAGACGAAGAAATCTAATGCCCGACTTTTTTATATTTTTATGTAATATTCTTTTATTAATTATATTGTCTGGTTTTTTTTCTAGTTCAGAAACAGCTTTAACAGCCGTTTCTGAAGCTAGAATACATGAGTTAGCTCTTCAAGGAAATAAGAGGGCAATGACTATTGAAAAAATTCTAGAAAAAAAAGAGAAAATGATCAGCACAATATTAATAGGTAATAATTTAGTTAATATTGTAGCTTCAGTTTATGCAACAAGTTTTGCTATACTCTACTTTGGTGAGTTTGACCTAGTTTTTGTAACTATTTTGTTAACCATAGTCCTTGTAATTTTTGCAGAGGTTCTCCCAAAAACATATGCGTTTAGTCGTTCAGATAATGTGGCTTTGGCAGTCGCTCCAATAATAAACTTTTTTATTTTTATTTTAACACCTGCAACTTTTATTACAGAGCGTTTTGCAAAAATTGTTTCTAGGCCGAAAATTAATGATGATGAAGCAAAAACTGAAGAACTGAGAGGAATGATTAGATTACATGCAGGCAACGAAAGTCGTGGAAAAGAACGTGGTAAAATGATGTCTAGTATGCTTGATATGGATGAGATAACTATAGAAGCTGTTATGACACACAGGGGAGCTGTCACTATGATAGATGCTGAAGAAGACCCAGAATTAATTTTTAAAGTTGTTGGAGAAAGCCCATTTACCAGAATTCCAATATATTCAGGCACCCCTGACAACATTATTGGAATATTACACGCAAAAGAATTATTTAGAAATTTGAGAAGAAGAAATTTTAAAAATATAGACACAATAAACCTATTTGAATTAATGATACAACCATATTTTGCTCCTGAAACAACATCTTTATTTGACCAACTTGAAATTTTTAAAACTAGAAGAGAGCATTTCGCTGTTGTGGTTGACGAATATGGTGATTTTAGAGGGATTGTCACTCTTGAAGATATTTTAGAGGAAATTGTTGGAGAAATTGACGACGAAACTGACATTAAGGTAAAGGGTGTTAAACCACAGCCTGATGGATCTTTTATAATAGACGGTTCAGTTACAATTAGAGATCTAAACCGTTCTCTCGGATGGTCACTGCCAGACCAAAATGCTAATACAATTGCGGGATTGGTTTTGTATGAATCAAAGACAATTCCAGAACCTGGACAAGAATTTAGATTTTTTAATATTAGATTTAGGATACTCCAAAAAAAATCAAATTTTATTTCTCAGTTAAGATTATGGAATGAATTAGGTATGAAAAAATCATGACTAAATTTTTTTATATTCTTCAATAGTATAAGTTTTTATTATAGCTGAATGAAGATCTGATAGAAATTCTTTTTTTAAACTTTTATTAATCATTCTATGTCTATCAATCCTATTTATATTTTTAAACTTTTCTGAAACTATAATTATTTCAAAATGACTTTCAATGTTTTCTTTAAAATTTTGATGCCCCCTGTGTTGTTCAGATACATCTAGAACAGAATAAAAATAAGGCTCATAACTTTCGGAGATAATTTTTTCAATTTTTAATTTTCTTTTCACAAATAAATCCGATTTGTATAATTAATCTAAAAAGTAATTCCAATCTTGCATGGATTACTACATAATTCTATAATTAAAATAAAAAAATAAATTTATGTTACATAATAAACAAGAAAAAAAGACGGAAAGAATTTGTTCAAATCCAGAATGTAAAGAAATAGGTTTGTTTCCAGCTCCAAAGTCAAGAGAAAATCTTAGGGAGTATATATATTTTTGTATTAATTGTATAAGGGACTTCAATAAATCTTGGAATTATTTTGAAGGACTAAGCGAAAATGAATTGGAAGTAGAAATAAGAAAATCAGTTACATGGGATAGACCAAGTTGGAAGTTTGGAACAAAAAACCTAAATTATGATTTTGAAAAAGCTTTCATAGCATTTGAAAATAAAAAAAATGTGAAAAACGAAAAATACATTGATAAAGAGTTAGAAAAAGCTTTTAAAATATTAAATTTAAATTCTAATTCTAATTTAAAAGAAGTGAAAACTAAATATAAATCTCTTGCAAAAAAATGGCATCCTGACGTACAAAATAAAAACCAATCAAAGAAAAATAAAGATAAATTTATTAATATAACAAATGCCTATAATGTAATATTAAACTCATTAACAAAACCAGCAAGAACATAACAAAAAAACTTTTGGAGATTTTATAATGAACGAAGTTAGTTTAACTAACAAAATGGACTTTAAAACTGAAACTTTTCCTGCTTCTCAAACCTCAGTTGTTGATCCTGAAAAAGTTTTTGGCTTCAAAACAAATATGAAAATTATTGGATTTAGTGAAAAAACTAAATTTGTACCTGAAATCGATGAATCTTATTTATTTGATGAAACTACTACAAAAGCAATACTTGCTGGATTTTGCTATAATAGAAGAGTGATGATCCAAGGTTATCACGGTACTGGTAAATCAACACATATTGAACAAGTTGCTGCAAGATTAAATTGGCCATGTGTAAGAGTTAATTTAGATAGTCATATAAGCCGTTTAGATCTGGTAGGCAAAGATGCAATTGTTTTAGAAAATGGAAAGCAAGTAACTGAATTTAGAGAAGGCGTCCTTCCTTGGGCCCTGCAAAACCCCGTTGCAATTGTATTTGATGAATATGACGCGGGAAGAGCTGACGTAATGTTTGTTATTCAAAGAGTTTTGGAAGTTTCAGGAAAATTGACCTTACTTGATAACAACCGTGTTATAAACCCTCATCATAATTTCAGACTATTTGCAACTGCTAACACAGTTGGGCTAGGAGACACAACAGGATTATATCATGGAACACAACAAATTAACCAAGGACAAATGGATAGATGGTCTATTGTTTCAACTTTAAATTATTTACCAGCGGAAGCTGAAGAAAAGATTGTTTTATCTAAAGTTCCTAATTTTAAAAATAAGAATGGACAAGAAACCATAAAATCAATGGTTTCAATAGCCAATTTAACAAGAAATGGATTTATATCAGGTGATCTTTCTACTGTTATGTCTCCTAGGACAGTTATAACATGGGCAGAAAACGCAAATATAATTGAAGATATTGATTTGGCTTTCAAACTAACTTTTTTCAATAAATGTGACGAAATGGAAAGACCAATTTTGTCAGAATATTATCAAAGGTGTTTTGGAAGAGAATTAATTAAAGTTGAAAAAAGTATAGACGCTTAAAATTAAAATGAGCAAGAACTCAGAAAACACTCAATTCCAAAATGCTACTGCCTCAACTTTAAAAGCAATTTCTGGAAATATGATTGAAGAAAGAGAAATAAAATTTTCTGGATCCACAGGTTATTTGTCATCTAAAGAAGTTAGATTGCCAATAATATCAAAAGAATTGGATGATACAGAATTATTTAAATTAAGAGGTGAAGCTGATAAAATTGCTCTTAAGATTAAGTATCATGATCCTGTTTTAAATAATAAATATATACCATCTTCAGATTTATCATCCCAAATTTTTCAGTTAGCAGAGGAATCTAGAATTGAAGCTGTCGGATCCAAGAATCTTCTAGGTATAAAGAAAAACTTACAAAATTTAGTTGTTGAAAAATTTAAAGAAACAATTCTACCTGTTCCAGGTGGAGAAGATAAGGAAGCGTTAGTAAATGCTTTGCACTTAGTAATAAGAGAAAAAATTACTGGCTCTAACTCCCCTCCAAACACATCTATTTCTCTGGAGAAATGGCGACCTTGGATTAATAACAAAATTGGCAATCTTCTAAACCAACTTGCAGAAAATACTACTAATCAAGAAGTTTTTGCAAAATATACAAATCAATTGTTATCAGCATTACATGCGGATATTGGAGAAAGAGATCCTAATAATGATGGTGAAAACGAGGATACTGAAGAAAACAATCCTGATGAGAATGAAGAAAACGACTCATCTGCAGAAAGTGAAAGTGATAACGAAGAAGATGCCGGATTAGATAGTAGTAGCGATACCCAAGACAATGATCAAGAAATACAAGGTGAAACTCAAGATGCCGATGCTGATAATGAAGATGGGGAGAGTGAGGGTGAAATCGTTCCTAATCCTTTGTCAGGGGATAACATAGGTAAAAATAATATTAATTATAATTACCAAGTCTTTTCTACCAAGTACGACGAAATCGTCAATGCCACAGAGTTATGTGAAGAAGAAGAACTTAGCCGACTAAGAGGGACACTTGATAAACAACTTGAAAACCTTCAAGGTGCTATAGCTAGATTGGCGAATAAACTTCAAAGAAAATTACAAGCCAAACAGAATAGATCCTGGAACTTTGATCTTGAAGAAGGAATGTTAGATGCATCGAAATTAGCTAGAGTGATTACTCAACCATTATTCCCACTTTCTTATAAGCAGGAAAAAGATATGAAATTTAGAGATACGATAGTGACTTTGCTAATAGATAATTCTGGGTCAATGAGAGGGAGGCCAATAACCATTGCAGCAATTTGCGCTGACATTATGGCTAGAACACTTGAAAGATGTGGAGTCAAAGTTGAAATCTTGGGTTTCACCACAAAAGCATGGAAGGGTGGTCAATCGCGGGAACAATGGATAAATGAGGGTAAACCAACTTATCCTGGAAGATTAAATGACTTAAGGCATATAATTTATAAACCAGCAGACGCGCCATGGAGAAGAGCAAAAAATTCACTTGGATTAATGCTTAGAGAGGGAATTTTAAAGGAGAATATAGATGGTGAAGCGTTAATCTGGGCACATGAGCGACTATTAGGTAGAGTTGAAGATAGAAAAATCCTTATGGTCATAAGCGATGGTGCGCCCGTTGACGATACTACACTTTCTTCTAATAGCGGTAACTACTTAGAACTTCATCTGAAACAGGTAATCTCATTTATAGAAAATAGATCACCCGTAGAATTAGTTGCAATTGGTATTGGTCACGACGTTACCCGTTATTATGATAAAGCAGTAACTCTTACTGATGCTGAGCAATTGGGTGGAGCTGTTACTGAACAGCTAGCTGACTTATTCAATGAAGAATGATGTTAAGAAGAGCTAACTTCTTTTTTTAAATTTTTTTGAATAGATTTTTTAATTGCTATAGCTTGTGGTGCTAAAACTCTATTACTTGTCTTTGATAAGTAGTCATCTAAACCGCCATTTTTTTCGACAGACTTTAGAGCTCTTACTGATACTTTCATGCTAATAAATTTATCTAAGGACTTACTAAAAAACTTAACATTTTGAAGATTGGGTAAAAACTTTCTTTTGGTTTTATTTTTTGCATGGCTGACATTATTACCACTCATAACATTTTTACCTGAAATTTCACAAACTCTAGACATTATCAACCTCAAAATTATATGTCGTTATATATGATAGCAGACCTGAAAGGTCAAGTTAAATGGTAAAATAATCTAATCTTTATTACTTTTAAAACCATTAATTGCTATATTCATGGCTTCTTTAGGATTATCAATAATACCTACTACATCGGAAATATTTTTTATATTATCTCTTCTCATAAATTTCAAAATGCCTCTCATTATTTCATTCGCAATTAAAGGTCCCTCAAATGTTAGAGAAGAATATAATTGAACTAAATGTGCTCCACACAAGATCTTTACAAATGCAGTCTTACTGTCTAAAACACCACCAGCGGCAATTAAAAATAATTTATAATTATTTTTTTTAATAATTTTGTTTGCTTGTGACAAAATATCTGTTGATTTTTTAAATAACGGCTTACCAGATAGACCTCCTAATTCACCATATTTTTTTGATTTAAGATTAATGTCTCTATCTAGAGTAGTATTCGAGATAATTAATCCATAAATTTTTTGTGAATGAGCTATTTCAATTATAGAATTCAAAGTACTCTTATTTATATCTGGAGCAATCTTCAAAAAAATTGGCAATTTTTTATTCAACGTTTTAGATGCAATAATACCATCTTTTACAAATTTTATAACTTTCTCTAAGTTTTCTTTTTTTTGGAAATCTCTTAAGTTTGGAGTATTTGGTGAAGAAACATTTACAGAAACATAGTCAGCAAAAAGTGATAAGTTTTTGGTAAGCATTTTATAATCACTAAACCTATTCTTACTATCTTTGTTGGGGC
The DNA here is from genome assembly GCA_902616615.1 of uncultured SAR116 cluster alpha proteobacterium. Classification (GTDB taxonomy): domain Bacteria; phylum Pseudomonadota; class Alphaproteobacteria; order Puniceispirillales; family Marisalimonadaceae; genus Marisalimonas. Next base: position 88,045 of record CACMTN010000002.1, on the reverse strand, counting down.
CAATATTAATTCCAACAACAAAATCACTTCCTACTGGGAATTTATTTCTATAATGCTCTAATTTGTTTTTAGCTTCTAACATTCCTAAATTGTTAAAACCATTTCGATTTATTATAGCTTTATCTTCTTCTAATCTGAAAATTCTTGGTTTTGGATTTCCATATTGAGGCATTGGTGTAATAGTACCAACTTCAGTGAAACCAAAGTTCAAAAAATGAATTTTGTTTATTACCTCAGCATTTTTATCAAAACCAGCTGCAACACCAAGAAAATTTTTAAAACTTAAATCACCAATTTTAATTGGAATTACACTTTGATTTAATCTTGGATGTAAACCGAGTTTCAAAGAATTTATAGTTAATTTATGAGCAGTTTCTGGATCAAATTTTCTTACAAAAAAAGTGATTAATTTCCAAAGCATTTTATCTATTCTTTAACTAATTTACCTAATATCACGTCTTCTAACAATTTTATAGTTGATTCAATGCCATAGAGTTTTATAAAACTTCCCATTCTAGGTCCTTCAGTTTGTCCTAAAACAGTCTCATACAAACCTTTAAACCATTCACGTAAATTCTCATATTCAAGGTTTTTTCCAATTGCAAATACTATAGCTTGAATATCATCAGAAGAGGTTTCATTGTTTAATGTTGATAAAGTATTTATTAATTCTGTAATACCTTTTTTCTCTTTTTCATTAGGAAGCCTATACTTCTTTTGAGGTTCTATTTTCTCTTTATAATAATTGACAGCTAAATCAATTAAATTATCTAATTCTTTAGTTCTTTTTGAATCGGGTGAGTAGGTTTTAACATATCTCCATACTATTTCTGGATCACTTGCATAACATACAGACACTAAATTTAACAATAAAGTAAATGTAACTGGAAGATTATTAAATTTTGGTGAACCTTTATGTAAATGCCATACAGGATTATCAATTTTTTCATGAATTTCCTGCTCAGAAAATTTTTTCAAATGCGAAAAATATTCATCAGTGGTTTTAGGTATGATATCAAAAAAAAGCCTTTTGGCTCTTTTGGGATTTGTATACATAAACAGACTTAAAGATTCAGGTGAACCATATCTCAACCACTCTTCTATAGATAAGCCATTGCCTTTTGATTTTGAAATCTTTTCACCATTATTATCTAGAAAAAGTTCATATGAAAAGCCTGATGGAGGTGTTCCTCCAAGAGCTCTCAATATTTTACTAGATAAAATTACACTTTCAGATAAGTCTTTTCCTGACATCTCATAATCTACTCCCAGAGCAAACCAACGCATTGCCCAATCACACTTCCACTGCAGCTTGCATGATCCACCAAAAATAGAAACAGTTGTTAATTCTTTAGTATTTTCGTCAATATAACTTACAGTATTGTTTTTTGTGTCAATTGAAGTGATGTTAACTTGCAAAACTTTTCCAGATTTTGGACAGACTGGAAGAAACGGGCTGTAAGTTTTTTTTCGATCTTCGCCTAAAGTAGGCAAAATTATGTTTTTTATTTTTTCGTAATTTAACAAAATCTTTTTGAGTGTCTCATCAAATTTTCCACTTTTATAGCATTCTGTGGCTGAAACAAATTCATACTCAAAATTAAAGTGGTCTAAAAATTCTTGTAGTTTATGATTATTATGATCGCCAAAACTACTAAATTTTTCAAAAGGATCAGGGACGCTGGTTAAGGGATGTTCAATAAATTTTTCAAGTAAAGCTTTGTTAGGGACATTTTCTGGAATTTTACGAAAACCATCCATGTCGTCTGAAAAACATATTAACTTTGTGTTTCTATCAGTTAAAACTTCAAATGCGTTACGTACAATGTTAGTCCTCGCAACTTCACCAAATGTTCCAATATGAGGGAGACCTGAAGGTCCATATCCAGTCTCAAACAGAACAGGTTTATTGTTATCTCTTGGAGCAGAACTCTCAATTTTGTCGAGTCTATCCCTTAAACTTCTTGCTTCAACAAAAGGCCAAGCATTCGATTTCTCTGCAAATTTTTTAATCTCTGATTTTTCCATAACTTAATTTCAAATAATATTTTTAATTGCTATATGAGTTAATAATACTAAGCAACAAATAAACAAATAATATAAAAAAAACACCTCTAACTTATAAAGCTAGAGGTGTCAAAGTAATAAAGTTAAGCAGAACTACATCATGCCTGGCATGCCGCCCATGCCACCCATGCCGCCCATGCCGCCCATGCCGCCCATGTCTGGCATGCCGCCGCCGCCGCCTGCTGGTGGTTCAGGCTTGTCAGCAACCATAGCTTCTGTAGTTATCAATAGACCTGCTACAGATGCTGCATTTTGCAAGGCTGATCTTACGACTTTAGTTGGGTCTATAACTCCAGCTTTAACTAAATCTGTAAATTCATTGGTTTGAGCATTGAAACCATAATTTGCATCGGTTGATTCAAGCAATTTACCAACTATGACAGCGCCATCCTGACCAGCATTGTCAGCTATTTGTTTCGCAGGAGCCTTAAGAGCTCTTCTAACGATATCAACTCCCATCTTTTGATCAGAGTTTTCAACTTTAAGTTTATCTAATGCTGCAATTGCTTTGACAAAAACAACTCCTCCGCCAGGTACGATACCTTCCTCGACAGCAGCTCTTGTGGCATGCATCGCATCATCTACACGATCCTTACGCTCTTTAACTTCAACTTCAGTGGCTCCGCCAACTTTAATGACGGCAACTCCACCTGCTAGCTTAGCTAATCTTTCTTGAAGTTTTTCTTTATCATAATCAGAGGTTGTTTCTTCGATCTGGGCTCTAATTTGGTTACATCTAGCACTAATATCATCTTTAGAACCAGCACCATCAATTATAGTAGTCTCTTCTTTTGTGACTTCTACACGTTTAGCTGTTCCAAGCATTTCAAGTGTCACGTTATCTAACTTTATACCTAGGTCTTCAGAGATCAGGTCACCTTTTGTTAAAATCGCGATGTCTTCTAACATGGCCTTTCTTCTATCACCAAAACCTGGGGCTTTAACTGCAGCTATTTTTAGACCACCTCTAAGCTTGTTAACAACAAGAGTTGCTAGTGCTTCACCTTCAACATCTTCTGCAATGATTAAAAGAGGTTTACCAGATTGTACTACTTTTTCTAATATTGGTAACATTTCCTGTAAGTTAGCTAATTTTTTTTCAAATAATAGTATGTATGGATCATCCATAACTACTTTCATTTTATCAGCGTCTGTTATGAAGTAAGGAGATAAGTATCCTCTGTCAAATTGCATACCTTCTACAACATCTAATTCAGTTGCAAGTGTTTTCCCTTCTTCAACTGTAATAACACCTTCATTTCCGACTTTATCCATTGCCTTGGCTATCATATCACCAATCTCAGTTTCTCCGTTTGCTGAAATGGTACCAGCTTGTGCAACTTCTTCATTAGTAGAAATTTTACTAGTTCTTGATTCTAAATCAGCTACAACAGCTTCTATAGCTAGATCGATACCTCTTTTAAGATCCATAGGATTTAAACCAGCAGCAACTGCTTTAGAACCTTCCTTAACAATAGCTTGAGCTAATACTGTTGCAGTAGTTGTACCGTCACCTGCAACATCGTTAGCTTTTGATGCAACTTCTCTAACCATCTGCGCGCCCATATTTTGAAATTTTTCTTTTAGTTCAATCTCTTTAGCAACAGTAACGCCATCTTTAGTAATTCTTGGTGCACCAAAAGATTTATCAATAACAACATTCCTACCTTTCGGTCCAAGTGTAACCTTTACAGCTTCTGCCAGTATATCAACACCTTCTATCATTTGAGCTCTAGCATTAGCACCGAATTTGACTTCTTTAGCAGCCATCTTTTTTTCCTTTCAATTTATAAAGTAATTATTATTTATTATAGAGAATAATTAACCCATTATTCCCATGATATCGCTTTCTTTCATGATCAAAAGATCTTTACCATCAAGCTTAACTTCAGTACCGGACCATTTTCCAAAAAGTACAACATCACCTTCTTTTACATCCAAAGGTTGAATCTTTCCAGTCTCGTCACGTGCTCCAGAACCTGCCGCAATAATTTTACCTTGCATCGGCTTTTCTTGTGCTGAATCTGGAATAATTATTCCACTAGCTGTTTTCTCCTCTGCTTCGAGGCGCTCAACAACAACTCTGTCGTGAAGTGGCCTAAACTTCATGCCTTTTCTCCCTTATTAAAATGTTAAAGTTAAACAATAAATACATTATTGATGGAGCTTAAATAGTGTAATTGAAAGTAACTTTCAAGATATAATAAAAAAAAATATTTAAAATATTGTTTTTAAGATAAAACAACACATATACATAAATAAAATATTAATCCAAAATGAACCCAATTTCAAATCAAACATACATAAACACATGGTTATATACTACTATCATAATGGTAGTTTTAATGATACTAATTGGCGGCATTACTAGGTTGACAGATTCTGGTCTATCAATGGTTGAATGGAGACCTATTTGGGGATTTTTACCACCCATTACTGATGAAGAGTGGAAAAGAGTTTTTTCACTTTACATGAGTTCGCCAGAATATATTTTTAAAAATCAAGGAATGAGTATCCCAGAATTTAAAAAGATATTTTTTTGGGAATACTTTCACAGATTGTGGGGAAGGTTAATTGGAATCGTTTTTATTATTCCCTTAATTATTTTTTATGTGTCTAATAAAATCCCGAATTCAATTTTATTGAAATTATTGATTATTTTGTTTTTAGGAAGTTTACAAGCTATTATAGGTTGGTGGATGGTAAAATCTGGGCTCGTAAATGATCCTACTGTTTCACAATATCGTTTGGCTGTTCATTTATCAAATGCATTGTTAATATTATTCCTTTTAATTTGGACTTTATTAGAATTTAAGAATGGTCACTCTAAAATTAAATTAGACTTCAGTTTCATAATTTTTTGTCTTTTATTTACAACAATTATCGCTGGTGCATTTGTTGCTGGAATGGACGCTGGCTTGATGTACAACGAATATCCTTTAATGGGATATAGTTTTTTCCCAGAAAATTATGGTGAAAATGGATTTTTAGATCCATTTGAAAATCCTGCCTCAGCTCAGTTTCATCACAGACATATAGCTTTATTCACTACAATTTGTGTACTTATATATTGCTACAGAAACTATATACAATGTAGTGATGGAATTATTAAGAAATACTCCCTGTTTATGAGTTCAATAGTATGTTTCCAATTTTTATTAGGTATTTTTACTTTAATTAATATGGTTCCAATTTACTTAGGAACTCTTCATCAAACTGGAGCTGTTATTTTATTCATAATTCTTACAATTATAATGCATAGATTGAATATAATAAGAATTAATTAAGTTTGTTTTTTTTGTCTAATTTAATACCTAATTCTTTTAATTGAAGTTCGTTTATCTCGCTTGGTGCGTTCATCATCAAATCTTCTGCTTTACCAGTCATTGGAAATAAAATTACTTCTCTTATATTTGGTTCATCAGCTAATAACATTACAATACGATCAATACCTGGAGCTATACCTCCATGAGGAGGTGCACCAAATTTAAAAGCATTAATCATGGCTGGAAATTTATTGTCAACAACGTCGGGCTTGTGACCTGCAATTTCAAAAGCTTTATACATTATTTCAGGGACATGATTTCTTATAGCACCAGATGAAAGCTCAATTCCATTACAAACTAAGTCGTATTGATATGCGAGAATATCTAGTGGATTCTCATTCAACAATGCTTCCATACCCCCTTGTGGCATAGAAAAAGGATTATGGGAAAATTCTATTTTGCCAGTATTTTCATCTTTTTCAAACATAGGGTAATCTACTATCCAACAAAATTTAAATATGTTTTTTTCAATTAATTCTCTGTCTGTTGCAATTTTAACTCTGGCTTTTCCGGCTAAATTAGCTGCTTCACTCTCTGATGCACAAGAAAAGAACAGAGCATCTCCATCATTAAGGTTAAATAAGGTCTTCATCTCAAAAGCTTTTTCAATTCCCAATGCATTTGCAATTGGTCCCTTAGCAGTGTTTTCACTAAAAATAATATATCCCATCCCAGGAGCACCCTCTTCTTGAGCCCAACTATTCATTCTATCAGCAACTGAACGTGAACCACAATTTGGACCAGGAACAGCTCTCACAACAGATCCATCTTCGATCGATTTTGCAAAAATGGAAAAACCAGAATTTTTAAAAATATTGGTTACATCTTGAATCTCAAGACCAAATCTCAAATCAGGTTTGTCATTTCCATATTTTAACATTGAATCTTTGAAAGTAATTTTTGGGAAAATCTCATCAATATTTTTATCTGAATATTTTTTAAAAACTTCTTTAATCACAGGTTCTACAGCATTAAAAACATCTTCTTGTTCAACATATGACATTTCTAAATCAAGCTGATAAAATTCACCTGGTGATCTGTCTGCTCTACTATCTTCATCTCTAAAACATGGCGATATTTGGAAATATTTATCAAATCCAGATACCATTATAAGTTGTTTAAACTGCTGTGGAGCTTGAGGCAAAGCATAAAATTTCCCTTTATTAAGTCTAGATGGAACCAAAAAATCTCGAGCACCTTCTGGACTAGACGCAGTTAAAATTGGTGTTTGAAATTCTAAAAAACCAAGATCTAACATTTTATTTCTAATGGTTTGAATAACATTAGATCTTAAGACAATATTTTGATGCGGCCTGCTTCTTCTAAGATCTAAATATCTGAATTTTAATCTAGTTTCTTCACCATAGTCTTCATCAGAATTAACTTGCAAAGGTAATGCTTTTGATTGGGAAATAATTTCTAATTCAGACAAATTAATTTCAATTCTACCTGTTGGTAAATTATTATTAATAGTTTCGTCAGACCTTTCCACAACCATCCCTGAAACAGTAATTACACTTTCTAATGGTAGGTTTTCAAATATGGAAAAATTTTTGTTTGATGAGTCAACAACGACTTGTGTTAAGCCGTAATGATCTCTCAGATCTATAAAGATTAATTGTCCATGATCCCTTTTCCTATGAACCCACCCAGATAACTTTACCTGATTGTTCACGTTTTCAATTCTTAATTCATTACATTTATGTGTTCTATATTTATGCATTAAAAAGTTCCTATAAATTAGAATTAATTTCCTTATGAGATCTGGTTTTAATTTCTTTCATAATCTCTAGAGCTTTTTTATTATCTATCTGTGGCCAAATAGCTATTTCATGAGACGAACGGAGACATCCTGAACATAAATTACTTTTAGGATCAATTGAGCAAATTCCTACACATGGACTAGTTTTATTCGTTTGTCCCATTTCACATCCTCTATTAATTATGATTTTCTTTGATAGCTTGTGCAAGCATTTCTAAAAGATCTAAGATACCCGACTCTCCACTGGTTGCACTTATTAAATTTTTATCTCTTACCGTTGGTTTATCTATAATTTCTGCGCCAGCAGCAATTAAAAGTGCGCTATCAGCATCAGATGCGGCAACTTTTCTACCTTTTGCAGCATCTATTGTTGTTAATAACATTGAAGAAACACCCGCCAAAGCAACTGGCTCATTCTCTCTTAAAAAAGCTCTTAAAATTCTTCTTACATGAAGGTCATTGCTCAAAGTTTCAATTTGATTAGCTCCGCCTGGCACAATTAAAGCATCAAAATCTACAGCTAGCGCTTCAGACACTGGTTGATCAACAGGATAAGATAACCCCCATTTTTCTGAAGCCCATCCATTGGTCGTACCAATATCTCGAGAAATTATAGTGTAAGAACCTTCAGCTGCTAAAATTGTTTTCTGTATAATTATAAATTGTTCTTCGTTAAAACCACTTGCTACCATCACAGCAATTTTTTTACCTTTAAACGCTGATGTATCAGACAAAATGTACTCCTAAGTTTTTGTTTTAAATTCTATAAAAGATTTAGATAAGCTTATCAAGTAATCTAGTTAAAATTAAATTTGCCACTTTATAGCTTTTTTATTTATCAAAGCAATAGTAAATAACAATAAAATTGGTAATAATATTTGGAAAAATGTTGCAATGCCTACGTCTTGTTTAGAACCACTAATAGCTAAATTTAGAGCTTCAACAGTCAAAGTTGTAACTCTGCCCGCTCCTATAAAATAAACTGGTACATACAAAGAAAAAGAGACAATCATACCTATCGCGAAGGAAGTCAAAAGAGAAGGCAAAACCAATGGGATTTTAATGTTAAACAACCTGTCTAATCTATTTTTTCCTAGGCTAGAAGCTACTTTTATATAATCAGATCTAACTTCTCTCAGAGCTGGAGCGAGTATGATAAAACAATATGGTATAACGTAAAATAATTGAACAAATACAAGAGGTATTAAAAAACTATTATAATTAAAAAATATTATAAAACTTTGTATTCCAATTAAAAAAGAAATTTGGGGAATAAATAAAGGAATAAATATAATCCACTCAAATTGAGTTTTTGTAATTTTTAAATAGTCTAATAATTCAACCCACAAAATTGTTAATGACATAGATAATAATGAAACCATAAAAGGAATAAATATAGAAATTAAAATCAATGATTTATTCTGATAATAAAAAATTAAAAAATTATCTATATTTAAATCATTTGGAAAAAAATTTGGAAAGTACCAATTTTCACTAAATCCCCATAATATAGAACAAATTATACCAAAAAAAGATAGTAGAAATAGAATTATGCTACAACATAAGATAGTAATTTTCAAAAACTCTAATTTAAATGAAGTTATTTTTAAAAAAAAAATATAGAAGAATTTTAATTTAATAATTCTCTCAAAAAAAATCCAAACTATTAGTGAAATTATAATTATAAATAATTGAATTAAAGATAAATTTGAAGCTATGAAGAATGAATCCATATCTGAAGATTGAAAGATTTGTAAAATTCGTACTGATAAAGTGGAAGGAGTTGATGGTGCCAAAAGTAAAGACATATCAACCACAGATGAGGAAAACGCAATGATTATAAATACAACAAGTCTAATTTTTTTGTAAATGATTGGAAATATTAATATACACCAAGTAGAAAAACTCGAGTGCTGAAATGATTTTCCCAAATCAAAAAATTTCGTTGAAGAAAACTCCCTCAAAGCTGATAAAGATACCAAGACTAAAAATGGAATTTCCTTAAGCATAAGTCCTAATATTAAAAGAAAACCATATTCATCTGGAAATATATAAGTGTTAGGAGGTCTATCAAAACCAGTTAACCAAGGTGAAACAGATCTTAAAAATAATCCACTTGGAGATAAGAGAAAGATTAAACCAATTGCCATTGTAACATGTGGTAGAGCAATTAAAGGTGATATGAAAATTTTTAGATAGTTATAAATTTTAGTTTTAAAAAAATATAAAAGAATAACTTGAGAAAAAAATAATGCTAGAACAGTTGAAACTAAACCAGTAAATATTGATAATAATATTGACTTATATATCCCTGGAATATTCATTGATATATAAAAATAATCTAAGTTCAGCTCACCTTTTCCTAAAATTGGTAAATAATTAAATGATGGTAAAAAAAAACCTAGAAAACCACAAATTATAGGTACAGTGATAACTATTCCAATAAAGACTACAGAAACTTTTGAGAGGATCAAACAAAAATTATTTACCATTTATGACCTAATTATTTGAGCCATATCTTTCTATCCATCCTTGTTCTATAATTTTAACCCATGAAGGATGTGGCTCCTCCAACTTCTTTGTTAACTCATCATTGGAGAGTGTTGCAACACCTCTTGGAAGAATACTAAATTCATTTTTCCAATTATTATCTAATTTTTCTACTGAAATTACACTTGGATCACCCCAAAAATTCTTGTCTTGTTTTTTTAATTGAGCTTCTGGTGATATCAAGAAATTCACAAAAATTTTAGCAGCAGTTTTTTTACCAGAATTATATGGAATTGCTAAAAAATGGACGTTTGCAAGTGTTCCATTTTTATGTATGTAGCTTCTAACAGTGTTGGGTAACTTACCTTCAGAAATAGCATTTGAAGCATGTGCTATATTAAATGCCATCCCAATGTCAATTTCTCTTTCTGCAACTAATTCTGTTAAAGCTAAATAATTAGGGGGGTAATTTTTGCCTTCTCTCCACAAATATGGAGTTGTCTCATCTAACCATTTCCATAATGAGCTTAGAGCATCTTTATGCTTATGAATAACATACTCTGATTTCAACAAGCTTTTATCATCTGTTAACTCAATTAAAATTTGTTTTAAAAAACTAGTCCCTGTAAAATCTGGTGGCTGAGGAAAAGTAAATCTTCCCTTGTTTCTGAGTATATAATCTTTTAATTCAGATGCTGATCTTGGTGGTGAATTAATGTATTTACTATCATAATAAAAATTTAATTGTGACACTCCCCAAGGCATTTCCATACCTTCTGTAGCAACCCCAAAATCATTTAACAAACTGGGGTTATTTTCAAAATCTAAATACTTAGAGTTTGGCAAGTCTAGGATCCAATTTTCAGATAGAAGCATATTATTTTTCTTCATCACTGAAAAATTTTCTCCATTAATCCATACTAAATCGACAGCTCCATTATTGTCTTTTTTAACGTTTTTTTCTGATAAAATTCTTGCTACTACATTTGCAGTATCAGTTACTTTTACGTGTTTGACTGTTATGTTATATTTTTTTTTAACTTCATCTGAAGCCCATTTGATATATGAGTTAATATTCTTGGCGCCACCCCATGCATGAAAAAAAATTGTTTGCCCTGAAACTTTTTTAGCTCTTATGTCCCATTCATTTTTTTTTTCTGTGGCATTGGTGTAAGGACTAATTATAAAAAAAATAATAATAATAAAACATCTTAAAACTATTTTAGATAAATTATCTGCCAATTTAAAATACATTTAGATTTACCTCAAAGTTTGTTCTTGAATAGACAAATATTGATATTAGATATATTAATATCCATGATAGTTACTATCTTCAAAATACTCAACATAGAAATAGTTATTTAATTATGAATGCTCTTTTGATCTTGATAAATGAAATTATAACACTCTACTTATACACATTATTTATATATGTTATAATAAGTCTTCTAATCCAATTTCAAATAATTAATAGCTATAATAAAATTATTAATACAATTTTTAGAGCTTTAATTTCTTTACATGAACCTTTATTAGGAAAAATTAGACAGTATATTCCATCTCTTTCAGGAATAGATTTATCCCCTGTTATTGTTATTCTTTTATTGAGTTTTTTAAAAAACTTAATTCAAGATTATAGATTAGGATTATAAATTAACTAATGACGATTATAGATAAAATAATTGATGGAAAAATGTATGCTGAGAAACTGTTAGAAGAAATTCATCCTCTAAGCAAAGGATTTTTCAATAATTTTAATCGTAAGCCATGCCTTTCTGTCATACTAGTTGGAGACAATCCCGCTAGTAAGATATATGTAAAAAATAAAATCTTAATAGCCAAAAAAGTTGATATAGAATCTAAAGAAATTATACTTGGTTCTGATGTTACAGAAGATGAATTAACACACCATATTTCAATACTGAATAAAGATCAAAATGTGGACGGAATTCTTGTTCAGCTCCCACTTCCAAAACATATTTCAGAAAAAAAGATCATTAATATAATTAGTCCATCAAAAGATGTTGATGGATTTCATCCAAAAAATTTTGGTAAACTTTTTATGGGGGCCCCAAAATTTATTCCTTGCACACCCTTAGGATGTCTTTATATATTGAAGCACGAAATTGAAGATATAAAAGGGAAAAACGCTGTTATAATTGGGAGGTCAAACATTGTTGGAAAACCAATGGCTTCACTGTTACTATCTTCAGACTGCTCAGTGACAATAATTCATTCAAAAAGCAAAAACATTAAAGAACATACCAGAAAAGCAGACATCTTAATTGTTGCGGTGGGTATTCCTGAAATGATTGATGAAAAATTTATTAAAGAAGGCGCTATTGTAATCGATGTTGGAATTAATAGATTAGTATCTAAAAATAGTGATATTTCTAGTAACAAGGGAATACTTGTTGGTGATGTCAAATTTGAAAAAGTTTTAAAAATTGCTAAAAAAATCACCCCTGTTCCTGGTGGAGTTGGCCCAATGACAATTGCATGCTTAATGCATAATACTGTTAAGGCCGCCTATATTAATAAAAAAAATGAATTTATAAATCTTTTAGAAGGAATTTTATAATGGATTGGTTAAACATTACTTTATTTCTTTCTATGACACTAGTAGTTCTTATACTTGCTTGGGGCTTGATAACAATGGCTAGAGGTGGAGAATACAATAAGTCACATAGCAATATTTTAATGAGATACAGAATAATTTTTCAAGCTATAGCAATATTAATTTTTATATGCTTATTAATGTATAAGAGATATTACAATGGTTAAATTAAATAAAATTTATACCCGAACGGGTGATGACGGATCAACCGGGTTAACCGATGGAACTAGAGTTCCAAAGCATTCACCTAGACCACAAGCATATGGCTCAGTTGATGAATTAAATTCCTCATTGGGAATGGCATACTTTTGCTTAAATAAAGAAAATTCAAACTTACTTCATGTTGAAATTAAAAATTTAATCAGAGAAATTCAAAATGATTTATTTGATTTAGGTGCAGATTTAGCAACACCAATGTCAAAAGAAAAAGAAAATTATCCAGCACTTAGAATAAAAAAGGAACAAATTGATAAAATAGAGAATAAAATAGACTATTATAATAAGTCATTAAGACCTCTTAATTCTTTCATTTTACCAGGTGGGTCAGAAGCCTCTACTTTGCTTCACCAGTCAAGAACAATAGCTAGAAGAGCAGAAAGAGACACTAGTTTACTTTCAAGCATAGAAAATATAAACATACAATCTTTAATTTATTTGAACAGATTGTCTGATTTATTATTTGTATTATGTAGAGTTTTAAACGAAAATGGATTAAAGGATGTATTATGGATACCAGGTTTGAATCAAAAATAATTTATTTACGAAAGGGAGTTTAGTTTGAAAATTTTAGTGCCTGTTAAAAGAGTTGTAGACTATAACGTAAAAGTCAGAGTTAAAAATGATAATTCTGGTGTTGAATTAGATAACGTTAAAATGTCTATGAATCCTTTTGACGAAATAGCTGTTGAAGAGGCTTTAAGATTAAAAGAAAAAGGGATAGCGAACGAAGTTGTAGCTATATCTATCGGTACATCACAGGTTCAAGAAACTATAAGAAATGCTCTTGCAATGGGAGCAGATTCAGGGCTTTTTGTTGAATTCAACGATAATCTTGAACCACTTAACGTAGCAAAAATTATTTCATCTATTGCCAAAAAAGAAAATATCGATTTGATGATTTTAGGAAAGCAAGCAATAGACGATGATATGAATGCCACTGGTCAGATGATTGCAGCCTTATTAGATTGGCCTCAAGCTACTTTTGCAAGCAAAGTGGAAATTTCAGGAAAAACAGCCAAGGTTAGTCGCGAAGTTGACGGTGGAATTGAAAATATTGAAATTTCATTACCTGCAGTTATTAGCACTGACTTACGATTAAATGAACCCAGATATGCTAGTCTTCCAAACATTATGAAAGCTAAGAAAAAACCAATTAGCGAAATTAAGATTGAAGATCTAAACATAGAAATAAAAAAACATTTAAGTATTTTAAAAGTTGAAGAACCTACTAAACGTCAATCAGGGATTATGTTAAAAACTGTAGATGAATTAGTTGATAAATTAAAAAATGAAGCAAAAGTAATATAAGAAACTGAAGGAATATAAAATGAAAGTACTTGCTATAGCTGAACATAATAATCATGAACTTTTGCCTGCTACATTACATACTGTAAATGCGGCCAAACAAATTGGCGATACAGACTTGTTAGTAGTGGGTCATAGTTGCCAAGAAATTATTGATAATGCATGCAAAATTGATGGTCTCAACCAAGTTCTTTATTGTAATGATGAAATGTATAAAAACTCAATAGCAGAAAATTTATCTGTCCTTATTAAATCTATTGCACAAAATTATTCTCACATTTTATTTTCAAATACAGCTAATGGAAAAAATACAGCTCCACGTCTAGCTGCTTTGCTAGATGTTATGATTGTTCCAGATATAATTGAAATAATAGATGAAAATACTTTTAAAAGACCAATTTATGCTGGAAATGCCATAGCCACTTGCAAGAGTGAAGATGCATGTAAAGTTATTACTGTAAGGACTACTGCATTTGAAAAAACTTCATTGAATGAAAATCAAGTCGAAGCTGTATCTATTAAGGCTGAGAAAAATACTGAATTAACAAAATTCATTAATTCGCAACTTTCACAAAATGAAAGACCTGAATTGACTGCTGCTGATATTGTTGTTTCAGGTGGAAGAGGTCTTGGATCAGCTGAAAACTTTCAAGTTCTAGAAAAGTTGGCGGACAAACTAGGAGCAGCAATGGGGGCAAGTAGAGCAGCAGTTGATGCTGGCTATGTGCCCAACGATTGGCAAGTAGGCCAAACTGGAAAAGTAGTTGCCCCAAATTTATATATAGCTGCTGGAATTTCTGGTGCAATACAGCATTTAGCAGGCATGAAAGACAGTAAGGTGATTGTAGCGATAAATAAAGACGAAGAGGCTCCTATTTTTTCAGTATCCGACTATGGACTTGCTGATGATTTATTTAAAACTGTGCCAGAAATGGAGAAACTAATTAAATAAGTCTTTTATCTTATTAATTATTGCATCCTCGCCCCATTTTAAAATTCCCTCATGTTTTGAAATTATGAAACTATTTTGATTAACTATTATTGTTGTAGGAATTCCTCTCAATTTTAATGCTTTAAAAATTTTCATTTCTTTGTCGAAGAAATGATTTAAATTTGAAGCGCCATTATTAGATAAAAATTTTAGTTGATCTTTAATATCTTTTTTATCTATTGATATAGTAAAAACATCTATGTTGTATTTTTTAATTTTGGATTTTAATAAACTTAAATCAGGCAGCTCTTCTTTACATGGAACACACCAAGTAGCCCAAAAATTAATTACATAACCTTTAATCTTCAAGTCCTGATTAAATTTTAATGTTAAAGGCTTTTCTTTATTATCCAGTACCTTTAAAGTTGGGAATTTTATTTTATCATTTATTTTATCTAGGTATTCGACAGCATAAGCATTCCCAGACAAAATTGCTATATATAATAATATTATTATTTTTTTATTAAAATTTGATATAAGCATGTTAAGTATTACTTTAGATTAATAATTTCTTAGTATTTAATATAGATAATAAAATGAAAAAAAGTAGTTTAGATAAACAAAAAAATAATAAAATTTGGGGTGGAAGATTTTCTACATCTCCTAGCGAATTAATGGAGGAGTTTAATTCATCGATTCAATTTGATCAGATTCTTTATATCGAGGATATTGAAGGATCAATAGCACATTCAGAAATGTTATCTAAACAAAATATTATTTCTAAAAAAGAGTTTTTATCTATTAAAGCTGGTTTAAAACAAATAAAAAAAGAAATATCCAAAAAAGAATTTAATTTCTCAACTAAGCTAGAGGATATACATATGAATATTGAAAATAGATTAGTGGAAATAATAGGAGATACTGGTAAAAAATTACATACTGCTAGATCAAGGAATGATCAAGTGGCAACTGATATCAAATTATGGCTTAGGAAAAAAATTGATGAAATAGAATTAAGTCTGAAAAATTTGCAACGTACACTTATTGAAAAATCCGAAATTTATTATGATCTCTATATGCCTGGCTATACTCACCTTCAAGTCGGTCAACCAGTTACATTTGGACATCATCTATTAGCTTACGTAGAGATGTTTGGTAGAGATAGGGGAAGATTACTTGATTGTAGAAAAAGAATGAATGAGTTGCCTTTGGGTTCTGCTGCCTTAGCAGGTACTAGTTATCCAATAGATAGACACTTTGTAGCAGACAAACTTGGCTTTAGCAAACCTACTGAAAATTCAATGGATTCTGTTGCTGATAGAGATTTTGCTATTGAATTTATGTCTGCATCATCGCTAATAGCTATACATTTATCTAGGCTTGCTGAAGAATTAGTTATTTGGTCTTCTGACAGGTTTAATTTTGTTAAATTACCAGAAAACTTTACAACTGGTTCTAGTATTATGCCTCAAAAAAGAAATCCAGATGCCGCCGAATTAATAAGGGCTAAACCTGGAAGAATATTTGGTAATCTACTAAGTTTAATGACAGTTCTGAAAGGACTGCCAATGACATATGGCAAAGATATGCAAGAAGATAAAGAGCCAATAATTGATACTGCTAAAAGTATTGAACTATGCATTTTAAATATGGAAGGTATGATGGGAGATATTGAACCTATTCCTAAAAAATTGATGGATGCACTTCAAAAAGGTTTTCCAACTGCTACAGACTTAGCAGATTACCTTGTAAAAAATCTTAAAATACCCTTCCGAGAAGCTCATCATTTAACAGGTAAAATAGTCTTATTAGCTGAGACAAAAACGACTTCTTTAGAAAATTTAACTTTAGAGGATATCCAAAGTGTTATTCCTAATGCAGATTTAAAAATATTAGAAGTTTTAAAGATTAAGAATTCTGTATCAAGTAGAACATCTTATGGTGGAACGGCGCCGAAAAATGTTTTAAAAGCTGTTAAAAATGCTAAAAAAAGATTTTTAGAGGGATAATAAAAAATGAATTTGAAAATCATATTTCTTATTGTTATATTTTTATCTTCTATTTTTTTGTATGGTTGTGGAAGAAAAGATGCACCTATAAAACCCTCACAAATCATTACAAAAAATTAGATTCATTATGTTCCCTTCAGGTTTTTACAGAGATGAAAATGGTGAACTTAATGTTCAAGGTATTAAAATAGATACTCTTGCTGCAAAGTATGGCACCCCGTTATTTATATACGATACAGGCTTAATGAAAGAAAGATACGAACTCTTTCTAAATACTGTTAAAAGTGTAAAAGGAAATATTCACTATGCTGTTAAAGCAAATGATTCAGTGAATATAATAAAATTTTTTGGTAAATTAGGTGCTGGGGCTGATATAGTATCTATAGGTGAATTTCACAAATGTATTGCAGCTGGAATTACTCCAGATAAAATAATTTTTTCTGGTGTAGGGAAAGATAAAAATGAGATTGAAACAGCAATAAAAAATAAAATTTTACAGTTTAATATAGAATCTGAAGAAGAACTTTATGATATCAATGAAGTTGCTTCAAAGGTCAAGATAATAGCAAATATTTGTTTAAGGATAAATCCTGATATTGCACCAAATACTCATAAGAAAATATCAACTGGTGAAAAAGAAACTAAGTTTGGTATTGATAATGAGGATATATTCTCAATCTATGAAAAATTACACAAATTACAATATATAAATCCAGTTGGTTTGGGTGTTCATATTGGATCTCAAATTTTTGATTTCAATTTTTTTCGTAAAGCTTATTCAAACTTAAAAGATGTTGCTGATAAACTTAAAAACGATGGATTTAAAGTTCCTACTTTGGATTTAGGGGGTGGAATTGGAATATATTATGATCAAAATAAAAAACCAGATTTTGAAACCTATAAAAAAGTTATTTCTGAATTATTTCAAGATTCTGATTATAAATTAAGTTTTGAGCCAGGAAGAATTTTAATAGCCGAAGCTGGAGTTTTGATTACAAAAGTTATAAGAAATAAAAAAAATAAAGATAAAAATTTTATTATAATTGATGCAGCAATGAATAATTTAATTAGACCAACTTTATATGACGCATACCATAGAATTGAACCTTTTAAAAAGATTTTAGGTAAAGAAATAATAGCAGATATTGTTGGACCAATTTGTGAAACTGGAGATTTTATTGCTTTAAACAGAAAAATAACTGAAGTTAAAAATAATGATTTATTAACAATAAGAACTACAGGGGCATATTCATCTGTAATGAAATCTAATTACAATTCAAGGGTCGATGCTGTAGAAATTTTAATATATAATGGTGAAGCGTACCAGTTAAAGCAGACTGATACCATTTTAGATATAATATTAAAAGAAGAGATAATTGAATTTATTTAATATTCAAATACTTTTTTTAAAAGCTTTGCTTTAATAGTTACATTGTCATTTTGATTTTCAATTTCAAATCTTACTAATTTGTTAAAACTTATTTCAGAATTTGGAAAAATAATTTTGTCTTCTAAAATCAATATTTCTTCTAAAATAATTTTCCTGTCTTCTCTTACACCTAAAATTTTAATTCGAGGTAGTAATAATGGCCTGCTTGTAATGTTTTTAATAGTACCTGTAAATCTAACTTCTTTTTGTTGAACTTTTGCAATAAAATTGATCAAATTTAAATTATTGACTTCGGTTAAAATAGGTAAATTAATTTTTGTAAAGAGAGAATTAATCTTTTCGGTATAGATTTGTGAGTAATAAGGAAAATAAAATATACTATAAGCTATTAAAGTAGAACGAAAAAACACTATCAAAGCAAATACTAGGCACAAAAGAATAGTAAGAATTGGTAATAAATTGAATTTTTTAATTTTTTTGTTGTTTGTTTTATTTTTATTATTTTCATTTACTTTTGACATTGATAGTTCTGAGGCAATTTCTGCAACAGTTTTATTTTTTTGATCTAACACAGGATTGGTTTTTTTAGCTAGGGATTTTGTTTTATCTTCCACTACTGATTTTATAGAAGCTAACTCTTTTTTAACTTTTTCGGTTGTATCTTTAATTTCAGATTTTTTTTCAACTAAGTTTTCTTTAATATTTAGTGATAAAATCCATTTTTTATTACAAACTCCACATCTTAACCACTTTATATTATTTGTTAAATTACTTTCATCTACTTCAAATACGGTTCCACATGATTTACACGTTTCATGCATATAGAAATTCCTCATGAAATTGTTGAAATAATCATTAATTGTATACTAACATAACTTTTTTTGCCAACATGTTCAAAGCAAATTGAAATGAATATTTTATGTTAATTAGAACTTTTAAAATTATTTTTATTTTTTTACTAACTTCAATATTTACTTTTTTTTTTATTGAATTATTTCATTTTAAACAAAGAATTTTATATCTCCCAAAATATCATAAAAAAGAGAGTTCTAACATAGTAATACTAACCGGTGGAACCAATAGAATTAAAGACGGTTTGAAAATCGTTGAAAATTTCAAAAAGTCCAAGGAATTTAATTATAAAATTCTTGTAAGTGGTACAGGTATGGGTTTCACTAAAACCAGTCTTAAAAAAAAATTAGGTCCAAAATTTAATCCTAAGTTAATTACATGCTGCATTGACCTTGATAGTGTATCGAAAAACACTTTTACAAATGCTAGCGAGACTTTTAAATGGGCTAGTAAGTATGGTATAAAAGAATTTATATTAATAACCAGCAATTATCATATGCCACGGGCAGTTCTAGAGTTCAAAAACATCATGCCAAATTTAAAAATTTACACCTATCCCATCACACCTAAAAAACACAACATAAAAAATTGGCTAAGTTCGTACCAAACTTTTAGTTTAATTTTTAAAGAGTATTGTAAATATATTATTGCAAATTTAAGAATAAAACTTTTGAGTAATCCGCTAATTTTTTAAATTTGTCCTGCTTCAATTATTTTTTTACGTATTGATCTTGTTCTAGAAAAGAAAGAATGTAATTTCTGACCTTCTTTTTTTCTTATAGCTTTTTGGAGATCTGATATATCTTCATTAAATCTTTGCAACATTTCAAGAACAGCTTCAGAATTATTTAAGAAAATATCTCTCCACATAATGGGATCTGAAGCGGCAATTCTCGTAAAATCTCTAAATCCAGAAGCAGAGAATTTAATTACATCATTTTTTAAATCCGCCTCTAAGTCAGAGGCTGTTCCAACGATAGTATATGCTATTAGATGTGGTAAATGTGAAGTAATGGCAAGAATTTTATCATGATATTCTGCGCTGACAATTTCAACAATAGAACCCAAACTTTCAAAAAATTTAGAAAGTTTATTTGTCTGATATGTATGCTTATCAGAAACTATTAACCAATATCTATTTTTAAATAATGTGCTAAATCCAGATTTAGGACCAGAATATTCTGTTCCTGCAAGTGGATGTGACGGTATGAAGTTAACACTCATAGGCATGCAAGGGTTAACATCATTTATAACAGAACTTTTCGTAGATCCAGTGTCGGTAACTACAGTACCTTTTTTTAATGAAGGAGCAATTGAAATTGCAACCGATTTCATAGAACCAACTGGCACTGCAAGTATAACTAAGTCAGCATTTTTAATTGCGTCATGAATATCATTACAGACAAATGTAGCTATATTCATTTCT
This sequence comes from uncultured SAR116 cluster alpha proteobacterium, assembly GCA_902616615.1. Classification (GTDB taxonomy): domain Bacteria; phylum Pseudomonadota; class Alphaproteobacteria; order Puniceispirillales; family Marisalimonadaceae; genus Marisalimonas. The sequence goes on along the minus strand of CACMTN010000002.1, from coordinate 67,651 downwards.
GATACTATATCTCTATGTTTTGAGTTCAAGTCATATGCAAAAGTGGTTACATCTTCATTTTTTTTTGCATTAATAGCGTGCAAAATAGAGGTTCCAATTAAACCCAATCCTATAACAGAGATTTTTTTAAATTCTGGTTTATTCATTCTTTTTTAAAAAAGTTTTCAATTCATTTATAAATTTAATATTTTCCTCATCAGCACCTATCGAAACCCTTAAATAGCTGGACAAACCATAAACTTTCATTCCTCTAACTAATATTCCTTTTGAAGCAAGAAAATTTTTTGCGTTCTCCGCATTATACTTTTTCTCAATAGGAAACTTTATTAATAAAAAATTAGTAATAGATTTTTTAAAGTCTAGGTTAAGTGATCTCAATTCTTTTTCAAACCATGACATCCATTTGAGATTATGTTGAACAGATTTATTTTGAAAATTTAAATCTTCTAAGGCCGCAATTCCTGCCATAATTGCTGCAGCATTGACACTGAAAGGACCACGTACTTTCATGAGGTTTTCAATAATATTCTCTGAAGAATAACCCCACCCTAATCTTAGTGAGGCTAAACCATGTAATTTAGAAAAAGTTCTCAACATTATCACATTTTCATATTTATCTGCAAGTTCACTACCATCTATATAATCATGATTAACTACAAATTCTGAGTAAGCAGCGTCATAAACTAAAAGGATCTTTTTAGGAATTGATTCGTGAAGTCTAATGACTTCTTTCTTAGGTATAAATGTACCTGTAGGATTATTGGGGTTTGCTAGAAAAATCAATTTTGTTTTTTTACTTATCTTTGAAAGAATATTATCAACACTCGCTGTATGATTTACATCGTTTGCTATAATACCTTTAGCACCAGCTATTGAAATAGCTTGAGGAAATTGAAGAAACCCGAATTCGGTATATATAGCTTCGTCATTATAATTTAGAAAGGTTTGAGCAAGTATTGAGATTAATTCATCGGAACCATTACCTAAAATGATTTTTTTCTTATTTAGTGAATATCTGCTAGATATTGCACCTATTAATTCATTACTAACCTGTGGTGGGTATCTATTTAGATCATTTGAAAAAAATTTTAGAGCATTGATAGCATCCAAAGATGCACCCAATGCACTCTCGTTTGCAGATAATCTTATTAAATTATCTATTTTACTTTTACCAAAATTTGGTTTGTAAGTATGTAATTTTTCTATGTTTGATTTTGGAGAAGGTAGATCCATAAAGAGTCCTATATTTCTTCTTTTTTTAATTTAACAATGCTATAATCTTTTTGGTTTACATTTTTGTAAAGTGGTACGTTTGCAATTACATCAAAATTTACTCTCATTTCTGTCTGTTTCTTTAATTTATTAATACTATCGCTATCAATAAAACCAAGTTCTATGTCTTTTTTTTCTAGTGATGCAAGTAAACTTACCACACTAGAAAAATATGTGGTTTTAAAATAATTTCCAAAATGGGCTAGATAAGCAGATTTAATTTCGTCGTTATTACCTGCAACACCAATTTTAATTGTTTTCTGCATTGATAAATTAGAAGAAATAATTTGACGCCAAACTTTTTCAACTAAAAATTTATCTAAGCCTAAATTTACTAATTTCTTAATTAAGTCTTCTTCTCTTTTTGGATCAAAGGGGAAGCTACCCTTTTTAGCATCCATAATCTTGGAGGCTAATGATTGCCTCTCTTTTATTAATTGGCATAAGTTTTTGTCAATTTCATCAATTCTTATTCTAAGTTTATCTAATTCGGTATTATTCATGTTTTGCCTTTTCTTTAAATACATATATATACTTTAATAAATAAAATAAACTTTTTGATTATATTAATTTTTATAATACGATAATTATTTATTAGTTATTTAATAATTTTTCAATTTTAAAAGGACTAAAATGTTAGACGTATTTATTATTAACGCCTTATCAGACAATTATATTTATTTATTGAGGAATGAAGATAAAAATATAACTAGTGTTATAGATCCAGGAGAAGCAGGGCCAGTAATAAAATTTTTGAATGATAAAAGCTGGCATTTAAATGAAGTTATAAATACCCACCATCATCATGACCATATTGGAGGAAATAGAGAGCTTTTAGATATTTATAAATCAAAGTTAATAGCGCCTAGTTATGAAAATAAACGTATTTCAAATGTTGATTTTCTTGTTTCAGATGATGAAACTGTCAATATTACAGGTATATCTACAAAAGTACTTCATACGCCAGGTCATACATTAGGTCATGTCTGCTTTTACATGCCTGAAGAAAAGTGTTTGTTTTCAGGAGATACTTTATTTTATTTAGGTTGTGGAAGAGTTTTTGAAGGAACGATGAAACAAATGTGGTTAAGTTTGGTAAAACTGAGATCTTTACCAGATGACACATCTGTGTACTGCGGTCACGAATATACTTTATCTAATATGAAATTTGCTAATTATATTGATTCTCAAAATACTTTATTAAATAAAGTCAGCTTAGAAATAAAAAATAAAAGAAATAAAGGATTGCCAACTGTTCCATTTAATTTAGGAATAGAAAAAAAAATTAATCCTTTTCTAAGATCAGACGATGATAATTTTATAAAATCAGTTGGTTTGCGTAGTAATAATAATGCTTCTGAAGCTTTTAAGGAAATAAGGTACAAAAAAGATAATTTTTAAATATTTGACAACTCGTAAGCAACCACACAGTCTTGAAAAATATTGGGTTTTGAAATATTTACTTTTGCACCGATTACATAACTATTCATCATCAAAGTTGAATGTATCTTTTCTACAAGAAATTCAAGTAATTGAAAATGTTTACTTTCTATAATGTCTATCAAACATTTTCTAAATTGACTATAATCTTGAGTTGATTCTATACTATCATCCTTTGGTTCTGAGTCATTTGAAAGTAATAATTCTACATTTACAATTATTTTTTGTTTATTTTTTTTTTCGTGTTCATAAACGCCTATTGATGCTTTTATAATTAAATTGTTTATAAATATTTTTCTATTTCTTACCTTCATACTTATATCCTATTTATAATCCTACATCTCTTCTTGGAGGAGCCAAATGAGCTCCACCATCAAGCAAAGTCACATGGCCAGTCATAGATTTAGAATTTATAATGAACTGAATTGCATTTAAAATTTCTTCAACTGTAGAGGACGACTTTAACAAATTTTTTTTGTGCGATTTTGCAAAAGCTTTTTGATCCTGCCCAGGTGCTAACAAAGTTATTCCAGGTGCTATACCATTTACTCTTAAACAAGAAGCATAAGTGAGAGCTGACATTTTTGTAAAACCATACAAAGCTTGTTTTGATAATGTGTAAGTATAGTAATCTGGGTTCAATCCAAAAATCTTTGCATCAAGTATGTTTATAACAAAGCCTCGATAACTATTTTCCTGTTTTTTAATCTTCATGGTGTATTTTGCTAATGATTTAGTTAAAAGTACAGGGGCAATAAAGTTTACTGACAAATGATTTTGTAATTCTTCAGAATTAAAATTTGTCCCATTATCATAATTAAAATATCCAGCATTATTTATTAATCCAACCCATGTTGAATCTTGAGATTCTATTTCATTCACTAATTTTTCTATATCTGAGTTGCAAGTTAAATCAGCTTGGTGCGTGCTTACCTTTCCTCCAATTTTAAGTAAATAATGAGCTGTTTCGTCAGCTAATATTTTTGACTGATTATAGTGAATTGCTACTTTCCAACCCCTTTCTACTAAATCAGTTGCTATTGACTTACCTAACCTTTTTGCTGACGCTGTTACTAGTATTGTTTTATTTTCCAAATTTATATTTCCTTATCGAGGGCTGTATATGAAGTATCTCTAATTAATTTTAAATAGTCATTAAAAGATTTATCTTGTAATGATTTTCTTAATCCTAATTTTTGCCAAGATTGATTATTAGTTCTTCTAGGAGGTGTGAATTTTTTAATTATTTTTATAGGGGAAATACCTGTTATCAAAACCTCATCACTTAATAAAGCTGCTTCTTCAATAGAATGTGTTACCATAATTACAGTAAGAGATGCATTTTTTATTATCGAAACAAGCTCACCTGCAATGATTTCTCGGCTAAGATTATCTAATGCTGCGAATGGTTCATCTAATAATAATAAATTAGGATTAAAAATTAATGCCCTAGCAATTACAACCCTTTGTAACAATCCTCCTGATAGTTGATGAGGAAAGTATGAAGAAAACTCTTTTAAACCAATATCTTTAATAAGTTTTTCTATATAATCTTTACTAGTTTTTTTGTTATTCAAATTTGAAAATGTAATGTTGTCAAAAACATTTAACCAAGGCATTAATGAAGGATTTTGTTGGATTAGTGTTATCTGATTAATTACATTATTTAAAATCTTATTATCGAATTTAATTTCTCCACTTTCGGGTTCAACTAACCCAGCTATTAACCTTAACAAGCTTGTTTTCCCAGTACCTGAGGGACCAATAATACTTGTAAATTTACCTTTTTTAATTTTACAGTTAAAATTATCCAAAATAATTTTTTTATTATCTTTCTCATAATATGAGAAACATACGTCCTTTAATATTAAATCATTTATTTTATCTTTATTCATATCTTATGGGCTTTCAACTATATAATCTGGAGAAATATTAGTTTGTCTAATTACACTTCCTACATTTGTATTTTTTAATAATCCATGTTTTGTCATTAAAATAGATTTCAACCCAAAACTATTGGCACCTAAAATATCTGTATGTAAAGTATCACCAACCATACCTATTCTTGACAAGGGAATATATCTTCCTGATAATTCATTTAATCTATTGATAGCCAGCTCAAAAATTGTTGAGAAAGGTTTTCCTAACCAAAAAGGTAAATGAATACCATTTTTTATTAGATGCGATACATAATATGCGGGCTCAATACTAAATTTTTTTTCATGTGGAGCTACTAAATCTGGGTTTGCTACAAATAAAGGTCTTGGATTTACTTTTAGAGAATTGAACAATATTTCTTGCCATACAGTATCCCATTGGAGTGTTCCAAGTAATATAAATGAATTCATTTCATCAAACATATCAGGGTCTTGTTCAAGTTCAAAACAACTAAGATTGGGTACATTGAAATTGTTCCCAACATTACCTAAAACACCTAAAGGACCTTCAGGTTGATTAAATGATAAAAATATTTCAGCAGTTTCTCTACTTGAAATTATTTCATCATTAGAAAATTCAAGTCCTAATGAAGCCAGTTGATCTCTTTTTTTAAAAGAATTATTACTTGCGCCATTTGTTACAACAAGAAGAGTAATATTTTTTTCTCTGGCTTTTTCAAGTGTTTGAATGATTCCAGGAGTTAATGAAGAGCCAATATTTAAAACACCAAACGCGTCCAATAATAAAGCATCAAAATTATCTAGAATATTTTCTAATCTTGGAGCTAAAATTATTTCTTGCTTATTTTCTTGATATTGTGGGAAAAAGTCTCTCATTCCTTCATAGATACTGATTACTGAATCAACATTCATTTTTTTAACTGGTGGAATTATAAATTTTTGATCAAACTGAAATTTTTCTAATATAAACTCAGATTTTACATAAAAATTTTCCATATTTTTTTATTATCCTTTAAATTATATTTGATTTTGAAAGGGTAAAAATGTCAAAAAAAATATTAATAATTGGTTCAGGAATAGCAGGAATTTCATCATCATTAAAGTTAAAATCTTATGGTATAAACTCGATTATTGTAGATAAAGGAAATTTTATTGGTGGAAGAATGAGTACTAGAAAAATAAATGACGAGTCTAATTCAAGTTTTTTTCATGGAGCCCAATTTTTTACTGCCAAAACACATACATTTAAAAAAATAATTAGTTCAGGAATTGAAGGTAAGTATATAAAAGAATTTGGAAATTTTGACCCTAAACGATATAGGGGCAATGAAACTATGAGAGATTTTTTGCTAAATTTATCAAAAGAATTGCACATCAAACAAAAAGTGAAAATTACTGAAATTGAGCCAGATAATAATAGAATTAATGTTCTTGATGACAAAATAAAAAAATGGATGAGTTACGATGGTGTAATTTCAACACTTCCAGCACCTCAAAATTATGAGTTATTAAAGCAATTTCCTTCGCTACAGACAACACTCAAAACTGGATCATATCATGCATGTATAGCTCTAATGTTTACTTTTGACGAAATTCCATCTGATCTAAAAATTTTCTATGATTTTTATAAAAAACCAGGAATATTGAGTTGGATGGCCTCTGGTAGTGACCTAAATGTTTGGACAGCTCATACGAATGAAGAATTCTCAAATTTAAATTACAATGAAGATAAAGATTTTTTAAAAGAAAAAATAATGTTATCCATAAAACAGTTTTTTTTAAAGTCAAAAATAAAGTTTCATAGTTTACATATTTGGAGATATGCTAAAGTAGCAAATAAATGCTCAGGAACACAGATTGATTTTAAATATCCAGTTGCAATTGCAGGAGATTTTTTGGAAGGCCCTAATGTTGAATCCGCATTTATTTCTGGATATAAAGCAGCTGATTTAATTTTTGATAGACTAAAATAAATTTGATCAGTTATTTTATATAAATTTAAAGAAAGTATAAAATGATTAAATTAAAAACCTCAGTAATAAAACTTGTAGAAAATGCAAAAAAACAAATAAATAGTTTAGAGGTAAGTGATGCTATTAAAATGCATAACAACAAAACTAACTTATTCATTGACGTAAGGGATATAAGAGAAATCCAAAAAACAGGACGTATATTTGGAGCAAAACATGTTCCAAGATGTATGTTAGAGTTTTGGATAGACCCTAAAAGCCCATATCATAAGAAATTTTTTAACGATAATTATCATTTTATTTTTTATTGTGCGTCTGACTGGCGTTCTGCACTTGCTACACTTTCAGCAAAAGAAATTGGACTTTTAAATACCTCACATCTAGTTGGAGGTTTCAGCAAGTGGTTAGATGAAAAAGGACCAATTGAAGAACCAAGATAATTTATTATGATAGTTTGTTAAATAAGAAAGTTGTTCATATTTTTAATATAATACCAATAATTTTTGTAATATTATGGTCTTCAGCATTTATTACAAGTAAAATAATTGTTGATAATGCTCCACCTTTTCTTTCTCTATCAATAAGATTTGCGGTAGTTGCCTTCTTTTTTTTTCTATTTTTTATTTTTTATTCAAAACATACATATATTTCTATCAAATCTTTTAAAAATGCATCCATAAGCGGGTTATTATTTCATGGCTTATATTTAGGTGGGGTTTTTTTTTCTTTGTCTAAAGGTATATCAGCTACTCTTATTGCGTTAATAGTCTCATTACAACCTATTCTAACATCAATTTTAGCAAAAATTTATTTGAATGAAACTCTGACTAAATTTCAATGGCTAGGAATTCTCTTAGGATTTAGTGGTGCAATTATAATTATAGTCTCTGATCTCATTGATGGTTTGACCCCAATTGCATTTTTTGCTGGAATAGTTGGGCTTGTTTCATCTTCGCTAGGTATTATTTGGCAAAAAAAAATAGGGTCTGATTTATCTCTATCTGGAAATAATTTTTTACAAGCATTAAGCGCCTCAATTTTTCATCTTATATTAGCACTTTGTTTTGAAGAATTTTTTATAAATTTTTCAGATGATTTTATTTTAGCTATGTCATGGCAAGTTTTTGCTATTTCATTAGGTGCTTTTTTAATACTGATGTGGTTACTAGCAAATAATAAAGCAAATGAAACATCTACTTTATTTTTTTTGGTTCCACCTATTTCAGCTTTACTTGCTTTTTTAATAATAGAAGAAACACTTACTTTTTTTGACTTTTTGGGTTTGCTAGTTTCTTGTCTTGGAGTTTTTATGGTCTCTAAGTTTCAGATTAAAATTTAAAGATTTTATTCTATTGTTTTTATTTTTAAACATTGTTAATCTAATCATATCATTGTCTTTTTGTGTGAGAGAGTTATTTATAACCGCCGAAGGAGCAACCGCCCCGGAAACTCTCAGGCACCCGAAACACAAAAAGTTGATAATCTGGAGAGTGATGATTTTATCATCCACCGAAGGGGTAAGCCAATTTTGGTCAGTCTTTCAGGTTCCGTGACAGATGGGGTGATCTTTAATTTAAAATAACTTTGTCACGGAGTTTATTATGAAAAATATAGCAATAATTGGAGCAGGTATAACTGGCATAACCACTGCTTACCAACTTTTAGAAAAAGGGTATATTGTTTCCGTTTTTGACAAAAACCGATATGCTGCAATGGAAACTAGTTTTGCAAATGGTGGTCAATTATCAGCCTGTAATGCTGAAGTTTGGAATAGTTGGTCAACAATTGGAAAAGGTATCCAATGGATGTTAAAAAAAGATGCGCCATTGCTATTCAGTCCAAAGTTAAATTTCCATAAAATTGGCTGGATATTAGATTTTATAAGTAATATTCCAGATCACAAAAAAAATACAATTTTAACAGCAAAAATGGCTATAGATAGCAGAGACGAATTCAAAAGAATTTTGGAAAAGGAAAATATTAAACTGGACCTTGAAGAGAAAGGTATTATGCATTTATGTGAATGTCATGACTCATTAAAACATGGTAGAGAAGTAAATAAATGGCTTTTAGAAGCAGGGTTAGATAGAAGGGAAGTTTCAAAAGATGAAATGTTATCAATAGAACCAACTTTAAATCTTAAAAACTTTATTGGAGGATTTTACACTAAAAGTGATATGTCTGGGGATATTCATAAGTTCACAAAATTATTAGCTAAGGCTTGTGAAAAAAAGGGTGTAAAATTCTTTTATGAAACAGAAATTGTTAGAGTTAATCACGACAAAAAACAACCAATTATTACCTTTAATAGATCAAATAAAATTCATAAACAAAATTATGATGGAATTGTAGTTTGTGCTGGCGTGAATAGTAAATTTATAGCAAACGATTTAGGTGACAATGTAAATATATATCCTGTAAAGGGTTATTCCATCACAGTATTACTTAACGATAAAGATAGTGTTAGAAACGCTCCTTATGTCTCTTTACTAGATGATAAGGCTAAAATTGTATCAAGTAGATTAGGAAAAGACAGATTTAGAGTTGCAGGAACTGCAGAATTTAACGGGTACAATAAAGATATTAGAGCTGATAGAATAAATCCTCTAATTAGGTGGTGTAATGAGCTTTTTCCTAAAGTATCAACCGAACATGCAATTCCATGGGCAGGATTAAGGCCAATGACACCTAGCATGGTACCAAAAGTTGGTAGTGGAAAATTGCCTGGGGTATTTTACAACACTGGTCATGGACACCTTGGATGGACCCTTAGTGCATTTACATCTCAACAAATTTCAAACCACATTATGAGAAAGGATAATGTATTAAACTAACCTTAAATATCTAAATTACCAACTTTTAGCGCATTGTCTTGAATAAAAGTTCTTCTATGCTCTACTGCTTCACCCATTAAGGTTGAAAAAGTTTCTTCTGCGTCACCCTCATTATCAACCTTAACTTGAAGTAAAAATCTTGCATTTGGATCGAGGGTTGTTTCCCAGAGTTGTACAGGATTCATCTCACCAAGACCTTTGTATCTGTTGACTTGAGCCCCTTTTTTTCCAAGGTCAGTTATCCTATTTGCTAAATCAAGAGGACCTTTTAATTCATGTTTTTCTTCATTATAAATGAAAATACACTTTTCAAAAAAATAACGATTTAAAAATTCTTTTGCATTATCTAAAAACTTAATTTCGTCAGAACTCAAATCTAATTCACTCATAAAAAAAATATCTTTAACACCTCTATTGATTCTCGAAATTTCAATACATTTTGCATTTTCGTCATCTTTTTTTTCAATGTATCTTGATGACCACTCATTATTTGACTTAGCTAAAACTTTGTTCAATCTTTCAGAGATTTTTAATAGATTATTTTTATTTTCAAAAAGTTGTGAATTTAGAGTACCTAATATGGCTAACTGAGATAAAATTTGTGGAAAACCGTGTTTTTTTGCTACATTTTCAATGATCCTTTTAATATTTATGCACTTTTCCACTGATTGTTTCAAATCCTCACCAAATATTATTTCATTTTGTCCTATTGACAAAGAAACATCCTGTATACCGGAAGCAATAAGATAATCATCTAAAGCAATCTGATCTTTTAAATAAACTTCAGATTTCCCTTGTTTAGCTCTAAATAGAGGTGGTTGAGCTATGTATAAATATCCAGCATCTACAAGTGGCCTCATATGTCTAAAGAAAAATGTTAAAAGTAGTGTGCGAATATGACTACCATCAACATCCGCATCAGTCATAATTATTATTTTGTGATATCTTGCTTTTTCAACGTCGATCTCAGAATTACCAACGCCTGCTCCAATTGCAGTTATTAAAGTACCAATTTCGGCAGATGATAACATTTTATCTACTCTAGCTCTTTCTACATTTAAAATTTTACCTCTCAAAGGAAGTATCGCTTGATTAGACCTGTCTCTTCCTTGTTTAGCAGAACCTCCAGCTGAATCACCCTCTACTAAGAAAATTTCAGACTTGGATGGATCTTTTTCCTGACAATCTGCTAATTTTCCAGGTAAACTTGCGATATCCATAATACCTTTTCTTCTAGTAAGCTCACGTGCTCTTTTAGCGGCTTCACGCGCACTTGCAGCATCATATGCTTTAGCAACTATTTTCTTTGCTTCTGTGGGATGTTCGTCAAACCATTGATTCAATGACTCAGAGACTAGTTGTTCAACAACAGGGCGAACTTCGCTTGATACTAATTTATCCTTTGTTTGACTAGAAAACTTTGGATCAGGTATTTTTAACGATAAAACAGTTGTTAAACCTTCTCTACAATCTTCTCCAGATAATTGGATTTTTTCCTTTTTGGCTATACCTGAGTTTATAGAATAATTGTTTATTACTCTTGTTAAGGCAGCTCTAAAACCTGCTAAATGAGTTCCACCGTCTCTTTGAGGAATATTATTTGTGAAACAAAGTGTAGTTTCATGATAACCGTCGGTCCACTCAAGTGAAATATCAACCGTTATTCCTTCTTTTTCATGAGTGGTAGCTATAACCTCATGAATTGCATTTCTAGATCTATTTAAATATTCCGTATAAGCTTTAAGACCACCTTCATAAAAAAAAGAAACTTTTTTGTCATCTCTTTCTCTTTCGTCAATTAAGTCAATGTGAACACCACTATTTAGGAATGCTAATTCTCTTATTCTATGTTCCAAAGTTGAATAATCAAAAGTACACTTGGAGAAAGTTTCTTTACTTGGTTTAAAATTTATTTCAGTTCCAGTCTTATCATTTTCTTGACCAATTACTCTTAGACGGTTTTTTGCTACTCCATTTTGAAAAGATATTTCATGCACCTTACCATTTCTAAATATTTTCAAAGTAAGTTTTTCTGACAAAGCATTTACTACAGAGATGCCAACTCCATGTAAACCTCCCGAAACTTTGTAAGAATTATTATCAAATTTACCTCCAGCGTGTAGTTGTGTCATTATTACTTCTGCTGCAGAAACTCCTTCTTCAGGATGAATATCTACCGGAATACCTCTACCATTATCAGTAATAGTAACAGAACCGTCACTCTGTAGTTTGACTTGAATGAGATCACAATGACCTGCTAGAGATTCATCAATTGAATTGTCTAAAACTTCATATACCATGTGGTGCAATCCAGAACCATCGTCTGTATCACCAATATACATACCTGGTCTTTTTCTAACAGCATCTAAACCCTTTAGAACTTTTATTGATTCAGCGTCATAGTCACTGCTGCTTAAATTTAGATTGTTTTCAGACATTTAAATATCCCCGTACCTAAAGTGATAATTACCATCAAAATTTTCCTTAATTTTTTTAAGATTTATTTTATCAATAAAACTTGGATATTCTAAAAATGCATCTTTACTTGTGCTTGTAAACCAAGTTTGCGCGCGATGTCTTGATATCTCAATAAATAATGCTTTTCTATGCTTATCGTCTAAATGCTCAACTATATCATCTAATAACAAAATTGGGGCCATGTTAAATTTATGATTTAACAATCTAGCATGTGATAAAATAATTGAAATTAATAAAAGTTTTTGCTCACCTGTTGAAGAAATATCTAAGTTTTTATTGTTATTTCTATTAAATATTTCAATTGAAGAATTATTTGGACCAGGAACTGATAGTTCAAAATCATATCGTGATTTTTTTAGTTCTAATTTGATATAATCTTCAACTTCTGCGGCTGATTTTTTAGAAAGTAATGTTTCTATCGTTCCAGAAATTGTAAGTTCTACAGAAGGAAAATGTTTGATCAAAGAATTATTTTTAAATTCTACATTATTTAAATTTTCAAGCTCTTCTATCAAATCTAGTCTTCTTGCAATTATGGCAATAGACAATTCACCAATTTGGGTTTCTATAGTATCTAACCAAGTCTTATCATTATTTGGTTGCATTAAAAGTTTTTTTCTCTGTCTTAATAGTTTTTCATATTTATATACTCTATTTAAATGTAAATTATCTATTGATAAAGTTAATCTATCAATAAAACGCCGTTTCTCACTCATGCTAGTTAAGATCAAAAGACACATTTGTGGCGTGATCCATGATATATTTAAAATTTTTCCTAAAGAGCTCAAAGGAGTAAGATCTGAGTTAATTTTAGCAATTCTTGAATTTTTGGATATGGTTTTTTTTAAGCCAGTACCAATATTGATTTTTCCTTTAGGACCAACATAATCAGCATTTATACCCCAAATTTTATCGATAATATTATTATTTTCTTCTTGATTTAAAAAATTTTCTATATTTGCTTTTCTTAGGCCTTTACCTTGATTTAACAAAGAAATTGCTTCCAATATATTAGTTTTGCCAGAACCATTTCCACCATAAATTAGTATTGAAGAGTTTTTTAAATAAAAATTTAAATTTAAGTGATTTCTAAAGTTTTTTATTGTTAATTTTTCAATATAAAAACTTTTAGTGTGTTCTATATTGAGAATATTCTCTTTAAAATTAAAAATATTATTGTTCATTTTTCTCCTAGATTTTTAAATTAAATCTGATAGAAAATCAAACTCTCATAGGCATTAAAACAAAAATGACACCATCTTGTTCTGGGTCTGTAATTAATGCTGGCGAAGCAGAGTCTGACAATAAAATTTCAATTTCTTTACCTTGTATCTGTGAAGCTATATCTAATAAGTATTTTGAATTAAATCCAATATCTAAATCATCATTGTTGTAATCTATTTCCAGATCTTCTGAAGCGTCTCCTAAATCATGACTATTTACATTTAATGATAACATATTATTTCTTAATGAAATTTTTACTGCCCTTGATTTTTCCATTGAAACTGTTGATACTCTGTCGATTGCCTTGGAAAATTCTGAATTTTGAACAACGAGTTTATTTAAATTTTCTTTTGGAATAACCCTTTGGTAATCTGGAAAAGAACCATCAATTAATTTTGTAGTTAATATTGAGTTTGGAAAAACAAACTGAGCCTTATTACTTGAAATCGTGATTTTTATTTCACCTTCTGTCACGTCAGTCAATTTTCTGATTTCACCGACAGCTTTTCGAGGCAAAATTATTCCCGGCATGTTTTCTGCACCACCCGGTATAGGTATTTCAGCTTGAGCCAATCTGTGACCATCAGTTGCAACAGCTCTAAGTTTTTTTTTGTTTGAATCAGGAACGTGCAAAAAAATGCCATTTAAATAATAGCGTGTTTCCTCTAATGAGATTGCAAATTTTGTATTATCAATTAAGTTGGCTAGATCTATTGATTGAAGGGTAAATTCATGACCTTTTTCGATATTTGACATAATTGGATAATCATCAACTGGCAAGGTTGGTAGGATAAATTTAGATTTTCCTGAAGATAATTCCACATTTAAATTTTTATGTTCAATTCTTATTTCTGATCCATCAGGAAGTTTTCTTACTATGTCGTGTAATGTATGAGCTGCTAGTGTTACTTTTCCTTGTTTTGCCACTATACAGCCTGTTTCTTCTATAATATCTATATCCATATCTGTGGCAGTAAATGATACTTTAGATGAATTGGTTTCTAATAGTACATTAGATAAAATAGGTATGGTGTTTCTTCTTTCTACCACAGAGTAAATATGACCAAGTGGCTTCAAGAGGGTGTTCCTATCTATAGTAAAATCCATAATATAGCCTCAATTACTTATAAGAAAATAATGTTTACTGATTAATTATAACATGTTTAAACTTATTTCAGCAAGCAATTACGACTAAGAAATTTTATGGCTTAATATGTTAACTTTTAATTGAAAAGATGGCTTGTTTTAATTCAAAAATTTGTTTTTTTAGTTTTTGATCATCATTCAGTAATGTTTCAATTTTTTTCACTGCATGGATGACAGTTGTATGGTCTTTTCCTCCAAACGATTTCCCAATTTCAGGATAAGAAAAACTTGTTAAGTATTTACAAAGATACATAGCAATTTGTCTAGGTCTAGCAATACTTATAGATCTTCTAGATGAAGACATATCATTCAAATCCATATTATAGTAATATGAAACTTGTTTTTGAATATAATTAATTGATATTATTTTTTCATGCACTGAAAGAATGTCAGATAATAACACTTTAGAATTTTCTATATTAATTGTTTTACCTGTTAATTCATAATTTGCCCAAATACGATTTAACGCACCTTCTAATTCTCTAATATTATTGACAATTTTGCCTGCTAAAAACTTAAGAACGTCTGTAGGTATATTAAGATTTAATAGATCAACTTTTTGAGTTAATATTTCTAGTCTTAATTCATAACTTGTTGGTAAAAAATCTACAACTAATCCACCTGCTAATCTTGATTTGAGCTTTTGATCTAAAGATAATAAATCAACTGGAGATTTATTTGATGAAATGATTATTTGTTTACCTTGATTAATCAAATCATTAAATGTGTAGAAAAACTCTTCCTGGGTGGACTCCTTTCCACCTATAAATTGAATATCATCAATTATTAAAATATCAATAGATCGAAATTGATCCTTAAATTTTATAGTATCTTTTAACCTTATTGCTTTTATAAATTGATACATGAATCTTTCAGCAGACATTAGAACAATTTTCAAATTGGGAAAGTTTTTCTTTAGTTCTATCGCAATAGCGTTTAACAAATGTGTTTTTCCCATACCTACATCACCATGAATATAAAGAGGATTGTAAATTAAAGAATTTTTTTCACATATTCTTTTAGAAGCTGCATATGGCATTCGATTAGATTCACCCACAATAAAATTTTTAAAAGTAAATTTAGAATTTAAGTTCATAGACACACTATCAACAAATGAGAGATTATTATATTCTTTTGGTTTAGTTTCTTTGTAATCTAGCTCATCATTACTACTAAAAATTTTTTCTTTTTTATGTAGAGAGATTGTAGAAAATTTTACTCTTTTTAGAGGTTTAAAAAAGTTTGATGCTTCGAGAAAAATAGTCTCATAATAATGTGTTTCAGCTCTATTAGATATTATCTTTGATTCTGTTGAAAGATATAAAATTTTATTTTCAAATTTTTGAAATTTCAGAGGCTTTATCCATGCTTTCCAAAAAATTTCTTTGATGTTTTTAGAAATTGAGACTTGGATTTGTTCCCATTTATGTTTTTGAACATTTAAAATATCAATTGGGTCAACTGCTTTATGGTCGTTACCATTTTCTATTTCAACTTCCATTTCATTCATTTGACCAAAACCCTAATTAGTTGGAAAAAGTTACAATGAGATTTTTAATAAATTCACTATATATTTTAATGAACTATTTTATATATGGCTCTGGATCATTAGCAAGAATTCAAATTCTAATAAAATAAAAAAACATATTGATTTTTATTATTTAATAAAAAACATAAATAAAACAGCATACTAAAATTTTATTTTTTTTTAAAATTAGTTAACACAATTAAATAAATATAATTGGTAAAAAAAACCATTCTTAATATTAATTTCTAATATTTGATCATATTGCATTGAATTTATTATGATTCTCTCTAATAATAATTTAAATTTTAAAAAAACTTTTTATTTAAAAATATAAAATCATCTAAGGAATAATTTAAACTTTTTTCTAAATTTAATTTTTTTGATATTGCGAATCGTTGAATTGATTATTTTTCCCAAAAAAAAAGAGGCCCTAACCTCTTTTTTATCGAATTTTGCAAACAGTAAGCTTATGCTATTTTTTTTATTCTTGAAGAAAGTCTAGATAATTTTCTTGCAATAGTGTTTTTCTTAAAAATACCTTTTGTAACAGATCTGTGCATTTCGGGTTGAGCCTGAACAAAAGCTTCTTTAGCTTTTTCCTTATCTGCTTTTTCAATTGCTAATTCAACTTTTTTTATAAAAGATCTAACTCTATTTTTTCTTATTTTATTAATAATTTCCATTCTAGCATTTCTTCTAATTCTTTTTTTTGCAGAAGCATGATTTGCCATATTTTCACCTATAAAAGTTTTAATATCAATTATGTTTTTCTTTGCACAATGTCAAGCTTTTAAAATCGTATTTGTTCAGTACAAGCTTTACTTTTGACAATTACTACAAAAGTAAGTTGATCGGTTATTTATAAAAATCATTGATATTAAATTATTACAATTATTACAATTTTGATTTTTTTTTCCATAAACTTGAAGTTTTTGAACAAAATAACCAAGTTTTCCATCTGGTTGCAAATGATCTTTTATCGAAGTTCCACCCATACTAATTGATTGTTTTAATGTAAATTTTGTAGAAGTTATAATAGATTTAAGATGTTTTAAATTTAAACTATCTGCGCTTCTTAAAGGGTTTATTTTTGCTTTATATAAAATCTCACTAGCATATATATTACCTAAACCAGCTATTATAGTTTGATCCATTAATATACTTTTTATACATTTTGATCTATTACTAATTTTTTTTTTCAGATAATCTACATTGAATTCATTCCCTAGAGGATCTACTCCCAATTTTTTTAACAGAAAATGATGTTCAACTTCTTTTAACTTAAATAAGTCTATAAATCCGAAACGTCTTGGATCATTATATATAAGCGAATAAATCTTGTTGTATTTGCTTTCTATATTTATTATTAAATGATCGTGCTTTGCTCTATTATATTTGTTAGAACTAATTTTTACTTGTCCACTCATACCTAAATGTATTAGTAATATTTTTTGTTTTAAAGTTGATATTAAAATATATTTACCCCTTCGATAGGGCTTTATTAGCACGTCTTCTTGCAAATCAGTTATAAATTTTTTTCTTATTTCCCATCTCAAATCTTTTCTAAAAACTTTTATTTTTCTAACTTTTGAATAGTTTATAATTTTAGATAAAGCTAAACATACAGTTTCAACTTCAGGTAATTCGGGCATTTTTGTCCTTTTTAGTCTATCTTTAAATAAATTTAAAAAGTATATTAATTTAAATTAATATTTAATATATTGTCTAGGTAAATAATGGTAAATAAAAATGAAAAAATTGTGGACTTTGGTTATAAATTTGTAAAAAAAACCGAAAAGCAAAAACTGGTGAATAATATCTTCGATTCAGTTGCTAGCAAATACGATCTTATGAATGACATAACTAGCTTAGGTATTCATAGAAGTTGGAAAAAAAATTTAATTAATTGGTTAGCGCCTCAAACAAATCAAACTTTAGCTGACATTGCTGGAGGAACAGGAGATATTGCCTATATGTTTTTAAATGCTGGCGGCAATTCAGCTCATGTTTATGATATAAATGAAGAAATGATTCAAATTGGTAAACAAAAATACAGAAATATAAATAAACTTTATTGGACAATTGCAAGTGCAGAAAAAATTCCAGTATTAGACAATTCTTTTGATAGAGTAACTATGAGTTTTGGCTTGAGAAATATTACTGATAAAAATAAATCATTAAAAGAAATTTATCGTATTTTAAAACCTGGTGGAAGATTTATTTGTCTAGAATTTAGCCATATGGAAAATGAATTTCTAAAAAAATTTTATGATTTGTGGTCCTTCAAAATCATGCCAGTAATTGGATATAAAGTTACTGGTGATAAAGAAGCATATGAATATCTTGTTGAATCTATAAGAAAATTTCCAACTCAAGCCGAAATTAGCCAAATGCTATCAGTAATTGGATTTTCAAGGGTGAGGTACAGAAATTTATCTAATGGAATAGTTGCTCTTCATAGTGGTTGGAAATTCTAAATGTACATACAAGAGAAGTTAGAATATCCTGCATGGAAAACACCAATCTTCTTAATTAAAAGTATTATAATATTCATCAAAATAATTAGGACAGGCATTTTATCCCTTTTGATCAAAAATAAATATTTTAATAAACAAATAAAATTAATTTTAAAATTTTTAAATTTTTTATTAGGTAACAAAAACGAAAAAGAAATTGGAAATAAACTACTTAATTGTTTAGTTAATTTAGGACCAGGATATATAAAATTTGGTCAAGCATTATCAACAAGACCTGATCTTCTAGGAAAGCAAACATGTGATAAACTTAAGTCTTTACAAGATAATTTAAAACCTATGCCATATGCCATAGCTAAAAAAATAATTAATAATGAGAATGTAAATCTTCTTAAAGAAAATTTATCTTCTTTTGATGAAGAACCAATTGCAAGCGCTTCTGTTGCTCAGGTACACACTGGTGTCCTTAAAACTGGTAAAAAAGTAGCAATAAAAATTTTAAAACCAAATATTCATGATCAATTATTTAGAGACTTTACTTTTTTTTACTGGATTACAAAGTTCTTTGAATTTTGTATTCCAAGTATCAAAAGACTTAAACTTTCAAAAAATGTTGAGGTATTATCTGAAGTTTCCTTAAACGAACTTGATTTAACATTGGAAGCATCTGCGGCAGATGAACTTGCAGAGAATTTTAAATTTCATCCTAATTATAAAGTGCCAAAAATTTTTTGGGAATTTACAACCAAAAATATGCTCGTTCTTGAATTTATAGAAGGTATCAGGATTGATGATTTAAAGTCGCTACTTGCCTCTAAACATGATATCAAAAGTATAACTGAAATTGGTACTGAAGTTTTTTTCCTCCAAGTTTTTCGTGATGGTTTTTTTCACGGTGATATGCATCCTGGAAATATTCTAATAGATCAAAAAGGGAATCTCGTTCCTATTGATTTTGGTATTATGGGTAGACTATCAAATAAAGATAGGCAATTTTTAGCTTTATTGCTTACATATCTTCTAAATAAAAATTATAAAAAAGTAGTTGAGATACACCATGAGGCAAATATGCTAAGTAAGGATATTTCGCATGATCATTTATCTCAAGCAATAAGAGCTATTTCTACACCTATCTTAAATAAGCCAATTGGTGAAGTTTCTTTGGCTAAATTACTAGGGCAAATACTGAGTTTGTCTAAGAAATTCAATATTGAAGTTCAACCACAATTTACTTTATTACAAAAAACAATGTTAATGGCAGAAGGCACAACTAGACAAATAAATCCAAATATTAATATGTGGGAGTTGTCCAGACCCTTAATAGACAAATGGATTAAT
The DNA here is from genome assembly GCA_902616615.1 of uncultured SAR116 cluster alpha proteobacterium. Taxonomy (GTDB): domain Bacteria; phylum Pseudomonadota; class Alphaproteobacteria; order Puniceispirillales; family Marisalimonadaceae; genus Marisalimonas. The sequence continues at coordinate 48,049 of CACMTN010000002.1, read as the reverse complement.
GAAACACACGATCCATTTGAAGTACTGGAAGAATGGTTTCATAAAAACAAGATTGCATTATTGAAAATTCCTGAAATTGTTAATAAAATTGATGAATTTTTTTCAAATAAATGAAAAATTTCATTTATTTTTCATATAATTCATCTATAATAATTTTTTTGTTATAGGCCTTAACTTATGAATAAAATCTCTCAACTAATATCTTTACTTGGTGGAACAGGTGTTGTGGCTGAAAAGTTAAAAATTAAACCCTCCGCCATTTCAAATTGGAAAAAGCTCAATAAGATACCAACTAGCAAACATAATTTTATTATAGAGTTATGCTCAAATCTAGAGATTGAAATTGAAAAATTTTTACCCATAAAAAAACAATATAACTTTAAAATAAAAATATTATTAATTATTTGTGGTGGCATAGCGTCTTACAAATCTCTTGAAATTATTAGATTAATAAAAAAAACTGATATTGAGCTTGATGTGGTTTTGACAAAGTCAGCCCAAAAATTTATAACTCCTCTATTAGTAACAAGTTTAAATGAAAAAAAATGTTATACTGATTTATTTTCTGTTGAAGACGAAACAAAAATGAACCATATCAAGTTGGCTAGAAAGCCAGATATAATATTAGTAGCTCCTGCAACAGCTAATATTATGGGAAAATTTGCTAATGGTCTGGCCGACGATTTAGCAAGTACAATTTTACTAGCATCTTCCTCTAAGATAATTTTTGCACCTTCAATGAACCCTGTTATGTGGAACAACTTGGCTACTCGTGAAAATTATAAAAAATTATCAGAACGGGGGATACAATTTATTGAGCCAGATACTGGTGATATGGCATGTGGGGAAAATGGCACAGGAAGATTTCCAGAACCTAAATTAATAATTGAAACTGTTTTATCGTATTTAAATAGAAATAAACGTCTAGCTAATCAATTTAAAGATGTATCAATTTTAATCACTGCAGGACCAACAATAGAAGAGATTGACCCAATAAGATTTATAAGCAACAAATCCTCTGGGAAACAAGGTTTTGAATTAGCTACTGAGTTAACAAAAAGAGGAGCTAAAGTTACTCTAATTACTGGTCCTGTAAATATACCTTTTCCAAATTGTAAAAATTTAATACAGGTTAAATCTGCTCAAGAAATGTTAGATAATATTAATCATCATTTGCCTACAGATATTTTAATTTGCAGCGCTGCGGTCGCTGATTGGAAATTAATACCGAAAACATCTTCAAATAAAAAAATTAATACAAATAATAAAATTAAAAAAACAAAAGATAATTTGTTATTTGAGACTCAAAAAAACCCTGATATTTTAGAGACAGTTGCTAAAAGCAGTCTTAGGCCAAAGCTTGTAATTGGGTTTTCTGCAGAAACAAATAATATTAAAAAATATGCTTATTCCAAATTAGTATCTAAAAATATTGATCTGATTATTGCAAATGATGTGAGTAATAATAAAGTTTTTGGAGAAGATTTTAATAAAGTATTTGTTATAGATAAAAATAATTGTAAAGAATGGAAAAGACAAAGTAAAAAATCAGTAGCTTTTCACTTAGCTAATAAAATCAGTGATCTTTTAATTAATTATAATCGAAGTGACTTAAATGCTTAATGACAAAGATTTAAGTAGATACGCAAGACAAGTAATAATTCCAAACTTTGACGAGGAAGGCCAGGAGAAATTACTCAATACTAAATGTTTGATTGTTGGCGCTGGTGGTTTGGGTTGTCCAGTGGCACTCTACACATCTGCTGCAGGCTTTGGACACATAGAAATTTATGATCAAGACATAATTGAAGTTAGTAACCTAAATCGGCAAATCGCTCACAAAAACAATTGTCTTGGCAATAGCAAAGCAGAAAATTTAGTGTTAGAGTGTAAAAAAATAAATCCAAATATTACATTGATTTCAAGGAAAAAAATTTTTGATGAGAATATAGATATTAAACATTTTGACTTAATTTTTGATTGTTCTGATAATCCTAAAACAAAGTATACATTGAATTATTTATCTCACAAAAATAAAAAAATTTTAATTTCAGGTTCCGCAGTACAATTTGAAGGACAATTATCAATTTGGAAAAGTGGGGTCAGTAAACATTATCCCTGTTATGAATGTGTTTTTCCAAAAACTTATGAAAAAGCTCCAACAACAAATTGTAGGGAAGCTGGGATAATCGGACCTGTTACCGGTCTAATTGGAAGCATGCAAGTTAACGAAGCAATTAAAGAAGTAGCTATTAAAAATTATTCATCAACTGCAGGATATCTATTTTTGTATGATGGGTTAACTCAAAATCTAGATAAAATTAAATTAGTTAAAAATTATCAATGTCCAGTCTGCTCAAAATAAGCGGTATGAAGTTTTACAAATACATTTGTAAATATAAAATGTTTTTTTCAATTCCAATATTTTTGATGATAACTTTCTCAATATCTGTAACAAACGCTATTTCTAAAACAGAAAAACCAAAAATTTCAATAAATGGAAGCGGTTTAAAAATACCAAGAATAGTATCATTAAAAAATTCACTGACTTATATGAGATCAGGGCCTGGCAAGGAGTTTCCTGTAAAATTCGAATTTAAACAAAAGGGACATCCCTTGAAAATAATTGCCGAATATAATAATTGGAGGAAAGTTGTAACATTTAATAATATCTCTGGATGGATACATACGCAGTTACTCTCTTCATCTAGAACTGGGTTAATTACAGAAACGACTTTTTTAAAAAAGATACCATCAAGTTCTGGTAATTCTTTAGCCAAACTTCTGCCTAATTTACTAATTAATATAAAAAAATGTAATGTAAATTGGTGTAAAGTTGAGATCATAAAAAAAAAAGTGTTTATAGGTTGGATAAAAAGAGATGCTATTTGGGGATCTATAGAAATTAATTTGCTATAATTGTTTTATTTATTGTTTTTTATAATTATTGTAGGATAATTTAATTGTTATGAAGGTATTGTATATTGGCTCTATTTAAAGATTCATTTAATTATGAAGAATTGATTGATTGCGCAAAAGGTAAACTAGCAGGAGTTGATTTTCCTAAATTACCTTTACCTCCTATGCTGATGTTTGACGAAGTGACTAGCATTAAAGAAACTGGAGGCGCATATAATAAAGGCACTGCACATGCTCAGTTTAAAATCACGCCTGATAAATGGTTTTTTCCTTGTCACTTTGAAAACGATCCTGTTATGCCAGGATGCTTAGGAATGGACGCGTTATGGCAACTTTTAGGTTTTTCTCTTGGAAACATGGGTGGGAGAGGAAAAGGAAGGGCTATATCAGTTGGAGAAGTGAAATTTTCAGGCCAAATATTGCCCATAGCTAAAAAAGTAGAATATTTACTTGATTTTAAACGCATTATTATGAGGAAACTAATTCTTGGAATTGCTGATGGAAAAGTTATCTGTGATAAGAAAATAGTTTTTGAAGCATCCGACATAAGAGTTGGGCTTTTTCAAGATTAGTTAAATTAGTTATATAGGTTAAAAAATGATTAACACAAAAAGAGTTGTTATAACTGGAATGGGTATTGTTAGTTCGATTGGAAATGATGTCGAAGAAGTGAAAAAATCACTAATTAATCAAAAATCTGGAATTGTTAAGGCCGATGTTTATAAAGAAATGGGTTTTAGAAGTCAGGTTCATGGAACAGTAAAAATTAACTTAGATGAATATATTGATAAAAAACAACTAAGATTTATGGGTGCTGGCGCAGCTTATTCTGTACTATCAATGCAACAAGCAATAAAAGATGCTGGGCTAACAGATAAAGAAGTTTCTAACCCAAAAACTGGTCTAATCGCTGGATCAGGTGGTCCTAGTACTGCTAATATGCTTCAATCATTTGATATTGCAAGGGAAAAAGGACCAAAAAGAGTTGGTCCTTTTATGGTTCCAAGATGTATGAGTTCAACAGTATCAGCATGTATTGCAACTTTTTTTAAAATTAAAGGTATTAATTTTTCTATAACCTCTGCTTGTTCAACTTCTGCTCATTGCATAGGAATTGGTGCAGATCAAATTAGATATGGTAATCAGGATATAATTTTTGCTGGAGGCGGTGAAGAATTAGACTGGACACTTTCTGTTCTTTTTGACGCGATGGGAGCTATGTCTAGTAAATTTAATGAAACACCTGAGTTAGCCTCGAGACCTTATGATATAAACCGAGATGGGTTTGTAATTGCTGGTGGGGGTGGGATGCTTGTTCTGGAAGAACTTGAACATGCAAAAGCTAGAGGCGCCAAAATATATGGTGAAATAATTGGACATTGTGCTAATTCAGATGGTTATGATATGGTTGCGCCAAGTGGTGAAGGTGCAATAAGATGCATGAATGAAACTCTTAGAGGTATAACTCAAAGAGTTGATTATATAAATGCTCATGGCACAAGCACACCTGTTGGAGACATGCAAGAGCTTCACGCTATTAGAGAAGTGTTTAAAGATAAAGATTACCTTCCGAAACTGACAAGCACGAAATCTATAACAGGTCATTCCTTAGGAGCAACTGGTGTTCACGAAGCTATTTATACATTAATTATGATGAATAACAATTTTATATCTGGTTCGGCAAATATAAATAGTGATGATCCAGAAATTGGAAATATTGAAATACCAAGAAAAACAATAAAAGATATCGAAATAAATCTGGCATTATCAAATTCTTTTGGCTTTGGTGGAACAAATGCCTGCCTTGCATTTTGTAAATATAATTAAGAGAACTTGTAATGTCTATAATGAAAGGGAAAAAAGGACTTATAATGGGTGTTGCAAATGAACGTTCAATAGCTTGGGGTATTGCAAAAATATTAGCTGACCATGGTGCTGAATTAGCTTTTTCATTTCAAAATGAAAGTTTTAACAAAAGACTAACACCATTAATGGTCTCTATAAAATCAGACAAAGCTTTTGAGTGCGATGTATCTAAACCTTCGAGTGATTTAAATTCTATAGAAAACATGTTTAAAAATATTTCAAAAATATGGGACAATATTGACTTTGTTGTTCATGCTCTTGCCTATTCTGATAAAGAAGAGCTGAAAGGAAAATATGTTAATTGCAGCAGAGAAAACTTCTTAAATTCCTTAGATATATCTGCATTTAGTTTTACAAGAATTGCAAAGTCGACCTTACCTCTTATGTCTGCGAAAGGAGGAAGTTTACTCACTTTATCTTATCTTGGTGCCGAAAGAACTACACCAAATTATAATGTAATGGGAGTAGCAAAATCAGCGTTAGAGGCTTCAATTAAATATCTAGCGATGGATCTAGGCAAAAATAAAATTAGGGTAAACGCCTTGTCAGCTGGTCCAGTAAAAACTCTTGCAGGAGCAGCTATTTCGGGTGCTCGACACGTATTTAGGTATTCTGAAAATGTTGCCCCACTTAAATTTAATCCTCAATTAAATGAAGTAGGCAATGCGGCTTTATACTTAACTTCAGAACTTTCATCTGGGGTAACAGGAAATGTTCATCATGTAGATGGTGGATTACACAGTGTTGCCATACCTAAGCAAGAAGACTTAGTATAGTTTTAAATCATTTATTTTTCCAAGCTGGCTTTCGCTTTTCAGAGAAGGCTTCCATTCCCTCAACATGGTCATCAAGAGCAAAAGTTGAGTAGAATAAAGCTCTTTCTGATCTTACACCTTCTTCTAAAGTTGTTTCGTAGGCTACATTTACAGCTTGTTTAGCAAGTTTTGCCAATGGTTTTGATTGATTAGCAATTTTAATAGCTATTTTTTTTAGGGAAAGATCAAATTCTTCACCTTTAAATACTTTAGCAACTAGACCACAATTTTCAGCTTCTTCAGAAGAGATCATATCTCCAGTTAGTACATAATACATTGCTTTAGATTTACCAATTGACCTTGTAAGCCTCTGAGTACCACCAGCACCTGGTATTGCTCCTATATTAATTTCAGGTTGTCCAAATTTTGCATCATCTTTAGCTATTATAAAATCACACATCATAGCAAGTTCACAACCTCCACCTAATGCGTAACCTTTTACTCCAGCAATCATTGGAGTTTGTATTTTAGGTATATCAAGCCAACCGTTTTCGATATATCTACTTTCAGATACAGAAGCATAATTGAGTTTGACCATTTCTTTTAAATCCGCTCCAGCGGCAAATGCTTTATCAGAACCAATTAGAACAATACAACCAATCGAAGGATCATTGTCAAATTTTTGTGCTGCATCTTTAATAGCTAAAATAAAAGCTGCTGACAAAGGATTAAGTTTGTTTTCATGACTTAACTGTATCCACCCTACACCATTATCAGTCCATTTTTTTATCCATTCTGTTTTTGGTATTATGTCACTCATTAATTACCTCTTCTTAATTCATTTTCTTGATTAGAATTTTCAATATCAGAGCCAGTTTCTTGATCTACTCTTTTCATTGATAATTTTACTTTTCCTCTATCGTCAAAACCAATAACTTTTACTTTAACTATATCTCCTTCTTTACATATGTCAGTAGTTTTTTCAGTTCTACCATTTTGTAATTCAGATATGTGAACTAAACCATCTTTAGTGCCAAGAAAATTCACGAATGCTCCAAAATCAACAGTTTTTACAACTTTTCCAGTGTAAATTACTCCCAATTCAGCTTCAGCTACTATATCATTAATTTTCTTTAATGCTGATTCTGAGGATTCATTATCAGAAGCAGCAATTTTTACAGTGCCATCATCGTCAATATCAACTTTAGCACCTGTAGTTTCACAAATTTCTCTTATCACTTTCCCACCAGGACCAATAACATCTCGAATTTTTTCTAACTTTATCTTCAAAGTTGTTATTTTAGGAGCTGTATCTGCCAGAACTTCTCTTGAAGAAGTAATTGCTTTACTCATTTCTTTTAATATATGAGTCCTTCCTTCTTTTGCCTGCTCTAAGGCAATTTCCATAATCTCCTTTGTAATTGAGGTAATTTTAATATCCATTTGAAGACTTGTTATACCTTCAACAGTCCCAGCAACTTTGAAATCCATATCCCCTAAATGATCTTCATCACCCAAAATATCTGAAAGCACTGAAAACTCTTTTTTCTCTTTAATTAAACCCATTGCTATACCTGCAACTGGTTTTTTGATTGGAACACCTGCATCCATTAATGCCAAAGAAGTTCCACAAACAGTAGCCATAGAAGATGATCCATTTGATTCTGTTACTTCAGAAACAACTCTTACTGTATAAGGAAAATCATCTTCAGAGGGTAACAACGGATTTATAGCTCTCCATGCCAATTTTCCGTGTCCAATTTCTCGTCTACCAGGAGAACCAACTCTTCCTGCTTCTCCGACTGAAAAAGGTGGAAAATTATAATGCAACATGAATCTTGACCTATACTCACCTTCCAAAGCATCAATAATCTGCTCATCCTGACCTGTTCCTAAGGTTGCAACTACTAAAGTTTGCGTTTCACCTCTGGTGAATAGTGCTGAACCATGAGATCTTGGCAATGTGCCAACTTCAGCAATTATTGGCCTAACTGTCTTAGTGTCTCTACCGTCTATTCTTTTTTGAGTTTTTAAGATACTACTTCTTACAATATCAGCCTCTAAATCTTTAGTTAAAGATGATATTAGAGTATAATCGGATGTTTCATCAAATTCTGATAAAATATTATCTCTTATTTCAGATAATAGTTTTGATCTGTTAGATTTGTCTACTTCTTTGTAAGCTTTTTCGAATTTTTTTCTAAACGGCTTAATTAGTTTTTTATATTCAGCTTTTTCAGATGGCTCATCTGGTATAGGTCTAGGCTCTTTTGCAGCAACTTCAGCCAATTCAATAATTGCTTTTATCACATCTTCCATCGCTTTGTGTCCATAATCTACAGCACCCAACATTATTTCTTCAGAAAGTTCTGAAGCCTCTGATTCAACCATCAAAACGCCTTCACTCGTACCCGCAACAACTAGATCAAGTTTTGACTTTTTCATTTGATCAATAGTTGGATTCAAAATATAATTATTATTTTCCCATCCAATTTTGCAGGCACCAATGGGTCCCATAAATGGAAGGCCTGAAATCGTCAGAGCAGCTGATGCGCCAATAATAGCAACAATGTCAGGATCATTTTCCATGTCGTGTGCAAGAACAGTTGCGATTATTTGTGTTTCATTCTTAAAATTTTTGTGAAATAACGGTCTAATTGGTCTATCAATCAGTCTTGAGACAAGTGTTTCTTTTTCAGAAGGCCTACCTTCTCTTTTGAAAAAACCGCCAGGAATTCTGCCAGCTGCAAAACTTTTTTCTTGATAATTTACGGTCAACGGAAAAAAATCTATGCCTGGTTTTGCTGATGATGCACCCACGGCTGTACACAAAACAGTGGTACCACCATATGTAACCATAACAGCGCCATCAGCTTGACGAGCAATTTTACCTGTTTCAAAAGTCAATGTTTTACCACCCCAGGTAATTTCTTTTCTGTATACTTCAAACATAATATTTCCTTTTACTTATAAACGTCTAATCTTTAAATTCTTTCATTAAACTTTGATTATCTTCTTAAACCTAATTTTTTAATAAGCTTACTATATCTGTCCTCATTTTTGTTTTTAATGTATTTCAATAGATTTCTTCTTTGACCAACCATACTTAAAAGGCCACGTCGCGAACCAAAGTCTTTTTTATGGAATTTTAAATGCTCTGTTAAATTTTTTATTCTTTCTGTCAATATTGCAACTTGAACGTCTGCAGACCCAGAATCTGTCTCATTACTTCCAAAGTCTTTGATAATTTCAACAGTTTTATTTTTATTAATCGACATCTTCTCTACCTTTCTTAATTATAGTTAATGATACGCTTAGGCTTCACCAAACCAGCATTGATCTCAATAAGTCCAACAAGTTTATTTTCGCTTAAGGTATAAACTCTATCAAATTTTTGATAATTTGGATGTTCTATAATGAAATCATTATTAAATTTTAAAGAACTTAACTTGATTTTTTGTCCTTGTCTAAGCTTCCTTGCTTCTGTTTCTGTTAAAAAAAGCGCCGGGATGTCGTCTAGCACTTTTTCAATCGGTTTGATTTTATTTAAAACCGATGGACTATGTATTATTTCTTGAAAAAAATCTATAAAAATCGTATCTTTTTCCTTAAAATTTCCAACAAAATGCCTTCTCAATTTTGTAACGTGTCCACTTGTATTTAACTTTTCTGCAATATCTCTAGCTAAGGATCTTATATACGTACCTTTTCCACAAATTACTTCAAACTCTGCGTGATCAATATTTATGATTTTGTTTAAAGTTAATTTATAAATATTTATCGGTCTTGGCTTATGATTTATCGATATATTTTTTCTTGCTAAGTTATAGGATCGTTCGCCATTAACTTTTACTGCTGAGAAAATTGGTGGTATCTGATTAATTGTACCCACAAATTCACTTAAAACTTTGTATACGTCTTTTTTATTCGGTCTAATATCTGTTTTTTTCACAATCTTTCCTTCTATGTCATCAGTGTCTGTAGATTCACCCCACTTAATCGTAAAAGAATATTTCTTATTTTTATTTTGAATAATAGAAATTAATTTAGTTGCCTCACCAATTGCTATAGGCAAAACTCCTGTTGCCATTGGGTCTAATGTTCCACCATGACCAATTTTATTTACGCCTAAGATTTTGGAGATTCTAGTAACAGCTTGACGAGAAGTTATACCTTTTTGCTTATCTAGTAGTATCCAACCATTTAAATTATTAAGGTTTGATTTGAGCATTAAATTTTATATCAATTTATTTTTTTATTTTTTCAAGAATTTTATAAATTTTTTTTGCATTTTCAAATGTTTCGTCAATTTTAAAAATAAGTTTTGGTGTTTGTCTTAAGTTTAAGTTGTTTGAAACTATTTTTTTTATACGGCCAGATACTTTGTTAAGACTGTTTAATACATCAAGCTTTTTCTCGCCTCCTAAAGGCATTACATATATTTTGGCATTTTTTAAATCTGGGCTTACATTAACCTCAGTAATAGTAATGTTATTGTTTTGGATATGTTCATCGTAAAAATCTTGACGGAGCAGTGCATTTGAAATTAAGTGTCTTAGTTCTTCGCCAACTTTAAGCTGTCTTTGAGATCTATTGAAACTGTTTTTAGTGTTAATTTTGGTATTAAATACAAAGTTATTTTTCATTTTATAAAAATTTATCCAACTTTTTTATCAACTGAGTCTAAACTTCTCGCAACTTCTTTAATTTCGAAACATTCCATTAAATCACCCTCTTGGATATCATTGTAATTTTCAAAACCCATACCACATTCGATACCTTCACGAACTTCTTTAACCTCATCTTTAAATCTTCTTAAAGTTTTTAACATTCCCTGATGGACAACTGTACTGTCTCTAAGCAAACGAAAACTACACCCTTTTTTGACAATACCCTCAGTTACAATACATCCAGCAATTTTGCCAATTTTAGACACAGAAAATATCTTTTTAATCTCTGCATATCCTATAAAAGTTTCTTGTAGATCCGGATCTAATAAACCTGTTAGTGCTAGTTTTGCATCCTCGATTAATTCATAAATGATAGAGTGATATCTTATTTCAACATTGTCTCTTCTCGATAATTCTCTTGCTTGAGGTATGGCTCTAACATTAAATGCAAAAACTAACGCGGATGAGGCTGATGCTAATGTAATATCTGACTCACTAATTGCTCCAACTGAACCTGACAAAACTCTTATTTTAACTAGTGAATTTCCAATTTTATCAAGTGCTGCCTTAATTGCTTCTAAAGATCCATGTACATCTGTTTTGATAATTACGGGTAACTCTGATGATTCACCAGCTTGAATATTAGCTAACATTTGTTCAACTGAACCCCTAGCAGTAATTTTAGCTTCTTTTTGCTTAGATTTTCTTAATCTGTAGTCAGCTATTTCTCTTGCTCTAGATTCAGATTCAACAACATGAGCCAAATCCCCTGCATCTGGAGTGCCCGACAAACCTAACACTTCAACAGGCATAGACGGACCAGCTGTTTTAACTCTGTTACCATTATCATTTAATAAAGCTCTAACCTTACCTGATTCTGTACCTACTACAATAATATCTCCAACGTTCAAAGTGCCCTCTTTAACTAATAATGTTATCACTGAACCTTTACCTCGTTCAACTTTAGACTCAACAACAACACCATTTGCACTTATAGTAGGATCACTTTTTAACTCCATTAAGTCTGCTTGTAATTCCAGAGCTTCAATCAAGTCATTTAATCCTAATTTATTTTTAGCTGAAACATCAATACATTGCACATCACCGCCCATTTCTTCTGGTATTAAATCATGTTGGAGTAACTCTGTCCTAACTTTTTGTGGATTGGATTCTGGCTTGTCGCATTTATTAACTGCAACAATTATAGGACAATCAGCTGCTTTTGCATGCTTAATAGCTTCAACAGTTTGTGGCTTAATTCCATCATCAGCAGCAACAACCAAAATAACAATATCTGTAACGTTTGCTCCTCTAGCTCTCATTTCTGAAAAAGCTTCATGCCCAGGTGTGTCAATAAAAGATATTTTAGATTTTGTTTTAGTTGTAATTTGGTATGCCCCAATATGTTGTGTTATACCTCCAGCTTCACCATCAGCAACCTTACTTTCTCTTAAAGCATCAAGTAAAGATGTCTTTCCATGATCAACATGTCCCATAATTGTAACAATTGGTGGACGAGGAGCAAGATTTTTGGGATCGCTTTCTTCTACTATAAGGTCTAATTCAATGTCAGATTCTGAAATTCTTTTTGGCTTATGTCCAAATTCAGTAGTTATAAGTTCAGCTGTCTCAGAGTCAATTATTTCAGTCGCTGTAGCCATTATACCATTTTTCATTAGTTCTCTTACTACATCTGCTGTTTTTTCAGTCATTCTGTTTGCTAATTCAGACACAGTTATTGTGTCAGGAATAATCACATCTCTAAACTGTTTAACTGCTGGTGATTGATCAGCCTGCATTCTAGCCTTTTCTCGCCTTCGTTTTATGGACGCCAATGATCTAACTCTAACATTTTCTGAGTCCAAAGCACGTGCAATGGTCATTTTTCCTTGTCTTTTTTCTTGGAAACCTCGATTTAATGAACTTTTTTTTGCATTCTCCCTAAATGCTTCTTTTTCTTGAATTTTATTTGCCGTCCATGATTTACCAGTATTATGCATTAATTCTGCATCTACTAATTTTTGTCTGTCTTTTTCTGCTTGCAGAGCTGCTTCTTCTGCTTTTTTTGCATTGATTTGAAGTTTTACCTGCTCTTCTTCTATTCTTTTTATCTCAAGTATTTCTTCTGTCTCTGCCTTCCTTCTAGCCAAAATTTTATCTTTAGGAGCTAAAGAAGATGCTGCTTCTGTGGCTTCTAATGCAGTGGCGGCAATACGAGCCTCTTCTAATTTTGCTTTTTCTATTTTTTCTGAGACAATTATTTCTGCTTCTGCTGCAGTTTTAGCAAGACCCTCTTGCAACTTTTTACTACGTGTTTGGATTTCTTTGGCACTTAAACCTGAAGAGTTTTCTGGAGAAAAATTATCAGTCAAGTTTAATCTGTTAGACAACCTTTTTGTTCTTTTAACTTCAACTTGTACTGTACCTCTACTAATTCTTGAATTAGCAGTGATGCTACTAGCTGGTTTGTTTGAAGTAAATGAGCTTTTTAATGTTAATTTTCCACCTGAAGAAAGACTTAGCTTTTTTCTTTCTCCGTTTAATTTTTCTTTCATAACAAAAATTCCCTTAACTATAAATTAATCATTAACTTTTTCTTCTGTAAACCAATGTTGCCTAGCTTTCATTATTACTGAACCTGCATCATCTTCATTTATAAAGATTTCGCTACCTAATAAATTAAAAAGTTCCTCACTGTCCAATTCAGCTAGTTCGTCTAAAGATTTAATGTTATTCTCAGCCAAAGTTAAAATACTTGATTTACTAAGTTCTTCAAAATTGTATAAATCATCTTTGACTTTTAATTTTTTTAGAGATTTATCAATCCTTTCAGTTTCTAATTTTACATAATTTCTAGCTCTATTACTCAATTCCACAGAAATATCCTCATCAAAACCCTCAATTGATACTAACTCATCAATACTTGCTTCTGCAATATCAGAGATAGTTACAAAACCTTCGCTCACCATCAGATGAGCTATAACATCATCTATATCTAAAGCTTCAATAAAAATTTTACTCCTTTGAGAAAATTCTTCTTGTCTTTTTTCTGACTCTTCAGCCTCTGTTAAAATATCAACAAACCAACCTGTTAATTGTGACGCTAGTCTGACATTTTGTCCTCTTCTTCCAATTGCTAAGGATAATTGATCATCTGGTACAACAACTTCCATCCTTATAGCATCTTCATCCATTACTACCTTTGAAGGAACAGCAGGGGCTAGAGCATTAATTACAAAAGTAACAGGATCTTCCGTCCAAGGTATAATCTCTATTTTTTCTCCTTGCAACTCACTTACAACAGCCTGTACTCTTGATCCTCTCATTCCAACACAAGCCCCAACTGGATCAATGCTTGGATCGTTTGAAAAAGCTGAAATTTTAGCTCTACTGCCTGGTTCTCTTGCAACACCTTTTATTTCAATTATACCGTCATAAATTTCAGGAACTTCTTGGGTAAATAAAGCAGCCAAAAATTCATTTGATGCTCTTGAAAGAAATATTTGTGGTCCCTTGACTTGTTCACTTACCTCTATGATAAAACATCTTAATCTGTCTCCCGGTCTTAATTGTTCTCGAGGTATCATTTGGTCTTTTTTTATAACAGCTTCAGCTCTACCTAAATCGATAATAACTGACTGATTATCTACCCTTTTGATAGTTCCTACTACAATTTCACCTACACGATCTTTATATTCTTGAAATTGTCTTTGGCGTTCTGCTTCTCTTACTTTTTGAGAGATTACTTGTTTAGCGGTCTGAGCAGCAATTCTCCCAAAGTCTATAGGGGGCAAAGCTTGCTTGTAAAATTCTCCAATCTCAAGATTTAGGTTTCTTCTTTGAGACTCTTGAAGTGTCATTTGTACGGACTCATTTTCTACTACATCAACTACTTCAACAAATTGAGCTATGTTTATTGATCCATTTTTTCTATCTATAATAGCTCTTATGTCTCTTTCGAGACCATATTTTGATCTAGCCGCTTTTTCAATAGCTTCTTCCATAGCAAGAATTACTTCTTCTTTGTCTATCGACTTTTCTCTTGATACAGTCTCAGCTACTTGTAACAACTCTAATCTAGGTATGGATTTTATTTCCATGTCATTTCCTTACATAAAATAAATTATTTAATTTAATTTAATTATTTTCAATCGACCAATTTGGGTCAATATTGGCCTTTTCAATTTCTAGAAAATTGAATTTTAATTCGTGCTCGGAAGTTTCAAGTAAAATCTTACCATTTTTATCAACTCCTCCAAGAAAACCTTTAAAAGTTTTTTTACCTAAAAATTTTTCTTTTAGTACTATTTTGGCTTTGTTATTTTTAAAAAATTTGTAATCATCTAATATCGTCAATGGTCTTGCCAATCCACCAGAAGATACTTCTAGTATATAACTAGAACTTATAGGATCGTTAACTTCAAGGATTGTCGAAATATGCTTACTTAAAAAAACACAATCCTCAATGTCCATTTTTTTATCTTTAATTCGCTCTGCCATAATCTGCAATGTTTTTTTTCCATTAAGGTTAGTTAATTTTACTCGGATAATATGATATCCTATCTTTTCTAATCTTAAAAATAATAAAGATTTTATTTGTTCATCAATCATTAAATATCAAATTTCATAAATAAAAAAAAGCGAGTCCAAGGGCTCACTTAATTTAAGGATATTAATGATTTTCTTAAAAAAATCAATAGCTTTGGTTATAAAACATATTTAGTAGTAAATTTATTTTTTTTTAAAAACAAACCAACTTGGGTTTCTTTTCTGAATTATTGATTTAAATTCATATTTTGTTTCATAACAATCAATAGGCCTTGATTGCCAATCTTTAGAGCATTTCGCTTCCCATTCAAAATTTTTATATTTTTGAAATTTTTCTAATATCCACCTTTTTAGCCTATCTTCATCAGTAGCAATCGTAATAGTGCCTTCATTTTTCATGATAGAACCTATTGTTTTCAAAAATTCATCTTGTATTAACCTTCGATTTTGATGCTTTTTTTTGGGCCAGGGATCTGGAAACAATATTTTAATTTCAGAAATGCTTTTTCTAGGAAAATATTTTAGTATTTTTCTTACATCATCTGGCCATATGACAACATTATTTAGATTATATTTTAATAATTTATGTAAACATCTGGCTGTTGTATTTAAAAATGGATCTGCTCCGATATATAAAGCATTAGTGTTTATTCTTGCAGAATTAATTAAATTTTTACCGTCTCCAAAGCCAATTTCCAGAATTATACGCTTTTCAGTATTGACAATATTGGATAATTCTTCTTTTTTAATTAGATATTTTACTCCCTCTATTAACGCCAATTGACAAGATTTGGATAAACTTCTACCTTTTCTTCTACCATAGAATATATACGAATTTCTGGTTTCATTTTCATTCAATTTAATTAAACTTCTTTTAAAATAGCATCTACGAGATCATTCTTTTCCCATGAAAAAGATCCATCAATCCCCTCATCTGGAATTCTTCCGAAGTGTCCATAAGCAGATGTTGGTACATAAATTGGTTTGTTCAATTTTAAATGTTCTCTTATTCCCCTTGGGGACATATCTACTAAATTTACAAGAATTTTCTCAATTTTGTTATCATCTATATTTCCAGTCCCTTCAGTGTTGACGTATATTGAAAGAGGTTTAGAAACACCAATTGCATAAGCAATTTGTATGGTACACTTAGATGCTAAACCAGCAGCAACTACATTTTTAGCTAAATATCTAGTTAGATAAGCTGCTGATCTATCCACTTTTGTTGGATCTTTTCCAGAGAAAGCTCCGCCACCATGTGGTGATACACCTCCATAAGTATCTACAATTATTTTTCTTCCTGTCAGTCCTGCATCTCCATCTGGACCACCTATTTCAAATATGCCTGTTGGATTAACGTAAAAGTCTTCTTCTGAACACATCCAACCATCTGGCAAAACTTTATTAACAGTTTTTCTTACAAGTTCACGTATTTCTTCTTGTGAACAATTTTGTTTATGTTGAGTGGAAACAACAACTGAACTTGCTTTTATTGGTATCCCATCTTTATATTCTAGCGTTATTTGGGACTTACTATCTGGCAATAAAATAGAATTTTTATCTTTACGTCTTATTTCTGACAATTCTTTTAATATTTTATGTGCATAGTAAATTGGAGCAGGCATTAAAGCGTCTGTTTCATTGCAAGCATAACCAAACATTAAACCTTGGTCCCCCGCACCTTCATCTTTGTTTCCTGATTTATCTACTCCAACAGCAATATTTGATGATTGAGAATGAAGATGACATTCAAAATGCATCTTTTCCCAGTGATATCCATCTTGTTCATACCCTATGTCATAAACAGTTTCTCTTACTAGTTTTTCAACTTCATCATTAGTAATATTTATTCCTACTGGAAGTCTATATTCCCCAGCAATTATTGTCCTATTAGTTGACACCATAGTCTCACAAGCAACCCTTGCTTCGGAGTACTTTGCTAACATGTAATCTACAACCGCATCAGATATTCTATCACAAATTTTGTCAGGATGCCCTTCAGATACAGACTCTGAGGTAAATAGATAATCATTTTTCATTAGTCACTTCTTTCTTGTAATTAAATTTATATATTCTGTTTATAATTAACAAAATAAAAATTGAAACAATAAAAATATATTCTCCAAATCTTTTATATAAAGTATAATCCAACGCAGGAATTAAATTGACTGTTTTAACTCCATCATTATTTAAAGGTATTTTACTAATTATTTCACCATAAGGTGATACAAAAGCAGAAATACCTGTATTTGCAACTCTTGCTAATGGCAAACCAAATTCTACAGCTTTAATTCTTGCTAAAGCTAAATGCTGGTGAGGGCCAATTGTGTTACCAAACCAGGCATCATTTGTAATATTTATAATTAAATTTGTATTTTTAGATATTCTGCTAAATATTTCGTCTGAAAATAAAATTTCATAGCAAATTAGAGTAATAATGTTACCAAAATCTCTTATAAATGGTTTTGGACTTGGTTCACCACTAGTGAAATCATTTGGGGGCAAAATATTACTTAAAACACTTAAATGTTTTCTAAACGGAATATATTCGCCAAATGGAACTAATTTTATTTTATCATAATTGTATGATACTTCACTTTGGGAATTCAAAAAAACTAGTGAATTAAAAACTTTCTTTTTGTCAGTTCTAAGAAGGCCTAAAATTAATGTTATATTTTGATTTGTTGTTATTTTTTTACTTATACTTGATAATAATTTCATTTCAGAAGGTATTGTTCCTACAAAACTAGTTTCAGGCCAAATTATTATCCTATTTTTATCTTTAAAATCATCACTATTCTTATTAGACAACTTTAAAAGCTTCTTTAAATGTTGATCTCTATATTTTAACTTCCACTTTTTATCTTGTTCAATATTAGGTTGAACAAGAGTAATTAATTGATTGTTATTTTTTAGAATATTCTTATTACTGTACCTAAAAATTCCACAAGAAAAAAGAATTACTATTGGCATTAATAAAAGAATTGATAAGGTATACTTTCCTTTTAATTCTGAGAATAAAATAAAAGGCAGGGAACTTATTGTTAAAACAATTATATTTGTTGAAAAGCTACCAACGAATGCAAATATCTGAATTAAATACTCGTTTGCTGAAAAAACCATTGAGGGCATCAACCAAGGAAAACCTGTGAATATTTTAGCTCTTAAATACTCAAATAATGATAGGAAAATTATTATATATATAATAGAAAATTTTATTCTTCTATTGATTAATTTTGCAAATACAAAAGCTAAACCCCAAAAAAGCGATAATATACTTGGCAAGAGTATAACGGAAATAGGCATTAAAAAGATATGATAAGTGTCAGCTACAATAAAAGCTGATCCAATCCAGTATAAACCAAATGAAAACCAGCCTAATCCCAAAAACCAAGCTGCAACAAAAACCTTTAGTAATGAGGGTATGAGATTTATTAAATAGATACCAAATCCAAGGCTAAAAATTAGTGGAAGAATTGAAAAGGGCGTAATTGCAAATGTAGCTAAAGCCCCACAAATATAAAATAAAAAGTAATTTAATATTGATAAATTGTGAAATTTGTTCATGTAAAAATTTACAATTTTAATTGGTTCAAGGATTTAGTATTTGTAAGGCCTATAATTTTGACTAAAATGACTTTTCTAGGATCTGCTTCTAATATTTCAAACTTTAATCTCGAAGGAGAGTACGTAATTACTTCACCTTTCACAGGTACTCTTCCAGCTATACTTATAATAAAACCTCCTAAAGTTTCAATTTCTTCATTTAAATCTTCTTTTCTTATTGATGATAAAAAACCTTCAAGCATGTCAATAGTTATCCTGGCTTCAACGATTATTGATCCATCTTTAATTTTTTCTAATCTACATTCCGAGGTTAAGTCATGTTCATCTTCAATTTCTCCAACAAGTTCTTCAACTAGGTCTTCTATTGTTACTAGACCATCAATTCCTCCATATTCATCAACAACAAGTGCTAAATGACGTCTTTTCACTCGCATTTCATAAAGTAAATCTAATAGGCTTATAGACGGTGATACAAAGATTGGTTTTTTTAATAGGTTGGAAATCTTTTGTTTTTCTTTCATAAACAAGTTTGCCAGAACATCTTTTATGTGAAGTATACCTACTATATCGTCTAAACTTTCATTTCTTACTGGAACCCTACTATGATTAGTCTTGATTAGTTGTTTAACTATTTTATCAAAATCATCTGACATTGCTACTGATACAATATCAATTCTAGGAACCATAACGTCTGAGGCTGTGATACCTCTTAATCCAGCAAGATTTTTTAACAATTCATTTTCATGACTTAATTTTTTGCCATTAGAATCATCAGCATTTATTCTCTTGGCAACAAATTGTTCTAACTCTTTATCAAGATTTTTATCTATATTTTTTTTTGTTGTCTTAAAAAATCTTGGAAAACTAATTTTCATTTTTTATTTTTTCTTGTCTATTAAATATGATCAAATTATTTATATGGATTTTCTATTTTAAGGTTTCCTAATATTTGAATCTCTAAATCCTCCATCTTTTTTGCTTGTTCATCTGTTTTATGATCATAACCTATTAGATGCAAAACTGCATGAATAAATAAATGTGTTAGATGATTTTCTATACTTTTATTATCTCTTTTTGCCTCCATAAATATAGTTTGAAATGAAAAAATTATATCGCCCAAAAATAATGTATTATTATATTTATGATTAGATGGAAAAGACAGTACATTTGTTGCTGAATATTTTTTCCTAAAACTATTATTTAATTCCATGACTTTTTTATCTCCTGAAAAAGAAATTGATATTAAATTTTTTGAATTATAAGAAATTAAATCAGTTAGCTTTTGAATTTCAATTAAAACTTTATCTAATTTTCCATGAAAATCGTTTATTAGTATTTTGTCCCATAATGACACTGTTATTACAGATTCAATAACAAATCTTCCATTTTTCCATATTCTGTAATCTAAATCAGCTACGTCCATGAATATTTTTTTTAAATTTAGTTTTTTTTGAAGTTATCATAAGCTTTTATAATTTCTGCAACAATAGGGTGCCTTATAACATCATTGGCATCTAAACATATTATCTTAATATTTTTAATTTTACTAAGAATTTTTTTTGATTCTTTTAATCCAGAAATTTGACCCTTTGTTAAATCAACTTGACTTAAATCACCATTAATTACCATTCTAGACCCCTCTCCAATTCGAGTTAAAACCATTTTCATTTGAATTGACGAAGTGTTTTGTGCTTCATCTACTATGACAAAGGAGTTTGTAAACGTTCTGCCTCTCATAAATGCCAGAGGTGCAATTTCTATTTCCCCAGATTGAATTTTTTTTTCAACTCTATCTGCCGGCATCATTTCATATAATGCATCATAAATAGGTCTAAGATAAGGATCAATCTTTTCTTTCATATCACCTGGCAAAAAACCAAGCCTTTCACCTGCCTCAACAGCTGGTCTAGTTAAGATAATTTTTTCAATAAGGCCTTTTTTTAACATATCAATACCCTTTGCAACAGCTAGGTACGACTTTCCAGTTCCTGCAGGTCCAAGACCAAAAACTAATTCAAAATTATTTAAAGCTTCAAAATATTTTTTTTGACCAATACTTTTAGGAATAATAGTTTTTTTCCAGGTTTCAAACTTTATATTTTCGTTTTGATCAAATTTTTGATTTGATTTACGATTAGAAGGCAAACCCTGTATCATTCTTAGCTCAGTTTCAAAATTAGAAAAATTAAACTCAGAAATATTTGATTCTTTAATAGATAATTTATGGTAAACATTTGAGATAATTAATTTTGCTTTATTTATATTTTCTGCATTCCCTGAAATATTAAATTGATTGCCAAATAGGTTTATATTTACATCTATCAACTTTTCTAATTTTACAAGGTTAATGCTATGGTGTCCCACTAAAACTGCTATTAATGAATTGCTAGGAAGTTCAAGTAAAATTTCATCTTTTTTTGTTTTAAAATTCAATATATCTAAGCTTTCAATTTTAAGATTTAAAACCAGATAAAACATCGCCTGTTAAACTGTTTTGAAATGCTTCGGTAATATTTAAGTCTACAAGTGAACCTATTAACTTTTCATTCTTAGAACTAAAGTAAACAGACTGATTAAATGGTGATCTTCCAATATATTGATGTTTTTTCTTTCCTTTTTTGAGGACTAATACTTTGATTATAGAGTTAATAGTTTTTTTATTGAAGGATAATTGTTGAGATCTTAATAACTCTTGAACTTCATACAATCTTGAGTTCTTTATATCCTCATTTACATGATTAAAGAAAGCACTTCCTGGGGTTCCAGGTCTTTTGGAGTATTTGAATGAATAAGCTTGCGAGTAATTGACCTGTTTGATTAGACTTAATGTTGACATATGATCTTTTTCTGTTTCTCCAGGAAAACCAACGATAAAATCTCCTGATAATGCAATCTCTGGATTGTAATTTCTGACTTTTTCAATAATTTTTAAATATTCATTTGCTGTGTGTTTTCTGTTCATCATTTTAAGCACATTATCTGAACCTGATTGAACAGGTAGATGGAGATAGGGCATTAATTTTCTATTATCCCTATGGGATTTAATTAATTCAATATCCATATCCAAAGGATGAGATGTGGTATATCTAATAAATTTAAGATCATTTATTTTAGATAGTTCGTCTATTAATCTACCAAGACCCCAATCTTGGTTGTCTAAACCTTTAGAACTCCAAGCATTCACATTTTGTCCTAATAGAGTAATTTCTTTAACACCAATATCTATCAATTTATTTGCTTCATCTATAATTGACTTCAAAGGTCTCGAATATTCAGCTCCTCTTGTGTAAGGAACAACACAAAATGTACAAAATTTATCACATCCTTCTTGAATTGTTAAAAATGCGGACGGACCTCTTTGTTCAATGTTGGCATTTAACTGGTCAAATTTTGGAATAGTAGGGAAGTCAATATTGATATTTTTATTTTTGTTAACTGGATCAACTTTGGTAATTAGTTCTGGAAGATTTTGATATGATTGAGGCCCAACAACTATATCAACCCACGGAGAACGTTTCATTATTTCTTTACCTTCAGCTTGCGCAACACAACCAGCAACAGCTAGTATAGATCTTTTGCCAGTTTTATCTTTTCTGGAATTGATTTTATTTCTTATACGACCCAACTCAGAGTAAGTTTTTTCAACAGCTTTTTCACGTATATGGCATGTATTCAAAACTATAAGATCAGCGTCATCTTCATTGTCATCTAATTGATAACCATGAGGTTTTAATAAATCTTTTATCCTATCAGAGTCATAAAAATTCATCTGACATCCGTGAGTTTTAATAAATAGCTTTTTCATTGACTCTTCATATTTAATTGACGACACCTACTGCCAGTTATAAAATTATTTTGCAATTTTTTTTGATAAAGCGCTAGAATAAATTTTTCTTATTCTATTTTCTAAATACTTACTTAAATCTTTTCTATTTTCAAAACTTTGAGTATTGACTGGTTCTAAATAAATTAGTTTAGCTTTGATGGACATTAACCTAATTAATTGAAACAAATGCGGCTTAAGATCCATATCTCCATACCAGGCTATCATAGGTCTTAGCCATCTGTTTATAGGAATGCCATTTAAAGCTGTATAAACAATAACTATAGGCTGAATTGAAAAATTTTGATTTTCTACTGATGAAAATGAACTTGATTTAAATTCTAAGACTCTATTTCCATCAGAAGTAGTTCCTTCTGGAAAAATAAAAACCTTCTCACCAGAAGATAGTAAATCTAATATTTTATTTTTTTGATTATAGCTGTCTATTTTATTTCTCTTAATAAAAATCGATCTACCTTTCTTCGCCAAAAAACCAAATAATGACCAACTTTTAATTTCAGATTTTGCTACAAATCTTAAAGGAAATTTAGATCCCAAAATAGGAATATCTAGATAGGATAAATGGTTACTAATGAATAAGTTACCTTTCCGTGATCGATTAGATTCATAAACTATTTCAACCTCTATTGACAAAAGCCACAATAACATCTTGTGAAAAAAAACTGGTAACCATTTTTCTAATAAAGGAATTATTTTACCAAATAACACAGATAGAAAAATTAAAAAGGCAGCAGTAACTGTAAAAAGTAAAAGTTTTAAAAAGAAAATTAAATTGTCAATTAATGATAAGTTATAAATAGGGCTTAAATAAAAATTTTCTTTAACAATCATTTTTTACTTTTTTAATTTAAATATTTATTCTTATATTTTTCGTCTATGTTGTTTGTTTTTACAACCACACACAAATCTATTGTATTGAATTTATAGTCAACAAAACAATCATGACTGACCTTTCCACCTATTCTAAGATATCCCTTTAAAAGCGGTGGTAGTTTAAAAAAAATTCTCAAATCATTGATGTTTGAATTAATTTCAGTTGAAATAGTACATATTTTTGGATCTAAACTTTTAACTGACAATTCATCTGGTAATAAAAAATTTTTTCTTAAATAAGACAATTCGTTGGTGTATTTCATTACATTAGTCCCGTGAAAACTTGCGCATCCTAATAAGATTTTTATATCATATAATTTTACATATTCAGCGATCGCTTTCCACAGAAGGTTCATTATGGTTCCATTTCTATAATCTTGGTGAACACATGACCTTCCTAATTCAAGTATGTGATAGTGTTTATATATTTTCAATATCTTAGATAAATCAAATTCTGAAGAAGTATAAAAACCTCCAAATTTAGAAGCTATATCACCTCGAATAAGCCTATAAGTTCCTACAATTTTATTTTTATTACCTTTACTATTCTTGTCTATTACAATGACATGGTCAGCAAATTTGTCGACTGTATCATAGTCTAATCTGAACAATTTTTCTGAAATTGTTGGCGTAGCTTTTTTTTCTTTGTAAAAAACAGAATACCTAAGTGCTTGAGCTTTTTTTATTTCTGATTTTGTTTCAGCAAGCTTAATAACGAAATTATTGACATCAATTTTAGAAAAACTCTTCTTAGTTTTAAGAGTCCCTAATGAATACATTTTTCTTTTAAAAATTAAATTAAATTTGCTTAATTTAAGATCTCTATTTACAAATTTTTCTTTTACTTTATCGATAAACATTACACACTTACTTAAAATTAGTTTTGCAAAATAAAGTTTAAGTATTTCAGTTTTATTAAAACTCGAATAATAATCTTAATGCGTCTATTCTTTGCTTATTTCCTTTGTAATAGGCTTTTCTTATTCCAATTTTTTTAAAGCCATTTTTTAAATAAAAGTCTATGGCTTGGGTGTTTTCAACAGATACTTCAAGAAAGATTTTTCTTATATCATTAAGATTTTTTATTTTATTGATTATTAAGGATCCATAATTCTTTCTTTGGCATGATTTTATGATACCAATTTCTATAATTTCAATTTCATCTTTTACGTGATAAAAAACTACAAATCCAATAATTTTTAGAGTTGAGATTTTCCAAATTTTAATTGTATCTACTTTAGAGTGATTTTCAAAATATTTTATTGATGCAGAATAATCAAAAACATTTTTATAAATTTCTGTTAATTTTGATAAGTCCCCTTTTTTTACTGGCTTTATTTTCACCATTTTAATTAATTTGAGCAGATCGAACATAAATAGGTTTGAACTTGTCAAAAGCAAAAGTAGTTTCTTTTGTGCTGATTTCATTAAATATCATACATGAAGCAAGTTTTCCAACCCCCAAAGAATCTGGATATTGTATTAAATTTGAAGAAACGTTTAAGTTTTCTATCATTTTTTTTGCTACATCAGATTGATGGCCAACAAATAAAACTTCATTTGAAATTAGATTGTTAATCACAAAATAGTTATATAAATTATCTATTTTTATAGTTTTGATGTCGTTTATGGCAGCAAACGGTAATAATTCATTTTTTATATCGTTGATCTTAAATGTCTGCAAAAAAAGATCATCCTTTTTACCATCAATGGAACTGATTATATATTTAAGTTTCAAAATTTTGGCTTCAGATAATGCAGACATTGCTAAGCCTGCAAGAGAATTAATACCAATCCTTTTAATATGACTATTAGATATTGTTATCCCTAAAGCTGTTGAAATTACTGATCGAATTCCAGTAAAGCTTCCTGGACCACATCCTATAACTAAAAATGAGATGTCTTTAAAAGTTATTGAATTATTTAATAAAAAATTTTTTATTGTAGGAATAATTATTTCAGACAATTCATTATTAAAAGAAACAGAGATATAATTAATAATATTGTTTTTACTTAATAAAGAAAGTGATAAATCTGATATACTAGTTTCTATGGAAATAATCATGAAAATCTTTAATCAACAATAAGAAAAAGGTAGTAATATCTACACATAGTATATAATAAAGTTATTAACAATAGAATTAATTTATTTGACTTTTGAGGTTTTAATGAAATTGTTACTTACTTTTTTACTTTTTATCATGCCTTCTATTTCTTTGTCTCAAACTGATGGAACAAGAGAAGTCTCATATGTAAATTATGCTTCTTTTATTATGTACCACAGATTTGGCGATAGTAGATATCCATCGACTAATATTAAAAAAGAACAGTTCACAAAACATATTAACGAATTATTAAAACCTATATATAATATAATAAGCATTGAAGAAGCTCTTAATGCAATCAATAATATAAAACTAGTAAAAGATAGGTCTGTTGTTATCACTATTGATGATGCATATTCATCAGTATTTAATTATGCTTGGCCAATATTCAAAAAGCACAACCTGCCTTTTACTTTGTTTGTATCAACTGATGTAATAGATAA
This sequence comes from uncultured SAR116 cluster alpha proteobacterium, assembly GCA_902616615.1. GTDB lineage: Bacteria > Pseudomonadota > Alphaproteobacteria > Puniceispirillales > Marisalimonadaceae > Marisalimonas. The sequence continues at coordinate 22,459 of CACMTN010000002.1, read as the reverse complement.
TAAAACACCTGGGTACATGAGTTGGGAGGAAATTAGAATATTAAGAGACAATGGGGTTACTATTGGTAGCCAAACAAAATCACACCCACATATGTATAAATTAAGTAAAGAAGAAATAATTAAAGAACTTTCACTATCAAATAAACGATTTATTGCTGAAATAGGAAGTGCACCTAAAATTTTTGCTTATCCTTATGGAGAATATAACTTAGAAGTTTTAGAACAAGTAAAATCACATGAATTTGTTGCGGCTTTTGGTCAACATTCAGGAGTTGCACATAAAAGTTTAGGTATGTATGAACTGCCAAGATTTGCAATGAACGAAAAATATGGTGACATGAGTAGATTTTTATTGGCTATTAATGCGATGCCCATTCCAATTTCTGACCTTTCTCCTAAAGATCCTGTGATTTACAGAAATCCTCCAAATTATGGATTTACATTATCTAATAAAATTGAACCTAAAAATGCAATAAGATGTTTTGCAAATAACAATTTAAAAACTGACACTAAAAGATTAGGTAAAAATAGGATCGAAATTAGGTTGGATGGGCCTTTTTTAAAAGGTAGAGGCAGAATCAATTGTACTATGGCTGGTAATGATAATAGATGGCGTTGGCTTGGTAGACAATTTATTATTAATTAAAATGGTATTAGTTTAGTATTATTATATTGACCTAGTTTATTCGTCTTAATCATATCTTTTATTTTAGTTACATATTTAAAACCTATTTCTGCATAATTTTCTAGAAAATTTGCCATATCATTTCCTGTAATAGTTTTGGACATTTTATGTTGAGATTTTCTAAAATTTCTTAACTCTTCATAAGCTGGATGGGTATTTAAGTTTAAAATATATGAGTTAACAGAATCTAATAAATTTTTAAAGTTTTTTACTGAAAAGTTTGCGTCTAAATTATCTTTTGGTTTAATTCCGTCATTGTTTTTCCATGTCCATTGACCAAAAAGTGCATTTCCTTCTTGGGCAAACCGAGAAGAACCCCATCCGCTTTCAACTATAGATTGAGCCAAGATCATTGAAATTGGTATGCTGTTAATTTTATTTGACAATTCTAATCTTATATTATTTATCTGTAGTCTATTTAAATTACTGAAATTAATTTTCTTAAAATTTTTAACTTTATATTTTTTTGAAAAGTGCTCTATTTGATAAATATTATTTGTTAAAAATGCGTTGTTCATAAGTTTTCTTTCTTCTAATACTAATTCGTTACCTTTTAAAGCAATAGGTAATAATATAGCAATAAAAACAGTCTTTTTTTGATTTATTTCAAATTGACTAATATTTTTTGGAATGTAAGGAAAATACATTCTTGGAATTGGAAGGTTATTTTTCACATTATTTAAAATAACCTGAGACCATTCAAGCACTTTAATTTTATTATTAAATTGATCTGAAGATAAATAATTATTATTAACAAATTTGTTTAATCTATTTATGCTGACTTCCACATTCCCAAAATTATTTTTTAAAACATTATAGTTAAATATAGGCTGTGGTATTTTCCAAAAAGTTGGACCCAAAAATCCAATCAATAAAAATATTAAGATTATTATTAATAATAAGAAATCAGTGTAACGATGCAAACTCATAATGTGATTTTTAATTATAAAAATTACTAAAGTTTAATATTTTAATACGTTTCTGCAGCTCTGACTTCGGTTACTTCAGGAATATAATGCCTAAGCATATTTTCAATTCCCATTTTCAAAGTAGCCGTACTAGATGGACAGCCAGCACATGCACCTTTCATTTGCAATGTAACAACACCCGATTCAAATGAACAAAAAGTAATATCCCCACCATCCATAGCAACAGCTGGCCTAACACGTGTTTCTAATAAATCTTTAATTTGTTTTATTGTTTCTGAATCTTCAATATTACTGGAATTAACATTTTCATCTTCATTTTTATTAACCGCAGGAAGTCCTGAAGAAAAATGTTCCATAATTCCAGTTAAAATCGATGGTTTTAAATTATTCCAATCTAAATTGACTTCTTTGGTAACAGAAATAAAATCTGAACCTATAAATACTCTGCTAACACCCTCTATTTGAAATAATCTTGCGGCTAGAGGAGAATCCTTTGTTGCAGATTCATTTGAAAAGTCTGCAGTACCTGTTTTTAGAATAATATTGCCAGTAATAAATTTTAATGTTTCTGGGTTTGGTGTATCTTCAGTTTGAATAAACATAGTTAATCTCCTGTTATTATATAAGTATTATTTTTTAGTTATATAAATTGACTTTCTAAATTACAAAACCAACTAATTCCTTTACTTGTTTTAATACAGGTACTGCAATTTTTCTAGCATTCTCTGCTCCATTTCTTAATATTTTATCAATTTCTTTACGATCATTTAATAACTTTCTCATTTCAAATGAAATTGGGTTTAAAGTTTCTATGGCTAACTCGATTAGCTTGGGTTTAAAAGAAGAAAAACCCTGTCCACAAAATTGACTTAGAGTTTGATTAATTGATTGATTGGATAAGGATGAATAAATATTTATTAAATTTAAGGCCTCAGGTCTTGTGCTGAGTTCTTCTATAGTTTCAGGTAGTGGATGAGGATCAGTTTTAGCTTTTTTAATTTTATTTGAGATTTCTTCTTTAGTGTCAGTCAAGTTTATTCTAGATGCATCAGAAGCATCAGATTTACTCATTTTGTTTGTTCCATCTCTAAGACTCATTACTCGTGTAGCCTGTCCTAAAATCTGTGGCTCTGGCAAAGAAAAAAAGTCTTTTTGACCGTCCCGAGCAAACATACTATTAAAAGAAGATGCTATATCTCTTGCTAATTCAATATGTTGCTTTTGATCGTCTCCGACAGGAACGTGCGTAGCTTTATATAACAAAATATCTGCAGCCATCAAAACTGGGTATCCATACAGACCAACAGTAGCTTTTTCTTTATTCTTCCCAGCTTTTTCTTTAAATTGAGTCATTCTATTTAGCCATCCTATTCTGCATACACAATTAAAAATCCAGGCTAATTCTGCATGTTCTTTTACTGAAGATTGGTTAAATACAATAGCGTTTTTAGGATCAATTCCTGATGCTATTATTGCCGCTGTTACTTCATGAGTCGAAGATTTAAGTTTAGAAGGCTCTTGAGGAACTGTAATAGCATGTAAATCTACTATTGAAAATATTGAAAGCATGTCTCTCTGAAGATTTACCCAATTTTTTATAGCACCTAAATAATTTCCTAAATGTAAATTTCCTGTTGGTTGTATTCCTGAAAATATTCTTTTATTACTTTGGTTAAATCGTGAGTTGTTCATTATATTATTTTACTCTCTTAAATTTTAAGGATATAAAATGGTCTAATTCTTGAGGAATATATTTAAATATTTTTGTTGTCAAAATATACATAAAAAAACCAAATATACATAAAGTTATTAATACAAAAGTTTCTTTTAAATTATTTATTTCTAATATGTGTTGTACTAATTTCATACTTAATACCATCAGACAAGAAATCAGGATGATTTTTATACCATAAAAAATTACTGAAAATAAATTTGTATCTCCTTCTTCAAATGAAAAATTAGGCTTTGCTATCTTTCCATTTTTTATTAAGAGTGTTATGTAAATTATCGTACCTATCCAAGATACTATAGAAGTGGCCAAAGCAATGCCGGCATGTTTTAAAAAAATCATTAAAATAAAAGATAAAATTATATTTAAAATTAGTAAAGCAAAGCCAATATACATTGGAGTTTTTGTATTTCCTTCAGCCAAAAATGCTGGTTGACACGCTTTAATCATTATGAAAGCTGGAACTCCAAAAGCATATGCTAGTAATGCTTGAGAAGTTTGAATTGTTTCTTTAAAAGTAAACTCACCTCTCTCGAATAATACTTTAATTAGTAAATCACTAAAGTTAATAAATACAAATGCGGCTGGAATTGAAAAAAATAAGCCTATCTTTAATGAAATAATTAATTCTTTAGCGAATTGGTTTTCATCTTTAATGGCATTAGATTTTGAGAGTGAAGTTAAAAGAGTTGACCCTAGAGCAATTCCAATTATTCCTAGAGGTAACTGTGCAATTCTATCTGCAAAATAAAGATAAGAAATAGATCCAAATCCAAGTAGGCTGGCTAAAATGGTATCAACTAATAAATTTATTTGCAAAATGCCACCACCAAATGCCGCGGGTAAAAATTTTTTTAATGTTTGATTTAATTGAAATTTAACTTGGTTATTAGCGTTCCTACTATTGTTATTTCTTTTTAAAGTTTTTAAATTCAATATATTAAATTTTTTTATCATTATTAAAATAAATATGATTTGAATTAATCCTCCAATAACAAGAGCAATTGCAAGTGGTAAGGATTTGATAGTCCAAAAATCATTTATAAAAAAACATCCCAGAATTATACTTGAATTCAAAATTATTGGAGTAGATGCTAATATCCAAAATTTTCCAGAAACATTTGTTGCAATACCAAGCATTGCTACGATTGAAATTAATGGCATAAAAATTATTGTTATTCTTGAAAGTGCTGTTATTTCTTTTATGACATCTTCATTATTCAAAAATCCGGGGGCTAAAAAATTAATTATAAATGGCATAATAATTTGAAATATTATCATTAAGATAAACAATGAGATGAAAACTCTGTAAAAAACTTCTTTAAAATAAATAAAAGCTAAGATTTCGCTATTTTGTGATTTTAATTTAGAATAAATTGGTAAAAATGCAGAGGTAAGTGCTCCCTCAGCAGTTATTCTTCTAAACAAATTTGGTAATTTAAAAGCTATTAAAAATATATCTGAAAAAATACCAGCACCTAAAAAACCTGCTATAAAAATATCTCGTAGAAAGCCAGATATACGGCTAATTACCGTAAGAAAGGCTGTTTGTGTAAATCCTCTTATAAAAAAAGATGTTTTGTTTTTCTTTGGATTTTTCATGTGCTTTATTTTTATTGAGTAAAATTTATTTCTTCTAGTATTTTCAATATTGACTTCTTAATTTTATCTGTTGTTATGGTATCATCAACTTTTGAGCCAAAAGCATTTTTTATATAGAAAATATCTACTACTCTGTCACCATAAGAAGAAACATTTGCAGTGTTAATTTGTACACCTAAACTTGTTAATGTTTTTGTAATTTTATATAAAACTCCTGGTGCATTTTTGCATTTAATATCTAAAATAGTAAAGTTTTCGCTTGTTTTATTATCAACTATTATTCTTGTAGGAGCTTTTACGGCTCTAAAACGTGCGGGAATTTCCTCCCATTTTATATTTAATGCTTTATCTATGTCAAAATTTCCTTCTAAACCTAAAGAAATTGTCTTAATTAACTTTTTTCTTAGATAGTCTTCTGAAATTGGTTTTTTTTCTTTGTTTTGAATAAAAAATGTATCTAAAGCATATCCATCTGATCTTGTTATTATTTTTGCGCTTACAACATCATAGCCTGATGCAGCTACTAGACCTGATATACGAGAGAATAGACCATGATGATCAGGCGCAATAACTATTAGCTCAGTTGCTTGTAAATCATTTTCTTTAGATAGATGTATTTTAAACTTTTTTTTGTCATCTATCATTTTGTTAAAAATATAAAAATGATTAATGAGAGTTTGTAAACTGAATATTTCCCAATAATTTTTATAATAGTTCTTGGTATATTGTTCTATTACTGTTTTACTAATTCCATTTTTTGATAAACCAGTTTTAAATAATTCCTTAGTAGTTTCAACATATTCATATACATTTTGAGTGGATATTCTTTTTTGAAGAATATTTAAGCTTTTTACATATAAGTCAGAGATAAGAGAGCCTTTCCAGTCGTTCCATATTTCAGGTCCAACACCCTTAATATCCGCAACAGTAAGGACTAATAATAATTTCAATTTTTCAATAGTTTTTACTTTTTCTGCAAAATCTTTGATTGTTTTTGGATCTCCTAATTCGTATCTAAAAGCTGTCTTACTTAATAGTAAATGATTAAGTACTAACCATTTAACAATTTCAGTTTCATCGTTACTTAACCCTAGCCTAGGACAAATAGTTGATGCAACTACGGAACCATTTATTGAGTGGTCTCCTTTCTTTCCTTTTGCTATGTCATGAAGTAACATTGCAACAAAAAGACATCTATAGGAGCTTATTTCTTGTATTACTTTACTGGCGAGTGGAGCAAAATCTATAAATTTTCCATTTTTTAAAGAGTGAAGATTAGAAATTGTAAAAATTGTATGTTCATCTACCGTATAAGAATGGTACATGTCAAATTGCATCAAACAAACAATTTTTTGAAATTCAGGAATGAATTTCCCTAATATATTAGATTCATTCATCATCCTTAGTGTTCTGGTTGAATCTCTTTTACTTGTTAAAATATCTAAAAACATTTGGTTAGCGTTAACGTCATGCCTAACTTCAGAATTGATTAACTTTGTCAAACTTGTTACTAGTCTCAATGTACTAGGGTGAATATCTATATTTTTTTTGTGTGAAATATAAAAAAGTTTTATTATATTTACAGGATTTTCGGTCAGTATATTTTTACTTTGTACATATAATCGGCCTAATTCAATACTAAAAGGATCTACATCTTCACTTTTTTTTAAGCTTAAAAAATTTAATCTCAAAGGTTTGTTGAACTCTGATTCAATAGCTGCACAAAAAATTCTTGTCAGATTTCCAACTGTTTTTGTAGCGAGGAAATATCTTTTCATAAATCTTTCAACATCTTTATGTGTAATAGTATTTTTAAAATTCATACTTTTAGCAATTTCTAGCTGCGCATCCATTGCTAGTCTGTCATCTTCTCTTTCAGCTCTATAATGAAGATGGCATCTTACAGAAAACAAAAAACGTTGTGCTTCAGCAAAAGCTAAAGCTTCATTTTTAGATAAAGCTCCCATTTTAATTAACTTCGATATTGAGTCGGCCTTATATGCAAATTTTAAAATCCAAATTAAAGTATGAAGGTCTCTTAATCCACCCTTACCATCTTTAACATTAGGTTCCACAACATAACGAGATCCTCCAAATTTTTTATGTCTTAAATCAGACTCTTTTAATTTTGCTTCTACAAAATTTAAGGTTTTGCTACTCGTAATGAAAGAATTAAATTTAATATTTAATAAATCAAAGTTATGTTCATTACCTACTATGAATCTTTTCTCTAATAAACTTGTCGATATTGTGAGGTCTAATTTACTTTTTTTGATGCAATCAAAAATAGTTCTTGTAGAATGTCCAATTGTGTAACTTAAGTCCCATAGAATGTGCAGAATTAATTGAATAAGTTCTTCTACATTTCTAGTGTCAGCTTTATTTAAATTATCTGGAATAAGAAATAATAAATCTAAGTCAGAGTGAGGCGCAAGCTCACCTCTACCATATCCGCCAACGGCTATAATCGATAATTTATAATTTATGTTTCCAAAAACATGTTGATGGGTATTGTTGATAATTTCTCTTAACATACTATCAACTAAAATTACATTTAGACCAACATTAAGAGAACCGTCTGATGTTCTTAAAAACTCCTTTCTTATTTTTTGTTTACATTGATATAATTGTCTCTTTAGATTTGTTAAAAGTAATTCTTTGAAATTTTTTGTATCTCTACAGTTAATTTTTATTTTTTTTAATTTATATAATTTTTTTCCATTATTTTTAGCATAAGTAACCGGTTCCATACTTTGAAACCAGGTAGCGCTAGTATCGATATTTTCTTCTGATGCAAAATTACTGTTATTAGAGTTAATTACTTTAGATTTATTAAGAAATGGGAATTTATTTTTTAAATTTACTTTTACCATTGATCTGTCTCTGTCTTTTTGATTTGAGTTTATATAAAAGGTCTAGAGACTGACGTGGACTTATCTCATCAACATCTATTTTATCAAACTCTTCTAAAAAATTCTCAATTTCATTTGATTTAACTGTAACTGTTTCTTTATTATAATTTTTCTTTGTTTGACTTTTACTTTGAAGATCAGATAAAATTTTAGCTGCGCTATCTGTTACTATGGAAGGAATGCCTGCCAATTTTGCAACATGAATTCCATAAGATTTATCTGCTTCTCCATCTAAAATTTTATGCATAAAAATTATTGAATTATTCCATTCTTTGACAGACATTTTATGACATGATAGATTTTTTAGATTATTTTTCAGAGCTGTTAATTCATGATAATGAGTTGCAAATAATGTTATTGGTTTAATTTTCTCATGTAAATACTCTAAAACTGACCAAGCAATTGCTAAACCGTCAAAAGTAGATGTACCTCTTCCAATTTCGTCTAAAATTACTAAGGACTTTTCAGTAGATGTATTTAAAATTAGTGAGGTCTCTATCATTTCAATCATAAAAGTAGATTGTCCTTTTGCCAAGTCGTCAGACGCCCCTACTCTAGAAAATATTTTGTCAAACAAGCCTATTTTTGCTTTTTTTGCAGGTACAAATAAACCTGCTTGTGCCATTATAGCTATTAATGCATTTTGTCTGAGATATGTAGATTTTCCTGCCATATTAGGACCAGTTATTAACCATATTAAGTCTTCATTATTTAATTTACAGTCATTTGAAATAAAAGAATTTTCTGAGAATTTCATCTGGTGTTCTACAACAGGATGTCTACCACCTGTAATTTCTAAGATTTTATCATTTGAAATATTAGGGCAAATATAATTTCTAGATACTGACTGATGAGCAACCATAAAAGAAATATCTAATTCAGAAATAGAATGTACAATATTTAGAATTTCTTTGCCTTTTTGTAATATTTGATTAGCAAAATCATTGAAAATTTCTAGTTCTATTTTAATTGATTTTTCAAATGAATTGATTAATTGTGTTTCAATTTCAACAAGCTCATTTGTTGTAAATCTCGATGCCTGAGCCGTAGTTTGCCTATGAATAAACAAATCAATGTTTCTCATTGAACTATCATGAATTGATCTGACTTCTATGTGATAGCCAAGCATTCTATTGTGTTTAATTTTCAATGAATTAATTTTTGTAAGTTCTGAATACTTTTTTTGAAGTTTCATTATTTGATTTAATTCATTATTTCTTAGATTTCTCAAGAAATCTAGTTCTGCGTTAAAGCCATCTTTTATAAATCCACCTTCTTTAGTAATTAAAGGCACATCTGGTTTTAGAGCTTTTGTAATATTCAAGAAAGTTCTATAATCAATCTTTAAACTACCTAAAATTGAATCTAGCAACTTAGGTCTTAGGTTATTTTGCCGATTTAATACCAAATTTTTGGAAATTGCTTTTATGTTAAGAAGTCCTTTAGAAATTAATTGTAGGTCTCTAGGACTACCTCTTGATAATGAAATTCTTGTCAATGATCTCTCAAGATCTGGAATTCCATTTAAACTATCTTGATAATAATTTATATTAATATTATTTCCTAAAATCCAATTAATTACATCATATCTGTCCTGTATGAGATTGATATCATAAAATGGCTCAACTATTCTCTGCTTTAGCAACCTTGCACCACTAGCAGTTCTTGTTTCATCTATGCAAGAAATTAAACTTCCTTCATTATTCCCTGACAAATTTTTAAGAATTTCAAGTGATTTCTGAGTAAAATAATCAATCTCTAAAAAATCATTAATGTTTTCAGATTTAATCATTGAAAGAAACGGGGTTTTTCCACATTGAGTTAATTTTAAGTAAGATAATAAAACTCCAGCAGCAATTATTTCTCCTTTACTAAAAGAGCCAATACCCTCTAATGAAACAATTGAATAATATGAACAAATCTGATCAAGACAAGATTGGTAGTGAAATAAACTAGAAGATTGTTTCTTTATTATAGGGTGCCATTCATCAATTATATAATCCATATCCATATCATTAGAAATTAATATTTCTGAAAAATCTTTCCGTAACATAAAATTGGTTAATAACTGTTTTTGATTTGAATTATTTTCTTTTCCAATAAGTCTTGATTTAAAATATCCTGTCGATACATCTACCCATGCAATAGAAATTGAACCATTAAATATTGATATAGCTCCCAGATAATTATTATTTTTTTTCTGTAGCAAATTATCTTCAGTTAAAGTGCCTGGTGATATTATTCTTACAACTTCTCTTTTTAAGGGTCCTTTTTTAAGGTTAAGTTTAGCCTCCACAGCAGTTTCTGTTTGCTCACATACCGCAACATTAAAACCTTTTTTAATTAATTTTGGTAAATAGTTGTCAGCTGAATGAAAAGGAACACCACACATGGGTATATCTTTACCATTAGATTTTCCTCTTTTAGTTAAAGCTATGTCTAATGCTTCTGAAGCTACAATTGCATCTTCAAAAAATAACTCATAAAAATCTCCCATCCTGTAAAATAACAAGGTATCTTTATATTTATTCTTTATATTTAAATATTGCTCCATCATTGGAGTATATGCATTTTTCACAATAAAATAATTTTCCTTAAAAAACTTAATTTAATCTTATTTATAATTGAAATATTTTTAATAAAATACAATTTATTAAGATCTTTTCCAAAATTTAAGTTATAATCTAGAGTTTATAATTTTAAGTTTTTGAGGAAAAAATGTCTACTACCAATAACGATGCTGACAAAAAATCTAACCTGGAAAAAGAAGCACTAGAGTATCACAAAAAAGGTCGCCCTGGAAAATTAGAAATAACACCAACAACCCCTCTTATTAGTTCTAACGATTTATCATTAGCATATTCACCAGGCGTTGCTACGCCATGTCTTGAAATTGAAAAAAAACCTGACACTATTTATGATTATACATCAAAAGGAAATATTGTTGCAGTTATTTCAAATGGTACTGCAGTATTGGGGCTAGGAAACATTGGTGCTGCCGCTTCAAAACCGGTTATGGAAGGCAAGTCTGTATTATTCAAAAAATTTGCTGATGTTGATGGAATTGACCTAGAGTTAGATACAGAAGATACGGATAAATTTATTGATGCTGTTTCTTTACTCGAACCTAGCTTTGGAGGAATTAATTTAGAAGATATAAAAGCTCCTGATTGTTTCATAATTGAACAAAGATTAAGAGAAAAAATGAATATTCCAGTTTTTCATGATGATCAACATGGTACAGCAATTGTAACTGCAGCAGGGATAATAAATGCTCTTCATCTGACTAATAGAAAAATAGAGGATACTAAGTTTGTAAGCAATGGTGCTGGTGCTGCTTCTATAGCTTGTGTTGAACTTTTAAAAGCAATGGGAGCACAAAATGATAATATTATTTTAGTTGATAGAGATGGTGTGTTATATCAAGGAAGACAAAGTAATATGAATCAATGGAAATCTGGTCATACCGTCAATACCAAATTAAGAACTCTAAAAGATGCTCTAAAAAATGCAGATGTTTTTTTAGGTTTATCAGTTCCTGGGTCAGTAACAAAAGAAATGGTTAAAAGCATGGCTGAAAAACCAATCATATTTGCAATGGCTAATCCCATTCCTGAAATTATGCCTGAAGATGTTAAAAGCGTAAGATCTGATGCTATTATAGCTACCGGTAGATCAGATTACCCAAACCAGGTTAATAATGTGCTAGGATTTCCATATATTTTTAGAGGTGCCTTGGATGTAAGAGCAACTACAATTAATGAGGAAATGAAAATTGCAGCTGCTAATGCTATCGCTGAATTAGCTAGAAAGGATGTACCAGATGAAGTAAATGCAGCTTACCACGGTGTTCAACTTCATTATGGCCATGATTACATAATACCAGCTCCTTTTGATCCAAGATTGATTTCTTCAGTTTCTTCAGCAGTTGCCAAAGCAGCAATGAATAGTGGCGTAGCAAAAAAGCCTATTAAAAATTTAGAGTCTTATAAAAGAGAATTAGAAGGCAGAACTAATCCTATAGCTTCTATTCTAGAGCCTATTAAAGCTAGAATAAAAGGGAAAAAACAACGGGTTGTTTTTGCAGAAGGAGAGGAAGAGAAAACAATAAGAGCAGCCTTATCATTTTATAATTCTGGATTTGGAATACCAATATTAATTGGTAGAGAAAATCGTGTTAAAGAAACTATGGAAAAAGTAAATTTAGAAGGACTTAATGAGTTAATTATTCATAATGCTAGTTTAAGTAAAAAAAATCAAGAATACATTGATAACTTATATAAGTTACTTCATAGAGATGGTCATTTAAGAAGAGATTGTCAAAGATTAATTAACCAAGACAGGAATGTATTTGCTGCCTCCATGGTGTCTGCCGAAGATGCAGATGCTATGGTTACTGGAGTTACTAGACCATTTGGTAGATGCTTTAACGATATTATTAAAGTAATTTCGACAAAAAATGATCAAAGTTTTTTATCTATGTCTATGATGGTATCAAAAGAAAGAACTGTTTTTATCGGAGATGTAAATATACATGACACACCAAATGCTGAGCAATTGGCTAATATAGCAACAGGTATTGCTAATACAGTTAAGGACCTTGGCTACAAGCCTCGTGTAGCTTTATTATCATTTTCTAATTTCGGAAGTTTATCTAGACCTAGTTCTAAAGATTTAAAGGAAGCAGTTAATATACTTGACAACAAACAAGTTGATTTTGAGTTTGATGGTGAAATGACACCAGAGGTTGCTTTAGATTATGATCTAATCAAAGAAAATTATCCGTTTTGTAGACTATCAGGTCCAGCTAACGTTTTAATAATGCCAAGCCTTTTAGCTGCAAATATATCTTTTAAATTATTACAAAAACTCGGTGGAGGATCAATCTTAGGCCCTCTTATGATAGGCGGAGAAAAACCATTTCAAATTGTTCAAATGGGTTCATCTGTTTCAGATATTATTAACTCTGCATCAATAGCTGCATATAATTCATTATTTTCAAAATAAATGAATTATTACAATATTGATTTGAGAGAAATTTTTGGACGTGCCCCAATATGTTTTATAATTTCTGAAGCTGCTTTATTTCCTAAATATCCACACTTTTGAATTGAATATTTATTTGTAAAACCAAACAGGAAACCAGAAGCAAATAGATCACCTGCACCTGTTGTGTCAACTAATTCTTCTACGCCTATTGGATCGACAAAATATTCAAGTTTATTTTCAAACACAACGGAACCTTTTGAACCGAGGGTAATAGCACCAAAATCAACATTTTTCTTTATGTTATTTATGCATTCTTTCAATTCTGATTGATACAAACTTTTAATTTCTTCCTCATTTGCAAAAATAATGTCAACATACTTGTCAATTAATTTAAGAAAATCTGTTCTGTGTCTATCAACACAAAATAAATCTGATAAACTTAAAGCAACTTTTTTATCCTGAGATTTTGCTAAATTACAGCAGTGATATATTGCATCTTTAGCCTCAGGTTGATCGAATAAATATCCTTCAATATAAATCATGCTACTATCAATAATAAACCTTTCGTCAAAAGTACTGATATTAAATCTAACACTGGCTCCTAAAAATGTATTCATGCTTCTCTCAGCATCAGGAGTTACTAAAATAATACTTTTTGAGGTTTTGTCTGTGCTCAGAAAATTTTTAGATTTAAAAAAGATACCAGAATTGTTGAGATCCTCTGAAAACAGATCACCAAATTTATCGTTACCAATTTGTCCTATAAAAGAACATGTTCCTCCAAATGATTTAAATCCTACAGCAGTATTAGCTGCGCTTCCACCAGAAATAATTGATGGATCTTTAATATATTTTATAATTTTTTCAGAAGTTTCCTCATCTACTAGCTGCATTGAGCCCTTAGGTATTTTAAGCTTATTTAGTGTTTCATTGCTTATCTTAGATAAAATGTCTATTATTGCATTTCCAATAAAACAAATTTCGACTTTAGAATCTTTCATCTTTTCCTCAAAAAAATTTTTAATTAGACTTCCTAACAAACAATATTTATGAATATCATTTATGAATACTAATTTTAATAAAATTATCTTCTGTTTTTGTATAGTTTTTTTTATAAACTCATGCCACACCTTTGAACACCAAAACATTTTTCTTGAGAATACTAAAAGAATTTCAAATTTAGAATTATCTAATAAGCAAGGTAAGAAGTCTGAAATTGATGATCAAAAACCTAAAGATAATAAAGAAATGGCTCCAATAAATTTACCTAAAAAAAAGGAAAAAGTTCAAAAGCTAACTTTACAAACAAAAATTAAAGTTCCAAATGTTAATAACTTTAACTTAGACAGGTTTGTAAATTGGAACGAAGAAGAAATTATTAAATCACTTGGGAAAAGTAACTTTATCAAACAAGAAGGAAGATTAAAAAATTACCAATATCATCTTAAAGAGTGTTTTATAGATGTGTTTTTTCTTAAAAAAAATGGTGTTTATCTAGTAAGTTATATAGAAACAAGACCAACTATATTAAACGGAAAAATTAATATTAATGCTTGTTTTAAAGAAATAAACCAAATATTAAACTAATTAAATCTATCCACCGTTTTCCAATACATCTGCCAGAGAATACAAGCCTGGATTTGCAGTTGCTGCCCAATAAGATGCTCGCAAAGCACCATAAGCAAAAATTGATCTGTCAGTTGCTTTGTGAGCCAACTCTATTCTTTCTCCTGAGTTACAAAAAAATACTGAATGCTCTCCCACAACATCACCACCTCTTAATACTGCAAAGCCTATTTCATCCGCTTTTCTTTTTCCAACTAATCCGTCACGTAATGAAGATTTAACATTTGACAATTCTTGGTGCCTTGCGTCTGCTGCTGATTTTCCAAGTAGTAATGCAGTACCTGAAGGAGAGTCTACTTTTTGTTTATGGTGCATCTCTAAGACTTCAATATCCCAATCGAGCCCTAATGTTTTAGTAGCATTTGATACAAGTTTGGACAGTAAAGTTACACCTATTGAAAAATTTGCAGAATAAACAACGGGTATTTTTTTTGAAAAAGACAGCAATTCTTTTTCTTGAGTTTTACTTAATCCAGTAGTACCAATCACTATTGACATACTATTGTCATAACATTGTTTAGCATGAAACATTGTTGCTTCTGGAACTGTAAAATCAATAAGGACATCTGAATTTTGAAACAATAACATGGGTTCTGCTGTGATTTCTCTATTCATTTTATCTTTACCAGCAAATATACCAATATCAAAACCTACTTCGTCTTCATTTGGCAAACATGTAGCCGATGCTATTTCATATTTAGAGCTTTCCAGTATAAGTTTAAGAAGAGTTTTGCCCATTCTCCCATTACAGCCAGGAATGGAAACAGATATTTTATTCATTATAATCTCTTTTAAAGTTTTGTAATTAAGTATACACTAAATTTATGTTACTGAATTAATTTTTTAAACCTACTTGTTTTGGGGCTAATTTTTTCTAAACCTAAATCTTTAATTTTATGAAATAATTCTTCCTGTTTTCTTGAAAGACCAATTGGTGTTTCAACATTTATTTGAACATATTGATCACCCCTTGTTCCACCACGCAATCCAGGCATGCCTTTTCCCTTCATTCTTAATCGTGTTCCGCTTTGTGTACCTGCACTTAAATTCATTTTTGCCTTTGATCCATCAATGCAAGGAACCTGAATAGCGTTCCCTAAAACTGCATCGATAAAATTAACCGGCACCTCAATGAAAGTATCTTTTCCATCTCTTTGGAAAAAAGAATGATCTTTAATATCAATAAATATATATAGGTCACCAGCAATTGATCCTCTGGAACCAGCCTCACCTTCTCCAGAAAGACGAATACGTGTTCCATTATCGACACCAGCCGGTACATTTACTGACAATTTTTTATTTTTGTTAACACGCCCTTGACCTTTACAAGCCCTACACGGATCACCAATAGTTTCTCCAACTCCGGAACAAGCTGCACAAGTTCTTTCTATTGTAAAAAAACCTTGTTGCGCCCTTACTTTTCCATAACCACCACACTGTATACACTGTTTTGGTTTTGAACCCTTATTTGCTCCAGATCCATTACATGATTCACATTTTGAAGGAACTGTTAATGATATTTCGACTTGATCACCAGAATATGCTTGTTCCAAAGAAATTGATAAATCATATCTTAAATCAGAGCCGGTAGACGCAGATCTTCGTCTTGTGTCACTCCCCATACCAAACATATCTTCAAAAATATCTGAAAATCCACCAGTTCCAAAACCTGAAAATCCACCAGAACTTTGTCCTCCACCTTGAGAAAAAGCAGCGTGTCCATACTGATCATAAGCAGCTTTTTTTTGAGGATCCTTCAAGACTTCATATGATTCTGATATTTCTTTAAATTTTTCTTCTGCCTTTTTATCACCGGGATTTCTGTCAGGATGATACTTCATGGCTAATTTACGATAAGAAGATTTTATCTCACTGTCTGATGCAGATTTAGATAAACCAAGTATATCGTAATAGTCGCGTGCCATAATTACAACTTAGATATATCTAATACACATTTAAGAAGCATCTTTTTTTTCATCATTATCTTTGACTTCTTCAAAATCTGCATCTACAACATCTTCTTTTTTTTCACCTGAATTTTCAGCTGCCTCAGCATTTTCGGGGTTGTTAGCTTCATTAGCTTTGTAAGCAGCCTCACCCATCTTCATCATCACAGATGATAAATTTGTAGTTTTTTCCTTTATGATGGAAACATCATCACCTTCAAGAGCAGTTTTAAGTTCAGAAATAGCTTGTTCTACATCTTTTTTTGCAGTTTCCTCAGCTTTATCACCTAGATCGGATAATGATTTTTCGGCACCATGTATCATAGATTCTGCTTGGTTTCTAGTATCGATTGCCTCTCTCTTTTCTTTATCAGCTTCAGCATTATCTTCTGCTTCTTTTACCATTCTTTCAATTTCATTATCATCAAGTCCACCTGAAGCTTGAATAGTAATATTATGAGCTTTTCCAGTTGCTTTATCTTGAGCACTTACATTAACTATTCCGTTAGCATCAATATCAAATGTAACTTCTATTTGAGGTACTCCTCTAGGAGCGGGTGCAATTCCCTCCAGATTAAATTCACCTAAGGACTTATTATCTGAGGCCAACTCTCTTTCACCTTGAGAAACTCTGATAGTAACGGCAGATTGGTTATCTTCTGCAGTTGAAAATATTTGAGATTTTTTTGATGGAATAGTTGTATTTCTGTCAATTAGTCTTGTGAAAACTCCGCCTAAAGTCTCAATTCCTAGAGACAATGGTGTAACATCTAATAGAAGCACATCTTTGACGTCACCCATCAAAACTCCGCCTTGAATAGCTGCACCTGAGGCTACAACTTCATCTGGATTTACTCCTCTATGTGGCTCTGTTTTGAAAAATGAAGTTACTGCTTCTATAATTTTAGGCATTCGCGTCATTCCACCAACAAGAATGACTTCATCAATATCACTAGCACTAACTCCAGCATCTTTTAATGCGGCTTTACATGGCTCTATGCTTTTAGTTATGAGATCATCTACAATACCTTCAAATTGTGATCTGGTTAATTTGACATTAAGATGCTTTGGACCACTAGCATCTGCTGTTACAAATGGCAGGTTAATATCAGTTTGAACTGAACTGGAAAGCTCAATTTTAGCTTTTTCAGCTGCCTCTTTCATTCTTTGTAGCGCTAATTTGTCTGACCTAAGGTCAATTCCATTCTCTTTTTTAAATTGATCTGCAATATAGTCTATAATTCTTTGGTCAAAATCTTCTCCCCCTAGAAATGTGTCTCCGTTTGTAGACTTTACTTCAAACACACCATCACCAACTTCTAAAATTGAAACATCAAATGTACCTCCACCTAAATCATAGACAGCAATTGTTCCACTTTCTTTTTTGTCTAGACCATAAGCGAGGGCAGCTGCAGTTGGCTCATTTATAATTCTAAGAACTTCTAATCCCGCAATTTTGCCTGCATCTTTGGTAGCTTGCCTCTGTGCATCATTAAAATAAGCAGGAACAGTAATAACTGCTTTGTCGACTTTTTCACCTAGAAATGACTCAGCATCTTCTTTAAGTTTTCTTAAGATAAAACTTGAAACTTCAGATGGTGCATAGTCTTGATTATTAGCCTGAACCCAAGCGTCACCATTTTTCGCTGATATAATCTTGTATGGTACCAATTCAGAAAACTTTTTCGAATATTCATCATCATGTCTTCTTCCTATCAACCTTTTAATTGCAAACAGAGTGTTTTCAGGGTTGGTAACTGCTTGCCTTTTCGCAGGCTGTCCGACTAACCTTTCATCGTCTGTAATTCCTACCATAGATGGTGTTGTTCTAGCCCCTTCACTATTTTCAATTATTTTGGGTGTTTTACCATCCATGACAGACACACATGAATTAGTTGTACCTAAATCAATACCTATAACTTTAGCCATTAATAAACTCCCTATTTACGAATTATAAGATCAAAATATATATAAAATGTATTGTCAGATTTAATATGGGTTAAGTTATTGAATTTACAAGATTATAAATAAAAATTAATTTATTTTTAAGATTTTGTACTATTATTTTCCAGAGAGTCATCTTCTAGCTTTTTTGAAATACCTACCATAGCGGGTCTTACTAATCTATCATGTAAAAGGTAACCTTTTTGTGATACTTCTACAACATAACCAGGATCCTTTTTATTTGTAGGAACTTCAAACATTGCTTGATGAAGATTATAGTCGAATTTTTCACCTAACGGAGATATCTGTTTTAAGTTGTGTTTTTCAAAAGTGTTTAATATTTCCTTTTCTACGATTTCCAAACCAAGGATTAAATTTTTTATTGGTTCAGAAAGCTTTGAATTGTCTGTAGGTACTGCTTCTAAAGCTCTTTGCAAATTGTCAACTGAAGAGACTAAATCTCTGACAAATGAAATATGACTGTACTTTTTAGCGTCTGCTACTTCCTTGATAGTTCTTTTTCTAAGATTTTCAGCTTCAGCTAAGCTCCTTAATAATTGATCTTTAAGATCGTTAATCTCTTTCTTCTGGTTTTGAACTAAGTCTTCAATTGAAGTTTCTTCAATTTCAACTTCAGAAGTATTTAATGTTCCATTTTCTGACTCAACATCAGTTTGAACTTCTTCTTTTTTAGAAGAATTTTTATCGTTTTTATCTATATTTGACGTTGACTTTTTTTTAGACAATTTAGTTCTCCAGACATATTTTTATAATAATCAAATAATAAATATTATGTTGATTTACAAGAACTAAAAAATTATAAAAGTCAATGGTGAACTTAAACTAAGTAAAGATTTAATGTATAAAAGAATATCAAATAGAAATTTCAACGAATTAAGAAACATAGAACTTGAAGCTAATATTTCACCATACGCTGAAGGGTCATGCATTGCTAGGTTTGGAAACACTCATGTTTTATGTACTGCTTCCGTTGATAACAAATTGCCATTATGGTTGAGAAATTCCGGTAAAGGTTGGATTACAGCTGAATATGGTATGCTACCAAGATCAACACATTCTAGAATGGATAGGGAAGTAACAAAAGGAAAACCCTCAGGGCGGACACAAGAAATTCAAAGATTAATTGGAAGATCACTGAGATCAGTTGTTGACTTAAAGAAATTATCAGAATGTCAGATAAAAATAGATTGCGATGTAATTCAAGCTGATGGAGGAACGAGAACAGCATCAATTACTGGCGCCTGGGTTGCTCTTTATCAAGCGATCAGTTTTTTACTTCAATCAGGTAAATTAACTGAAAATCCTATTACTGATCAAGTTGCTGCCATATCGTGTGGTATATGTGATAATCAAGAAATGGTAGACCTAGACTATAAAGAAGATTCTAATGCTGAAACTGATGGTAATTTTGTAATGACATTAAATAACGGAATAGTAGAAATTCAAACTACTGCTGAAGAAAGACCTTTCAATAAAGAACAATTTAATAAACTTTTAGATCTCGCTGAAATAGGAACCAAATCTATTTTTAAAATTCAGAGAGAAGCTCTAGGTCTCGATTAAAGTTATGAAAAATAAAATATTTAAAGATAAAAAAATTGTTATTGCTAGTCATAACAAAGGTAAAATAAAAGAAATAAGAAATTTATTAGAACCTTTGGAAATTGATGTTTTGTCTGCAGGTGACTTTGATTTAGATGAACCAATTGAAAATGGTTCATCTTTCGAAGAAAATGCATTAATAAAGTCGTCATATGTTTCAACAACAGTTGGAATTCCTAGTTTGTCAGATGATAGCGGAATTTGTTTTTCAGATCTTCAAAATCAACCAGGTATTTATTCAGCTCGATGGGCAGGAGCGAACAAAAACTTTAAATTGGCAATGTGTAAAATTAATAACTCTATAAAAAAAATAAAAGAACCAAATTATAATTGTTTTTTTGTTTGTGCTTTATC
The DNA here is from genome assembly GCA_902616615.1 of uncultured SAR116 cluster alpha proteobacterium. GTDB lineage: Bacteria > Pseudomonadota > Alphaproteobacteria > Puniceispirillales > Marisalimonadaceae > Marisalimonas. The sequence continues at coordinate 2,120 of CACMTN010000002.1, read as the reverse complement.
TTTATGCTGGCCTGATGGAAGTCATGTAACAGTATCCGGAAAAATTTATGGAAAATTTTCGTGGCCACCAAAAGGGAATTATGGTTTTGGTTACGATCCTATTTTTAAGCCCTTGGAACATGACAAAACTTTTGGTGAAATGGTCCCAAAATTTAAACATAGTATTAGTCACAGAGCTTTAGCTTTTAGAAAATTAATTGATATATGTTTTCCTAGTTTAAAAACTTGAGTAAATATTTTGAAAATTCACTAAGCCTTTATGTTCATTGGCCCTATTGTGAGTCTAAATGTCCATATTGTGATTTTAATTCTCATGTAAATGAAACAATTGATGTAGATAATTGGATAAAATCTTATAAAAATCAATTGTATGCTATGAAAGAGGAGCTTATTAATAAGGATGTAAGACATAAAAACCTCAGTTCAATTTTTTTTGGCGGTGGCACACCTTCATTAATGCCAACTAGGATAGCCGAAAATATAATTGATATATCTAGCAATATTTATGGTTTTGACGAAAATATCGAAATAACTCTTGAAGCAAACCCAACATCATATGATGATAAAAAATTTTTTAAATTTAAACAAATAGGAATAAACAGATTATCAATTGGGGTACAATCTCTAAATGATGAATATTTAAAATTTTTAGGTAGATTGCACAATATTAGGGATGTTGAAATAACTTTGAAAGCTGCCTCAAATATTTTTGATAACATATCGGTAGATTTAATTTATGCATTTCATGGTCAAAAGCTAATGGACTGGACGAAAGAGTTAGAGACTTTTCTGAATTCAAATAAATTACAACATATTTCTTTATACCAACTAACAATTGAAGAGGGTACAAAATTTTTTAAAGATTACCAGAATGGTCTTATTAAAATCATAGATGACGATTTGGCTGCTGAATTTTATGATGCCTCTAATAAAATTCTTAATGGATTTAACTTTACCAGATATGAAGTATCCAATTACGCCAAAAATAATTTTAAATGCAAACATAATTTAAACTACTGGAATTCTGAAAATTGGATTGGCATTGGTCCAGGTGCTTATGGTAGATTATGGTCATCAAATAGAAATAAAAATCGTATTGAATATCAAAATTACAAAAATCCTAAAACTTGGTTATCAAAAAATTTGTTTGGATCAAAATATGAAAAAATAACAAAACTAAATGATCATGTTTCAGATATAGATACATTAACTATGGGATTGAGATTAAGTGATGGTGTGGAAATTACCAAACTGCGAAATAAATCTATAATTGATAACAATTCTTTAGAGAAATTGAAAAGAAAAAATTTAATAACATTAGTTAACGATAGATTGAAAGTAAATAAGAGACATATGATAAAATTAAATAGTATTATAAACTTTTTGATTAGTCCCTAGATGTACTACATCTTTGAATACTGGTTAATGTTCCTAGATCTTCAATTTGCATGACTTGAATTGGTTTTTTAATGTATCCATTATTTTCAAAAATTAATCCTGTAACTGGACCCTCAACATTATTTAAAAAATTTAGGGTATTTCTTAATTCCTTTACATAATCTATACTAATTAAACCTGCATCAAAACCTGCATCAGAGAAGTAATTATTATTTCCTCCCCATACATCCTTCCAGAGTAATCTAAATTTTTCACTATTTTTACTTGATATTATTGGAAACCAAGATTGTTCTAATGATGGTTCATTTTTAATTTCTCTGTTGTTAAAAATTTCAGTCCCTAAAATTTTTACATATTTAGAGTCTACATTAAAAAAAGCTAATAATGGTGCTATCTCAAGTATAAATTCTTTCCTTCCTCCTAAAAGAATTGTGTCAAATTTTGTATGTGTATCTTGCAATTCTGAATATTCTAAAAATTTCCTTAAATAAGTATAAAGACTATTTTTATCATTAAGATCTTTATTGGAAAGAAAAATCAAATCATATGAGCTTTTTTGATCTGCAGATATTAAATCTATCGTTTGTTTTGTAATAATTTTTCCATATAAATTATCTGGCGCAATAATTCCAAACCTTTTATAACCATGAATTAGAGCACATGAAATTACACTTTCTACTTGTTCCTCTGGGGAAAAACCTAACGACCAAACGTTATTTTCT
>CACMTN010000001.1 GCA_902616615.1 uncultured SAR116 cluster alpha proteobacterium | reverse complement strand
TATTATTTTTCAAAATTAATGAAATTGGAAAGATGATTACCAAACAGATTATTGCAATATAAAAATAGACTTCTTTCCAGTTACTAAACTCTAGCAAATGACTAATAAAGAGTGGCCACAAACCACCTGCTACGTAATTAGCGCTAGCAACTATAGCTACTGCTAGTCCTCTATATTTTTCAAAAAAATTTCCAATATCCGCCATAGAGGGACCAAAAAAAGTTGATGCAGCTGTACCCATAAAAACTTGCAAAACCAATAAATGCCAAAATTCATTGGAAATCATTGCTACTAAATAGGATGATGAAAGGAGAATAACTCCAACAATAATTGGAAATTTAAGCCCAAATTTATCTACTACTTTTCCAATTAAAAAATTACCTAATCCAAAACCAACCATAGTAGTAGCATAAAGCAAACTTGCCTTACCTCTATCAATAGCAAATTCAGTTTCTAATGCTGGCATTACAACTACAACGGACCACATACCTACAATACCTACAACACCAACAATAAATAAAAGAATTAATCTAATCCAAGAACTTATACTGTCATACTCAATATCAGAAATGAGATTTTTGTTTTGTGCCTGAACCATAAATTCTTTTAGAATAATTTATTAAATTATCTCATTATCTTTTAGATTTTTTATCTCAGTTTCACTGAGACCAATTTCTTCATACAAAATTTCATCTGTATGTTCTCCAAGTAAAGGAGGTGGCATTCTATAACTTGGTGGTGTTTCATGCATTTTAATTGGGTTTGCTATTAATTTTAGAGGAGATTTGCCTGTTTTTTTATGATCCATATTCACTATCATTTCTCTAGCTTTAACATGCGGGTCTGAGAAAACTTGACTTAAAGTATTAATTGGACCACATCCAATTTTTTCTTTCTCTAACTCTTCTAGCCACCACTCGGATGTGTGTTTCTTGGTAATTTCATTTAAAACATTAGTAACAAATTCTCTATTTGACACTCTGTCCGCGTTGGTTTTGAATTTTGGATCATTAATTAACTTTTCTTCGCCAGCTAATTTACAAAATCTCTCAAAAGTTGGGTCATTTCCAACTGAAAGGACGATATATCCATCAGATGTAGGCATAACTTGATAAGGAACAATATTAGGATGCTGATTGCCAAGTCTTTCAGGGTTTTTGTCTGTAGACAAATAATTCATTCCTTGATTAGCAAGCCATGCAACATGTGTATCTAACATACCAATATCAATAAATTGACCCTCTCCAGTTTGAATTTGATGTCTAAGAGCTGCAAGAATTCCTACTGATGCAAACATTCCTGCCATCAAGTCTCCAATAGGAACTCCAACTTTCATTGGCTCTCCACTAGGTTCTCCAGTAAGAGCCATGACACCGCCCATTGCTTGAATTAAACCATCGTAGCCTGGTCTAGATGCATAAGGACCAGTCTGTCCAAAACCTGTGATAGAACAATAAATTAATCTTGGAAACTCGATCTTTAAATCATTATAACCAAGTCCATACTTCTCTAATGTACCTGTTTTGAAATTTTCTACTAATATGTCACAATCTTTAAGTAGTTTCTTTATTAAATCCTGCCCTTCTTTTTTACTAAGATTGACAGTTATTGATTTTTTATTCCTGTTTGCTCCACAATAATACGCACTTAAATCCGTCTCTTCTCCGTTTTCATCTTTTACAAATGGTGGAGCAAATCCTCTGGTATCATCCCCTCCTCCTGGCCTTTCAACTTTTATTATCTCTGCACCAAGATCACCAAGCATTTGGGTGCAATAAGGCCCTGCTAAAACTCTTGTTAGATCTAATACCTTTATTCCGTCTAATGAATTTTTCATAATGTATCTCTTAATGTTTAATCTATATGTTAGTAGAAAAATATACGCTAAAAACCTTATATTTTCATTTTTAAAATTTTATTTTAGATTTGCTAGATCTAATTTAGATTTAATGTATATTCTTAACATCTTAAATAAAAATTACCACGATAATTCTTGACGAGCAATAAATGACGAAACTAGAAATTGATAAACCTAAATTTGGTCAATTAACTCAAATCGCTTCTGATTTATATTGGGTACATTTTGAGCTTCCTTTTAGATTAAACCATGTAAATTTATTTTTAATGGATACTCCTAAGGGACTATTAATATTAGATGCTGGCCTAAAATCTGAACATTCAGAAGAACATTGGGAAGCGCTTATAAATGGTCCATTAAAATCTAAAAGATTTGCGGGTCTATTAATTACACATTATCACCCTGATCATATTGGAATGGCAGGCTGGCTTCAAAAAAAATTAGATATTAAATGTTTTACAACAGCAAAAGAATTATTCACTGCCAATACTTTTAGATCAATGCCAGATGATGAATATGCAAAAATATTTCGTAATGTTTTTGTAAGAGCTGGAATGAGTGAAGAAGATATTCTTGCTAAGGACCCAGCAACAAGGCTATACAAAAATAGAGTGTATGAACTACCTGAGTTTGAAATCATTAAAGCTGGATACGAAATTGAGTCTAATGATGGATTATGGATAGCTAGGACAGACTCTGGTCACTCACCTGAACATATTTCTTTAATAGATCATAAAAGAAAGTTATATCTTTCAGGAGATTTTTTGTTACCTAGGATTTCACCAAACATTTCTGATAATTTTTTTGACCCATTAGATGATAGATTAGGTGGTTATTTTAAATATCTAAATGAAATATCAACCATGGAACCAGATACAAAAGTATTTCCTTGTCATGATTGGCCATTTACAAATGGTGATCAACGAGCGAAAGACTTAATTAAACATCATAATCATAGATTAAGTTTAATATTAGATGCCCTTAATGAAAAAGATATAACTATTATGGATTCTATTGAAATTATTTTTGATAGAAAAATTGGTGATGAACAAATGCACTTTGCAATTGGAGAAGCAAGAGCTCATCTAATCCACCTAGATGTAACCAATCAAGCCAAAAGTAAAGTTGATGAGCGTGGAACAGTTCATTATTCTAAAATATGATTATAAAGAGCAAAATATAATATAAAACTAACGAAGGGTATAAACATATAAATGTTAAATAAAAAAGCAACCTTTCAAAGAGCTCACGGTAAAATTGATGTTAAAATAAATAATAATGAAATAAATCGCTTCTATCAATCAGGTTCTGCAAAAGTATTTTACCCTAAATCTTCTCAAAAGTTTAAAGAATTAGTTTTAGTCAACACTGCTGGTGGAATTACAAGTGGTGATAATTTTTCTTATGATTTTGAAATTGTAAATAAATCCAAAATTTTTTTAACTACGCAAACTGCAGAAAGAGCTTATAAGGGATTTAATGAAAAGGCTAAAATTAAAATTTCATTGACAGTAGATGAAACAAGTAATCTTTTTTGGATACCACAAGAATTAATTTTATTTAACAATTGTAATTTTGATAGAAACATTGAAGTAAATTTAAATCCTAATTCAAATTTTTTATTAGCTGAAACCACAATATTTGGAAGAACAGCTATGGGTGAATATCTTGAAAAGGGTTATTTCAATGATAATTGGAGAATAAATGTAAATAAAAATTTGATTCACGCTGAAGCATTAAATTTAAATGGAGATATTAGAGAAACTCTATCAAACATTGCTTCAGCTAAGGATGGAGTTGCAATATCTAATATTTTTATCTACGGAAAAAAACTATTATCCTATGAGAATACTTTACCTGAAATTCTAAAAAACTCAGAAACAGTGTTGTTGTCTCATTCTATATGGAATGATAAAATTTTAGTCAGAATGGTTGCCAAAGATGCTTATGATTTGAAATCAATACAAAAAAAATTATTATCAATACTTGCTGATGATAACATTCCAAAAGTATGGAACAGTTAGGGAGAGGACATGAAATTATCACCTAGAGAAAAAGATAAACTCTTAATTAGCTTAGCTGCAATAGTTGCAAGAAGTAGAAAAAGTAGAGGAATTAAACTTAACTACCCTGAGGCTATAGCTTTAATTTCAGATTTTGTTGTTGAAGGAGCTAGAGAGGGACGCACCGTTGCAGACTTAATGGAAGCTGGTGCTCATGTTGTAAAAAAGGATGAATGTATGAGTGGAATTCCTGAAATGATTCATGAAGTTCAAGTTGAAGCAACATTTCCCGATGGCACAAAATTAGTCACAGTTCATCATCCTATAAGATAATGGAGATTTAAATGATACCTGGAGAAATTATTACAAAATCTGATGAAATAGTTTTAAATAAAGATTCTGATGCTTTAAAGATCAAAGTTTCAAATACAGGCGATAGACCAATTCAAGTTGGTAGCCACTATCACTTTTACGAAACAAACGAATTTTTATCTTTTGACAGGGATAAAACAAAAGGAATGAGACTAGATATTGCAGCTGGAACTGCAGTTCGCTTTGAACCAGGTCAAACAAGAGAGGTAAATTTAATCAATATCAAAGGTGATAAAAATATTTTTGGGTTTAATCAGAAAATTATGGGAGCCTTGTAATGAGTTCAAAAATAACAAGATCATCATATGCAGAAATGTTCGGCCCCACGACTGGTGACAAAGTTAGATTGGCTGACACAGACTTGTTTATAGAAGTTGAAAATGATTTAACTGTCTATGGCGAGGAAGTTAAATTTGGGGGTGGAAAAGTAATTAGAGACGGTATGGGCCAATCACAAGTTACAAGAAAAGATGGCGCTGTTGACACTGTTATTACAAACGCACTGATAGTTGATATAAATGGAATATTTAAAGCCGATATTGGAATTAAAGATGGTATTATTCAAAAAATTGGAAAATCGGGAAATCCTGACACTCAACCAAAAATTGATATTATTATTGGACCTGGCACAGAAATAATCGCAGGTGAAGGTAAAATCATTACAGCAGGAGGATTTGATTCTCACATCCACTATATATGTCCTCAACAAATTGACGATGCTCTGCACTCAGGTTTAACAACAATGCTAGGAGGTGGTACTGGACCTGCTCATGGAACATTGGCAACAACATGCACACCTGGATCTTGGCATATAGGTAAAATGATACAATCAGCGGATGCTTTTTCTATGAATCTTGCATTTGCTGGTAAAGGCAATTCTTCTAAACCAGAGGGATTAATTGAACAGGTAAATGCTGGAGCTTGCGCACTTAAATTACACGAAGATTGGGGAACCACTCCTGGCGCTATAGATAACTGTCTAAATGTAGCTGACAAAATGGATGTTCAAGTAATGATACATACAGATACATTGAATGAAAGTGGATTTGTAGAAAATACTATAAAAGCTATTAATAATAGAACAATTCATGCCTTTCATACTGAAGGTGCTGGTGGAGGCCATGCACCTGATATCATTAAAGTATGCGGGAATGAAAATGTAATACCATCATCAACTAATCCAACAAGACCCTATACTATAAATACTTTAGAGGAGCATTTGGATATGCTCATGGTATGTCATCATTTAGATAAATCAATTCCAGAAGACGTTGCCTTTGCTGAAAGCAGAATTAGAAAAGAGACTATAGCTGCAGAGGATATCCTCCATGATTTAGGTGCCTTTTCAATTATAGCTTCTGACAGTCAAGCAATGGGAAGGGTTGGAGAAGTTATTATCAGAACTTGGCAAACAGCTCACAAAATGAAAGTTCAAAGAGGTCGTCTAAAGGAAGAAAAAGGTGATAATGATAATGTTAGAGTTAAAAGATATGTAGCTAAATATACAATTAATCCAGCTATAACTCACGGTTTATCTAAACATATAGGATCAATAACTGAAGGTAAAAGAGCTGATATTGTGATATGGGATCCAGCTTTTTTTGGAGTAAAGCCAGAGATTGTGATGCTTGGTGGAAGCATTGCTTGTGCTCAAATGGGTGATCCTAATGCATCAATTCCAACTCCTCAACCTATATATACAAGACCAATGTTTTCTTCTTATGGAAGATCTCTAGAGACATCTTCAATTACTTTTGTAAGTAAAGATTCTATTACATCTGGAAGTTTAGACTCATTAAAACTTGCTAAAAATACTGTTGCGGTGGAGAAAACGAGAGATATCTCCAAACAAGATATGGTTTATAATAATTATTGCCCAGATATTTCTGTTGATCCTGAAACATATGAAGTTACAGCTGATGGGGAAATTCTTACATGCGAGCCAGCTACAGAATTACCTATGGCTCAGAGATATTTTTTATTTTAGAGAAAATAATGATTTCAGAAAAAATTTTAGTTAATCCAGAAAATAAAAATATAGTCGATACTATAACCTTAACTTATGATCAAAAGTTTATTCGAAGAAAAAAGCTTGTCTCTGACAATAATTTTGGGTTTTTAGTAAATTTATCAGAGACTGTTTCTTTAAAAAAAAATGACGGATTTTTACTTGATAATGGATCAATCATTTTAATTAAATCTGCTGAGGAAGAGCTATTTGAAATTACAAGTAATAACCTTATGAAAATAACTTGGCATATTGGTAATAGACATATACCTTGCCAAATTGAAAATGAGAGACTTTTAATACAAGTTGATAAGGTAATTGAAAACTTAGTCATAAAGCTGGGTGGATCTGTAAAAAAAGTAAAAGAAGAATTTAACCCAGAAGGTGGTGCATATGGTTTAGGTAGAACTCATGGACACAAGCATTAAACAAAAACAATCAACTTTTGATTATCATCAGTTACTACTTTCTTGGTTTTCACCAAGCTTTCCTATAGGTAGCTTTAACTTTTCTCATGGATTGGAAGCCGCAATTGAATATGAATTTGTATATGACAAAATTAGTTTGGAAGAGTGGATAAAACATTTAATTGTAAATGGCACTGCGAAAACTGACAGTATTTTACTTGCCAACGCTTATAATGGTGAAGAAGTAAATGAACTTGCATTTGCTCTTTGCCCTTCCAAAGAAAGATGGATTGAATCTTCAAATCTAGGAAAAGCTTTTTGTAAAAACATTAAAGAAAATTGGGGTTATAAAATTGATACAAATTTAGCTTATCCAACAGCTATTGGAAAAGCTGGTTCATATTTTAAGATACCACTAGAAAAATTATTAATTGCTTTTCTACAGAGCTTTATATCAAATCTTATTAACGTTGGAATTAAACATATTCCCTTAGGTCAGAGCGAGGGACAGAAAATTCTTATTAACTTATTGCCAATTATTGAAAAACAAGCAAACATAAATAAAATTTCACAAATCAATGATTTAGGAAGTTCTGCTTTTTTGTCTGACTTAAGTAGCATGTATCATGAAACATTAAATAATAGGATATATCAAACATGATTAATAACTTTGGACCACTTAAAGTAGGAATTGGAGGCCCTGTAGGTGCAGGGAAAACTAGTTTAACAGAGGCTTTATGCAAAAAACTTTCTAAAAAAGTCTCAATGGCAGTTATTTCTAATGATATTTATACAATAGAGGATGCAGAATATCTTATGAAAGCACAAGCACTTCCTTTGGAAAGAATTAAAGGAGTTGAAACAGGTGGATGTCCACATACCGCTATTAGAGAAGATGCTTCAATTAATTTGTTAGCAGTCGATGAATTAAAAGAAAAGTTTCCTGACTTAGAATTAATATTAATTGAATCAGGAGGTGATAATTTAGCTGCTACTTTTAGCCCTGAATTGGTAGATTTATCTATTTATGTAATTGATGTAGGAATGGGCGGTGATATTCCTAGAAAAGGAGGGCCTGCTATTACAAAATCAGATTTTTTGCTTGTAAACAAAACAGATCTTGCACCACATGTTGGCGTTGATCTTAATAAAATGAGAAATGATGTTGAAATAGCTAGAAATAAATTACCTTATGTTTTTGGTCAGATGAGAAATAATACTGGTGTGGACTCAATAACATCTTTTCTTAATGAACAAGGTGGGCTGTCCTTAAATTAAAATTTAACTTTATACTCTAAAATTTGTAATCCATGCAGTTTGATATGGATTAAGTTTTATAAATTTCCCATCTATTATTTTATTTGAGCTTAATAAATCAAACCACTGTTCATCGTCAATTAAATTAATCTTGTTAGTATTTAATTTGACAGTTTTTAGAGATACATTTGTTAAAGCAAAAATGCTCTGTTTTCTGTCTCTACTTTGTCTCCAAACAGAAAAAATATTTCCACCTAAATTAAGAGTAAATTGAGTTGCGTTAGGGTGAAAAGCAGGCTGTGCTTTTCTTATAGAAATAATATTTTTAAATGATTCATAACTCATACACTCGATACTATCTTTTTTATTTATTAAATTAACTAAAGATGAATAATCCCACTTATATCTATTCAGGTTTCTTTTAATGCCAGAAGTATCAAAGGCTTTCTTATCATTTTTTGTTGCAAACAATGAATTAAAATAAAAAGCTGGGACTCCCTCAATTGCTAAAATTATACAATGAGCGGCAATAAATCTTTTTAAGTCAAATCTTCCTTTTTCATCATTATCAGTGTATTTTAGAGCGTCAAATAATGAAATATTAGCTTCATATACTTTTTCTTCACCATTAGATAGTTTTCTCATTGAAAACTGGCTTCCATTTTTCTTTAGTCTTAAAAGCATTTTTTTTATTTCTTTGTCATTTAAAACACCCTCAGCAGGTCGCATCCCAATCCCATCATGTGATGCGATAAAGTTAAGATAGGCGTTTCCTATCTGAGCAGGTGGCATTTTCATGCTCCATTTTGTGAGAGCACTTGAATCCTCAAATAAAAAGGTATTTATAATTAATGGTGGTAATGGAAAGTTATATACCCAGTGAGCCTCATCATTTTTACCAAAATAACTTAAATTTTCTTGTTTGGGTAAATTCGTTTCAGTAACAATTATTATATTTTGCTCTAATTGATCTACAATATCTCTTAATAATTTTATAATCTCGTGAGTTTGAGGTAGATTTAGACAAGTTGTTCCAGTTTTTTTCCAAATAAAAGCAACCGCGTCTAATCTAAAAATTTTGATTCCATAGGATGCAAGTGTGAGTATTAGTTTGATAAATTCTAATAAAACTTCAGGATTTTTAAAATTTAAATCAATTTGATCATGACTAAAAGTACACCATAAAAATTTTTTTTCATTTGAAAATTTAATCTCTGAAAGAAGATTATGGTCACGCGGTCTTACAACTTTACTACAGTCATAGTTTTTATCAACAATATAAAAATAATTTTTTCCTGGTCTTTTTTCTTTTAAAAAATTTTTAAACCATTGACCTTTGGAAGATGCATGATTTAAAACTAAATCAGTCATTATGTTAGCATTTTTTGATAATTCTTTGATATCTTCCCATGTTCCATAGGTTTCATCTACTTCAAAATGATTTTTGACAGAGAAACCGCCATCACCACTTGAGGGAAAAAACGGAAGAAAATGAATACTTTCAATAAATTTTTTAAGATATTTATTGTAAAATATTCCAAAGTTGTTAAGGCTTTTGCCTGATATACCTTTACTTATACTGTCTGCATATGTGATTAGTAATATTGTGCTTTCAGACCAAGCTTCTTTTTTTTTAGTTTTAACTTCGAATTTTTTGTAATGATTAATAAGTCTATTAATTTTTTTTGAGTACTCTAAAGTTTTCTCTTTAGAAATTATCTTATCGTAAATGTAGTTTAATCTTTTTAAAATATCTAAATTAATATTTTCTTTAAATTTATTATTTGACTTCTGCATTATCTAATTCAACACTTAATTTCAATCTATCTAAAAAATCTGGGATTGCACTCAAAACTCTATTCCACGTTGGAATAAAAGGCGTTTCCATTGGATTTTCAAAAAAAGATTCCCCAGCCTTCATTATGTTTAATGCAAATAATTCTACAGTTTTTTCTTCAATATGAGAGTCAAAATTCAAATCATTCATTTGTGCATCACTTCTATATATATCTATCATATCAAGTGCAGCCCTGTAATATGTTGCTTTAATACTTCTGAATGTCTCTAGAGTAAAAATATTTCCCTGAGTTGCAAGTTTTCTTATTAATGCCTTGGTTATATCAATAGACATTCTTGATAATCCAGAATTATCGTCATTTTCTGACAAATCTTGATGTTTATGGTCATATTTCTGAGCTAAATCAACTTGGCAGATTCTGTTACTGGCGTGGTTTCTTTGCATTTCAGACAAAACTCCAATCTCTAACCCCCAATCAGAAGGTATTCTTAGTCTTGGCAACAAGTTTCTTCGAAAAGAAAATTCCCCAGCTAAAGGATATCTGAATGATTTCATAAAATCTAAATATTCACTTCGACCAATTGTTTTTTCCATTGCCAGTAATAGAGGAAAAACAAGTAAACGAGAAACTCTTCCATTCATTTTCCCATCTGCAACTCTAGGATAATATCCCTTACAAAACTGAAAATTAAATACTGGATTAGCCACAGGGTAAAATAATTTTGCTAATAAAGATTTTTCGTATGTTAAGATGTCACAGTCGTGTAAAGCAATAGATTCTGCATGCCCCCTAGCAAGGGTCATACCTATGCAGAACCACACATTTCTACCTTTTCCAAATTCTTTGGGTGACAAACCTTTTTCTTTTAACTCATTGTCAAGTTCAATTAATCTTGGTCCATCATTCCAAAGAATGGAATGAGGTATTTCTAAATTCTCAAAAAAATTAGAAGCTTCTAGGTATTGATTTTTATTTGCTCTATCTAAACCTATTACTATGTGGTTTAAAAATTTGGTTTTATTGATTTCATTAACAATCTTAGGCAGTGCCTTTCCGCTTATTTCAGAAAATAAACATGGTAGAATTAGTTCCATTGGATTGTTTTTAGAAAATTTCATTAAATCATTTTCTAACTTTTTATAATTCTCTTCAGAAGACGTTCCATATGAAAAATCATGTAAATTTGCAACTATACCATTTTGATAAAAACTACCCATATAACTACCCTTCTAATTCAAAATTAATTTTTTTAAGCGAGGCTCTCACCACTTCTTCCCATCCTTGTGGTGCGCTTTGAGTTGCTCTAATTATTTTTTTATCTTTTAAATGACATAAATTCTTTTTATTTGGTAAAGGAATTATACAAGGTTGATCAGAAACATTTAACATTGAAATATCATTAGGACTATCCCCTATAACTATTGTATAAGAGTTAAAATCAAATTGATTTTTTAACTTTTCAATTAATGTAATCATCGCTTTACCTTTTGAACAATCATCACATATATTATAAATCCTTCCACCTTCATGCAGTTTCATCCCAATTTTTTTTAAAAGAACGGTGAATTCATTTACTAATTTTTTAGAACCATCAAAAACTAATGGCATTGAATAATCTCTATTTAATGCAAATGGTAGATATTTTTTATTAAGACCAAGGATTTTCATCTGTTCTATTGAGCTCATATCTTTTAAAAAAAGACATCTCTTTTGAAATTCTATTGGTATGCTCTTCTCAAATAGCTTTAGGATTTCAGACACAGACCTGCTAAAAACAAGGGAGTTTTTTTTTAATTTTAATTTAGGATAAATTAGATCCAGATTATGTATTGCTGCACCATTTTCAACAACAAAAGGAAGATTTTGTCCTAATTGGTCAAGAAACACTTGAATTTCTGACTTTGTTTTACTTGTGTTTGGTATGATTTTGATACCATTTTTAATACAATTTAAAATAAAATCTTTTATCTCTCTAAACCCAAAGTTATTATGATTCAATAATGAACCATCAAGATCTGTAAAAATTAATATTTGGCTATTTTTCATGGCGTAAACTTATGTAATATTTGGCATTTATAAAGATTTTTGTTTGGCCATTATAAAATTTGATGATTTATTAGGCAAAAGCATGCCAAAAACAATTACAGCAATTGAAATAAAAGCCAATGATTTTAAAACATGAGAAAAATCATACCCATTTTTTAACAAATAAGATATTGTAGGCAAAACTGCAGCACCAGCACATAAGTTTACCATAAACTTGATTGAAAGCACTCGACCTCTCCAACTATCTTGAACATATTTTACCAAAATAATATCTGTTATGGGAACTTGTCCGAATACAAATAACATTCCAGCTAACATAATAAACAATAAGCTATAATCAAATGAAAAACTAGCTAAGTAAATAAAAATTAATTGACCAATACCCATAGATGATAAAACATATTTTGGAGGAATTTTATCAGCCAACCAACCTGTTCCAATTTGAGCAAATGAAGCAAAAGCATAAACTAATCCCGCTAATATTCCTGTTAATGCAATGTCATTTGAAATTTCTGATAAGTTAATTTCAAATAATCTTGGTATTAGAAATGTCATAGAACCAAAGATAAATCCTCCAGATAATGTAACAATACTTAAGCAAATAAGAACTGTTTTCCATCCGTCCTTTACAACTTGATTTTTTTCATTTTGGGTTTCTGATGTTGAATTTGACGCACTTTTTTCTAACTCTATAAAAGAAAATAATTGAGTAATTCCAAATATACTACAAAAAATTGCAGGTAGCATAAAAGCTAGTCTCCAATCGGCATATGCTATAAGAAATCCAGTTAGGACTGGTGCTAGGGCCACCCCCATATTACCCCAAACACCATTTATACCTAACCTTAAACCTACTTTACCTGGCCTTTTTGTAATCATCGCAATACCAACAGGATGGTAAATAGCTGCAAAAAACCCCAATATGCCTAATGATATTCCTAACATCTCTACAGAATTTGAAAAAGCAGTTAGTAATGCACCTAGGGCCAAACCAAAAGGATAAATTGTAATTAGTATAGCTCTTGAAAATTTGTCAGCTAACCAACCCGCTAAGGGTGCTGCAGCTCCAAATAAAACCACACCTAAAGTTCCATAAATAATAATTTCTTCGTAAGATAACCCAAATTCTCTACCCGCATCAAATGCTGCCTTGGCAAAAATAAGCATCATAAAATGATCTAACAAATGCCCTATATTAAGATATAGATCTGGTATTAAGTAAGTTTTAGAACTATCAAGATTTAGTAATTTCATATTTAGTAGGTCTTTTGTAAATTAAATTTAATTATGACAAAAAAGTAGTAAAGTCGGTATAATTTAATTTTTCAACTCGCAAAGCATTCTCAGGAGCATTTATATCCTCGTAACCAATTGAAACTCCACATACTAACATTTCGTTTTCTTTGAAACCTAAATGGTCTGCAATTAAAGTATGAAATCTCGTAAAAGCAACTTGACCACAGGAATGCAATCCTTCTCCTCTAGCGCCAACTAATATACTTTGAATAAACATACCAACGTCCATGAATGTTCCAGTGGCAAGTCGTCTATCCATGGTTATAAACATCCCAAGGGGGGCACCAAAAAAATGAAAATTTTCCTGCATTTGTTTATCTCTAGCCTCAAAATCATCTCTTTTAATGTTAAGAAGCTTGTAAAGTTCAAAACCAACTGCTCTTCTTCTAGAAATAAATGGTTCAAACCACTCAGTTGGATAATAATCAAATTCTTGTTTAAAATTTTTTGCAGAACCATTTTCAATAGATTCTAAAATAGAATTTGTAATTGCTTGCTTTTTTTTACCCTCTACAACATATACATGCCAAGGCTGTATATTATGTCCACTTGGCGCAAAAGCAGAACACTCTAGAATATTTTTTATCTTGTCTTTTGGTATTGGGTCTGGAAGAAACCTTCTAACTGATCTTCTTGAAATGAAAGCTTCCTTTACATTCATGCTCAAAATCTCACCATAAAAATTAAATAAATAACACTTTAACTATTTACGTTATTTAATTATTAATCAATTAATTAATTTAATTTTGTGAGAATAAATTTCTAAAAAATTCAACTTTCTCAATTCTCTCAAATAAATAAGGTTGTCTTTTTCTAATCATATTAGCGAGTGAAGTTTCATTTATTTTTTTAAAACTTTCATATTTAACATTTTTAGCTTTGATTATTCTGTCTTCTTCAACTTTTTTCCAAAAACTTTTAACTTTAATTAGATAAGGTTTATTTTTTTTGGGGTTAGAAGAGTGGTAATGTTTAATTGCTTTATCCCATGAACCATACTTTATTTTTAATTGTTTTAAGAATGAAGCTGCATATGAAATATTAGGATTAACCTCAAACATATCGGAGATTTTCTTAAAATTATTTTTATGCCATTTGATATTAATCTGCATACAACCAACATCCATATTATAATCATTTCTTTTTAAATTTTTAAAAACATAATTTCTCATTTGTTTTTTCGTATCAAAAAACATACTTTTACCAGCATGATTTAATGTCCAAGGCCAGATAACGAATTGATTTTTTATTTTTCTAATTGCCTCAGCTTTCCCTATACCTATAAGAAGCCCTTTTGGAATATCAGTTTGTGTTTCTATACTTTTGATTGTATTCTCGCATAGTTTTAATTCTTCAATATTATCTGCATGTGATTCCTTTATTAAGAAAAGAAATGATATAGTTAATATTATAGAAGCTTTGAATAATTTCATGCTTTTTATAAGCAATCAATGTGCCATACAATCTACTTTCTTAATTTTTTATAATCCGGCTCTCTTTTTTCTAAGAAAGCATCAATACCCTCTATGCTCTCTTTGTCACCCATAGATTTCACCATTAGATCAGTTTCCATTTTAAGCTGATCTGAAAAATTATTTCCATAAGCAGATCTAGATAATTTCTTTATTCTGGAAATTGAATTTTTAGGAAGATTGTTAAAATTTTTAGATAATTCCAAAGCAGTTTCTTTTGCATTTCCTTTTTGTGATAAAACATTAATAGCCCCTATTTGATATAATCTAGAGGCATCTATTTTACCTCCTATCATTGCCATTTCAGAAAGCATCTGACGTGGCATAGTTTCGGATAAGAATTTAGTTGCATTGCCATCAGGTGTTAATCCAATTTTAACATACGCTAAAGAAAAAAATGTATGTTCACTCATCACTACTAAATCACAAGCCATAGCTAGTGAAACACCAGCACCAGCTGCTCCACCTTCAATAGCTGAAATAATTGGTTTTGAGCAGTCATATATAGCTTGAATTGTTCCATTTAACTGACCTAATGCATTATATCTCTCATCTTCTGTCATTGATCTTCTTGTTTTAAGACCATTCAGGTCACCACCCGCACAAAAGAAATCTCCTGCACCAGTGATGATAATTGAGTTTACATTCTTATTTTCTTCCCCCATTTTGATTGTTGATTGTAATTCATCGTGAAAACCAATGATCATTGAATTTCGTTTAGAAGGATTATTAATAGTTACTAACAAAGTATTACCAATTAATTTATTTTCTATAATAGCCATTTCATTCCTGCACTTTAATTTATTTAATGATTGAATTTAAAAACTTATAAAGTCATTCTTTAAGAAACTAACTAAAATTGCAAATTTATTATGAATTTTGAAAAATCACTCAAATTGATTATGAAATCGGCACTTGATGCAGCTAAACCCAAAGGTAAATTTAGAAATCTTCCTCAAAAGCCTAAAGGTAAACTTATTGTATTAGGTGCAGGTAAAGCAGGTGCAAGTATGGCGCAAGAATTCGAAAACACTTATGATGGTCCTCTAGATGGTTTAGTTGTAACAAGATATGGTCATTATACTAAAACTAAATTTATAAAAATTGTTGAAGCCTCTCATCCCGAACCAGATGAAAATGGTCTTTTAGCGTCTAAAAAAGTTTTTGAATTAGCAACAAAATCATCAAAAGACGATCATATTGTTTTTCTTATTTCAGGAGGTGCATCTTCTTTACTAACCTTTCCTGCAAAAGGAGTTGTTTTTGAAGAAAAACAAAGGATTAATAAAGAACTTTTACGTTGTGGTGCACCAATAGATGAAATGAATATTGTAAGACGATCTTTATCCAAAATCAAAGGAGGTCGTCTTGCTCAAGCAATTTATCCAGCAAAACTTACGACTTATATGATATCTGATATCCCTGGAGATGACCCTGCTTATATTGGTTCTGGTCCAACTATACAAGCAAATGGTTTAAATGAAGATTCAATTGAAATATTAGAAAAGTATGAAATTTCTATTGATAACCAATTAAAGGATATTATTAAAAAAAATACATTACCAAAATTAAATAAATCTCCTGTATATATGCTTGCAACCCCAATGATGGCACTAAAAAAAGCCGCTGAAGCAGCTAAAAAACAAGATTTCATTCCTATCATTATTTCAGATTCACTTGAGGGAGAATCAAAAATTGAAGGTAAAAAAATGGCTGAATTAGCCATCAAAATTAAAAAAGAGAAAAAATATAAAGATATTACCCTACGAAAGCCAATATTACTTTTGTCTGGTGGAGAAACCACGGTAACAGTTAAAGGCAATGGTAAAGGGGGGAGAAATACCGAGTTTATGCTATCAATGGCAATTCACCTAAAAAATGCAAGTGGTATAAATTGCCTTGCAATTGATACAGATGGGATTGATGGTATTGAGGATAACGCTGGAGCATATGTCTCACAAGAAACTCTAAAAAAAGCATCCTTGCTGAAAATGAACCCAATGAGTTTTTTAAATGCTAATAACTCATATGAGTTTTTTAAAAAAATTGACGATTTGATTTTTACTTCACCTACCTTAACAAATGTAAATGACTTTAGAGCTGTTTTAATTCAACCTTAGATTTAATTATGATTTAGGAGATGTCTTAGCAAAACCTGAAAGTTTTGATGACATATTATCAAACCATTGACTTAATTTTGACCTGTTTAATTTCCAGTCTCTTACATTCCTAAATGACATATAATCAAGCGCCGTGGCTAAAGCAATATTTGCTGCATCAAATCCTATGGGGTTTGACCAATTAATGATATCAATTTCTAAAAAATCTAATGTTCTGTCTATTTTACCTATTTGTAAGTCTAACCATAATTTTGAAGGTGTCTCACCACCTGCATATCTCTCTGAATAAACTACAAGAAGGGATGCATCTGTTAACCCTTCAGCAAGAGCTGATCTTCTCAATATTATATCTCTTTCAGAGCCATATTCAGGTATTAAACCACCTCCTAATTTATTTAAATGCTCTACTATTACTCTACTATCAAATAAGAAATCTCCATCATCTTTTTGAAGGACAGGGATTTTTCCAAGAGGATTTTTACTCCTCAATAATTTGTCATATTCAGTACCTGCATCCACAAGTTCTATATTATCTTGAATTCCAGCCCTGTAAGCTGATAATAGAACTTTACGTACATATGGGGAAGCTGGACTAAAAGTTAATTTTAACATAATAACCTCTATAAATATTTTTATATTATAATATGAGATAGCATTTAACCATACATTTTGATTTAATATAGTTTTAATTATAGTTGATATTTATGAAATATATGATTGTTACACAAACTTTTCCTCCTAAAACTGGTGGTATGCAAAATGTAATGGATTCAATTAGCAAAAAATTGTCAATATATAATGAAACACATGTTTTTCCAGATCACTATTTATCAAAAGAGTATGGTAGTACAAATTTGAACATTCATATTCATAACAATTTTTCTCCTAAAATATTTAGACCATTTATAAAAAAAATTTTATTAAAAGTAATCTGCAAAAGTAATGATATTATTATTTGCGACAGCTGGAAATCTCTAAATGCGGTTCCTAAAACTATCAATAAAGTATATGTATTTGCTCATGGACAAGAATTTTTATCAAAAGAAAAAAAAATTAAAAAAATAAAAAATTCTTTAAACAGAGCTTCTTGTATTATTTGTAGTTCTAATTACACATCTAGCTTGATTGATAAATTAAAAATTACAAATACTAAAAAAATAGTTATATCTCCTACCTATTCACTTGAAAAGTCATCAAAAAAGAAAATAAAATCTATAGAAAATTCAAAAACAGTCTCTCTTTTAACAATTTGTAGACTTGAAAAAAGAAAAGGTATTCTTCCAGTATTAAGATGTTTATCAAATTTAAATAAAAATAAGTTATTAAAACCATTTCAGTGGAATATTTGTGGTGAGGGATTACAGTTTAAGGAAATAAAAGAAAATATTAAAAAATTAAATTTAACAGACCAAGTGTTTTTAATTGGAAAAATAAATAATAATTTAAAACAAAAGTTCTTAGAAAGCTCTGATGTTTTTGTAATGCCATCATATAAAGTGAACGAGTCTATTGAAGGTTTTGGTATATCTTATATTGAAGCAGCCGCTTTTAGAATTCCATCGATTGCGGGCTTAGATGGAGGAGTAACAGATGCCGTAATTGATTCAAAAACAGGTTGGTGTGTAGATCCTCTAAATCAAGATCAGCTAGCTGAGGTTTTAAAAGATGCTATCAATAATAAACATCTTAGACAAAAATACGGACTAAATGCAGAAAAACAATTTTTACAAAGTTTTTTAGGAGAAAAAGTTTTCAGGAAATTCATGGATACCATCAGCATTTAAGTTTAAATTATAAATCTTTTCTGCAAATTTTGCATCTAAATTCCCATAGTAATGAGGAAAAAGATCACCATTTCGAGAAACTTCCCATTTAAGATTATCTTGTATTTTTTTAGTGCTAAAGGAGATAACTAACAAATTTTTCTTTCCCCGAAAATGTTTTGTTACCGTTTCATTTAACTGTTTTTTTGTAGACAAATGAATGAAACCATCTTTATTATCAACATCTGAACCAGAATAAAATTGATTAATAATTGCTTGATTCCATTCATCTTTAGAACAGACTTTATAAACTAAATTCATAATTTGTTTTCATTTTCTGTCATGAACTCTTCTATTAAGTTTATTAAAAGTTCTGGTTCATCTTCTTGAGAATAATGACCAGCATCTGGCATTTCAACAACCTTAGAACCAGGAAAAAGAGCTTTAAAGTCTCTTATAGCGTAATCAGGTTCAATTGCTTTATCTTTCATTCCATATGCCAAAACAGCTGGTTTCGAACATAAAGACTTAAGGTCACCTTTTTTAATACCTTCTACAATATAAGGTACAATCCTATTTAAAAGAGCATCTAATGGGAAATTAATAGCTCCTATACAACTTGCTCTATCAGGAAACTGAGATGAATAAGCATTAATCCATATATCATTTATAATATTATTATTTGTAAAGTTAGGAATCTTCATCACAGAAAGAAGTGTAGATCCAAGCTCACCCAAGATACCGTCTAATGTTTTATCTTGATAATGTTTATTTATCCACTGAAACCATGGAGATAAATTCTTTGGCCTTTCTTCTTTGCTATATCCAAATAATGTATTAATTAAAACAAAACTTTTTACCTTATTTGGATTTCTTATCGAATAAGCAGCTGTTATCGGACCACCCCAATCTTGGCCAACAAACGTGATATTGGTTAATTTTAAATAGTCAATTAATCTACTCAAATTTTCAACATGAGTTTTTAAAGTATATTCTTTATCTTGCGGAGTTTCTGATTTACCAAAACCCATCATATCTGGAACAACAACCCGGTATGATTTTGATAATTTAGGTATGAATTTTCTATATAAATAGCCCCAGGTAGGTTCGCCATGAAGAAGGATAATTGGATTAGCCTGTCTTGGCCCCTCATCTACGTAATGCATTAGAAAACCATTTCCATCAAAAAAATTAGGCAGAAATGGCCATGTTCCTTCAAATGTTTCTGACGCTTTTATCATTTATAAAACTTTCTAGAAATAAATCTACATTTCTGTACTTGTGGCTTCCTTCTCATACGTAAAAGTACAAACACCTACAAAATTATTTTCTTTAAAAACCAGACTTCCTTTTAGATCTGCAATAATGTTTAGATAATTAGTTTCAAAGCTTTTTAATGCATCTGGATTTTCAAATTTAATGGAAACATTTAGATCACCTGATTGACTAATGAAAATATTAAGACCTACAATATTATATTCACTTATTTTAGAACCAAACTTTTCAGAGCAAAATGATGCAGCCAGTTTTGCTTCGCTTATAGATGTGAATTTAAAATTTAAAATTTTTCCAAACATTTTTAACCTTTAATTTGATCTAACATATTCATAAGTTGTTCATTGTCAGATGAAAGATTTTTTACACGTTTCAATGTTCCTATGTTCAGGTTTAATTCTGATTTTAAATTCTTACCTTGTGAGGATAGTTCTAGAATATCATTCTTTTTATGAGCTATACCAAATTGTATTAACAACTCTTCGTCATCTCTTGAAATCTGTTCATTTATAATAAATTTTAAAATTGTAATTGCTTCTATTATTTGAAGGTTTTTAAAATTTCCAATTAATTTGTTTAATATGTTAATTACAGACTCAGCGGTGCCTTTTCTTTGATTAACTTGTACTTCTAGTTGATAAGACAACTTTGAGGCCAAACCTTTTAATAATTTAATTTTGTTTTTTGTTAATCTTCTCACTCTATTATCACTTACACATAACGTTCCAAGAGTATAACCATCTGAAGTAGTAACGGGAAATGCTGCATAGAACTTTACTCCAAAATCAATAACAGCTGGATGGTTCTTAAAACGATAGTCAATAGTCATGTCATTGATGATTAAAGGTTCTGTTTTTTCAATTGCAAATTGACAAAGTGTTTGGTCTCTTGGCATCTCCATTGGCACTTCATCTGGAAAACCATCTCTTGCTAAAACAAACTGTTTTTCACTATCAATAACACCAGTCCAACTTACCGGACAACCAGTTATTTCTTTTGCAAGAAAACAATAAATATCATATAACTCTGCTTTGCTTTCATCTAATACACCAGTTCTTTGAACTGCTTTAACTCTAAGTGCATCATTGGAAGGTGTATTCGCTGGTTTAAAATTCATTAAGCATACTTCATTTTTCATTAGCAATTTGAAATTGTTGTTTATATTAACTTTACACTTTCCATTCATCAAGTATCACTTATTATTAAATTAAAAAAAATACCATAATGTTTGAAAAACTAACTAAATTTTAAAATTCAAATATAAATAAGTAACCATAACTAACGATTATTGCTGGAAAAGCTGAGTAGATTGTAGCTATGAAGGCAGCCTTGGGGTGCAGTGCAATTGCAGGAAATAAAGCATCACCATCATTTGAAATTGCATTACCGATTTGTGCGGATAGCGGTATTATACCATTTAAATATAGCGTGGTAACCAATATTTGTGGTCCACAACCAGGCAAAAAACCTATCAGAATAGCAATTATTGGAATTAATATATAATATGATTTGAAGATAGTTTCTAAATTAAAACCTCCAAAATGAACAGTTAATTCATAAGCAAGGAAAGCTAGTATCACCCAACCTGTTATAAAGTTAGTATCTGAAACAGTTCTTCTAATTATCTTTTCGTTGAGACCTGAAGGACTATACTTAAAACCACTAATTATTGGTATAATCCACATAATAAAACACAAAGAACCTGCAAAAAAGCCAAAAAATGTTATTGGTTTCTCAATAAAATTATTTGAAAAATAGGCATCAAGATCAATTTGAAAAGCTGATAAAATTCCAAAAACTATGCCTGGTATCATTAAGGCTACCCAGATTAAATCTAAAGTTTTTGATGTATTATACTTTGATGGTTTGCAATTTAATCTAATCAAATCACAACCATTCATCTTCATGAAACTCTTTCCATGAATTGAATTAACTAGTAAACCGGACACATATCCTACAAAAAAACCAATTAATAGAATTAATAATCCAGTTAATGGTTCTCTAGCAATTAATAGAAAAGCCGCATCACCCATTGTCGCAGTCAAAGCTGCAACAACAGATCCAAACGATGCTTTGCCTCTTGAGTATTGAGTTAAAACAATAATGGCTCCTCCACAGCCAGGGAGAGCTCCAAGAAAGGAACTTATAAAGACTTCTAATTTTGGTTTATTTAAAAGAATATTTTTTACATCAATTTTTAGATATTTCTCTAATGTAAAAAAAAGCAATAATGTTCCAGCCACAAAACTAGTAACACCTATATAAGCATCAGAAACTGATGATTTTATAATTTCCCATGTCTGATTATCAATATTAAAAAATAGGTAAACTCCAACAAATAAAAACAAATAACTAAATATTTGCTGATACCTAATAATTAATGGGTAGATAGATGCTTGTGATGAGTAATAATTCATATATTCTCTATAAAATTCGTTTAAACACTTTATATTGCACACAACATTAATAACGTCAACCTACTAATAAAATTAGCTATGGCTAATTTTATTTGATTTTAAAGTTTATTAAGATTTAAAATATTTAATTTAAAATAAATTTTGATATGGTTATAAATATATTAATAAAAAAGAGAAACTACATGCAAATTGATAAAGATACACAAACTTTAATTGATGAACGTATAAATAATAATGCACCTGCTCTTGAGAGCTTTACTCCGCAGGAGCTTAGAGCCTTAAGAGCAAAAATGGCAGAAACTCCTGAAGACTTGAAGGTTGATATAACAGATGTAGAAAATTTCTCAGTTAATGGTACTCTTGGAAATATTCCATTAAGGAAATATCTTAACAAATCTTCTCATAATATTAATAAAAATAAGTTACCTTTAATAATATATTTTCATGGAGGTGGCTTTGTAATGGGTGATCTTGAAAGTCATGATTTAGTATGTAGACATCTATGCAAGCAAACCAATGCGATAGTGATTGCGGTTGATTATAAACTTGCTCCTGAATTTAAATTTCCATCTCAAATTACTGAAACAAAAGATGCAATTACAGAAATTATAAAAATATCAAGTGAACTTAAAATTGATGAAAATAAAATCATTTTGTGTGGAGATAGTGCTGGCGGCGCATTAGCAACTGTTGGTACGATTATGTCGAGAGATAAAATAATCCCAAAAGTACATGGTCAAATATTAGTTTATCCTTGGGTAGATATGACTATGTGCAGAAGATCAATGGATATAGAACTTGAGGGAATGATCCTTAATAAAAAAACTATAGAGTATTTTATGAATCATTATTTAAATTCTTATGAAGAACAAATAGATTGGAGGGCATCTCCAATTTTAACACCTAACTTAGAAAATATGCCACCAACATATATTTTTGGAGCTGGTCTAGATCCTCTAGTTGATGAAGGTGATGCTTATAAAAGAAGACTTTTGTCTTTTGGAAATGAAGTTCATTATCGCCTGTTCCCTGGTCAAATGCACGCTTTTGTTAGTAATTCTGTACAATTGCCAACAGCTCTAATATGCATAAAAGAAATGAGTCAGGCCGCTATTACAATATTTTCAACGTCTAAATAATTGATAATTATTAGAATCAAGCTAAATTCAAAATTATAAGTTTTAATTGCAATTATTTTGGATTATAAATATTTTCTCTACTTAAATCATGAACATCTCTTCTTCCACATAAAGCCATTGTCATATCTGCTTCTTTTTTAATGATATTAAGAGCTTTTGTTACACCTTCTTTTCCAAGAGCTCCTAAACCATACAAAAATGCTCGACCGATATACGTTCCTTTTGCACCTAAACACATTGCTTTAACAACATCCTGACCAGTTCTAATTCCACCGTCTAAATGAACTTCAACAAGTTTACCAACCTTATCTACTATTTCAGGTAGAATATTTATAGTAGATGATGCACCATCCAGTTGCCTTCCTCCATGATTGGAAACAATTATAGCATCAGCTCCTGTTTTAGAGGCTAAGAGGGCATCTTCAGAATCTAAAATACCTTTTATTATTAATTTACCACCCCATTTCTTCTTTATCCAATCTACTTCCTTCCAATCAAGTTTTTGGTCAAACTGAGTGCTTATCCAAGAACCTAAGGATCTTACGTCTTTTATTCCTTCAACGTGACCAACAATATTTCCAAAAAAATGATTTTTAGTTGTTAGCATTCTTAAACACCACATGGGCCTAGTTAATACTTGATATATATGCTTGGGGATTAATTTGGGTGGAGTTGATAATCCATTTCTTAAATCTTTGTGCCTTTGGCCTAAAAGTTGTAAATCAAGTGTTAAAACTAAAGCACTACATTTTGCTTCTTTTGCTCTATCAATTAGACGTTCCATAAATTTTTTGTCTTTCATAACATAAAGTTGAAACCAAAATGGTTTTTTTGTTTTTTCAGCCACTGTTTCAATAGAACAAACACTCATTGTTGATAAAGTGTAAGGGATACCAAATTCTTCTGCAGCTTGTGCTGCTAATATTTCTCCATCTGCTCTTTGCATTCCTGTCAAACCTGTTGGAGCAATAGCAACTGGCATTGAAACCGGTTGATTAATCATCTTGGTTTCTAGAGTTCTATTTGACATATCAATTGCAACCCTTTGCCTAAGCTTAATCTTTTGAAAGTCAGAAACATTCTCATTGTATGTTGTTTCAGTCCATGAACCAGAATTTACATAGTCAAAAAACATTTTTGGAACACGCTTTTTTGCTAACGTTTCTAAATCTTTAATTTCTAAAATTTCCATTAAATCTTCCTATTGTTTCTAATATACATTATTAAATAAAATATTATAAAACTCAATAATGCCGTTGGAATAAGGTTTATTTTAAATTGGAGGAAATGTTGAAAATTTTTGAATTAAGAACTTACACACTACATGTTGGTAAATTATCAGCAGCTATAAAAATTTATGAGGATTTAGGTTGGCCAGCTTTAAAAAAATATAAAGATAATATTATACAATATTATATTGGTGATGTGGGTGCATTAAATCAAATAATCCATATTTGGCAATTCCAAGATGATAATAGTAGAAGAGAATTGTGGAAAACCATATATAGTGATAAGAATTTTATAAAATTTGCCACTGAATTTAGACCACTTGTTTTAACACAAGAAAATAAATTAATGACAGCTGCTCCATGGACACCTTATGAAACTGCTTAGGAAAATATAATGCAAAAAAACAAATATAATATTGCTGTAATACCTGGTGATGGCATTGGGACTGAGGTTATGCCTGAAGCTCTAAAAGTATTGAATGTAGTTTCAAACAAATATGGTATTAATCTATATTTTGATCATTTTGATTTTAGCTCTTATAAATATTATTCAAAACATGGTCAAATGATGCCAGATGACTGGAAGAAGCAAATTGGAGAGCACGATGCTCTGTTTTTTGGATCAGTAGGTTGGCCTGATAAAATTCCTGACCATATTTCATTATGGGGGTCTTTATTAAAATTTAGAAGAGAGTTTGATCAATATATAAATCTTAGACCAGTTAAGTTAATGCCTGGTGTTCCCTCTCCTCTGGTAAATCGGAAACCAGGAGATGTAGATTTTTATATTATTAGAGAGAATACTGAAGGAGAGTACTCTTCTATAGGTGGGAAAATGTTCCCAGATACTGAAAGAGAAATTGTGATGCAAGAGACTATTATGTCACGAGTGGGCGTAGATCGAGTTCTTAAATTTGCATTTGAATTAGCAAATAAAACAGAAAAAAAACATTTAACATCTGCTACAAAATCTAATGGTATTTCTATAACCATGCCCTATTGGGATGAAAGGGTAGAAGAAATGGCCAAACAATATTCAGATGTTAAATGGGATAAATATCATATTGATATACTTTGTGCACATTTTGTACTCAACCCTGACAAATTTAATGTTGTAGTAGCTTCAAATTTGTTTGGTGATATTTTATCAGATTTGGGACCTGCATGTACTGGAACAATTGGTATTGCTCCATCTGGTAATATTAACCCTGAAAAAAAATTTCCATCTTTATTTGAGCCAGTACATGGATCTGCACCAGATATTGCTGGAAAAGGAATTGCCAACCCTATTGGTCAAATTTGGGCAGGTGCTATGATGCTTGAACATTTAGGATTTAAGGAAGCATCAATAAATATTGTTAGAGCAATAGAGGAAGTTTTAGAAAAAGAAGAATATAGAACTGGAGATCTAGGTGGAAAAGCAAGCACTATTAGTTGCGGATCGGCAATAGCAGATGCACTTTAAAATTTAAGACTTCAGCTTCTGCCTTAATTTTTGCATACCTCCAATCCATCGAGAATAATTGTTAGCTTTGTTTTGGAAGTAACCTAATACCTGGTTATGAGGTGAAATTAGGAAAGTTTCTTCTTTAATAGCTTTTATAACATCTAAAGCTACCTGCTCAGGTTTCATCATTCCATCCAGTGCAGAAACTTCGTTTTCTCTACCTTTTGTCATAGCTGTTTCTACGGCTTGTGGACATAATATTGAAACACCTATCCCTTGCTTTCCGTAGGTAATGGCAATCCACTCAGCAAAGCCAATAGCAGCATGTTTAGTAGTTGAATATGTGACTGAATCAATATGGCTCAGTAAGCCTGCTGCAGAAGATGTGTTTACAAAATATCCACTACCTCTTTTTAACATTTTAGGTATAAGTTTTCTTGCTGCAAAAACATGAGACATTACATGCAAATACCAGTTTTTATTCCAATCTTCCATAGATGTCTGTTCATTACCTAAACTTAGTATTCCAGCGTTAGAGCAGAAAATATCGATAAGACCAAATTCATCACTAATTTCGTCAATTATTCTATTTAAATTTTTTTCGTTTGTTACATCACAAATTTTAGAAATTATCTTATTGTTTTTTGGCTCAAAATTATCAAAATTTATATCAAGGAGTACGATTACTTTTGCATTTTCATATACAAAACTATTGGCTAAAGCTTGACCTATCCCTCCAGATCCACCAGTAATAACAATAACTCTATTTTCTATTTTCAAAATTAAATCCTAATTACTTAACTTTTTTGTTTTTCAATTACATCAAGAAAACGACCTAAATCTTTAACTTCTTTAACATTAAAATCATTTGCTAGAAACTTATTATTTTCTTGGCTTGGACTAAATTTAACGCCTTCTTTTTTTGAATAAGATACCCAATTATTTTTTTCTAATTTTTTAACTTGTCTTCTAACTGTTTCTATACTTAAAGAGGTCAAAGATGATATAAGACTATAGGTTAAAACGGTGCGTGATTTAAATCCAGATCTTGTTAATTTAAACCACAATTCTACAGCTTCATCTCTTATTTGAGCTTCAGCTTCATCCATCATTACTAAAATATGATGCCAAGCTATAACCTGAAAGATCAAATATGCATTTGCACTCCCAAAATTTTCAACTGCATATTTTGATCTATTAATTTCGAATGATAAAAAATGATGCCAAATATTAACAAAGTTTTGAAGCAAAAAATTTTCCATTTGATTTTTCAAATGACGTTCCTCAACTAACCAGGAATTTATAGATTAAAACAAACACTAAAAAAGATCTATATGGTATTAATTATCATGTTAATAAAGTGAAATTAGTCTTAGTAGTAGAAAAATTACCTAGCTCACTATTAAATATAGATTTAAAATTTAATAATAAATTAAGATAGTGTATTCACGTTTCGTGAAACATTAGGAATTGACTAATTAAAAAAAATATTTATGCTTGTCCGTTTAGATAGGTGGCCGACCCCTAAAAAAATGGTTTATATTTTTATTTCAATAATTGGGTATGGAAATGGCCGAAATTGAATTAAATACTAAAATTTTTAGAAAAGATAATTTAGATATAGTTTATTCTATAACTGGAAAAAAATTTTTGAATGGAATACTTCACTATAAATTAAAATCTGAGAATTCTGAAGAAATTTTTTTAAGTGAACATGCCATAAATGATAGATTCGTTACTGAAGCAAAACATTGTGAACAGCCAAAAAACTCTGTTTCTAGATTGTTTACTAAAATAATAAAAAATGGGTATATTATAGGAAAATCAAATGAAAAATAAAACTTTAATGGCAACAGCTATTTCTTCAATTTTATTACTTTCAGCATGTGAGACTGCATCGCAAAAGGTAGTAAGTGATACATCTTCATCAGCATCAGGTAATACTTCAGCTTCAAGCTCTGTTGATAAAAAGAAAAGCCTTTTTGCTGCTGCAAAACAAACTGCTGCAGACAAACTAATTGCTGTAGGTGATAGAGTATTATTTGACTATGACTCTGCAAAATTAGACACCAGCGCAAAAATACTTCTTGATGCACAATCAAGGTTTTTAAGAGCTAACACAGATCTTAATTTTATAGTCGAAGGTCATTGTGATGAACGTGGCACTAGAGAGTATAACTTAGCTTTAGGTGAGCAAAGAGCTACAGCAGTGAGAGACTACTTAGTTATTCAAGGAATTGACCCTGATAGGATTAAGGTTATTTCTTATGGAAAAGAGAAGCCAGCTGTAGTTGGATCAAATACAATGGCTTGGTCTAAAAATAGACGTGCAGTTACTATTATTGATTAAGTCATTTGAATTTAATTACCTTCTTTGAAGGTGAAAGATTAATTTCATCTACAATAGTATTTCTACTAAGATTTAGGATATAAGCTATAGTTGAAGATATATCTTTTATGTTAATAGTGTTTTCTTCATTATTTCCTGGCTCAAAATTTAAATTTTCAAAAAAACTAGTTCTAACCATACCTGGATTTATTATACTTACTCTTATATTTTTTCTTGCAACATCTTTACTCAAAGCTTCAGAAAAACCTCTTAACCCAAACTTTGCTGCGCAATAAAGAGTTCCATTCTTTGCACCTAATAGTCCGGCTTCAGATCCAATATAAATGATGTCTCCCATTTTAATTTTTTTAAAATGAGGTAATAAAAGTTTTGTTATGACTATATGTGATGTTAAGTTTGTAGACACAAAGTTTTCGATATTTAATGTAGAAAAATTTTCAAGAGGACCAAAATCACCATATCCAGCATTACTTATGAGACAATTAATTTCTGGGTGACTTTTTAAAATTTGCTTTAAAAGTAATTCTAATTTTTTACGAGCACTTACATCACATTTGTATGTAATATAATTCTTATTTTCTAATTTACTTCTGTCATAATTTCTGGCAATTCCAATTACCTTTGCTCCTAAATCAAGAAGTTTTGAGGTAATTTCATAACCTATTCCACTTGAACTTCCTGTAATCAAAATACATTTATCTTTCATAAATATTTACCAATAAATTTAGATAGAACATTTAAATATTTGATCTTCATTAATATACTTTAATGATAAGTTTTTACAAAATGAAGTCATTTCTTCCTCTATTTCAATGTCATATGATATCATTTTGTTGTTAAGAGAAAAGGGACTAGTAAATAGAGGTTCTTTTGGATAAAGTTTAAAAATATTTTTAAACATTTTTTTTGGAAACCTTAATGATCCAAAGCTTACGGAATGTAAATTATTAGGTGTTATATTTTTGAAAATATTTTCTAAAAGTTCTCGGTACAATTCTTTCCAATTTTGGCCAAATATCAATGGATCAAATCTCAAACCTATTTTCCACCCTTTTGAGGCTAATTCAGAAATCACTCGGATACGTTTTGAAATAGAAGGTGCCTTATTATCTAAAGAATTTGACATTAATTCTGGCATTAAGCTATATGCTAAAATAACATTTTGCATTGGTTTCATTGACAAAAATGGTTCTTTTTGAATACTTTTTGTTCTAAATTCTATTTCAATTTGCGAGTATGTTTTAAAAAATGATAAAATGTGTTTTGCAAATCCTGTAACATTTTCCAATGCCAGTGAATCACAATCATAACCAGAAAAAAAAGTTATTTTTGAACCATTATTATTTTTTATTGTCTTTTTAATAGCATTATCAAAATCTTCAAAATTAACAAAAACCACATAATTAGCTGATGAATACATTCCTTGTAGAAAGCAGTATCTACAATCATAAATACAATTATACATGTGTGAAAAATAAAAGTTATTTGATGAGCCTATCCCAAATCCTTTGGGTGCTGGCAATACAAAACTATCTTTTTTGTAAGCAAGGATTAGACAAGGATTAGTTTTTTGAATTCTAAAATTTTGATTTCTTTTATTAAATATTTCTCCATATTTATTTATTGATATTATTCTAGATTTTTTAAATTTCTCTAAAATTAATTTCGTTCTTGGATGGTTTTTAATTGCTTTTTCAACGTATATTGTTTCAATCAAAATTTACTCCAATTGACTATATTTTTTTTAATCTTCGAATTTAAAACATTAATAACAGAATTAGACGTTTCACAACTTTTAATTATTTCTTTTAAATCTCTTTTATTACAAAAAACTTCAACGCGCCTTAATAACGTTTCAAGTTTATAAGATTGTGTTGCTGTAAAATGCCATTTCGAAGTGATGTCATAAAATAATTTAGGTTTTTCTTTTATTTGAAATTCTTCCTCTGATAGTCTCTCGTAATATGAAACCACATCAATAATCTTCGTTAGGTTATCTTTTATTAAATTACTTATTTTTGACTTAGTTATTTCTTTAATACTATTTTTTGGGCCGTCAGATATTACCTTTATCAAACAAATAAATTCTTTGGAAGTTAACTTACTGGCAATATCAAAAAAAGCACTTCCTTCCATGTCAATCAATTCATGAGTTGAATAATCTGTTATAGGAATATCAGAGGTATATAAATGCATCTTTGGCAAAGATGTCTTTGGCATTGTTGATGGATATGTGCTTTTTTTCCCTTGATCTGTTGAAATTTTATCCACTAAAAACAAATCTCCATAATTACCCTTATCTGATCCTACAATTCCTACATTAATCCATGATGTACATTTTGATGCTTTACTATACAAGTAAAGGTAAGCTGTTGAAGCTGATGCATTACTTCGGCCAATACCAGATATAATTAACCAATGTGTCTCTTCTTCGTTTTTATAAATTGGGTAAATGGTTTTTTCATCAACTGCTTTTAATTTAAAATATTCTAAAATTATTTGAGCCTCTTCCTTTAAAGCTACTACCCATCTAATAGAAGTTTTTTTTATTTTAAGATTATTCATTTTTATATTTATTTAATTCCAAAGACCAGTAATTCAATTTATCCAAATATTTTTTATATATTTCTTCATTATCTCTTTTTTTTGCTCCATTTGATATAATAGACAATTTTTTTATTAAAATATTGAGAACACTTTTTTTTTGCTCTGCTGTAAACCAATTATTATTTAAATTTTTTTCTAAAGATTTGATTCTAAATCTATCCATTCCCCAATATTTTTTTGAGAGTTGGTCTTCATGTCCTCCATATTTTATTACTAATGGATTATCTAGAAAACCAACCTCTTCTTTTGATGTTATTCTTATCCACATATCATAATCTTCACAAACTTCTAGATCTTCATCAAAATAACCATAATCATCAAAGATTTCTTTTTTAATAAAAACGCTACTTGGTGATATGCAGCAAAGTTTAAGAGATTTTTTAAAAATATCTCCACCAGATTTTTCATGTTTCTTTAATTGATTTTGAAATTTATTATGTTTAAACCAAATTTCATTAGTATGAATAAGTCTATATTTTTTATTTATATTATTTGTAAAAAAAAGTTGTTTTTCTAGTTTTTGCGGTTCCCAGGCATCATCAGAATCTAAAAAAGCAATCCATGTCGACTGACAATTCTTAATTCCTATGTTTCTAGCTATACTTACCCCTTTTCTCTTTTCATAAATATATGTTATTTCAGGATATAACGACGAAATCATTTCAAGCGTGTTATCTGTCGAACCATTATCGACAATAATAATTTCTCTGACACTAATAGTTTGGTTTAACACAGAACTTATAGCTCTATTTAGCAATTTACATCTATTATATGTGGGTATTACAACAGATATATCTGAAGTATCTAGAAAATTTGACATTAACAATTTTTGTTTTAAGGCCTTTTATCAAAACATTTTAAATTATCATCTATATGATGAAATTTTTGTTTATCAATTGTAAAAATTGCTATTTTAGGATCAAAAATCGATGGGTCATCAAACGTACCTACTTTCAAAATTATTGATTCTGGTCTCATTGGATTTCTTGTTCCAATTGCTGTTCCACATTTTTGACAAAAAAGTCTAGTCACAGCATTTTCCAGATCACTTCTTTTAAACTCTCTAGGTTTTCCGCTAATAAATTTAAATCCTTCTAGTGGCATTATCATAATAACATTAGGATTGCCACCAGTTATATATTGGCATTCTCTACAATGACATTGTATTGAGGCTTGAACTTCTCCTTTGGATTCGTATCGTATTTCACCACAGTAACATCCACCTTTTAAGTTCATAATAACTAACCTCCTAATTTATTCATCTCAAAATTATAACTTTTTAACTTCTAAAACTTGGATTGATTCTTGATCATACTTTATTGTTGGATCATTATAATCATGGGGTAATTTTGTTAGCTTTTCAATTGGTAATGTTTCGACCCAAAGTAAAAAGTTTATTTCAACATTTGCATTATTACTAAACGGTAATTTATTTTTAATTTCAAATTCATCATTAAAAACTATATTATCTTCTTTAATTTCTCTAAACGATCCTTTGTTTGGATCATTACCGTAAAATGTAACCTCAAATCTTACATTCCAATTATTTTTATTTGATCCCTGCACTTTAGATCAATTATTAACTTTCTTCTTTTAATTTTTGTTTTTTTTCAGTTGATCTTGCTAACGCTGGAGCAGGTATATCTTCTGTGATTTCAGCTTTATGACAAGTTAAAAGGCTCAAAACTTCTTCTGCCTTTTCCCTTCTACTCCATGTATGCACTATGTTGTCTTCTAAATCTTTATAAAAAAACCAGTCTTTTTCATTTTTAGACAACCATACTTTAATTGCATAAACCGACATAATAAACTCCAAATTTTATTATTTTTAGCTTACAAAATAATACGTCATTATAAATGATTTATGTAGTATAATATGAAATATTAACAAGAAAATTTTGGATCATTTGTGAATATTAATTAACACAAAAACCTTTTTGTTCTCCAAATTTAAACAATTTATGAGGTGATGCTTTTAATATATATAATTTTGTTTGCTCATTGTACGTCATTTGATACGTCATTGGGAAATTATGTCCATTAGAATTTTTCAAGAATATATCTCCAGATAAAATTAATTGACCGTTAATTTTTTTAGCTTCAGATAAATTAATCGTTTTATTTAGTGAATTAAAACGGATCTCTGAGTTAGTAATTGAGTAGTGAAAACTTCTAGGTAAGTATTTTTCTATCCACTTTTTCTTAGCCTTTTTATCGTTGATATTTCTTTCAGTCATGAAACAGTTTAAATATTTATTATTTGATCCTGTAAAAAAACAACCAAAAAGAAAAAAACATAAAGAAATAGAAATAATTACTCTAAAAATCATATTTTATAACTAGATTTAAAGTTGATTCTAAATCATGATTTAGGTTTGATGTACCATAATCAGACCATGCAACACCTAATCCGCAGTGATATTGTCTTTCAAAACTATCTACACACGGTCTTTCAGATGTATTTCCACCTAATTCAACAAGGTTTTTCCCAACAAATTCTATAGAATAAGGGCCCATTTTTGTATATGCTCCTATACCAAAACTAATTATTGGTTCAGATTTAAATAGGTCAGATTTATAACCATTGTCAAAATATGTTGGGAAGAAAAATATAATTTTTTCAGTAGAATAATATATTGAACTTTCTAATGTTACATTTGTATTTTTTTGTTTGTAAAATTCAGAGGCGTCATAAGTTTCTCCATTATAACTTTTGAAAATACCTGACCATATTGGCCCTCTGACGTAATCAGAGTTTCCTCTTAGCTCATTAATTCCCCAATTACTTCCATATGCTGTATGATAGCCCGACATCAAAATTAAGAAGAAACAATTGAACGTAATAAAAAGTCTTTTCATGTTATTGCACCGCCAATGAACCAACTGGTGAAAGAGCAGTTCCTAAGTCTAATTTTCCATGTCCATAGATATCTGAGACACCACTAAATTCGTTAACACCGTTCCCATCTATATCTTTATCTGCAGTAAGAAGAAGTATTGATGCAGTTTGTGCACCAGTTAAATTTGGAAATTTATGCCTTACTAATGCAGCTGCTCCAGAAATACGAGGTGCTGAAAAGGATGTTCCAACTGTAGAAGCATTATCAGATTGGTTTTTATAACCTGTTTCTCCACTCGCCATTAAATAACGTTGTTTCAGAGTACCTGCTTGATTAGAATATGTTGCAATACCTGTACCAGCAGCATCTAATGCTCCGGCTACAATAGTTTGATTAGCTGTATCTCCGTCGACTGTAAGAATTGTAGCAGCAGCATTACAGCTCCCCATATCATTAGTAGCACAAGGAGCTGCGTAATTACCTGCTGCAACCACGACAACGGCATCTGTAGAATTGAAATATGCACCATAGTTATAAGGTGACCATCCAGACTCAATATCAGACCAAGTGACACCAGAATTCCAAAGTACACCAAAGCTCATATTTATGACATGATTTCCAGATGTTAGATTGTTAAATTTTTCACTAATAGTTGTAAAACTTGTTGCATTTCCACTACTAAGATTAAGAGAGGAATGAACCATTGTTGCATCTTTTGCAACACCTGCAACTTTATTAAAAGTTAAATCTGTTGAAGAATCGTCCCAAATAAAGGATAAATTGTCACGAGTACATGAGTATGAAGCGGTTGCACCATTTTTATCACAATTTGTTTCTGTAACAGCTGATGCATCAAAATTATATGTTGTACTTGTCGAAGCTGCGCTAGCATCTCCACCGGCTATATTAGATACTAGATCACCATGTGTTGTAGAAAACTTAACTTTGTAATCAACGTCATAGGTTCCAGTCATTGTTACTGCATTTCTGGGAAAAGTATCGCTATCATAACCTGTTTGAGTGGCTGTTCTGGACAATGTTACTTCTGAGTATATATTCACTGCACTTGAGAAATCATCAAGAATAGCAATATTTTTTCCATACCCTGTCCATCCACTTGACCAGGCTGTTGTTGCACCTGTGTCTGTTAAATGAGCTTTAGGATGAATTTGATTAGCTGAAGTATTGTTTAATGTTTGTACACCATAAGAACTATATTGACTCATTGATATGGAAGTTGACTGTCCATAATTTCCAGTAGAACCAGAATATGTAGATCCCTGAGTTAATAAAGAAGAACTAATTGCAGTAGGAGCGGAAACAGTTAGAGAAACTGGAGCATTTGCTAGTCCACCACCACCTCCTCCTCCACAACCAACTAATGTAAAAAATAATAAAATCCAAAATAAATTTTTAAATAACAATTTTTTCTCCAATATGTATTTAATTAACATGATAAGTATTTTAAAATCTCAGCATTTTTCAATTTATGAGTCAATACTTATCAAAAAAGTAAAAAGCTTTTTAAACTAAATAAACTCAACAAAAACTTAACAGAAAAGGTCAGTGGTGCATTAACCAAAGTATTAGGAAAAGCAATAAAATGATTAATTAATATCTTGTTATCATAGCTTTTTTTTTGCTATTCGTTTATTGATGGCTTATTATTTGATGTACTAATGGTAGCGGAGGAGGGACTTGAACCCCCGACACCCGGATTATGATTCCCTGAATCTTTATTATAAGTCATTGTTTTTATTGTATAAATTATTTTGTGTCAATGTATAGTGTCAATGTTTTATATATTTTTTCCTATAATTTTGTATCAATGTTTTTTATTTTTCTTTTGAAATAATATCTAGAACTGTTTTGCAATTTAGGTCTAATAAGAATTAACTCGTAACCATATTTTCCCATCTGATTAAGAAATTTTTGTTCATCAATTGGATATTCAAAATTATTAGTCTCACAATAATATTCAAATTTATCACCTTTCCATGGATTCTCACTCATTACTATTTCCTCATAATTTTGGATGTTATAAACATCTTCTTTTAAACCAAAATTCTGTGTGTCCAGTATCATTATAATACATTGAGTTTACAAGTTCCCATCCCTCTTCACCTTTACGATTGAGCTCATGTCGTGTAACTTCCATATCTGCTGTTGATTTAGTTGTCATCCAACTGTATTCCCATTTTTTTTTAAAAAACAAATAAACCTCCTTATAATTTTTCAGGTATCTGTACCTTGATTTTATAGATTATGTATAAACACTCAGTTTTGGGTGGGGGCCTAAATTGTAACAGTAAATAACTTTAACCTAAGAACACTTGGATTCTTACTTGGAAATGCAAACCTCATTCTAATATTCTCAATTTGACTAATAAATCGAACCCTGAGACTTCTTATATCTATTATGCAGTTGTAACATATAGATATCCATTCTTTATGATGGCCGTACTTACACCTCCATAATTTCTTAAATGGATACTGACATTTCATACAATAATAGCTCATATATGCATGGACTCCCCTACTCCAATTTAGTAAAATTATTACATATTCCATTACATTTTACGAGGTACTTATGACAAAAAAAGTTTGTATTTATGCTCGTGTGAGCACCACAGAACAGTCTTGTGAAAGACAACTCATAGAGTTGAGAGAATTGTGTGATAATCATAATTACACAATCATCAAAGAATATGTTGATGAGGGAATCTCTGGTTCAATAAAATCACGACCTGCATTAGACCAAATGTTGAAAGATGCAATGACCAGAAAGTTTGAAATGGTAGTTACACTTGAGTTGAGTAGACTTGGTCGTTCAGTTCAAAATATGTGTGAGATATCGGCAATATTAAAATCTAAAAAAATTGATTTGTTAATTAAGAATCAAAATGTAGATACGAGTACTATTGTTGGAGATTTTTTCTTTAACGTAATGAATGCAGTTTCTCAATATGAGAAAGACCTTATTTCTGAACGAGTAAGGTCTGGTTTGGAAAAGGCTAGGAAGAAAGGTAGAATTGGCGGAAAGAAATCTATCAATGGTCTTACAAGAAACAAAATTCTTGAAATGAAAAAAGCTGGAGCATCAATCAGAAACATTAAGTCACAATTGAAAGTTGGCAGTGATACCATCAAAAAAGTTATTGAGAAAGATTTGATTGATAGTATTGAAGACTTAGGTGGAGATTTGGAGTATGCACGATAATGTACCTTTAATACTTGTTATAGGAACATCAAATTAGAAGATTCAAAACCCTTGTTCAGCAAGGGTTTTATTTTTTCAAATTGACATAGGTTTTAGGTACGGCAATAATTTAACTGAATTATTTATTTTTTACTGCAAAGATTACATAATTATCTTATTATTTTATCAGGAATAAAACTATGAATGATGAACTGTATAAAAGTATAAAAGAAAAGGCTCTTAAATTGAAAGAGGCTGAATATGCAGCAATGAAAGATATGAAAGATAAATTAAAGGCCGTACAGGAAGAGTATAAAAGACTCGATAAAATTTCAGAAAAAAATCAGAAAAAAAATGTGAAAAAATATGGTGAGTATGCTCGTGATTATAAAAAATTCTCATTCTCTAACATGGCACCTTATTTTGATGACCACATACACAAATCCATAAGAGGTTATGACCATCTAAGAGATGATGTCGAAAAGATTAGTCAGTATTTTATTACACCTAATAGTAGTGTTTACGATTTAGGTTGTAGTGAGGGTACTATGATTAGGAGAATCATGGCTGCAAATATTGACATAGATAATGTGAATTATTTTGGTGTTGAGGGTAATCCTACATTTCTCAAACATTTCACAGATGCAGATTTGAGAGGTAAAAAAAAGAAGATAATAAAAAATGATACGAGTACCATAATGATTAATTTACCTTGTGATGTTCGTAATTGGAAAGCCCCAGAAAGAATGAAACGAAAAGAAAAGTATTCGTCATTCATGGTGTCTATGTTCACGCTTCAATTTATTCCGGAGGCTGATAGAGAAAGAATGTTAGATGACATTTTCAATTATGACCTAATCAAAGGTGGTGGTTTTGTTTTGTGTGAAAAAGTATTCTCTCCTGATGCAAAGTTCCAGAACATGATGGATTTCATGTATATGGGATACAAGAGACAGTTCTTTTCAGAAGAAGAGTTGTTAGATAAAGAACAAGTATTACGAAAATTGGCCAAGTTGGATACTGAAGAAACAATAATCAATAATCTTAAAAAAGTTGGTTTCAAAGATATTCAGGTTTTTTGGAGAAACTTTAATTTTATTGGTCTGATTGCAATCAAAAAAGATTAAGTATGAATGAAGTAATTTTACCAAATACTCTCACCCTTAATGAGCATGTAAAAAGAATTTTACAAGCCAAAACCGAAGTTCAAAAAAGTATAATCGATATGGCTATTGTAATAAATGAAGCAGTAACTCAACTTGATGATACTTCTCAAAATCAATTGGCAGAAAAAATAGGAATGTCCAAAGGTACATTATCTAAATGGGTATCTATAGGTTCAAATCAAAATCTATTGAATTATAGGAATAAACTGCCAGGTTCATTTTCGACATTATATGAACTAACTAATTTAGATAGACAATATCAATCACATTATGGAGAAGATGAAGGCTCTCAAAAATTTGTAACACTTATTGAAGATAAAATTACACCTGATACAGAAAAAACCTTTGTAGACCAAACTATGAGAGAGCACAGAGAAATTGTTCGAGATGCAAAGACAACTGACACACAAAATAAAATTGAAAATGCCT
Organism: uncultured SAR116 cluster alpha proteobacterium; assembly: GCA_902616615.1. GTDB lineage: Bacteria > Pseudomonadota > Alphaproteobacteria > Puniceispirillales > Marisalimonadaceae > Marisalimonas. Next base: position 110,021 of record CACMTN010000001.1, on the reverse strand, counting down.
TTGGAAAATCAACAGAACTACAAGGTAATGTTTTTAACCTTGAAAAATTAATCAGTGCTAAGAAATATTTTTCTACTTTTGTAATAATTCCTACTCCAGAACAATTGTCGAGATGGAGAAATTTAGAATTAGATGATTACATTTATGAAGAATATCCATTGGCTGACATTAGAAAAACTTCACACTCCGGAACATTACATTGTGTTTTTCAAAGTACAATGAATGATATTGAAACAGCCTTAAAATGTTTATATGCCTTTGGGTTTAATTACAGAGATACTTTGATACCAGAACAAAATATATCTGGGTTTTCTAGTTTGAATGATTCAACTGTATTTGTAAGAGGTGTAAGAGGTATCTCTAAATCAAATAAACTTCCAATTAAATCGAGTAATTTACAACACTTATTAGAGTATGCAGAACAATTAGGAACAGCCCCCTATTTACTTGTAGGTGAAAAAACTAAACGAAAAGATTGGTTGTGTTGCATTGAATAATCTCCAAAAAAATATCATCAACGAAATTACAAAACAGTACACTAAGATGGGATTTTTATCTGCTACAGCAAATAATAAACTTCCAATATTTTTATCTGGTGGTGTTGATTCTACATTACTCGGATTGATGGGTTGGTATCTTGGGTTAGAACCAATCTGTATTTCTTATGAAAGAGAAGGCGTATATTCCAGAGATTGTGAACAGGCTGAAAAAACTTGTAAAATTTTAGGTTGGGAATTTCATAAAGTAATAATACCTAAAGAAAATCCTAGAGATATTTTTGAAAAACTTGTCTATGAATATGGCGTAAACAAAAAAACTGAACTTGAAGTTCTTTATCCCTTTTTGTCAATGTTTCAGAAATGTAAAGAATTAGGGTTAGATAAAATAGTCTGTGGTTTTAATCCCTCACCAGATAACAGAAAACATGCAGTTTGGAATAAAAAAAATTCAAAAGAATTTTGGGATTATATTGTAAATAATAATATCACCTCAGATGCATCAAAAAAAATTGTTGCTGTGGCAAAAGAAATGGGCATAATTATTTGTTGTCCATTACAGGGTAAGACTTTCAAAGAAACTCTATATGGATTGTCTGATAACGATATGAACAAACCATATAACAAGAGTTTTTATAAAGATTGTTTCCCAGAGAAGTTTGAAAAAATTGGAATGATGAAAGTTAAAAATGAACCATTACAAAAAGGTGGTTCTATGACTGATTTTTTTGAACCAATTATTTTTGATAAGGAAATAAATTTCAAAAATTATAAAACTGATGATGTAACAAAATGTCTTACATCACTTACAAGACTACATTCAACATTAGATGAGAAAAAAATTAAAAAACATCAAAAATCAAATGAGGCTCATAGATTATGGATTTCAAAAAATTTAAGAAATTATGCTGACGCAAAAAACATAATTAATTTTACACCTGATGATGGAAAGATAATTAAGTTTGAACCCTACAAAATGAAAGATGTTTATGAATCATCTAGTAGAGAATTATTTACAGTTGTTTCTACATTTGCAGGTGGTGGTGGTTCTAGTACTGGATACAGACTTGCAGGTGGAAAAGTATTACTCATAAATGAATTCATTCCAGAGGCTATAAAAACATATTCTATGAACTTTCCAGATACTCCAATTGATGGAAGTGATATTAGAAAAATCACTAAATCTGGTAAGGGTGAAAAAGGTATAATTGAATGGTTTAATTCATATGGTATCGAAAAAAATGAATTAGATATTTTAGACGGCTCTCCACCATGTTCTACTTTTTCACAAGTTGGAAAAGGTGAGAAAAAGATTGAACAAAAGAATGTAAAATATTCTGACACAGTTCAAGATGATATTGGATTACTGATATATGAATTTGTTGAATTGGCTCACTCTATAACACCTAGAATAATTATTTTAGAGAATGTTCCAGAAATACAAACATCAGCTGTTTTTGAAGATTCACTTCAGAAGTTAAGAGATAAATTTTTTGTAAATTTTAAGGTATTAAAGAGTTCTAATTTTGGTGTTCCACAAAAAAGAAGAAGACTCTTTTTAGTAGGTGTAAGAAAAGATATAGCAATACAAACAAATATTGAATCTGATAATGACATATTGAGTCTTTATCCTAAAGGTAGTTCTTTTGAAACATCATTATATGATGCACTTCAGGGTGTAGAATTAAATAAAAAAGAAGTAAACCTTACTAAAAGAAAATGTAGAACTTCAACTGCATATGAAATTCTTAAATTGATACCTACTGACCCATCAGAAAATTATAGGGCTAATTACGATAACCCAGAGTTTAAGAATTTATACTTCAATACTAATCGTGCAGCATTTCACCAACCAATTAATACTCTTACACAAACTGGGGCACAGTTAAAAAATTTTGGTGGACAATATCACCCTCTAGAAAATAGAACTTTCACTCTTAATGAATTAAAGAGACTTACTTCTTTACCAGATGATTTCAAACTATCTGGTTCGTTTAATCAAAGAGCCGAAAGAATTGGTAGAATGGTTCCGCCATTACTCACAAAACATTTAGTTGAAAGTTTATATAATAAAGTATTGAATCCATTAAGCAGGTAAAACTTAAAGGAGTCATTATGAAACTATTAATCACAACACTTACATTTATGTTCATTAGTTTTGGTTCATATTCTGATGAAAGAAAACTTTTCGATGGTAAGGCTTGTTATATCTTAAAACTTGAGGCCGATACTGCTTGGGACAATATCTTTAATCTTAAAAAAAGTGGTACAGGTAAAGATATTGTTCGTAGACCTTACAATTCTGATTCTATTAAATTCCTTGATTATTTTTATAAAGAAATTGATGCATATACCAAACTTTACAACACATTTTGTAAAGACTAGTTAATTTATTTTGGGAGAAAGACATTACAATAGAAATATTGTATGATGTTTATGAAACATTACTCTGGAGTATGATTTTATGAAATATATATTTGTTTTTAGTCTTCTATTTCTTACATCATGTGCAACACCTCATGTTGTCGATATTATCCAACCAAATGATGAACAACTGTCTTGTGTAGGTTTACAAAATGAAGTTGATGAACTAGACAAATTCATTAAAGAGGCGGAAAGTGAAAAAGGAGTAAACTGGAATAATGCCGGAAGATTACTTGTTTTTCCAATCGGAATCTGGGCAACTTATGAAAATGCTAATCAGGCAATAGATGCAGCAAATCAAAGAGAAATGTACTTAAAAGGTATAATGTCAAAAAAGAACTGTGATAGAACCAGATAGAACAAAACATTTAGTTGATAGTTTATATAATAAAGTATTGAATCCATTAAGTAGGTAAAACTTAAAGGAGTCATTATGAAACTATTCATTACAACACTTACATTTATGTTCATTAGTTTTGGTTCATATGCCAACGACCCTAAAACTGACCAAGGTTTCACATCACAACATTGTGCAGTAATAGAAATTTTAACGGAAAGTAGTTATCAAAACATAGTTTTACATAAACGAAAAAAGAGGACTGACCAAGAAATTGTTAATATGCCATATGATAAAGAGAGTATTATGTGGTTAGATTATTTTTATAAAGAAGTAGATGCATATACCAAACTCTTCAATACATTTTGTAAAGAATATGTTCCAAGAAAGACTAGGTTTTAATATAAATCAGGTTCGTTTAAGCACGACTGATAGGCGTTTTTATACTTTTTGTATATATATGACCCAACGATAAATCGCCAATGTATGACAATTTTTTGAACCGATATATTTCAAACTTGGAAGTAAAAGGGACAGAACACAGATATCTTTTTTAAGCCTTTTTTATGTTCTGTCCGATTCATAGTTTTGGAAGATGTAAATCATAAAGTTATCCGTGCTATTTTACCTCTGCACGGATAGAGGAGTACTGACATTATTATTTTCATAATTTTGTACAAATTGAGTAACAATGTTTCGTAAAAGATACGATTGTGACCTATCTTCTTTTTCAGTAATGGTTTGAAATTTTTCTACAATTTCTTTAGGTGCATGAAAATGTAATTGCTTAGTCATAAATTATTTCCTCTTTATTAAATTTTCCCATTGTTTTGACCTGTAAAGATTCATTTAAATTATTAAAATAAGTTCTTTTATTGCCTTTCCAACGAGGTTTTACACCTAAAAGTAATTCTTCTTTTTGGTGTGTTATCTTTTCGACTTTCACTTCTGGAATTTTTATTGGTTTTTGCAATCGATTTTTATATTTATCAATTAATTTGTTTCTTATCTTTTTATGACGGATACCAAGTTGACCATTGGTATCATGTCTTGATTTAATGTTCATCATTACTTTCAACTCATCTGGATTACCAAATTTTTTTATTAATTTTTGACCATACAAAGTTTTCTTATAATCATTTGCATTTTCATTATCTTCTTTATCCGTTAAAGCACGGATACTTTTCTGTGCTGCTGTATGGGATGATGGATTATTGAAAAAGAATGAACCATTTCTTCTACTTAAATCTTCATTAATTCCTGATACAGATTTACTAACTTTTTTCATGGCATCAAAAATATATTTGTCATTTTTTGCATTAATTGAATCTGTGTAATTTGATTGTGAATTGTTAATCTGATTTAGCGCCATTTCATAAGATTGAACTTTGTTTTGTTCTTTCTTTAACTTTTCATTATGGCCAAATTCTAAAGGTATTATAGTCATGTTAAATCCTTAATAAGTACCCTACTATTTATACAACTTTTCTTGATTGCAAATACTCAAGTGGATAAGGGTGTAAACCTAATTTGATATATTCTTTTCTTAATTTTTCTTGATAATATTCTAGGATACCTGCATCTAAAATAATTTTAGTGTACCAATCATTCTTATCTCTAGTTCTAATATCTTCTAAAAAAACTTTTATTGATTCAATTCTAGTGTTTGTTATTTGTTTCATTTCTCTCTCCAGTTTTAATTATTTGAGTAGGCAATTAAAAGACATACTTAACCATGTAGATTAAGTATGAATTTCTATTACTTGAGTCTGGCAACCAGAAGAACACATCACATCAGAGAAACTTAATTAACCAATAGTATCACCTTTGGAATCAATTAAGTTGTGAGGGAAGAACCTGTGCTTCACATTCAGTCAAAACCATATCTCTGGGATTATGCATTAAGACCTCTTTCTCTACTCAACTTCGGTTTAGATATACTGCAGATGTGATTACCTTGTATATCTAATAAGGGTATGATTAGTCCCTTGTCTTTCTAATAATTATTTACTGCCATTTTAGCCTGGGCAGACATTTTTCAATGATTAGGAATGTATTGATGTAAAACTGACTCACAATACTCAAGTATGGAATTGCACCTTTGTGTTAACTCAAAGGAATTCGGCCTCAACTTCCATCAAGGCTCTTGGAGTATTACAACCGACCTACTCAAGTCTATCTAACATTAAAAGAACATCTACATTCTTCATTACTATTTATACAAGTTGTACATACCGGATTGGCAAAAAAGCAAAAAAAATTAAATTATTTTGCATCTACAAAATTATAAATAGTATTAGGTTGCAGTTTTATTTTTAATCTCCATTTGAATATAGTTCTGCAGCCATAAATTTCTTTCTGGTTTTGTCATTGGGGTAAAAAAAAGGGTGTAGAGATATACCCTTTTTTACTTCTCAAGTGTTTCCTATAGGAAACGGCTGTTCATAATTACAACACATTCTTTTTGAATGATTAATTAACTGAAACTTTATGGTGCATAATAATATGTTATTTGAAACATTTGTACTTGCCTGTTTATGGGGAAAACCAACTGAGAACCAGTATTGTATAGAGTTTATGGATACGAGAGGCCCTTATTCTTCAAGACAAGCATGTAAAGAAAGAGCAATAGAGATTGCAGATAATTTATATAAACATGACCCAGAATATCAAGCTCGAACTCATAGATGTGAAGAATTTAAGAGTATAGAGGAATATGAACATAGAGGGTTGTTATATAGATAATTAACCAAATGTTTGTAGATTTTGGACAATCTCATCATTCAATTCCATATTTTTAAGATAAAATCTTTCTAGTTGTTCAACTGATGTACCTGCATTTTTGGCCAACCAATATATATTAACTTTTCCTTTGCTCATTCTTAATCTTGTTTGTAATGAATAATGACGAAGTCCATAAGGTGTTCTTCTTGTTCCAAATGAATCTGTTCTTAAATTGCTCTGGTCTAACAGATAACCAAATTGTCTATTAAAATTTCTTAGGGCTGTTCTTCTATTCTTATAATCTGGAAAAAATACAAAATCATCTTCAGTATGACCTTTATTTAATTCACAAAGTTTTTCATAAAAATCTACTGCATAAGATAATGATGAAACTTGTCTATAGCCAGTTTTACCCATCACTTGAATTTCTAATCTTTCAGGCTTTTCTTTAATAACCTTTATATCTTTATGTTTGATTGAAAAAATTTCTGACTCAATAGGCCTTAAAAAAGTATGAACCATAAACACTATGAAATAATAATGTTCCATTGTAAGAGGTATCCCCCTCACCTTTACACCCTTTTCAACTTCTTCACGAGTCACCTTTAATAATTTTTTGTACTCTTTTTCATTAAATGATGGTCTTGGATTATCTTTTAACCTTGAGTCTAATTTTGGAAGTAATGGTATCTTATCAATAATTGTCATCTCATATGCAATTCTAAAGACCTTTTTTATGGCTATAAGATATTTACTTTTAGTTGAGTGTGCCAATGGTTTGGAAGAAGACTTATCTAATTTTTCCAAATATAATCTTATATCGTGTGTTGTAATTTGTTTAATATTTGTATCGCCAAAGTATGCATCTAACCCATATTCATCTCTAAGAATGTATGACTTAGTATCAGACCCTAACCTTTTACTTTTTTTTAATAATTCTTGTTCTATTAATTTATTGGAAAAAAATTTGAATGTTTGATTATCTGGAACTCCAATACGTTTTTTATTTTGCAAATCATGGAAAAGTTCCATAGCAACTTTTCTTGCCTCAATCTTACTTGTTTCACCTGTTGATTTTACTATGTGTTTATTATTACCAACATAGATTCGACAATGATATTTGGGTGAACGAACACTCTTAAAGATTGATAAACCTCTAAAAATACTCTCTGTTTGTGTTCTAGCTTGAGTTTGTGACATTGATACAAAATTAGTGTCAATGTGTGTCAATGTCAATTTGATTTTTTACCAAATTACCTAAGTCATTGTTTTTATTAGGTTTTTTGGTAGCGGAGGAGGGACTTGAACCCCCGACACCCGGATTATGATTCCGGTGCTCTAACCAGCTGAGCTACTCCGCCAACGATTAAATATTTACTAAATATAAATTATTTTCTAGTCAAGCAATTACATCCTTAAATTGAAATTATAGTGAAACAACAATGTTTCTTAAATTATCTCTAAGTTTTAATTTAAAGTTTGAAGAGTTTTCTTGAATTGTCGATGAAACTGAAACATTCTCAATTTCTCCAAATGATCTTAAAATATTATTAAAGTATTTTTGTGTTTTAGAAAAGCTAATTTCAAAGCTAATTAGTTCGAATTGATTTTTTTTCATTTGATATATTGGTTTCTCACTTTTCCAAGAAATTAGACTCGGTATTATACCTGACTCTACAATTTCACTTTGCAAAATATTTTTTTTGCAAGTTGGCATTGCAAACTGCCATCTATAATTGTCACGCGAAGCATCAAAAAATGGATCATAATATTTAGGTATTTTTAAATCGTTATTTTCAATTACATAACTAATGATTTGTGGTGATTTCTTTAATTTATACTGTAATTTAGGGTTATCCAAATTAAACCATTTTTTATTTTTTAAATTTCTGATTTGTGGATCAATTGCTACTACTTCTAAATAGACTTGGTCGCTAATTCTTATAACTCTATTGTGGGTTCCCATATCCTTGTGATATCCAATATCACTTAGATTAGCTTGTAGTATATTTTCAACAAATTCTGTTCCCTCTTCTAAAGTATAGGCACCAAACACAATATGATCTAATTTATACATTTTTAAGATTATTATCAGCTAACTTATTTGGGGCTTCGGCTATCCAGCCACCACCCAAGACATGTGAACTTTCTTTAATGTTATAAAAAACAGCAGCCTGACCAGTAGAAACTCCAAATTGAGGTTGATCAAATAGTAAATATGCAAAGTTATTCTCAAAATTAATTTTAATTTTACCAATTACTGGTTGAGATGAATTTCTTAATTTAACTAAAACATTAAATTCTGACTCTTGTGGTAGATCAATTATCCAGTTGCAATCTGATATTTTGATTTTATTGCACGATAAAAACTCTCTAGGACCAACTATCACATTATTTTTTTTTGTATCAAGAGCTATTACATATAAGATACTGTCATTATCATCAACTCCTTTTCTACCGCCAATACCAATCCCTTTTCTTTGACCAATAGTGAAATCAATTATACCGCTATGCATTCCTAAAACATTGCCATTTACATCAATAATATAACCTTTATCGACGCTTCCTGGTCTTAATTTTCTTACGACATCTGCATATTTTCCTTCAGGAACAAAACAAATATCTTGACTGTCAGGTTTGTCTGCCACATTAAGTTCATGACGTTTAGCGACAGACCTAGTCTCGTCTTTTGTCAATGAACCAAGAGGAAACCTGACAAAATCAAGTTGTTTTTTGGTTGTAGCAAATAAAAAATAAGATTGATCTTTAATAGGATCTAACCCTGTGTATAAACTTGTTATACCAAATCTTTTTTTTCTTCTAATGTAATGTCCAGTAGCCAGAGCACTTGCACCCAATTTTTTTGCTCTATCAAACATATCTGTAAATTTCACTGTCTGATTACATCTTACACATGGTATCGGTGTTTCACCTCTTAGGTATGAATCAGCGAAGTCATTCATAACTTGATCTTGGAAAAGGCTTTCATAATTTAGCACATAATGAGGAATTCCAAGTTTACTTGAAACTAATCTAGCGTCATTGATATCCGAACCCGCACAACATGCACCTTTTTTTTGAAGAGTTTTACCATAATCATATAGTTGCATTGTTAATCCAACTACGTCATAACCTGCTTCAACTAGCAATGCGGCCGTTACAGAAGAGTCCACACCCCCTGACATTGCTACAACCACTCGATGATTAGATGGATTACCTTCTAAATCCATTTCTTTAATAACATGGTTAATATTTATCATTAACCTTACTCTTCAGGTATTGAAACTCTTAGACCGTCAAGCTTATCAGTTACTTCAATTTGACAACCTAATCGGGAAGTTGGCTGTAATCCATCAGCTAAATCAAGCATATCTTCTTCATCTGGATTAGGACCTCCAACTATCTTAAACCATTCTTTATCTATTATAACATGACATGTACAACAAGAAATTGATCCTCCACAAGTCCCTTCAATACCTAAATCGTTGTCCCTAGCTACTTCCATCAAAGATAAGCCGTTTTCTGCTTCTATAGATTTTTCATTGCCATCTGAATTAACAAATACAAGTCTGGGCACATTTCACTCCATATCATAATATTTAACTTACAAATTTGACCAACATTGAGCTAATCTATCTAATTCTTGAATGGTTATCAAGTTTTCTGAATTTAGAACTATATCATTTGGAGGAAAGGATAATCTTACAGAATTGTAGGCAAGTTTTTCATATCCCATTGCACTAACGACATGACTTTTTGAAATTTTACCAGAGCTACAAGCAGAACCAGAACTTACTGAAAAGTAATCCAAGTCTAATTTCATTAATGCTAAATCTCCAGGTACAGAAGGTAGAGCCATTAATATTGTATTTGCAACTCTATTTGCATTTTCTCCAAAAATTATAGTTTCAGGAGTTAATATCTTTATTTTATTTATAAGATAATCTCTTAAATATTTCACTTGAGTACTATCATTATCAAGTTTGTTAGTCATTATTTTAGCTGCCTCTCCAAACCCTCTAATTCCAAGAATGTTTTCTGTTCCTGCTCTCATTCCTTTTTCCTGTCCACCACCTAGAATTTGTGGTTTTAAATTCACACTATCATTATAAACTAAAACTCCTATTCCGGTAGGTGCACCAATTTTGTGACCTGAGATTGTTAAAAAATCCAGTTCTATTTCTGAAAGATTTACTTTTATTTTACCAAGAGCTTGTGCAGCATCACAATGAACAAAACACTCATATTTTTTAGCAATTTTAACAACGTCTTCAATTGGCTGTATTACACCCGTTTCATTATTAACCCACATTACGGAGACTAAAGTATTTTTATTATGTTTAACTAATTTCTCTAGGTATAATTCAAGAAAATTCAAATCCACAATGCCATCATGGTTAACAGGAATTATATGATCACCTCTAGATGAAGACAATACTGCCATATGTTCAATAGAACTTACAACAATTGTTTCAAAATTACTAAATAGCAGATTAATGGCTTCAGTTGCTGAACTAGTAAAAACTATATTATTCTTATTTGTATTAATTAATTTACCAATATGTGTCCTAGCATCCTCAATTATATCTTTGCCTTTTCTACCATAGTAATGAATTGAAGACGCATTTAGTGGGCCAACATCCATACAATTGATTATGGATTTTTTAACTTCCTGCAATAAGGGCACGGTTGCATTATAGTCTAAATAAATTTGTCTGTTCACAACTAAAACTTAATACCTGAAAAATTAAATTTTTTTTTCATTTTTTTCATTACTTAATGCTTTAATTTTCTTTTCTAAATTTTCTACTTTTTTAAGTAGATCAACTAAAATTTTTTCTCTTGGGTCAGAATGATTTGCTGATATTCCATAAGCTCTAAAAGATTCTTTTTTCTTTGATCTTGCAAATTCTCTTGCAGGCACTCCAGCTACAGTAACATTTGCTGGAACATCTTTTGAAACAACAGAATTTGCTCCAATTCTAGCATTCTCACCAACATTAATTGCACCTAAAATTTGAGCACCAGATCCAATGATTACATTATTACCTATTGTAGGATGTCTTTTTTGATTTCTTTGTAAATCACTTTCTATTGAAGGCATTATACCACCTAATGTAACACCTTGATAAATAGTAACGTTATCACCTATTTCAGTAGTTTCACCTATAACTATACCTAATCCATGATCCATAAAGAAATTAGCTCCTATTTTTGCTGCTGGATGTATTTCAATACCTGTGAAAATTCTTGCAAAATACATAATCATCCTAGCAAAAAATCTTAAATTATATCTCCAAAATATATTTCCAATTTTATAAAAAAACATAACGTGAAAGGTTGGATATAAAAAAACAACTCCTATCCTACTTCCTGCGGCAGGATCCCTATCTATAATAGAGTCTATTTCTTTTAAAAGATTTTTAAAAATCATTTTATTTTTCCATAAGAAATCATTATTTAATCTGCATTAAAAATAGATGAATTTTAAATGATTAATACTTCATTAGTTCTAAAACTTAATTAATGTTGACATATGTCAGTTTAATAATTATTCGATGAGCATTCATATTTTATGTTAGTGCCTTTATAGTTTTATACAATCTTTAATTTGTGATATAAAGTATATATTTATTTTCTGGAGAAAACAAATGCCTGAGGTAATTCTTAATGGACCCCACGGGAGAATAGAGTGTAGATATAATTCTGGACCATCACCAGATAGCCCAATAGCTTTGATACTTCATCCTGAACCTAATAAGGGTGGAAGCATGAACAATAAAGTAACCTATGGAATGTATCACGAATTTAGAAATAGAGGATTTTCAGTTTTACGTTTTAATTTTAGGGGTGTAGGCAGAAGTGAAGGTATTTACGAAGGCGGTGAAGGTGAACTTGCAGATGCTGCAGCTGTCTTAGATTGGATTCAATCACAAAATCTCCAATCAAGATATACTTTCATTGCTGGATTTTCTTTTGGATCTTGGGTAGGAATGCAATTAATGATGCGTAGACCAGAAATTGCAGGTTTTATTGCAGTCTCACCACCTGCTGATAAATTTGATTTTTCTTTTTTAGCACCATGTCCAGCGTCAGGTCTAATTATCCATGGAGAAAATAATAAAAGAGTCCCTAGCGAGGTAATACAAAGACTTGTAGATAAAATATCTATTCAAAAAGGTATTAAAATAGAAGTAGAATACGTAAAAGAAGCTAATCATATGTTTTCATACCATGATCAAGAATTAATGGTTTCAATAAAACAATATCTAAATAACGTTTTAGATTCTTCAGAATATATTGAGCTATAACAATCAATTATGAGATTATAAAATGGTTAAAATAAATAACTATGACTTTATCAATATTATGTCTGAAAGAGGTTTTATTCATCAAATTACTGATAAAGAAAATCTTCAAAAGGAAATGTTAATTAATCCGATAGTTGGTTATATTGGATTTGATTGTACTGCACCTTCTTTGCATGTCGGGTCATTAATTCAAATAATGATGTTACGTTGGTTCCAAAAAACAGGAAATAAACCTATAGTTTTGATGGGAGGTGGTACAACGAAAATTGGAGATCCTTCTGGCAAAGACAGTGCCCGCCCTCTTATCTCTTCTGAAAAAATTATTTACAATAAAAAAAATATAAAAACTATTTTCGAAAAATTTTTAGAATTTGGTGAAAAAGATAATGATGCTATTATGGTTGATAATTCGGACTGGTTAGAAGACTTAAATTATATATCCTTTTTAAGAGATTATGGATCTTATTTTTCAGTGAACAAATTAATTAATCTTGAAAGTGTAAAACTTCGACTTGAAAGAGAACAAAATTTATCTTTTTTAGAATTTAATTACTCTTTGCTTCAAGCTTTTGATTTTTTACAGCTAGCAAAAAATTATGATTGTAAAATCCAGATGGGTGGCTCAGATCAATGGGGTAACATTATAACTGGCTTGGATTTGGTAAGAAAAGTATCTTCAAAACAAACTTATGGTTTAACTTCTCCACTTCTAACAACAAGTAGCGGCGCTAAAATGGGCAAAACTGCTACTGGAGCTATTTGGTTAAATAATGATCAACTATCTGATTGGGATTTTTGGCAGTATTGGAGAAATACAGAAGATTTAGATGTTGTCAAATTTTTGAAATTATTTACAGAACTTTCTATAACAGAGATAAGTAAATTAGAAAAATTAAAAGGAGCTGAAATTAACGAGGCTAAGATAATTTTGGCAAATGAAGTTACAAAATTATGTAGAAGTGAGGATGCTGCGAATAAAATTTCTTTATCCTCAGCCAATTTATTTTCTAAATCTAAAACTGATGATAATTTGCCTAGTGTAAAAATCACTAATAGTGAGATAAAATTCATCGATGCACTTAGAATTTTAAATTTTTTGAATACTAATGGAGAAGCTAGAAGGTTAATTAGAGGTAATGGAGCAAAGATCAATGGAAAAATAGTAAATGATGAGTACTATACTTTATCAAACAAAGACTATAAAAATGGCAAAGCAAAAATTTCATTCGGGAAAAAAAAACATGGTCTTCTTATTTTGAGTTAATTAATTTATAGTTTTGTTTATAAAAAAATTATTTTTATTATCAAGCCAATTCTCTGAAAACAAATCCCTTAAAATACCTGGCGCGAAAGACATCGTATTCAATTTTATTTCAGGTTTTTCTATTAAACCTACCATTTTGAATTGCCCTGCAAAAAGTCCTTCTTTTTTTAAACCTGTTAATAATTCACCAACAGCAGGTACAACACTCAATATTTTTGATATTAACTTAATTGGAGCAATTGAACCATTCATATTAATAGATTTTTTTTTGAAGTTAATTTTTCCCTGAGCAGCTATTCCTAATGATTCACTTGAGAGATAAAGTTTATCAAAATTAAAGATTTTATTTTGTACATTTATATTTACTTGTCCTTTATCAAAAAAAACTCCTTCACCAGAAATTATTGACCCTATCCCTGAAAAACTTAACACAGAAAGAGCGTTTATTATTCCCGGTGCATTTATTAAACTAAATTTTTTGGATTTTATATTCCCATTATAATGATTATATTCATTATTTAAAAAATTTATATTAATTTTCATATCACCACTTTTAATATTTTTTGTAAAACCAAGCGCACTTAGAAGCTTTCCTCCGTCAGAAGTTTCAAAAAGCAAACTCGGAAAGCTATTAATTTTTTTTTGTAAATTAATTTTTGTTTCTGCTCCTCCAACTGAACCTAAACCTTCTAATCTAGAAATTTTATTATTTACGTTTAATTTAAATTCACCATTATCAATTAAAGACTTTCCTCCTAATAGTAATTTCCCATAGGCTATTGAGTTAAATGAATTGTCTTTTATCTTACCTTTTAAATTGCCTGTTAGTGATATTTTTGAATTTAATCTTATTAAATCTGCCGTTAAGTCAAGATTTATACTTTTAGTTTTTTGGTTTTTACTTTTTAAATTTTTACTAAGATTAGACAAATCAATTTTTTTTCCAGTTACCTCTACATACACATTTTTACCATCCTTTGTGAATAAAATTTCATCAATATTTAATTTAGGTGTCTTTAAATTTTTAATTGAAACCTTACCAACATTATTTTTATTTAACTCAATAAGACCTATTTCATAAATATCATTTTCAACCTTTAAATACGTATTTTTTAAAACAGCGATATTACCTTTAATTACTAATATTTTAGACATTATTGAAGATGCGATATTTTTTTTCTTAATTAAATCTAAATAATGTATGTTCAAATATGAGTTTTTAAGATTAGAGTTCAGGTTTAGTTGAAAGTTCAAATTTTTAAGATTTCCTGACAGATTAATTCCAGTTTCTACATCTCCAATGAGTTCAATGTCAAATCTTCTTTTAATAAAACTTGATATTTCTTCATTATTTTTTATTTTCAAAAAACTTTTTTTAACATTCAAATTACTTATTAATGTATCATTAAATTCATATTGTAATTTATTGTTGTTAATGTACTGAACTTTTTCAATATTGAATTCATTGTTGCTTATTTTAACATTTTGGAATGAATATTCTAAATTATTTTTTTTAAAAAAATCTGCCTGAGAAATTATAAAATGGTCATCATATAGATTACCACTAATTAATGCTTTAGTAAATTCATACTGAAATTTTAAGTCATTAAATATAACAAAACCATCAGATGCAATTAGTTTTAATTGAGCCAAATTTTCTTTTGTATTTTTTGGATAAAATCCAAACTTTAAATCTCCTGACATTCTACTATGTATTTTTTTGAAAATTTTATCATTACGGTCCAATTGAATATTACTGAAATTAGATAAACCAGTAATTTCTTCTATGATGAAATTTTTCAATAAAGTAAATTTAAGGTCTACACTTAAATTTGTTAAATTACCTCCTTTGAATTCATTAAGTGTTTTATTAAAATTCAATCTAAATAGAGTTGGATAAAAATTTGAATATTTTTTTAAATAAATTTTAAAATCTTCCATCAATATTGTTTTAGTTGAAAAATTTAAAGAGCCCTTTTTGGACTTCAAGTCAATTTCACCAAATGCAACCAACTGATTATCTAAAATTATATTAGAAAATTTTAACAAATTATTTTTCCTATCCCAAGTAAATTCACCATTAAGTCTTATTTCTGAAATTTCTTCATCATATTTGTCATATGATATTAAAAAAGAATCGTGTGTTTCAATTTTAACATTTTCTATACGAAAATCTTTATTAGTTCTAATATTATAACTTCCATTTAAATGACTATTAAAACCTTTTGTAATAAATTGAAAATTTTCAATTAACCAATCATCCATGAAAAAATTAGTGTCAAAATTTTTAAACTCTCCACTAAAAGTATTATAATTTTCATATAAATTTGCTTTAAGGAATAATAGATTATCTTGTTCTTTTTTACACAGCATCTCTACAAGTCTAGATTTGCGAACACTTTCTGATATGAATACATTTTCACAATTTATTTCTAAAATTCGTTTCATTCGCAAATCTCTGTTATCAACTAATAGAAAATTTATTTCTCCAATATCAACTTTATTTTTTATTAATTTTTTTATATTAGGTGAGACTTGAAAATTATTTTGGTTAATTAATGAAAAAATTTTAATTAGTGGGCCGGGTACAAATTTATCTTTATCAATTCTTGCGTTTAATTTTAAATCTTGAAAATCTATGTGGTTGAAATGAATATCATTTTCATTTGAAAGAAAAATTTTAAAAAGATTATGATAAGATAATCCAATTTCAATAAATTTAATATTAGACTTTCTTTTTTGTCCTAAGGAAAAAATACTAACATTTTTTAACCTAAATTTAGCAATATTTGGCCATTCAGGTTTCAGAAAATTTATTGTTTCAATATTAACTTTTATATTTTCATCATTTATTTTCCTTGAAAAAAAGTATTGAACCTTGTCATTTATTTTTTTTTTAAAATTAAAAGTTTCAATAATGAAAGTTTGAGTTCGTTCCGGATAAAAAAATAATGTTGATATTGATCCAAAGACAATCAGGATTAAAGTGAAAAATAATAAAAATAGATTTTTTTTCATGTTTTATTTTTCCTAAATTCTCACAACTAAATCTTTGTTGATATATTTTTGTCTTATAATATAACTTAATAATAAATTTAATCCTAATCATATGAGAGATTATTCATGTTAAAAATAAACGATAGAATACCCAATTTTGAAATATCAACTGATACGGGTGAATTTAAAGTTTCAGATCATGTTGGGAAAAATATGGTAGTTTTCTTTTTCCCTAGAGCCGACACTTCTGGTTGTACTGCAGAATCAATTGCATTTACTAATCTTCAAAAAAACTTTGAACAACTAAAATGTGTTGTTATTGGAATTTCGAAAGATGATGTAAAAAAACAAAGTAAATTTAGAAATAAGTATGGTTTAACATGTGAGCTTGGTTCTGATTTTGAAAATAATGTTTGTGAACAATTTGGTGTTTGGGTTGAAAAATCGATGTATGGCAAAAAATATATGGGAATTCAAAGATCTACATTTTTATCTAATTCACAAGGGATTATCACCAATGTTTGGGAAAAGGTAAAAGTAACTGGCCATGCTGAAGAAGTGCTAGCAGCTGTTAAAAAAATAAATATGTAATTTTTTTATCTTTTCATTCCTACTTTAAGCGCTAGGGCAGATTCAATAAATACATCAATATCTCCATCCAATACAGCTTGTGTATTTCCTACTTCTACATTGGTACGAAGATCCTTAACCATTTGGTATGGATGAAGTACATAAGACCTTATTTGACTTCCCCATCCAATTTCACCTTTATCTACCTCATTTTGATTATTTACCTCTTCTCTTTTTTTTAATTCTATTTCATACAATTTAGCTTTAAGCATTGACATCGCTTGAGCTTTATTTCTATGCTGTGATCTATCATTTTGACATTGAACGACTGTGTTAGTAGATAAATGAGTTATTCTTATAGCAGAATCTGTTTTATTCACATGCTGACCACCTGCCCCAGAAGCTCTATATGTGTCAATTCTTATATCTTTATCTTCTATTTGAATATCTATATTATCATTAATTTCAGGATAAATCCAAATAGAAGCAAAACTAGTATGTCTTCTAGATGAAGAATCAAAAGGTGAGATGCGTACTAACCTATGAACACCAGATTCAGTTTTCCCCCATCCATATGCATTAAATCCTTCTATTAACATTGTACACGACTTAATACCAGCTTCATCTCCTGAACTTTCTTCAATAGATGAAACTTTAAATCCCCTTTTTTCGGACCATCTCGAATACATTCTTTGTAACATTAACGCCCAATCTTGAGCTTCAGTACCTCCTGCTCCGGCATGAATTTCAATATAACAATTATTTGCATCTGCTTCACCCGATAACAAGCTTTCTAATTGAAGTTTGTTACAAATTTTAACTAGATTTTCTATATGCCCAATTGTTTCTTCCATCAGACAAGTATCATTTTCTTCTTCAGCTAATTGGAACAATTCAAACAAATTTTTCTTTTCAGTTTCTACGGATTTTATTTGGTCAATTATTTTTTCAAGTTGTTTTTTTTCTTTCATAATTGATTGGGCTTTGTTTATTTCATTCCAAAAATTTTGTGATTCAACTAAATTATTTAATTCTTTAATCCGATTAAGAGAATTTTCCCAATTGAAATGTTTTTTTAAAATATTCAGTGTATGTTCAATGTCATTAAATTTTAGTTGAGTCTCAGTCTGCATAATAAATAACCTAGGCGTTTAATATAAAGGTGATAAATATTTTTGTGTTTTATGGGATTTTTTTAAATCAATTATTTTTTTACCATAATTTAAATTGGGAAGTTGCCCAGGTTTGAAGGCCTCTAAGATTGATCCTTTTTCTTTTGAATTGACTTGGTATCCTGTTTTTGGATTTACGGATATGAGCTTAATACCTGCCGGTCTTCTAAATGGAATGTCAGGATTATTCATAAGAACTTTTTTCATAAAATCTCTAAAAATTGGTGCTGAGACCGAACTTCCTGTTTCTTTAAAGCCAAGTGGTCTTGGATCATCAAAACCAACAAAAATTCCTGCAACTAAATCACTTGAGAAACCGACAAACCAAGCATCTGTGTTTCCATTTGTTGTGCCAGTTTTCCCAGCTAGATGTCTTCCTAAAGAATTAATAACAAGCCCAGTACCCCTGTTAACTGCTCCTTTTAACATTGAAACCATTTGATAGGCAGATGAAGAAGAAACAATTTTTTCTCTAGAATCTATGATGGCAACTGAGGGTATTTTAAGCGAATTAGATAAATTTCCACTACAAATTATACATTCTCTTTCATCGTGTTTAAAAATTGTTACGCCTCTTCTATCTTGAACACGATCAATTAATGTTGGTGTTATTTTTTTACCTCCATTAACAATCATACCATATGCATTTGTTAGACTTAGTAAGTTAGTTTCACCCGCGCCTAATGACATTGATAGATATGAGGATAAGTTTTCAGTTATACCAAATTTAGCAGCATAAACTTGAATAATATTTTTATTTTTTTTATTACTTTGTTTTTTTACAACATTATTAACAATATAATTTATATCAAGAATATCTTTATTTAGAATATCCGCTATTAATTCATTTTTATATCCCATTTTTAAATATTTTTTTACAATTTCTTCCTCTTCAATTAATTGAATAGCAAGTCTTGCTGTCATTAAATTTCTGGATTTTTCAATTCCTAATCTCATAGGACTGGGACCATAAAATTTCTTTGTGTAGTTAGCAGGTTTCCATTTTTTACATCCTGAGCATTGATCAAATGCTAATGCTGCATCTAGTATCAAATCTGTTGGTTTATAATTTCTCTCTAAAGCAGCCAAATAAACGAATGGTTTGAAAGCAGAACCTGGTTGCCTTTTAGCTTGAGTTGCTCTGTTAAACTCACTAATTTTAAAATTATAACCACCACTCATCGCTAATACTCTGCCTGTATTTGGATCCAAAGCAACTATTGCACCATTTACTTTAGGTATCTGAGAAAGTGAGTAATAGGTCATATCTTTATTTTTGTTTTCTTTAATAATTATTACATCCCCTTTTGATATAAATTCTTTAAAGCCTTTATACTTTGGTCCTAAAAAAATATTTAAACGGTTATTTTTATCTTTTTTGATTGTCTGAGGTCTAGCCCAAGAAGCATTTTTAAATTCAATTTTAACTTCCTTGTTACCTTGAACTAAAACATTAATAATATTTTTGGATAATGTTTTAACTACTGCTGCCATTCTGTTTTCTGGGAGCCGTTCTCTAAAATTTTGCAAATATTTTAAGATTTCATTATTTGAAAATTCTAGTTTATTAATATTATCAATTGGACCTCTCCAACCTTGCCTTTGATCTAAATTTTCTAATCCCTCAATTAAGGCTTCTTCAGCTTTTAGTTGTATAAAAGGATCAAGTGTAGTTCTGACTGAATAGCCATTTGTGTATAATTTAGAACCAATATTTTTGTTGTTGTATAAAATTTTTCTTACCTCTTCAGTGAAATAAGGTGCATAACCCTGATCTATACCACTCGATTTTCGAATATTTATTAATTTTAAACTTTCTGTCTCTTTAACTTTTTTTTCAATAAATCCATTTCTACTCATTTGTGACAAAACCCAATTTCTTCTCATGATAGCCTGCTTTTGTTTATAAATTGGGTTATAATTATTAGGAGCTTTGGGTAATGCTGCTAAGAAAGCAGCCTCTGACAAATCAAGTTTGTCTAAGCTTTTATCAAAATAATTTAATGCTGCAGCTGCTACACCATACGATTTAAAACCTAAATAAATTTCATTTAAATATAGTTCTAGTATTTCATTTTTTGTAAAAGCTCTTTCTATGCGGATTGCTAAAATAGCTTCTTTAATTTTCCTTTCATATGATAATTCAGATGATAACAAAAAGTTTTTTGCAACTTGTTGTGTAATTGTAGATGCCCCAATTAATCTCTTACCCGTACCAATATTTCTAATATTAGTTACTAAAGCTCTAAGGGTAGCCTTTAAATCGATTCCAAAATGGTTATAGAATTCTTTGTCTTCAGCCGAAATAAATGCATTAATAACTTTTTTGGGTATTACACTTATAGGAACAAAAACTCTTTTTTGAACTGCATATTCAGCTAATAGTGCACCATTTCCAGCATGTATGCGAGTTACAACGTTAGGATTATATTTTGATAATTCTTTATAATCTGGAAGATCTTTTCCAAAATACCAAAGCCCATAAAACAGCATTGCTATTGCAGACAAAATTAATAAAAACACCAGTGTTACAAAATAGGAAAAAAATTTCATTTTGATAATTTATATATTAATTTAGACATTTTTAGGACAAAATTTATCTATAATTATTATAAAAATAGTTTTCAATTGCAATAGCTAAACCTTTACTTAATTCATTTAAATATTCTAAATTCATTAGTTTTTTTTCTTCTTGTTTATTTGATAAAAATCCTATTTCAATTAATACAGATGGTATATCATAGGACTTCAAAACTGTAAAACCAGCGAACCTGTGACCCCTATTTATTGCTAACTTAGTTTTTTCAAGGTTAAATAATATATTTTTTGCTAAAAAAGCACTGTCATTCATAGCCTCTCTCTGAAACATTTTAATTAAAGTTCCAAAAATCATGGGATCTTCAATTTTTTCATTATTGCCTAATATAGTATCAACTGCATTTTCTCTTTGAGCTAAAATTTTTGCCTCCTTATCTGAAGCTTTGTCAGATAAACTAAATACAGAAATACCTCTAGCTTTTTTGTTCTTACTAGAATCTGCATGAATTGAAATGAAAATATCTGCTTTATTTTTCTTTGCTAATGTTGTTCTTTTTTTTAATGATAAATAAACATCTTTATTTCTTGAAAGAATTGGAGTTAGGTTTTTATTTTTGCTTAAAGCTTTAGCCAACAAAATAGAAGCTTTTAAAGTTATATTTTTTTCTAATGATCCTAATTGACCAATTGCACCAGGGTCTTTGCCACCATGTCCGGGGTCAATAAAAACTATAAAATTTTTTAAAGGATTTATTTTTTTTAAATTTTGATTTTTCCTTAATTCGAAATTATCAAGATTAGGTAGAATTTTTAATTTATTGTCTAACGAAAATATGTTTCCGTGATTTTTATGTAAAACATGTTTAGCAATAGCATAATTTGTTTTTGTAGTATCTAAAAAATACATACTTAAATGCATACTTCGATTATTGATTTCAAAATATTTGATATCAGATATAATAGTTGGTTTTTTAAATTCTATGACTAACTTTGTTTTGAATTTTGCAAATTTGTTGAATCTAATTTTTCTTACAAGTTTACTTTCATTAATCTTATGTTTTTTAATAGTTAATTTATTTTCAAATTCTAATTGAATTCTATACGGTTCGTCAAAAAAATTAACCTTAATAATTTTATTAGAACTTAAATTATGGCAGTTAATATTAATATCTGTTATTTCACAAGTTGCAAAATTCTTGTTTTCTTCGGCAAACCCATTCGAAATAAAAAAAATTATAAAAATAAAAATATATGCTAAAGCAAAACTACTAGAATACTTTTTATAAATCATCACAAATATATTTATAGTTTGAGGTATATAATAAATTAAATATACAACAAAAAATAAAGTTTGTCTTGATAACGTTTAGGTTATATACTCAAATGTGGAATTTTTTTACAAAATTAGTGTTAAAATTAGAGTTTAGTAAAAGTTTACAAAAGCTGTGATGAAAAAATTTAATGCTAGTTTAAATTAGTAAGTTAAATGGGTTTGGAATTAAGTAGGATATAATTATTAATTATGAAAATATTGTTGTATTTTTTTATCTCAAAAATGTATTTTTGTTTCAAAAATATTATTAAATTTCGTATAAGAAACAATTAATAAATAATAATTTATGTAAGTTAAATTCTGCGTTTTTTCATATAAACTCATTCAAATATAATGTGCTATCAAACTTTTGATAGTCCATTCTTTGGAGATTAAATATGAGCAGACGTTTATTAATTGATGCAAGGCAAACTGAAGAAACTAGAGTAATAACTACAACAAATGATATTATTGATGACTTTGAATATGAGGTACATTCTCGAAGACAACTTAAAGGAAATATCTATTTGGCTAGAGTTACAAGAGTAGAACCTAGTCTTCAAGCAGCATTTGTTGAATATGGAGGAAACAGGCAAGGTTTTCTGGCTTTTAGCGAGATACATCCAGATTATTATAGAATACCAGTTGAAGATAAACAGAAACTATTGGCAGAAGCTTCTGAAAAAACTGATGAGGAATTAAATATAAATGAAGAAATTGAAGATGATAATAGTTATGATTATAATGAAGAAGAATTAAAAAAAATTAAACGGAATTTATATCGTAATTATAAAATACAAGAAGTAATAGCTCGTCGTCAAATCTTATTAGTACAAGTCGTAAAAGAAGAGCGAGGAACTAAGGGTGCAGCTTTAACAACATACATTTCTATAGCTGGAAGATATTGTGTACTAATGCCTAATACTCCTAGAGGTGGAGGAGTTAGTAGAAAAATTGCTAATATCACAGATAGAAAAAGACTTAAGAAAATTGTAGATGAGCTTGATGTTGCAAGTGGAATGGCTGTTATAATTAGAACAGCTGGCAGCAAAAGAACTAAAACTGAAATTAAAAGGGATTATTCTAATTCTTTAGATATTTGGGAAAATGTAAAAAATCTTACTTTAGAGTCAAATGCACCATTTTTAATACATGAAGAAGGATCATTGGTTAAAAGAGCTATAAGAGATCTGTACAATAGTGAAATTGATGAGGTGTTAGTTGAAGGTTATGATGCTTATAAAGTTTGCAAAAACTACATGAAAGCAGTCATGCCTAGCCATGCCAAAAAAGTGCAACAATATAATGACAATATAAATCCTTTATTTCAAAAATTTAAATTAGACTCCCAATTACATGATATTTTCAACCCTAGAGTTACACTCAAGTCAGGTGGATATCTAATTATTGATCAAACGGAAGCACTAGTTGCAATAGATGTAAACTCAGGAAAGGCAACACGAGAGAGGTCTATAGAAGATACCGCACTTAAAACAAATTTAGAAGCGGCTGAAGAGTTTGCTCGTCAATCAAGACTTAGAGATTTATCTGGTTTAGTTGTAATAGATTTTATAGATATGGAAGAGAGTAAAAATCGTAATTTAGTTGAAAAAAAACTCAAAGAATCAATGAGAAAAGATAGAGCTAGGATACAAATTGGTGAAATTAGTAACTTTGGTCTTCTTGAACTTTCTCGTCAAAGACTAAGACCTTCAGTAGTTGAAAATTCATCTGAGTTATGTCCTCAATGTGGTGGTTCAGGTAGAATTCAATCAATTGAAGTAAGTGCAAATCAGATTCTAAGATCTATTGAAGAAGAAGGTAATTTAGAAAATAACGTAAGCATTAAAATATCAGCACATTCTGATCTTATACTCCACATACTTAATAATAAGAGATCACATTTAAATGAGATAGAATCAAGATATAAAATATCTATTGATTTTATTAATGACAATTCAATTGTTCCTCCGCAAAAAAAACTAGAGATAATTAAAAATAATTCTTTAACAAATGAAGAACCATTAGATGTTAAATCTGACTCTGTTTCTAATGATCAAGATGAAAGCCAAGTCAGAAAAAAAAGAAGCAAAAGACCTAATAAAAGAAAGAAAAAAATTGCTAAAAAGACTAACGATCAGATAAAAGATATTTTAACAAAAGAAGAAGCTAATCAAGCAGAAAAAATAGATCATACTATTACCAATGAACCCAAAAAAAAGAAAGTTCACACAAAGACCAAAAAACCAGCAACAAAAAATTCTAAAAGTAATGAAAATAAGAAATCAACAACATCTAGAAACAAAGACATTGATGAAAAAGAGACAACAGAATTAAATACTGAAATTAATCAAACTGAGGTAAGAGAAGTTAAATCCTCTTCCCCAATTGAAGTTACACAAATTGATGAAAAATCGAGCTCAGACAAGCCCAAGAAGAAAGGTTGGTGGTCCAAATAAAATTAATTCAATTAATATTTTTTATATTTTTTTCAAATCATGTTTATTCTGCTCAAAAATTTCAAATAATTAGAGATGCAGAAATTGAATTTTTTTTACACAAACTGATAGAGTTAACTTTCGATAATAAAAAAAATCATAATTTTTACCCCAGATTGGTTTTAAATAACCAATATAATGCATTTGTTACTGGGTCGAATAAAATTTACATAAATTCTGGATTGATTGATAAAGCTAATTCTTTGAGTGAAATTCAAGCAATATTAGCTCATGAAATTGGACACTTGATATTAAATCACTATAGTTCAAGATTAATAAACACTAAAAGTTTAAATTATTATTCAAAACTTGCCACAATTGCTGGAATAGCCTTGTCAGCAGAGGGTAAATTAGATACCAACTCAGCAATCGGATTAATGATAGGATCAAGTGATATAGCTAAAAAATCCTCACTTCAATTTTCTAGGATACAAGAACATCAAGCGGATAAATTTGCTTTAGATCAAATGATAAAGAGAAAAATTTCTTTAACAGGTTTTGAGTTCTTATTATCAAATTTAAA
Source organism: uncultured SAR116 cluster alpha proteobacterium (assembly GCA_902616615.1). GTDB lineage: Bacteria > Pseudomonadota > Alphaproteobacteria > Puniceispirillales > Marisalimonadaceae > Marisalimonas. The sequence goes on along the minus strand of CACMTN010000001.1, from coordinate 84,854 downwards.
AAATCAGGAAATTACCAATTCATATTCAATTAATAATTATTACAGATCACATCCTTTTTCAAAAAATAGATTAGAACAAGTTAAAAGATATAAATCTCAATATCAGAATTCTTCAGTTGTAGAACAGAGAGTATCAATAAATAAAAATATAATTTCTTTGAAATATATAAAAAATAAAATAAAGGCTTTCACTGTTGATCCTTATAAAATTATAAAGTTGTCAAAAAACAAGAATGATTTTTTATCTGATTATGCACTGTTAATTGCTTTATATAGAATTGGAAAATATGACTCAGCTAAAAAAAAACTCGCCATGTTTAAGATTAAATATAGAGACTACCCTTTTTTATATGAATTAAAAGGTGATATACATTATAAAGAAGGTAATTTCAAAAATGCAATTATAGAGTATGTTAAGGCATTAAATAATTTTAAAGAAATTTTTACTCCTTCTACTGACCTTATAAAATTTTCTTTAGTTAAGACATATTTACAAACAAATAATGAAATAAATTTGAAAAAATCTATTACTATCCTTGAAGAATTAATTTTAAATAACCCTGAATGGAGCTATTTGTGGAGATTGTTAGCAAAATCTTCTGGTAAATTGAATAGAAAAGGTTTGTCTTACATAGCTTTAGCAGAAGAAGCACTTATTAAAAAAAACTTTATTAAAGCAAAAAAGTATGTAGATTTAGCCAATAAGCAAGAATTTCTACCTTCTTCCTACAAATTAAGAGGTTCTGACATTCTTGCTAAGATAAATGCAATTAAATAAATCAACAATAATGTGTTGGTGAGAAACATGAAAAAAATAATTTCAATATATATTACTATATTAACATTTCTATTTTTATCTGTATCCCCATCACAGACACACGAAATCAATAAAGATAAAATAGAAACAATAATAAAAGATTTTTTAAAAAAAAATCCAGAGCTAATTAAATCTGCATTAGATAATTATAAGATATCTATGAAAAATAAAAAAAAACAAAATGCCATCAGGTTATTGAATAACCTCAAAAACCCTGGTATTTTTCGTAAACAAGCTGATGTTACTATCTATGAATTTTTTGATTATAATTGTGGTTATTGTAAATTAGTAGTTAAAACAATTATGGATGTTTTGTCTGAAGATGAAAAAATCAATATTGTTTTCGTTGAATTTCCTATTTTGTCTGAACAATCATATATTGCTGCTAAGGCAGCCCTTGCTTCAAAAAAACAAAATAATTACAACAAATTTCATCTATCATTAATGAAAATAAAAGGAAGAGTTAATGAGGAAAAAATATTTAGTACAGCAAAAAAAATAGGCTTAGATATAAATAAACTAAAAATAGATATGAATAAACCCGAAATTGAACAACAACTGTTAAAAAATAGAGAAATTGCAAAATTACTTAATTTAAATGGCACACCCGCATTTATAATTGGTGATATTATTTATCCTGGTGCATTAGAATTGGATAATTTAAAAGAAATAATTAAAAAGTTTAGAGAAAGTTAAATTATTTTTATAGTCAGTCTTAAAATTGACAAAAATTTAAATTAATTTTTAAACGGAGTTAAATATTTTGAGTAAAAAGTTATATATTATTAATGGACCTAACTTAAACCTTCTTGGAAAGAGGGAACCGGAGAAGTATGGAAATATTTCTCTAGATAAAATTAAAACACTTTGTAGTGAAAAATGTATTAGCCACAATTTAGATTTAAATTTTTTCCAATCTAATATTGAAGGTGAATTAATAAATGAGATACATAAAGCTATTGATGATGGAAATGGTATTATAATTAATGCAGGTGCATTAACACACACCTCTATTGGACTCCTAGACGCTTTAAATATGTTTAAAGAACCAAAGATAGAATTGCATATAACTAATATTTACTCTCGTGAAAGTTTTCGTCATAAGTCTTATGTCTCACCAGTTGTAAATGGAATAATTGCTGGTTTTGGATTTAGTTCTTACCTTCTCGCTATAGATGCCATCAAAAACCTTATAAAAGATTAAATAAAAAAAGGTAATATTTATGACCAAAAAAAATGTCCATAAAGAAAATTTGATTTTAGTCCAAGAGTTAGTTGATATCGTTAACAAAGATAATTTGTTGGAATTAGAATATGAAGCAAGTGACTTGAAGGTAAAAGTTCTAAAAAACATGAAAACTCCTATTCCAATTCCTCAAGAAACTAATTTTGATATACTCGATACTAAAGAAAATAAAGATGCCTCTGAGTCAATTGAAAAGGTAGAACAATTTACCAACCAACATTCTGGCGCAGTAAATTCTCCAATGGTTGGTACTGCATATTCTTCACCTGAACCAGGAAAAGATCCATTTGTTAAATTAAATTCACAAGTATCAAAGGGAGACACATTACTGATTATTGAGGCTATGAAAGTAATGAACACAATTGTTGCACCTAAATCTGGAAAAATTGTGTTTATTGGCTTTGAAGATAGCCAACCTGTAGAATTTGATCAATTACTAGTAGTAATTGAGTAATTAGATTATGATTTTCAAGAAAATATTAATAGCTAATCGTGGGGATGTAGCATTAAGAGTTTTAAGAGCTTGCAAAGAGCTAAATATTCAAACAGTTGCTATTCATTCAACAGCTGATAATGAAGCAATGCATGTAAGATTAGCAGACGAAACAGTCTGTATTGGAGGACCATCGTCATCTGAATCATATCTGAATATTCCAGCTATAATTACTGCAGCTCAATTAGTAGGGGCAGATGCCATCCATCCTGGAGTTGGCTTTTTATCAGAAAATGCTGATTTTGCAGAAATTGTAGAGGCTCATAATATTGTTTTTATTGGACCAAGACCAGATCATATAAAATGCATGGGTGACAAAATCCAAGCAAAAATTACTGCAAAAAAATTAGGAATTCCACTTGTTCCAGGTTCAAAAAGTGATGTTATTGATTTAAAAAATGCATTAATTGAAGCTAAAGAAATTGGTTATCCAGTGCTTATAAAGGCTGCATCAGGTGGTGGTGGCAGGGGTATGAAAATAGCTATGAATGAGGAAGAGTTAGAATCCGCTTTTACTTCAGCAAAAAGTGAAGCAAAGGCAGCCTTTGGTGATGATCGTGTTTATATAGAAAGATATCTACAGAAACCTAGGCACATCGAAGTTCAAATTATTGGAGATAAATTTGGCAATACCGTTCATCTTGGTGAAAGAGAATGTTCAATACAAAGACGCCATCAAAAAGTGATTGAAGAAGCTCCATCACCAGTTATAGACCAAAGTACAAGAGATAAAATAGGTAATATTGCATCCATGGCTGTAGCAAAAATGGGTTATCTCGGATTAGGTACAATTGAATTCTTGTATGAAGATGGCCAATTCTTTTTCATTGAGATGAATACAAGACTTCAGGTTGAACATCCAATTACAGAGGCTATTACTGGGATAGATCTGGTTAAAGAACAAATTATGATTGCTGCTGGTCAACCTATATCTTTCAAACAAAATGATGTAAAATTTAATGGACATGCTATTGAATGTAGGATTAATGCAGAACATCCAAAAACATTTATTCCTTCACCTGGCAAAATCACACAATTTCATTCTCCCTGCGGATTAGGAATTAGAATAGAGTCATGTGTATATTCTGGTTACGTTGTTCCTCCATATTATGACAGTTTAATTGCCAAACTAATTGTACATGCATCTGATAGAGAACAATGTATTCTTAGGTTGAAGCAAGCTTTAAAAGAGATTGTCATTGAGCCTATTTCTACTACAATTGATTTACATAAAGATATATTGGAAACTTCTGTAATGAAAGAAGGGTCATATGATATAAGATGGTTAGAAAATAAATTATTAAATAATAGCTAAAATATTCATAATTCGATTCAAACTATATACTTGAGCACAAAGATTGACAAAATAATAACTTCCGATCAGCTAATAAGAGCTTATATGCTTGGTATGTTCCCTATGTCTGAAAGCAGGACAAACAAGAAGTTTTTTTTTGTTGATCCAGAATTTAGAGCTGTTATTCCAATTTTTGATTTTCATATCTCAAAAAGTTTTTTACGACTTATAAAAAAAAAGCCTTTTAAAATTTCCATAAATAAAGCTTTTCCAGAAGTAATTGAATCTTGTGCAACCGTCAATAGAACTGAAACATGGATAAATAAAGAAATAGAAAGCTTATTCATTTCTCTGCATAAATTGAAGAAGGCACATTCAGTAGAGTGTTGGCTAGACAACCAATTGGTTGGGGGTATATATGGATTAGCAATAGGAGGAGTTTTTTTTGCAGAATCTATGTTTAGCAGTGTGCCAAATGGAAGTAAAATAGCTTTATTAAATCTTGTAGCAAGATTGTGGAGAACAGGTTTTAAAATTTTAGATGTTCAGTTTTTAAATGATCATTTATTACAATTCGGGGCATATGAAATCAGTAAAAATGAATTTCAGACTAATCTTCAAAAAGCAATTCAATTAGAAGTAAATATTCTTTCTTTTGGCGACACAGATAATGATTTTTCTAATTGTTTATCAACCTTTTTGCAAGCAAGAATGGAAATATCGTAAACTGAGTTTTCTAAAGCACTAAGAGCTGGACTAGAGGCAAACATCCAACCTTTGAACTTCACTTCATCCAATCTATCAGAGTTATCTTTTATTTTGATATACGCCAATGATTCAGGTTTAAAAATAGGTTTAGAAAAAACACATCTTTCAACAAAAATGTCTAAAACTCCAAATTTATGAGTTTTGGATACATCAACTTCAAAAGTTTTTATTCTAGCGGTAATTTTGTCCAAACCTTGGATTACTAATCTATTCCCTTCAATCCATTGAGAAGCCAATGTGGTTTTTGAAATAAATAAGAAAATTATTATGATTAATACGTTTATTGGTTGCATTATTAAAACCTAAATGATTATTAGTTATTTGTTACTCTTTTGAAAATATAACTTTTCCTAACAAATCTGTGAAACTTACAGCGTCAGTTGTATCGTATATAATATCACCTGGTTTAAGATATGTCTCTGACGAACCAGGCATAATATCCAAAAAATTACTTCCTAAGAGAGATGATGATATAATTCTTGCTTGTGAGTCATCTGGTATTTTTATTTCATTGTTTAGCTTGATATGTATTTTGGCGTTATAGTCTGCAAGATCAAGATCTAACTTAGTAATTTTTCCTACATTTATTCCTGAGATTTTTACATCATCACCATTTTTTAACCCTGCTGAAGAACCAAATATAAGTGATATACTATACCCTTCAGTTTGATTTTTATCAATCGATTGCATACCTAATATTAAAAAGAAAATAGCAGTCACTAAAACTACCGCCCCCATCAAAATTTCAATAGAACTGTATCTCATATCAAATATTCCTAGTCAGATTTTTTCTGAATATTATATCTTATTTATAAAAATAATAAATTAACATTATAAACTTTATTTTTCATATCTTTTTATGTTCAAAAATTAAGTAAAATTAATAAGTTAAATAAAAAGTTAAAAAAAAATTGAAAAAAATTGAATTATATACTTTACGAATGCATACTAAATCATGTACTTTATATGTTCGTTATTACTACATATTGTGTTTATCCACAGGCCGTTTTGATAGCAAAAATTCAAAAAACAAAATTTAATTAAGGAAAAACAACACTTTATTGAAATATTTTTTTTAAAATAATTACCATAAAACAAGTTATCCACAGGTAGTCTTTTTAAAAAATGAAACGATAGATTATGAGTATTGTTTTCTTTATTGTAAAAAAGGAAAAAATATGAAATTTGAAAGAAAATTTACAAAAAAAGGAAATGATGCATATACAGGTATGGAGTTTAAAACTACTACCAGTGAAATTAAGAATCCTGATGGTACAGTGGTGTTTAGTGCACCTAACATTGAAGTGCCCGCTAACTATTCTCAAGTTGCCGCAGATATTATTGCGCAAAAATATTTTCGTAAAGCTGGTGTTCCAGTATATCTAAAAAAGGTAAAAGAAGAAAATGTACCAAATTGGTTATGGCGGTCAGAACCAGATAAATCAAAATTAGATCAAATACCAGAAGATCAGAGATACAAGGGTGAAGAATCAGCAAAGCAAGTTTTTGATAGACTAGCTGGCACGTGGACATACTGGGGGTGGAAAGGTAATTATTTTACAACCGAAGATGATGCAAATACTTATTTTGATGAAATGAGATACATGCTCGCCGCTCAAATGTGTGCACCAAACTCACCACAATGGTTTAATACAGGTTTGCACTGGGCTTATGGTATAGATGGACCAAGTCAAGGTCACTACTATGTTGACTTTAAAACAAAAAAACTTGTTAAATCTCAATCATCATATGAACATCCTCAACCTCACGCCTGTTTCATTCAATCCGTGGCAGATGACCTTGTAAATGATGGTGGGATAATGGACCTTTGGGTTAGAGAGGCTAGATTATTCAAATATGGTTCTGGAACAGGATCTAATTTTTCTAAATTAAGAGGCAGTAATGAAGGTTTGTCAGGTGGTGGAAAATCTTCAGGTATGATGAGTTTTTTAAGAATAGGTGATAGAGCTGCTGGAGCAATCAAATCTGGTGGCACCACCAGAAGAGCTGCAAAAATGGTTACAGTTGATATAGACCACCCAGACATTGAAGAATATATAAACTGGAAAGTTGTTGAAGAGCAAAAAGTCGCTGCGCTAGTGGCAGGATCAAAATTAACTTCAAAAAATTTAAAATCTGTAATGGATGCTTGTAATTTAGAGAATTATAACGAAGAGGACAGATTAAACCCAAAAGTTAACAATGAACTTAAAAAAGCAATATTAAATTGCCGTGCAGTAATGATACCTGAAAATTATATACAAAGAGTAATTCAATTTGCTGGCCAAGGATTTAAAGAAATTGAATTCCAAACTTACGATACAGATTGGGATAGCGAAGCATACTTGACTGTATCTGGACAGAATTCAAACAACTCAGTTAGAGTAAGTAATGAATTTTTAGAAAAAGTATCTCAAAATGGTAAATGGAATCTTAAAAGGAGAACTGACGGAGGGGTTCATAAAACAGTAGATGCAAAAGAATTATGGTCTAAGATTTCTGAAGCTGCCTGGGCTTGCGCAGATCCTGGTTTGCAATATGACACTACTATTAACGAATGGCATACTTGCCCTAATGCTGGTAGGATTAATGCCTCTAATCCTTGTTCTGAATATATGTTTATTGATGACACTGCTTGTAATTTGGCGTCAATCAATCTATTACAGTTTAAGAAGGATGATGCCTCATTTGATATAAAAGCATACGAGCATACAACTAGATTGTGGACATTAACCCTTGAAATCTCCGTAATGATGGCACAATTCCCTTCAAAAGAAATCGCACAGAGATCTTATGAATACAGAACACTTGGATTAGGTTACGCAAATATTGGTGGCTTATTAATGTCTTGGGGTATCCCTTATGACAGCGACCAAGGAAGATCTATATGTGCTGCTCTTACATCAATAATGACTGCAATATCATATGCAACATCTGCAGAAATCGCTGGTGAATTAGGACCATTTCCTAAATATAAAGAAAATGCAAATAGCATGTTAAAGGTGATAAGGAATCATAAAAGAGCAGCAGAAGGTAAAACACGAGGTTATGAAGACCTCTCCATAAATCCAGTTCCTCTAATGTCTGAGGATTGTCCTGATCAAAACTTAATCACAGCTGCTAAAGATGCATGGGCTAAAGCACTCTCTTTAGGTGAAAAAAATGGCTATAGAAACGCTCAAGCTACAGTCATAGCTCCAACTGGAACAATTGGATTGGTAATGGATTGCGATACTACTGGTATCGAGCCTGATTTCGCAATGGTAAAATTTAAGAAATTAGCAGGTGGTGGATATTTTAAAATTATTAATCGTGTAGTTCCTGAAGCCCTCGCTCATTTGGGTTATGATATAGACCAAATTAACGACATGCAAAAATATGCTGTTGGTGCTGGAAGTCTAAAAGATTGTCAAGCAATAAGCCACAATGCCTTAATTTCGAAAGGTTTTACTGACAGAGAAATAAAATTAATCGAAGATTCTTTAGAGTCAGCTTTTGATATTAAATTCGTATTTAATCAATTTACTTTGGGAGAAGAATTTTGTAAAAATACATTAGGTATTTCATCTGAACAATTGAATGATTTTAGTTTCAATATGTTGGAGTTTTTAGGTTTCACCCAAGAAGAAATAGATGTGGCAAATATTCATGTTTGTGGTGCTATGACTCTTGAAGGCGCTCCCCATTTGAATAAAGAACACCTTGCAGTATTTGATTGTGCAAATGTGTGTGGACGAATCGGCAAGAGATTCCTGTCCGTTGAAAGTCATATTAAAATGATGGCAGCAGCACAATCATTTATATCTGGAGCCATATCCAAAACTATAAATATGCCCAATGATGCTTCTATAGAAGATTGTAGTGATGCCTACATGTTGTCGTGGAAATTGGGAATTAAAGCTAATGCGCTTTATAGGGATGGATCTAAATTAAGCCAACCTCTAAACTCTGCGCTTTTAGATGACGATGACATCGATGAAGATAATACAACAATTGAACAAGATATCACAAAACGAACCAGTGAAGTTGTTGAGAAAATAGTTGAGAGAGTTATTAGAGCAGAACGTGAAAAATTACCACACAGAAGGAAAGGGTATACACAGAAAGCAATGGTGGGTGGTCACAAAGTATATCTTAGAACTGGTGAATATGAAAATGGGAAATTAGGCGAGATTTTCATAGATATGCATAAAGAAGGTGCAGCTTTTAGATCCTTGATGAATAACTTTGCTATTGCAGTATCAATTGGTTTGCAATACGGCGTTCCTTTAGAGGAATTTGTTGAAGCTTACACCTTTACACGCTTTGAACCTCAAGGAATGGTAACTGGCAATGATACTATTAAAATGTCAACTTCGATCCTTGATTATATTTTTAGAGAACTAGCTATATCATATTTGGATCGAAACGATCTTGGGCATGTAGGGCCAGATGATCTAGATTCTGGCACTACTGGCTCAGGTGATAACAAAGCGCTATTCTCAGAAAAAGTAGCTAGCCGAGGTTTTGTGAGAAGGGAATTAAAAGTTGTATCTGGAGGTTCAAATAATGTTTCGGTAATGCCACAAACCACTTCTCTAAAAGATCAAGACGTAGATTTATCAGATAATAATGATACTACTATTGCTATTGATGAAACAAAGGCTCCAAGTCTTTCTCAAGAAATAGAAGCTAAAATCAAAGGCTATGAAGGGGAAGCATGTGGAGAGTGTGGAAATTTTACTCTAGTTAGAAATGGTACTTGTATGAAATGTAATACATGTGGTGCTACTTCGGGTTGTTCTTAAATTAGGGGTTTAAAATGACTAAAGATATTAATAAGCGATTAGAAGAATTAAATATAGATATTGAAAATGCTAGTGCTCCAGCAGGAAGTTATATTCCATACGTAATATCAAATAACTTAGTTTTCATATCAGGACAATTACCTTTTATAAATGGAGAATTAACTATAAAAGGGAAAATTGGAGATAATGTCTCTGTTGAAGAAGGAATTCAAATGGCTGAAGCTTGCGCAATGGCTTTGCTAAGCCAATTAAAGGAAGCTTGCAATGGTGATCTTAATAAAGTCAAAAGAGTCGTTAAATTGGGTGGATTTGTAGCCTCTACACCAGACTTTACTGATCAACCTAAGATAATAAATGGAGCATCAGATTTATTTGTTAAAATTTTTGGAGAACAAGGTAAACACGCTAGATTTGCAGTTGGAGCACCAGCGCTTCCAAGAAATGTCCCAGTAGAAATCGAAGGTATTTTTGAGATTGAAATTTAAATTATATTTTCTTAAAACCCTTTGATAATGAAAGTTGAGTTAATATCCAAATTATCCAATATCGATAAAGATGATTGGAATAATCTAAATACTCATAATCATCCATTTACATCTTATGATTTTTTAAATTCTTTGGAAGTTTCAAAATCAGTTCATTCATCAACAGGCTGGAATCCTCAACACATAATAATTAGAAATAAAAATCAAGAAATAATAGGGGTTTCCCCAAATTATTTAAAGATGCACTCATACGGTGAATATATTTTTGACCATTCTTGGGCAAATGCTTTTGAAAATGCTGGTGGACAATATTATCCCAAATTAATTTGCGCAATCCCTTTTACACCTGCAACTGGTCCAAGGATTATGGTCAACCCCGAAAATACAGACCATAAGAAAATCTTTGAATTAATAATAAATACATATGAATTGATTGTCAGAGACAACAAATTGAGTTCAGCACATATTAACTTCACTACAGGTGACTTTAATAGAAGATTGCAAAACAATAATTGGATAAGAAGAACGGGATTACAATTCCACTGGCATAACAACAATTATAAAACATTTGACGACTTTTTAAATGAACTTAAGAGTTCAAAAAGAAAAGCAATCAGAAATGAAAGAAAGAAAATTAAAAATACAAACTTAGTTATTGAAAAATTAACTGGTGAACAACTAAACGATGAAATATGGGATTCTTTTTATAATTTTTATTTAAACACAGTAGATAAAAAATGGGGAGGTGCATATTTAACAAGAGAATTTTTCCATTTGCTAAATGATACAATGAAAAACGATATTTTATTAATTATAGCTAAACAAGACAAAAAAGTTGTTGCTGGTGCTTTGAACTTTATTAGTAAAAATACTCTTTATGGAAGAAATTGGGGTTCTATTGTAAATATTCCTTTTTTACATTTTGAACTTTGTTATTACCAAGCGATTGAATATGCAATTGAAAAAAACATCAAAATAGTTGAAGCAGGTGCACAAGGTCATCACAAAATACAAAGAGGGTATATTGCAAAACCAACTTATAGTAACCATTTCGTGTTAAATGATTCTTTTGCAAAAGCCATTAAAAATTTTACTAAATTAGAAGAAATAGAAATTAACAAACAAATAAAATTTATTAATACAGAAAATTCACCATACTCAAATATTTAAGTTAATTCCGTAGCATCATTGCTTTTATTTTTTGGACCTGTTGTCTTCTTTTTTTTGTCTTTAGAAGCTGAACTTTCTGTTTTTAATGTTAATTTATCTTTTGATAAATCAACATAGACAACTCCACCATCAACTAATCTTCCAAATAAAAGTTCTTCGGCCAAAGGCTTTTTTATATGCTCTTGAATCACTCTTCCTAGAGGTCTGGCACCGAAGGTTTTATCGTAACCCTTTGTTGCCAGCCAGTCTCTAGCTTTATCAGTTAATACAACAGATACACTTTTTTCAGATAATTGTGCTTCTAATTGCATTATAAATTTGTCAACAACCATTCTAACAACTTCTAATGGTAAGTATCCAAAAGGAATTATGGCATCTAATCTATTTCGAAATTCTGGTGCAAATAATTTGTCAATTGCTTCACTATCTGCACCTTCACGATTTTCCTGCTTAAATCCTATCGCTGCTTTTGAGAGCTCTTGTGCTCCTGCGTTTGTAGTCATAATTAGAATCGTATTTCTAAAATCTACAGATTTACCATTATTATCTGTTAATTTTCCATGATCCATTACTTGAAGAAGTAAGTTAAATAAATCTGGATGCGCCTTTTCAATCTCGTCTAATAATAATACAGAATGAGGATTTTGATCGACAGCATCAGTTAAAAGACCACCTTGATCAAAACCAACATACCCTGGAGGAGCTCCAATTAATCTTGAGACAGTATGTCTTTCCATATATTCTGACATATCGAACCTTATGAGCTTAACCCCAGTAGCTTCAGCTAATTGTTTAGCAACTTCAGTTTTTCCAACACCCGTTGGGCCAGAAAATAAGTAACAGCCTACCGGTTTTTCACCTTCCCTTAAACCTGCCCTAGATAATTTTATACTTGATACTAACTCAGACACTGCTTTGTCCTGTCCATAAACCATTCTTTTTAAATCATCTTCTAACTTCGAAAGCGCTTTTCTATCGTCTGTAGAAACATTTCTAGGTGGTATCCTTGCAATTAATGCAATAGTCTCTTCAATCTCAGCTTTACCAATAATTTTCTTTCTTTTTGATTTATTTTTTAACATTTGGGCTGCAGCAGTCTCATCAATTACGTCAATAGCTTTGTCAGGTAACTTTCTATCATTTATATATCTAGCAGATAGCTCAACAGCAGTTTTAATGGCATCATTTGTAAATTTTAAGTTATGATGTTTTTCATAACGTGATTTCAAACCCATTAAAATCTTTACAGTATCTTCAACATTTGGCTCTGAAACGTCAATTTTTTGAAAACGCCTTACTAAGGCTCTATCTTTATCAAAATAGCCTCTATATTCTTTATAGGTTGTTGAACCTATGCATTTTAATGACCCATTTTGAAGTGCTGGTTTTAATAAATTAGATGCATCCATGGCTCCACCACTAGTCGCTCCTGCACCTATTATAGTGTGAATTTCATCAATAAATAGTATTGCATTTTCATTCTTTTCAATCTCTTTCATTACAGCCTTCAAACGTTCTTCAAAATCACCCCTATATCTTGTACCTGCTAATAAAGCGCCCATGTCTAATGCATAAATTTCTGAATTTAACAAAACTTCAGGAACATTGCCATTTACAACTTTATCGGCTAGACCTTCTGCTATTGCAGTTTTTCCTACACCAGGGTCACCTACTAATAAAGGATTATTCTTTGTTCTTCTGCATAAAACCTGAATAGTTCTATCTAGCTCAGATTGCCTACCTATTAAAGGATCAACTTTGCCCTCAGCTGCTTTCTCATTTAGATTTACTGCATATTTATCTAGAGCTTTTTCAGATTTTTTATTATCGGCATCTTCAATGTCATTGTCAGCTCCAGATGGTGTAGTAGATTTTGAATAGTTAGGATCTTTCGCCAAACCATGACTTATGAAACTTACTGCATCAAGACGTTTCATATCCTGTTTCTGAAGTAGATAAACTGCATAGCAATCTCTTTCAGAAAACATAGCTACCAAAATATTTGCTCCTGTTGCTTCGCTTCTTCCTGAGGATTGGGTATGTATTACAGCTCTTTGAACAACTCTTTGAAAGCCTGCTGTTGGCTGTGTGTCTGCTTCTTTATCGGATGTAACAATTGCTTTCAATTCTTCTTTTAAATATCTGTCTATGTCTTCTTCTAATATTTTTATATTCACTGAACATGCTTTTAGTACTTCAACAGCATCTTGATCTTTTAACAAAGCAGAAAGCAAGTGCTCTAATGTTGCAAACTCATGCTTTAATGAAGAAGCATTTGTCATTGCTCTTCTAAGCGTTTCTTCTAAAGATTTAGATAACATTGTTATTCCTTTTCTAATTGCACTTGTAAAGGATGCTCATATTTACGGGCATAGTTCATTACTTGCATCGCTTTGGTTTCTGCTAAATCATATGCATAAATTCCACATACACCAACGCCACGTTGATGAACATGAAGCATTATTTGTGTTGCCTCTTCTCTATTTTTCTGAAAAAATTTTTCAAGCACTTCAATAACAAATTCCATTGGGGTATAATCATCATTCATCATTAATACTCTATAGAGCGGTGGAGTCTTTGTTTTTGGCTTTACTGCTAATTTTACGTTTCCTTCAACATCATCCTTACTATCTTTATCTTCACCCATAGTAATTGATGGTATAATTCTTAAAACAAATTCTTCAGAACTTTTATGTTTTGTATTATTGAGCAACTTTTTTAGTATTCCTTATTTTGATATAATTCACATTTAATATAAGAACGACAGATGGGTTCGACAAGTTTAAGTTAATTTTTTTAATACACTCTTTCATAATTATTGCTTGTATTCTATACTAAATGTAGTGTTTTGTTAGGAAAATAATCTAAATGATGTATTTATCTTTACATTCAGATTATAATTTTTTTAACTTTTATGCTATTAAACATCTTTAAATTAATTTTTTTGGATAAAAAATTGCTTAAAAATTATACTAAAACATTAAGTTATCAGAAATATTTTTCATTTCAAAAACACTATTCAATCCATTTAATAAAACTAATTTTCAATTCTATATTTATTTTATTTTTTATGGTTATTGCTTCATCTGCTAAAGCTAAATATGCCTCTTTTATTATAAATGAAAATACCAAACGTATTTATCATAATACTAATGCAGATACCAGGAACTACCCTGCATCTTTAACAAAAATTATGACTTTATACGTGATATTTGATGCTTTAAAAGATAAAAAAATTTCTATGAATACCAAATTTAAAATTTCCAAACGTGCAGCTAGACAACCTCCATCTAAATTAAATCTTTCTGCTGGTTCTAGTATTACAGTTAAAAATGCTATCTTGGCCTTAATTACTAAATCAGCTAATGATGTAGCAACAGTTGTAGCCGAAAACCTTGGAAAATCAGAAAAAAATTTTGCTAGATTAATGACAAGGAAAGCCAGAAAATTGGGTATGACACGTACAAACTTCAAAAATGCTTCAGGTTTACCTAATAGGGGTCAATTATCTACAGCTAGAGATATGGCAGTTCTGGGAATGGCTATTAGAAAAAACCACCCTAATTTTTTTAAATTATTCAAAACTAAATCTTTTGTTTATAAGGGAGTTAAATATACCAATCATAATAATCTGCTAAGTAGCTACTCTGGAACAGATGGTATTAAAACTGGTTATACAAACGCCTCTGGATTTAATCTTGTCGCTTCTGTTGAAAGAAACGGACAAAGAATTATTGGTGTTGTTTTTGGTGGTAAAAAGGCAAGATCACGTGATAAACATATGATAAAGTTACTGAATAAATACTTTAAAACTAGTCCTTCTAAACCACTTGTTAGAATAGCAAAACCTTCAGAAATGCCTAAAGTTCGTCCTAAAACTATTGTTGCACAAAAAAATGTGAAAAGTTTTAAAATACCTCTTAAAACCGCCAAAACTCTAGACTCCGAAAACATTCAAGATGACTGGTTTGTGCAAATTGGTGCTTTCAAGAATAGATTAAATGCTCATAAAGCAGCTCGTAATGCCAGAAATATTGTTCCAGAACAACTTGGTAATTTACCTGCCTCATTAAGTAAAATAACTCAAACTAATAACTTAAACAGTAATTTAGAGTACTTATGGAGAGTTCGTTTTATCGAACTAGCAGAAAATCAAGCACGTTCAGTTTGCGCAGAACTTTGGTCTTCTGGTCTGAGTTGTATCCCACTACCTTCTGATAATAAATCTTAATATAAATACTTCTCTAGGATACTTTTAATATGTCATCCCAATTTGTAGTGTAAAAGGGAGATCTGTAAAAAGATCGCATTCTCCATTTATCCTCTTCTATTTTTTTTCTTCCTGAATGTTTTATTAACCCTTGAGAACCATAAAACAATGTCATTTTCCCCATTTTAGTATTTATATCATCTAATATTTTCATACGAATATCAGATGCATTAGCAATATCTTTATAACTCTTATTATATGTAAACAAGTTGTCCTGAATAACATAATTATTATTTATTACATCTTTTTTTCTTTGTTTTAAGTCAAGTAATATTACTCCAATTTTTTTATAATTATAATTTGGACGATAAAGTGTATCTAATATCTTAAATGATTTTTTTATTATTATATTTGTGTTATCTGTTAAATCATCAAAGGGTAAGATTGCACTATTATTATATTGTAAATCCTTCTTTCTAAAACGATTAGTATTAATAAAAACACAAATTTCTCCACATAAGCTATCTTGACTTCTAAGCTTCTCTGCTGCTCTTGCCACATGATTTGCCAATGCTTGTTTGAGATTATATTTATCGTTAATCATATTGCCAAAAGATCTGGAAACTGTAATAGATTTTTTATCCACTATATTTTCTATAGCAAGACAAGAATTTCCTCTTAGTTCATAAACCATACGTTCACCAACAACTGATACTAATTTTCTGATCTGACGAGGATCTGATTGCTGTAGATCAAATGGATTATTAATTCCTATTGATTTTAAGCGATTTGCCCATCCTTTAGAGATACCCCAAATGTCTTCCAATTGAATATTACTTAGTATACTTCTTAAATGATCAGATATAGTTAAAACATAAACACCGTTAGATGAATATTTCTTAGCCATTTTATTTGCTAGTTTTGCTAATATTTTAGTAGGGCCTACTCCAATCGAAACAGGTATACCAGTCCACTGATAAATAAATTGTCTAATTTTAAACATTTCTTCTGAAATAGTTTTTATATCGAATTTTCTTAAGTCAAGGAATGCTTCATCAATAGAATATATTTCCATGTCAGGTACGAAATAATTTAATGAGCTCATTACCCGAGAAGACATATCTCCGTACAAAGTATAGTTTGAGGAATATGTAAATATTTTATTCTTCTTTATTAGTGTTTTATATAAGTGTAATGGAGCTCCCATGGGTATACCCAAAGATTTTGCTTCATTAGATCTAGCAATAATACACCCATCATTATTAGATAATACTATAACTGGCTTGTTTCTCAATAATGGATTAAAAACTCTTTCACAAGAAACATAAAAATTGTTACAGTCAACTAGTCCATACATATCACAAAAAGTGAACCGAACTAGTTACCACTCCCCAAATTTCCATATTCATATGGTCTTCAATTTCAATTGGCTTATATAAATCATTTTCTGGCATCAATATTATTTTTCCAGATCGTTTGTACAATCTTTTAACGGTCATTTGTCCGTCTAAAACAGCTATAATTACTTTTCCATGTGCAGGCTTAATACTCCTGTCAACAACCAAGATATCGTTATCATTTATACCAGCATTAATCATTGAGTCACCGTTAACACGAACAAAAAATGTTGCAGCGGGACGTTTAATTAAATAACTATTCAAATCTAAACTTTTCTCTAGGTTGTCATCCGCAGGAGAAGGAAAACCAGCTGAAACTTTAGAGCTATAAAGAGGAAAAGTTTGAGGACGATTTAGACATGGCCTAAATACTTCTAATTTGTCTAACATCTTATAGTGTCCATTTTGAGCTAGAATTCTTTTGGTTGCTTCTAAATTTAAATTAATCATTATTTCATTCCAATTTTTTTGTTCATGTTTTGTTCTCATACAAATCCAACAAAAAGTCAACTATTAAAAATAAAATTAAATAAAAATTATACTAAGAAATAGATGAAGGGGTTTAAAATCTAGTGGAATATTAACGATTTTTTAATTTTTCGAGCAAACTATCCAAATTATGATCTACTTGGTCGTCAAATCCATTTTTAGATGAAAAATAAGCTAAGGACATTAACCCAGAACCTAATAAAATAGTAAAGAAAGCACCAACAAAAATTGCTATTTTTCCATTGTTACTAATTGTAACATCTGACATTTGTAACCATAAATCAATTGCAAATATTGTTATTAATATCACAGTAACGATAGCTAGAATAATTAGAAATAAGGTGTTTTTCATACATATATGTATATTAGTAAATTGAAGACAAGTCTATCAGAATTATCTAAGGGGCATTTCTGCTTTAACTAATTGTTCCCAGTATGCAATACCTAAGGGCAAAATATCGTCATTAAAATCATACTTACTATTATGTAGCATACAACCTGACTTCCCTTCACCTGCTCCCAACCATATATATGATCCAGGTATTTTTTCTAACATATAAGCGAAATCTTCGGCGCCCATAGATGGCGCCATATTAGTTTTAACCGAATCTCTACCAAATAGATTTGATGAAACTTTAATTGCTTTTTCACTAGATTCAATGTCATTTATTGTTACAGGATAACCTTTAATGACAGATACATTAGCTGAACAACCATAAGCTATTGCTGTAGTATCACAAATTTCTTTAAATTGTTTATGAACACTTATTCTAGTATCCGGGTTAATAGTTCTAATAGTACCAATAAAATTTGCTGTTTGGGGTATAATGTTAAATCCAGAACCTGCATTAATTTGAGTTACAGAAATCACAATTGCGTCAAGAGGATTCTGTCTTCGGGAAACTATCTGTTGCACAGCCTGAACAATAGCAGTAACAGCTAAAACAGGATCGTTTGTTACTTGCGGCATTGCGGCATGGCCACCGTTTCCATTAATAGTAACTTCAAATTTGTCTGCTGCTGCCATAACAGATCCTTTATGAACGGCAACAGTTCCTTCTCTCATACCTGGCCAATTGTGCATACCCCAAACACTATCCATAGGAAATTGTTGAAACAAGCCATCCTCTATCATAGCAAGTCCACCTCCTCCACCTTCTTCTGCAGGTTGGAATATAAAATACACAGTTCCATCAAAGTCTTTTTTCGAAGACAATAATTTTGCTGCCCCAAGTAGCATAGCTGTATGACCATCGTGACCACATGCATGCATACGACCATCAAACTTTGACTTGTAAGAAAATTTGTTTTCTTCAATCATTGGCAAAGCGTCCATATCAGCTCTTAATCCAATAGCTTTATTTCCTCCGCCACCAAAATTGGCATTAGCCCCCTTTAAAACTCCAACAACACCTGTTTTAGCCATCCCTCTATGAATCTCCAAACCAAAAGATTCTAGTTTCTCTGCAACGAAGTTAGACGTCCACTCCTCTTCATAGCCAAGCTCTGGATGAGCATGCAACTCATGCCTCCACTTTTTTATTTCAGGACAAAGATTAATAATTTCATTTGATACTTTCATGTGGCTCTCCTTAGAATTATTATAAATACTCTTAAAACAAAAGGTCAACTTTCTAATCATTGAGCTATCGTATAGGTAGTTAATGTGCTAACTTGTTGAAACTTAACATTAAAATCTACAAATC
Source organism: uncultured SAR116 cluster alpha proteobacterium (assembly GCA_902616615.1). Taxonomy (GTDB): domain Bacteria; phylum Pseudomonadota; class Alphaproteobacteria; order Puniceispirillales; family Marisalimonadaceae; genus Marisalimonas. Next base: position 65,992 of record CACMTN010000001.1, on the reverse strand, counting down.
AGTCTTTTCAACAACAATTTTTTGGAGTTTGGTGAATATGAAACGAATAAATATTCTTCCTGAGAACAACTTACAAAAATTCATGTTTATTTTTTTACCTTTCGCTTGTGGATATTTTTTATCTTATCTTTATCGGTCAACCAATGCTGTTCTCGCTCCATATCTAAGCAATGACTTAAACCTAAATGCAGAACAACTAGGTTTAATTACATCTGCATATTTTTTAACATTTGGTTTGTTTCAGTTACCCTTGGGAGTTTTACTCGATAAATTTGGCGCTAGAAGAGTTCAAAGTATTCTATTTTTAGTTGCAGCAACAGGAGCTATATTATTTAGCTTTGGAAACAATGTTTGGTCACTAGTTATAGCTCGTGGATTAATTGGACTAGGCGTTTCTGGCGCTTTAATGGGAGCATTTAAAGCTTTTGCGGTTTGGTTCCCAAAAGAAAGGCTTCCGCTTCTAATAGGTCTATTTATGTCAGCAGGTGGATTAGGCGCAATTGTGGCATCAACACCTTTAGAAATGGCTATGCAAATAACTGATTGGAGGGGTGTATATTTATTTCTTGGAGTAATTACAATTTTTATTGGAATTCTAATATTTCTTATAGTTCCAGAAAAAAAAGAAAATATTAATAATGAACAAACTTTACCTATTTTGAAAGTATTAAAGGAAATTTATACAAGCTATGCTTTTTGGAGAATTGGTCCATTATCCGGAATTGCAGGAGGTACTGGTTTAGCTATATTAGGACTGTGGGCAGGTCCTTGGCTAGCTGATATTGGTAAATTTAATAAAAGTGAAATTGCTAATATTCTCTTTATTTCAACAATAATGATGACCATTGGAACAACATCTTTAGGAATAATCACAGACTACTTAAGAAAATTCAACATATCTCCTGTTGGTGTTATGGGAGGCGCTGTACTATTTTTTATAATCCCATTTACAATAATTACGTTTGGATTAATGCCAAGAGCAATATGGCCATGGGTTATCTTAAGTATAACGTCATTAGCAGCCACATTAGCTTATGCTGGACTTAGTCAATATTTTCCTAATAGCTATGCTGCTCGGGCGTCGACGGCTATAAATTTGATATGCTTTTTAATGGCTTTTATAGCTCAGTATGCAATTGGTTTTATAATGCAAATTGTTGAGCCAGGAAAGCAAAGTGGGTACTCAATAAAGGCTTACCAAGCAGGTTTTGGTTTGTTTTTGGTATTACTTGTTATTTGTTATGTTATTTTTTTAGTAATGAGTATAACAGAAATGAAAAATAAGAAAAATTAAGGATAATGACGTTTAGCAATCCACTCATTTTTTACATTAGTTGGTTTTAAAATAAATCTGTCGTGCAGCCTAAAATCACCATCTTCCCAAAACTCAAACTCTTCTGGTTTTAACGCAAATCCACCCCAAAAACTTGGACGCGGGATGTTATCATCATTATACTTTTCTTCAAGTAATTTTACCTGCTGCATTAAAAGATCTCTGGATTCTAGTTCTCTTGATTGTTTTGAGGCCCAAGCACCAATTCGACTACCTTTTGAACGAGACTGATAATATTTATCAGAAATTTCATTGGAAACTTTTTTAAGACTACCAACTAACCTTACTTGACGATTTAAACTTTTCCAATAAAAGCAGATAGCCCCTTTTTCTGTTTGAATGATTTCTCTAGATTTACGACTTTCATAGTTTGTATAAAAAACAAAATCTCCATCAATAATATTTTTTAACAAAACTGTTCTAACTGAAGGTATACCGTCCTTGGATACAGTAGCTAATTGCATTGCATTAGGATCTCTAATTTCTTTTTCTTCAGCTTCAGACAACCATTTTTTAAATAATTGTATCGGATCTACGATTCTCTCTAGTTCCAACTAAGACCTCCATATTATTTTTTTAATATTTAGTACTAATTTTGCCATATTTTATAGATATATATATTTTGTTTAAATTTAAAAGATTAACATGAGGTATTAATGCTTAAAAATTTCTTATTATTTGGATCGATAGTATTACTTACTAGTAACGCTTACTCAAAAACAAGTTTTTATCAAGTAACCGGATCTGTTTCTTCAGTTGAAGTACTTAAAAAATATTCTACACAAAAAGTCCCAAGAAATGAAAAAAGATGCTCAATTCAAAGAGTACCAGTAAATGCAGATGCCAATAAGTTTGGTGCTGATAATTTTATTGGGGCTTTGATTGGTGGTGCTATAGGCAATAGACTTGGTGAAGGTGGTGGCAAATCTGGAGCCACAGCTATAGGAGCCTTGATTGGCTCAGAAGTTGTTAGAAATGAAAAAGCTGAAGCAAATCAAAATTTTGTTGAAAAAGAGGTTTGTCGCGTTCAAAAGGTTATACATACTGAAACTATAGAACAAATTAGTGGATATAAACTAGTTATAGATGTAGATGGGGAAACCATCTCTATGAATAGTAATAAATCTTATAACCCTGGAGATTTGATTACTTTAACAAAAAAAATAAGTTATTCTCTTAATTAAGTTTCAAATTAATAATAGTTAAATATTTCAAAATAATATAATTAATTATATAATAATTTTGAAATAATCTAATTTTAATTTTTAAAGTACGATTTTTAGACCAGGAATATTAGATAATGGAACAAAAAAACCGGAGTAACGGGATTATGCATGGCAAACGTGGTATTGTTATGGGTGTCGCTAATGATAGATCTATTGCTTGGGGTATAGCTGATGCAGTTGCAAAACAAGGTGCAGAAATTGCATTTACATATCAAGGTGAAGCATTACAAAAGAGGGTTAATCCACTTGCTGAATCTGTTGGTTCTAATATTGTTATACCCTGCGATGTTTCAAGCGATGAAGCAATTGACAAAACATTCACTCTACTGAAAGAAAAATGGGAAAATATTGATTTTTTAGTTCATGCGATAGCATATTCAGATAAAGAAGAGTTAAAAGGTGAGTATATAGATACAACTAGAGAAAACTTTTATAAAACAATGGATATATCTGTGTATTCATTCACAGCGGTCGCACAGAGAGCCGCTGAAATGATGCCTAATGGTGGATCTATGATTACTCTTACTTATTATGGAGCGGAAAAAGTTATGCCTCATTATAATGTTATGGGAGTTGCAAAGGCTGCACTTGAATCTTCAGTGAGATATTTAGCAGCAGATCTGGGAAATAGTAAAATTAGGGTAAATAGTTTATCTGCAGGCCCTATTAAAACCCTTGCTGCAAGTGGTATAGGTGATTTTAGATATATACTTAAATGGAATCAATATAATTCTCCACTTCGTAGAAACGTTACGTTAGAAGATGTTGGTGGATGCGGTGTTTATCTTTTATCTGATCTGTCGGCCGGAGTAACTGGTGAGACACATCACGTAGATTGCGGTTATCACGTAGTTGGTATGAAAGCTATTGATGCACCAGACATGTCTCCAGAAAAAAAAGAAATTTAAATTACTAATATTTTCTAATTGAAAGAATTTAAATGGCAAGCAACTCTTTTGGACATATTTTTAAATTTACTAGCTTTGGCGAAAGTCATGGGAAAGCAATAGGATGCATAGTAGATGGAGTGCCTCCTTTAATTCCTATAAATGAAAAAGACATACAAGTTTACTTAGATAAAAGAAAACCTGGTCAATCTAAATTTGTTACACAAAGAAAAGAAAACGATATTGTAGAGATCCTTTCTGGAACATTCGAGGGTAAAACTACAGGTCACCCAATTGCGCTTAACATAAAGAATGAAGATCAAAGAAGCAAAGATTATTCAGATATTTCTAATCAATTTAGACCAGGACATGCTGATATTACATATCAAAATAAATATGGAATAAGAGATTATAGAGGTGGTGGTAGATCTAGCGCAAGAGAAACCGCTGTAAGAGTTGCCGCAGGTGCAATTGCATTTAAGGTATTAGAGAATAAGATAAAAAAATCTATAAAAATTAGAGCTAGCGTGATTCAGTTAGGACCAAATAAAATTAATAGAAAAAATTTTGATTGGAATGAGGTAAATAAAAATCCTTTTTTTTGTGCAGATCCAAAAGCAGCTAATGATTGGGAAATTTGGTTAGACAATCTTAGGAAGAGTGGAAATAGCGCTGGTGCAATAATTGAAGTTGTTGCTGAAAATGTTCCTAGAGGATTAGGAAGCCCAGTTTATAAAAAATTGGATAGTCAAATTGCAGAAGCTTTAATGAGCATAAATGCTGTTAAAGGTGTAGAAATTGGTTCTGGTTTTGACTTAGCATCTTTAACAGGTAGTGAAGCAAATGATGAAATTTATCCTGACAATAAAGGTGATTATTATTTTGGTTCTAATCACTCTGGTGGAATTTTAGGCGGAATTTCGTCTGGTCAACCTATAGTAGCCAAATTTATTGTTAAACCAACAAGTTCTATTTTAACAGAAAAAAATTCTATAAATTTACAAAATGAACCTATTAAAATTAAAACAAAAGGCAGACACGATCCTTGTGTTGGAATTAGAGCTGTTCCTGTAGCAGAGGCTATGATGGCTATAACCATTTTGGATCAATTGTTAGAACATGAAAGTCAAATTGGAAAAGTTAAATAAAAAATTTGATGGATTAAATCTTTGTAGCTACAATTAAGAATTCTTTATTTCCGCTAGGGCCTAAAATAGGACTTTCTACAACTCCTAACACGTTCATTTTAATTTCGAATTCTATCCATTTTGTTATATCATTAACTACTATTTCATGAAGTTTTGGATCTCTTACTACACCACCCTTCCCGACAAGACTTTTACCTACTTCAAATTGCGGTTTTATCAAAGCTACTAGCCATCCAAGAGATTTTAAGAAAACTAAACCTGAAGGCAAAACTTTCTTCAACGATATAAAGGATGCATCGCAAACTATGGCATCTAGAGGATCTTTAATTATTTCGTCTGTTAAATATCTGGCGTTTGTTTTTTCTTTAACTACGACTCTTTTATCTTGTCTCAATTTCCAATCTAATTGCCCATATCCAACATCTACTGCATAAATTTTACTAGCTCCATTTACTAACAAAACATCCGTAAAACCGCCTGTGCTTGCTCCAATATCGAGTGCTATAATAGAATTACAGTCTAAATTAAATTCTAATATAGCTTTATTTAATTTGATACCTCCCCTAGACACCCATGGATATCTTTTACCTTTTATTTCAATTTTTGAATTTTGTGATACTTGTTGTCCAGGTTTTTCAACACGCTTATTTTCAACGAACACATTTCCAGTCATAAGAATAGAATTAGCTTGCTCTCTACTTTTAACGAAGCCTTTTGAAACCATAAGTTTATCTATTCGTTCTTTACTTATTTTAAAGATCCTAAAATATTTTTAAAGTTTAGTTAATAATAGATTTATTTTTTACATTCGACAAAGGTATCATTTTAGAAACAACCTTCATCAACCCATCTGTATCCAAACCTGCTTTTGCAAGTTGCTCTTTTTGAGAAGCGTGATCTTGAAAGTTATCTGGCATTGTTAAGCATTTAATTTCTTTATCATGCTTATTAAGAAGATCCTTAGATGATAAGTAATGTAAACAATGAGAACTAAATCCTCCTGCAGAACCTTCTTCTATAATTATAAGTTTTTGATGTTCGTTCCATAATTTTTCAACTAATTCTGTATCAATTGGTTTTGCAAAACGTGCATCAGCGACAGTTATATTTAAATTATATTGTAATAGATGATCAGCAACTTTCAATGCAGAACCTACTCTTGTACCTAAAGCAAGAATTGCTAAATCTTTTCCTCTTTTAATAATTCTACCTTTACCAATTTTAACATCTTGTACAATATCGGTAATATCAACACCTTCTCCTTCACCTCTTGGATATCTACAAAAAATTGGACCATCACTGTGTTTAGAAGCAGTCATAACCATTTTTGCTAACTCCGCTTCATCACTAGGTGCCATAACTACTACATTTGGTAAACAACAGAGGTATGCTAAATCAAATGACCCTGCATGAGTTGCTCCATCAGCTCCTACGTATCCAGCTCTATCAAGCATAAATCTTACAGGCAGATTTTGTATTACAACATCATGAACTACTTGATCATAGGCTCTTTGTAAAAAGGTTGAATAAATAGCTACAAATGGTTTTAAACCCTCTGATGCCATTCCAGCGGCAAAAGTTACAGCATGTTGTTCTGCAATTCCAACATCATAAAACCTATCTTGGAATTTTTCTGCAAACTTATTTAATCCGGTTCCTGAAGGCATGGCAGCGGTTATGGCTAAAACTTTTTTATCTTTTTCGGCAATTTTACTCAAGGTTTCTGCAAAAACGTTAGTATAAGTAGGCGCGTTAGATGCTGATTTAACTGAATCACCAGTAATTACATTAAATTCAGAAACAGCGTGATATTTTTCGTGAGAACCTTTTGAAAAAGGATGTCCTCTTCCCTTTTCTGTTACAACATGAAGTAAAATTGGTTTATCCTGAGAACCATTTTTTAGATTTTGTAATATTTTAACCATGGATTTAACATCATGTCCGTCTATTGGACCTAGATAATTCATACCCATCTGACTAAAAATAGTACCTTCCGCATTTCTTAAAAAATTTCTTGCGAGACTTTCAGCTCTTTTGGCTGTTTCACCAACTTCTCTAGGAAAAAGATTAACCATTTGTTTAGCAATTTCCCTCACATTGTTGAACGGTCGACTTGACACAACATTAGATAAATAATTGCTTAACGCACCCACAGCAGGAGCTATAGACATATCATTATCATTCAAAATAATTAATAAATTAGTTTTCAAAGCTCCGGCATTATTAATTGCTTCATATGCCATTCCAGCACTCATTGCACCATCACCAATAACAGCAATTACATTGTTAGATTTACCAAGTTTATCTCTTGCAACAGCCATTCCTAGAGCTGCAGAAATTGATGTTGAAGAATGTCCTGCACCAAAAGGATCAAAAATAGATTCTGTTCGCTTTGTAAATCCTGAAAGACCCTTAGATTTTCTTAGAGTAGACATTTCATGTCTTCTATTAGTTAAAATTTTGTGAGGATATGCTTGATGTCCAACATCCCAAATTAATCTATCGTCAGGAGTATCAAAAACATAATGAATTGCGATAGCAAGCTCAACAACACCCAAACCTGCACCTAAATGTCCTCCTGTTTTAGACACAATGTCAATCATATCAGAGCGTAATTCTGAAGAAAGCTGATCAAGATCTTCTAATTTTATAAATTTAAGATCATTCGGATTATTTACCTTATCGAGCAACGGTGTGGTAATAGATTTATCTTTTTTATCTTTAATTGGCATTGATTAACTTAAACCCATAACAACAAATTTAAATTTATTTATTTCTACTTACAGTATATTTAGCTAAAGATACAAGATTTTCTGATTCTTGTTTAAATTTTTGTATCAAATTTATTGCTTTATTAGATTCCTCTATGGCTCTTTTTTTAGCTTTTACTTTACCTAATATCGTTACAAAATTAGGAGTTTCATTTTTATTATCTTGCCCTATAGGTTTTCCCATGGAATACTCATTCCCATCAAGATCAAGTAAATCGTCAGCAATTTGAAAAGCTAAACCAATATAACTAGCATAGTTAATAAGTTTACTTTTTTGATCGTTACTAGCATTTAATAAAATTGACGCCACATGGGCACAACAAGATATTAATGCACCTGTTTTATGATTTTGAATCCACTCTATCTTATCTAAATCTAAAGATTTCTTCTCTGTTAAATCCATATCAGCTTGTTGACCTCCAACCATACCATTTGGCCCAATAGCTTTTGCTAATATAAAACAAATCTCAGATCTTTTTTCTGAATTAGAAATAAAATTTCTATCTCCTAATATTTGAAAAGCCCAACTAAGAAGTCCATCTCCAGCCAATATAGCAGTATGATGATCAAATTTTATATGATTAGCAGCCTTTCCTCTTCTAATAGGAGAATTATCCATAGCTGGTAAATCGTCATGAATTAATGAATAAGTATGAATTGCTTCCACAGCTGATCCAACGGCAATTAATTCATTATATTTTGATTTAGAAAGTGTATGATTATTAATAGCACTTATAAAACGACCAGTCTCTAGAACTAAATAAGCTCGTATTTTTTTTCCACCACTAATTGAAGAGTATCTCATTGCTTCAAAAAGTTTGGAGTTTAAGCCATTACCAGATGGTAAATAACTATCTAGAAATCTGTCGATTTCTAGAGAATTTTTTTCAAGCTTATTTTGAAATTCAATCATTAAATTATCCTAATTAACTTTATTATAAATTAATCAGGTTTAAAAGGTGATAACTTTTCTGGAATAGTGTCAATATTGTCTGATGACTGTATAGTATCAACTTTCATTTTTGCTTCTTGTAGTTTTTTTTGACAATAATCTTTTAATTGTGACCCTCTATCATACGCAGCTATTGCCTCATCTAGTGAAACATCTCCTTTATCAAGACTATCTACAAGTTCTTCTAATTCTTTCATAGCTTCCTCAAACGTAAGTTTATCTACTTGACGATTTGTCATAATTAGTTAAAGCCTATTAAAATTAATATTTTTAAGAAGTTAACCTTTCAAAAAAATTTAATCAACAGTTTACTTAATCATTTGAAGAGCATTTATTAATTTTTTACTGATATTAGTTTCAAAACCCGAATGACCAGCATCATCAACAATTTCAATTCTTGAACCATTCCAAAAATCAGAAAGTTTAAGTGCCGTGAATGGAGGGCAAATCACGTCATGCCTTCCCTGTACAATAAAGGACTTTATATTAGAAATTTTATTCAAGTTATTAATAATATAGTTATCTTCTATAAAACAATCATTCATAAAATAATGAGTCTCTATTTTTGATATTGCAAGAGCCTGCTCACCAGAAATTGGTCGTGGCGAATAATTAATAGAAGAACAAGAATTTTCATATTCAGCCCAAACAGAAGCTGCTTTTAAGCTTTGTGATCTATTGTTACTATGTAGTTGATTATAAAACCATTCCAGAATATCATTTCTCTTATTTTGCGGTACGAACGATATAAATTTATCATAAGCTTCTGGAAAAAATTTTTTTATATCATATAAGAACCAATTTATCTCAATTATAGTACCTAAAAAAATTCCTCTCAAAATAAAACCCATACATCTATTGGGAAATTCAATACCATATAATAACGCTAAAGTGCTTCCCCAAGATCCTCCAAAAAGATACCACTTATCTATCTTTAATGACTTTCTTAAATCTTCAATATCTGAAATCAAAAGTTGGGTACTATTATAATTTGTTTCAGCGTAAGGTATGCTTTTACCAGAACCTCTTTGATCAAAAAAAATAACCCTGTAAATATTTGGATCAAAAAAACTTTTGTGAGAATTTGAAAACCCTGCACCTGGGCCACCATGCAAGAAAAGTATGGGTATACCTTTGGGGTTTCCATATTGCTCGAAGTATATCGAATGTTCATTCCCAACTTCTAAATAACCGCTATCAAATGATGGTAGACAATCAAAAAAAAATTTAGATTTTTTATTTAAATTTAACATTTATAAAAATTTTAAATCCAAATTAATTAAGCCGCTTCCTCAGCATTATCGTCAATTATTTTTTCTAGCTTTAAAACTGCACTTTCTTTGTCAGTATTATCAACTGCTGCAAATTCACTTGCCAAGCGTTCTAAGGCTGCTTGATACATTTGTCGTTCTGAATATGATTGTTCGCCTTGATCATCTTTTCTATACAGATCTCTAACAACTTCAGCAATAGAAACCAAGCTTCCAGAATTAATTTTAGTTTCGTACTCCTGAGCTCGTCTAGACCACATAGTTTTTTTAACTCTTGCTTTACTTTTTAAAATGATTATTGCTTCTTCCATCTGGACCTTACTTGACAAAGTTCTTAATCCAGATTCAGTTGCCTTAGCCAAAGGTACTCTGAGAGTCATCCTTTCATGTTCAAATCTTATTACTAATAATTCCAGCTCTAAATCTTCGACTTTACGTTTTTCTGTTCCAATTATTTTACCAACACCATGACTTGGATAAACTACAAAATCACCGGGTATAAACGAACTGACTAAGTTTTCATCTTTTGACAATATAATCACCTTTAAAAAAATTAATTTTCTGATTTTTCAAGAAAATTTAAAAACGGCTTTATATCACAAAAACATTTAAAATACCAGCTATAAGATAATTATGTTAGAGATACTATATAATTCCGGGTTTCTTTGAGCCATATTTTTGAAATTTACCTTCTTCATCGGTATATTTTTCGGAATCAGGTAAAGGGTCGATTTTAATGGTAATGTTTGGCCAAATCTGTGACATTTCCCTATTGTATTCCAACCATTCATCTGCTCCAGGATCAGTATCAGATTGAATGGCGTCCACAGGACATTCTGGTTCACATACTCCACAATCAATGCATTCATCCGGATGAATAACAATAGTATTCTCTCCAAGGTAGAAACAATCAACGGGACAAACCTCAACACAATCAGTATGTCTACAATTTATGCATTTATCATTTACTATATAAGTCATATCAATTTTAAAAATTTTTTATTTAAACTACAAAATTCATGATTACAAGCATAGATTTAATTTAATTTAATCTCTGCCCATTAATCGGTCTATTTGTCGCCTTTCTTTTTTTGTTGGACGACCAACTCTTTCAAAAAATTTTAAATTAGGAATTATAATTTCTTTTTTTTGAACATTTTCAATAGGGGTGATGTCTTGATAAAAATCTAATGATTCTGAATAAGGACCTCTTCTATTAGGAATATCTAAAACCTTAAATATCTTTATATTATCGTTTATTGTCATCATTAATACGTCACCAATCGAAATCAATTTATAAGGTTTTTTCAAAACTTGTCCTGAAACACGTAATCTATTAGATAAAATAAATTTTGTTGCTAGACTTCTACTTTTGAACATACGTATATAATATAAATAAAGATCAAGTCTAATTGTTTTTTTTTCTGAAATTTTAAATGTCATATTATTTTTTTATCTTTATTGATTTCAAAATAGCAAATGGTGATAAAGGATTTGGTAATTTTTCTTTATCATGTGTTCTTAAAGAATTTTTATTTTTGTAATTTTTATTTTTCAAAATTTTTTTATTAAAATTTTTGACTTTAGGCTGACTAAACTTCTTTTTTCTTTCAAAAATCAAAATTGGCACCTGGTCAGCTAGAGTTGATGGTTCTTCGCCACACTTTGAGTAACCTAAATCATAAAGAATTCCTTCCATTTGAATTTTTGTTGCACCTGCTATAGACAACATGTTGTCATTAATCCTAAATTTGCCAGTTCTCGCTTCTATCCTTATCAAAGCTGATAATCTTTCAGCAATATCAGCTCTAAGAGCCAAATTTCCTAGAGGAACAAAACCTAAAGCCCTATAAAACTCACTTTTTACGTTTGGTAAAATTTTTACACTTACACGACCATCAGGAGGAAAAGCGTCAATTGGAAAATTTTGATTATATACACACCATAATAAAGCTCTTAATTTGATTGCAGCTGGTTTTAAGAGATTAGGTAAATAAATAGTTTCAACACCTAATCTAAGTCCCAATCTTGCTAAATTTCTTTTGTCAATTTCTGACAGACTAACCGTAGACATTGATAAATTACTAGTTTGCGCCGAACCTAAACCTTCATAAACTTGATATGCAATTCCCAAAGCTTTCCCAGAAATACTTTCACCAAGTTTTTTTTCATCATCATTTGTTGTTACTGAAACGTTATTATGGTTTTCACTTTCACTTTTTTGTTGTTCAAAATTGAGAACAGGATTTTTTAAATTAATAGCTTCAGATAAAATATTTTCTATATTTTTTTCAACTGCCTCATTTATTCTAGTTTCTATTTGTTTAATCTGATCATCTGACAAAAATTCAGAATTAATAATGATAATTTTAGGTGTATATAAGATTTCACCATTTGTTAGTTTTGCAACTTTGTTATTTTGCCATAAAATAAAACCACCATCATCAAACTTAAAAGCTGAGTTATGAGACATTAAAAGCTCTCTAACACGTCTTTCAATTTCATTAGGTAAAATTTTTCTTGCCGCAGATAAAATTGGACCAGCTTTTTCGCCTTCAGAAAGAGAAGGAATAAATTGAAAACCTTTTAATAATCCAACTTCTTCACCTTCAACAATTACCTTACCGTCTAATCTTATTAAAGCTTCCAAATTACTATGCTCTTTTAGGGTTTTAGTTAAAATTATAATTCTCTTATCAACAAATCTTTGAGTTAATCTATTATGCAATTCATCGGATAATTTATCTTCAATTGTTTTCGCTTCATTTTGCCAATATTCAGATTCATCTAGCCATTGTTGTCTATTTGTAATAAATGTCCAAGTTCTGATATTTGATATTCTATTTAATAGAGTATCTATTTCTCCATCAAATCTATTAAGCCTGTTTAGCTGAGACTTTATCCACTCATTGTCTAGCTTTTCATTGGCTAATAATAATTCAAAAGTTTTTTCTAGCAAGCTAAAATGAACACCCGATAAAGAATTACTAAAATCAGGGATTTGACAAACGTTCCATAATAAAATTAGTGCATCCTTATTATTTATTTTATTTTTAATTGAACTAATATCAGATAAGTAGTTAAGACAAAGTGCATCTAATGCTCCAACCTTTCTTCTCATAAATTTAAACGGTGGATAGGCCTCTAATGAGCTAACTAATGCTTTCAATGAGTCAAAGTTTAATTCTGAATTTCTCCACCAAATATTTTTTAAAGGATAAAAAGTATGATTTTCGATTTGTCCAATAGTTTCTTCATCAAACTTTAGATGATCCTCTATGACACCAAATGATCCATTACGTGAATGTCTTCCAGCTCTACCTGCTATTTGAGCAATTTCTGGAGGGTTAAGTAATCTCGGTATTTTTCCATCGAATTTTGTGTCAGATGCAAAAGCAACATGATCAATATCCATATTTAAGCCCATACCAATAGCATCTGTTGCAATTAAATAGTCAACTTGACCATTTTGATAAAGATCAACTTGAGCATTTCTAGTTCTTGGAGACAAAGCTCCCATAACAATTGCAGCACCACCTTTTTGCGTTCTAATAAGTTCTGCAATTTTGTATACTTCTGGTATTGAAAATGCAACAATGGCAGACCTGGATTTCAACCTCGTGAGTTTTTTTACACCAACATAACTTAAAACAGAAAGCCTTGGTCTTATTTCTATTGAACAATTTGGTAAAATTTTTTGTAATAATGGCTTTATAGTTTCAGCTCCGAGAAGAACTGTTTCTTCAGTCCCCCTTGCATTAAGAATTTTATCTGTAAATATATGTCCTCTATCAGGATCAGCTGCTAGTTGTATTTCATCTATTGCAACAAAAGAAAAAGATCTATCTAATGGCATTGATTCTACAGTACAACAAAAATATTTTGCGTTTGGAGGAATAATTTTTTCTTCACCAGTTACAAGAGCAACATTAGATTTTCCAATCTCTAAAACTGCTTTATCATAATTTTCTCTTGCTAATAATCTAAGAGGAAATCCTATTATTCCAGAACTATGAGAAAGCATTCTTTCCATTGCATAATAGGTTTTACCTGTATTTGTAGGACCTAAAAGAGCCTTAACTTTGTCATTTTCATTTATTGAACTATGCCAAAAATTTGATTGTTTTTTTTTACTTAAACTCACTATACAGGCTCTATTGTAAATATTTTAATGATTAGCTAATAATGAGAATTTATACAAAATCTGAGTGTCTTAATCAAAAAATTAATATACACTTTTAAAACAATTTATAAGTTAATAATTGTTTTATAGGGAAATAACAAAAATATGAAACGTAGAGTAATTATTACTGGAGGCAGCAAAGGGATTGGAAAAGCCATAGCTGAACGCTTTGCAAAAGAGGAATGTGATATTTATCTGCTCGCCTCTAATAAAGAAAATTTAGAAAACACCAAATCCGAATTACAAAATAAATATAATATTAATGTAAATTATTACGCAGCTAATTTGAAAGCAAAAACAGGATGTGAAAATGCTATTAAAGCTGTTGAAAAGGAGTTTGAAAATTTTGATACTTTAATTTTCTCAGCTGGAGCAACAAAAAGTGGAGATTTCCTTAAGCAACCTATAGAAGATTTTGAAGATGGATTTGCTTTAAAATTTTATAGTGCCGTTAGATTATCAAAAGCGTTTTGGCCAACGTTATCTAAAAACAAGGGATGGATTGTTTCAATTAATGGAGCTATGAGTCATTCTCCTGATCCATTTTTTATGGTTGGGGGAGCTGTCAATGCCGCTTTCTTAAATTTCACTAAAGCTCTATCAAAAAAAGGTTTGGTTGATGGGGTTAACGTCAACTCTATAAATCCTGGCATGACATCAACCGATCGTTTGATTACAATCATAAAAAATAATGCCGAAAGAGAAGGTATAAGTTTTGATGAAGCAAAAGAGAAAGCTCTAAAGAATATTGGATTAGACAGATTTTCAACTCCAGAAGAGATTGCTGAACTTACTTTTTTTCTTTGTAGTCCAAAAGTTAGACATCTTACAGGAACAGAAATAAATTTAGATGGTGGAAAAAAACCAACAATATAAATGAGGGTAATATAATGTCAAAAAAAGCTGCTTCAGTTTTTGTACAAACTTTAAAAAATCACGGTGTTGATCGTTTCTTTTGTGTACCTGGAGAATCATATCTATCCGTTATGGATGAATTATTATATTCACCAGGAATAGAGGTTGTTACTTGCAGGCATGAAGGAGGTGCTGGCTTTATGGCTGCGGCAGATGCAAAATGTACAGGCAAAGCTGGTGTTGCTTTTGTAAGTAGAGGACCTGGAGCAACAAATGCTTCAATTGCGGTTCACTCAGCTCATCAAGGCGGGGTGCCGATGGTTTTATTTATTGGTCAAGTCAACCGAATTAGTACTGGCAAAATGCATTTACAAGAAATGGATTTCATCAAAACATTTTCTGATATGGCAAAGCACGTAGAGCAGATAAATACACCAAGTGAAATTGCCAACGTAACTGCAAGAGCATTTCACATTGCTGAAAGTGGTATTCCTGGTCCTGTGGTTATAGCCATACCAACTGATGTATTAGAAACTAAAATTGAAACTGAAGATGTAAAGCGTATTAAAATAAATCCACCTTTGGCTTTTCCTGACAAGGTGAAAGAAGTATCCAACTTACTATCAAATGCAAAAAAACCTGTTTTAGTTGTAGGCGGACAAGTTCATATATCAACTAGATCAAGAAAACTTGTAGAAGAAGTGGCAAAAGCTCACAATTTACCAGTTTTATGTACTTATGAACATCAAGATATAATATCCAACAATAACTTACACTATGCAGGAGAATTAGGTTTGAGGCCTCCAGAGCCAATAAAGAAAAATGCATTAGAAGCAGACTTAGTTCTTGTTGTAGGCCACAGATTTAATGGGGTACCAAATATGGCCTACAAATTTCCATCGTTAAAACAAGTGTTTATTCATGTAATACCTGATCCAAATACAATAGGTAAAATTTTTCGAACTGATATGGGCATAGTTGCTGATAGTGAAAATTTTTTAGAACAACTATCAAATTTTGAAAACAATAATACAAATAATGAAAGAAATAAATGGGTTAGTTTATGCCATGATCGTTATATGAATAATGATGCAACTGTAACTCCAAGAAATGCGAATGATGGACTAGATTTTGCTCATTTCATTGATGGTTTAGGTGAAATTGCACCAGAAAACTCAATAATTACAAATGATGCTGGAAATTTTACAAGTTGGATGCATCATAGGTTTCCGTTTAAATCTACAATGAAATTAATAGGCTCAGAAATTGGGGCTATGGGTATGGGGATTCCTGCGGGTATTGCAGCTGCACTGAGATTTCCAGATAGGCAAGTGTTTTCAATCGTTGGAGATGGTGGGGCTTTGATGACAGGTTCTGAACTTGCAACAGCAGTTGCTCAAAAGGCTAAAATAAGAGTAATAGTAGCTAATAATAATCATTATGGAACGATACGATATCATCAAGAAGTTCACTTCCCGACTAGAGATCATTATGCAACAAATCTAGTTAACCCAGACTTTGCTAAGTATGGTGAAAGCTTTGGTTTAAAATGTTTTACAATATATAATGCTGAAGAAATATTACCAACAATAAAAAGTGCAATGGAAGTAGATGGACCATCATTAATTGAATTTAAAATGAGTCTTGAATTGAACACTAGCACAACAACTATCTCGCAACTTCAAACGAATTAATACAAATTCTTATTGTTGTGGAGCGTCAGTAACCGTGAAAAATCCTGAAAATGGTCCTGATCCACCACCACCCGTGGAGTTAGTTGGGTTACCAGCAGCAGAAAACAATTGAGCACCGTAACCAGTGACGTTAAATGTAAATTTAACTGAGATAGTGGATGGAGTAACAATAACAGGAGCATCTAGTTCCATAACGCCTACTAATCTATCAACACCACTACATGCTCCACTCCCATTATCATCAGCCAAACCATCTCTTTTATCGAAATCCGAAGATCTCATAAGGTAACCATTTAATGTCCCACCTTGAAATATTGCCCCTAAATATTCCCCATCACAATTACCTGCTTGATTAAATTGAGTTAGACTAGTTGTACATTCTTGTGCAGGAGAGGTGGTATTTGCAGAACCACAAGCCCCACCGCCACCGTCGTTTTTTATGTAATATGTAGACCCTCCTTCATGTGCAAACTCTCCTTTTATAGTAAAATCATTTTTTAAAATTATATATGGGAAAGTGTATGTACCATTTGCAGGTCGAGTAGATGTTCCGGCTAGTTCAGCATTACCTAGTGCAAAATCATGAAGTGAGCCATTTGTTTGATCAGTTGCAGTAAATACTGTAGTGCACGTAGACTTATCTAATGATGCGCCAGACATAGGATTAGCAGTACAAAGACCCATCTCAAAAACTGCTGCTTTATATAATTGCGGTGTAAAACGACAAGCTGTTGCTGAGCCTGTGAATAAATGTGTGCCAGTGTCGCATGCTTTTACACTTTCAGCAGTAACAGAAAAAACTTTATATGAAGTTAAAATATTTAATAAAATTAAAACTATAATAGTTTTTAAAACATTGACCATATTATACTCCTCCCGCTGAAGCAATAAAGTTTGTTTGGATAACAATCTGATTTTTACGTCTTACTTTTTCTAACATTTTATCTTTCATTGATTTATTATTAAAAGCCTGATCCTCAATTAAACTAGGAATTGGATCATCTTGTTGCGATATATCACCACCAAATCCTATTTTGTAAGTTAAATTTACAAAATCAATATCAGTACCTGTATCAAAATCTTTTGTCCCAGCCTCTAATGTAATATTGGGAGCAATTGGAGCATTAATTTGAAGACTGTAAGTTTTTCCCTTTGTATCAGATGTTTGATAACCTTCCCAAGTCCATTGTTTTGCAAATATCTTTGCTGATGGAACATAAGGAACTTGTCCACCTATTTCTATTTCGTCTCCATCTAAAGCACGTTCTGTGTTTCCATTTCTGCCAGTTTTAGCACCACTTATGGCAAAATATTTATTAGCATTAATCTCAAAAGCAGAACTTCTTAATTCTGCACCAACACTCCACCTAGAATGTTCATAGGTACTTTCATAATCATGAAAAGCGTTTACACCATAAATCCACTTTTCATCATCACTAAGTTGTCTATAACCAATTCCAAGGTTAATTGTATTCCTATTATTTTGTCTAATAATTGATCCTTGAAAAAAAGTCAGATTTCCTTCTGCTTCATTTTTAGATACAGGATTTATTGTTAAAAGAGTAAAGTTTGGATCAGCAGCTGTTCTTCCTTCTATAGTTAATTCGGTATTGGTAAACAATGTGTTAAAACCATCTTCAAACTTTTGTATGGTTTTATCGATTATTGTGTCTTTAAGTTTATCAGTATTACCTGCAGCGCTTACTTCTAAAAAAGTGAGCGGCATTGCAATTAATGATACAAGGAATATATTTTTAAGCTTCATGATGTACCTCACTCAATTTTAAATTTAATTAGAATTCATTTAATTAAATTAAGCAAACACAAAATTTAGAGTTTATATCTGTTACTTCTTTATCACTTTATAAACTTCTGTGTGATCGGGGTTACCTTCTAAAATTCGCAATGCTTCTGAAAGATGAGATAAAACATCATTTGAAAGTGGTTTGTTAGAGGATAAGCCTTTAATTAAACTATTAGCAATCGTGACATCTTTAACCATTAAATCTAGTGCAAATCCTGAGTTAAATTTTTCAGAAATTACAAATTTATCCAGTTTGACTTCAGTAGTATTATTTTTACCTGTAGCTCCATTTATAATTTTCAAAAAGTTTTCTGGTTCAATTCCAAAAGAACGAGCTGTTGCTAACGCCTCAAAACTTGATATTAACCCAGCTGCAGACACATAGTTATTTAAAGCCTTTATGGCGTGACCAGAACCTAATGGGCCAGCAAATTGAACTTTTCCCATTACAGATAATAAATCATTTACTTCTTCTAAAAGCTTCTCATCACCACCTGCCATAATCATTAAATCACCAGTTTTTGCTCTTGCAACACCTCCAGAAACAGGTGCGTCTAAGAATTTTATATCTTTATTTTTTAATTTCTTACCTAATTCTTGAGTTTCTCTAGGATCACTTGAAGACATATCTATAAATACTGATTTTAAATTCTTTTCTAATAATTTAATAGCCATTTCAGAAACAATTCTTCCATTGGGTAACATGAAAATTATTAAATCAAGACCATTAAAATCATTTATATCTTCAACTTGCTTCACACCAGATGATTTATCTATTTTAGCTTTTATGTCATATCCAAGAACATTACATCCTGATTTTACAATAAGTGGCGCCATTACAGAACCCATAGCACCTAGGCCAATAAATCCAATATTTTTAATTGTCATAAGTTCACCCATTTTTGAATTATATTTTTATAGTACCTTTAGAAACAAAGCTTTCAATCTCAAATTCTGAATAACCCAAATCAGTTAAAATTTCTTTAGTGTTTTCTCCAAGAGATGGAGCATGCAGGCTCTCAGAAGTTTCATCTTCATTAAATTCTACTGGAAAGCTTGGATACAATAATTTTCCCTCTGTTGGATGATCTTGAACTTTAAAAAAATTCGTTCTTTCAAGATGTTCATCTTCAAAAAGGTCCTTTGGAAAATTTACTTTAGTTGCTGGGATATCTTGTTCTCTTAGATTTTTGATCCAAAAACTAGTATTTCTTTTTTTTAATTCTTCAGATAAAATCTTGTATAATTCATCAATATTTTGGTTTCTTGTTTCTAACGAACAGAATTTAGGATCTTTCAAAATGTTTTCTTTTTTTATAATACTAAAAAACCTTAACCACTGCTCATCACTATATGGGAGTACAGCTATATATCCATCTAATGTCTTGTAAGGTTTTCTATTCGGAGAAGATTGTCTAGGATAAACAGGTGGAGCTTTTGGTGGTAAAAAATTATAACCATATAAATGCTCGACTAAAGTAAAATCTACCATAGTCTCCATCATTGGAACTTCTAATTCTGTACCCTCCCCATTTTTTTCTCGATTAAATAATGCTCCTAAAATTGACATTCCAAGCATTAAACCAGTAACTTTATCAGCAGTTGCTCCAGATGTGTAGCTTGGTTGATCTGAGTAAGTTTCTTGATAAGCTGCCATTCCACTTATTGCTTGAATTGTATCATCAAATGCTGGAAGCCCTGCATAAGGCCCTCTGGAAGAAAAACCAACTGCGTTGGCTGTAATAATGTTAGAGTTAATCTTAATAAAATCAGAATGTGTTAATTTTAATTTCTCTAGAGACGCCTTTCTAATATTTGATACAAAAACATCGGATTTTTTGATTAATTTATATATTATCAATTGGCCATCTGCAGATTTAAGATCAACGCTAATACTTTTTTTATTCCTGTTAATATTTAAAAAAACTGCTGCCATTCCTTTATTGACACTAGGCCCGATATATCTAGTATTATCTCCAGAAAGTGTCTCAACTTTTATAATTTCAGCTCCCATATCTGCTAACAACCTTGTACAATAAGGAACCATCAATATCGAAGACGCATCAATTATCTTAATACCCTTTAAAGGTGCTTCTTTCATGCTTTACTCATCCATTTGATTAAGTTTAAGAATTTATAGAAAAATAATGAAGTAATATTATTTAAATAAATAGTTTAAAAAAACTCATTTATGTTACAAGACTTTTTATGAATATTGTATAAAAATAACTTATAATCAATTTTAAAGGTACTTGATGCTTTATCTACAAGATGTGACAATAAATAGAGGTTCTAAAATTGTTTTTTATAATTGGAACGCTAAAATTGAGAACTCTAAAGTCACAATCATAAGTGGTAAAAATGGTGTTGGAAAATCAACCTTATTAAGAGCCATAGCTGGCATAATACCTTTAGAAAAAGGTATTGTGAAAAATTATAATAATGAAATTTTTAAAGATAAAATTAATTGGGGACAAAATTTAATCTACATTGATACTAAAAATGGATTATCCAAGGATTTAACGGTTTATGAAAATTTAAAAACCTGGTCAGAAATGAAGGGCTGGAAAACTAGTGATGATGATCTTCAAAAAGCCCTCGATAGTCTAGACATGCTAAATCATAAAAACTTATATGTTTCACAATGCTCAGAAGGTTTAAAGAAAAGAGCAGCATTATCCAGGTTATATTTGTCTTTTTTATTTGATGTAAAATTTTGGTTATTAGATGAGCCTACTAATGAATTAGACAAGAAAAGCATAATTTTATTTAACAAATTAATACAAAAATTTTTAGAAAATAAAGGTACTGTTTTGTTAGCTTGTCATGAATTAAAATTATTTGATTTTAGTTACGAATTACTAAATTTAGATTTATTGAAGAAGTAAAATTATATAATGTCCGTAAAATCGAGTTTTATTCAAATTTTTATTTCACATATAAAAAGAGAATTTTTGATAAATTTCAGATCATTAGTTGATGTCATATCAATTATTAGTTTTATGATTTTGATAGTAATACTATTTATTCTTGGTATTGGCCCATTTGAAGAAAAATTGAGATTGATTTCTAACGCTATTTTCTGGATAGGACTAATTTTAGCAATAATTCCTTCTTTAGAAAAAACTTTACAAAGAGATTATGATAATGGTTGGCTTGATCAGACTATAACCAGTCCAACACCGATGGAACTTGTTTTATTATCAAAAAGTCTTGCTTATTGGTTGATAATAATAATTCCTTTGTTAATTTCTTTACCATTATTTATAGTTCTACTAAACATTAACTTAAAATTGATACCATGGCTTCTTGTAAGTATACTCGTTGGTGGTCTCTCAATTTCACTTATTGGAATTATTGGCTCTGCTCTAACTTTAGGTGCAAAAAGAGGAAATATTTTATTACCAATATTGATCATACCTTTGATAATTCCTATCTTAATATTCGGAGTTGGGATCAGTGAGGCAGTTATTATAAATGAGTCACCTCTAGGTAATTTATTTTTATTAATTGGATTTACATTAATATATCTCGTGATATCGCCTTTTATTTCAGCTTTTCTGATTAGGATAGCAATAAGTCGTTAAATGATTTTGGAAAAAAGTATAAATGTTAGAATTTGATTACTTCATGAATATTAAAAGAAAGATTTTTGTTAATGTTTGATTGGCTAGCTAATCCAAATAGATTCAATAAAATAACTGAAAAAATTCAGCCATATATTCTTTTAATAGCAATAACTACACTTATCTCAGGACTATATTTTGGTCTTTTTGATAGCCCAAAAGATTATCAGCAAGGAGATGCTGTTAGGATAATGTATGTTCATGTTCCTTCCGCTTGGTTAGCATCATTTTTATATTTTAGTCTCGCTATTTCGTGTGTTTTTTATTTAGTATGGAAACATCCTTTAGCTGATTTAGTTTCAAGTTCAATTGCACCAATTGGTGCCCTATTTTCAGCTTTAACATTAGTCACTGGTTCGCTATGGGGAAAACCAATGTGGGGCACATGGTGGGTATGGGATGCAAGATTAACTTCAATGCTGGTATTATTCTTTTTTTATCTGGGCTATATATTACTAAGTAATGCTTTTGAAAGAAAAATTGATGGTTCTAAAACAGCTTCTGTTCTAGCTATAGTTGGGCTAATCAATCTGCCCATTGTTAAGTTTTCTGTTGATTGGTGGCATACTCTTCATCAACCAGCAAGTATCATTAAAATAGGAGGTCCGTCTATCGATGATAAAATGTTGTTACCACTTATGCTTATGATTTTTGCTTTAAGTTTTTTTTCTTTATATATGATAATTTTGAACGTAAAAACCAAATTGATTGAAAAAAAATGTGAAGCATTATTATTAAAATCAAATTTAGAAGAAATATCGAAAATAGGATAAAATATGAATGAATCATTTTGGATAATGCAAGGTTATGAAATTTATATATGGCCAAGCTACGTATTAACTTTACTGAGCTTAGGTCTACTTTTCATTCATTCAACCAAACAATCTCAAAAAGCTAAAAAGTTACTTAAACAATTATCAAAAACAAAAAATTAAATTTTAAAACATAGATCGATGTAAAATAGATGAATGCCAAATATAGACGCCTATTTATTACAATTATCATTATATTAACACTTGGACTAGCAACTAAATTAATATTAATGGCCCTAGAAGATAATATTGTATATTTTTATACGCCAAATGATTTAATTGAAAAATTTGGTGATACTACAAATATTCAAAATAAAATCAGAATTGGCGGTTTGGTTCTTGAAAGCTCAATAAAAAAAGAAGGTGAAATAACTATCTTCATGATTACGGATAGAAAAAAAGAAGTCAAAGTTGTATTTAAAGGGCCTCTTCCAGATTTGTTTAGAGAGGGTCAAGGTATTGTTGCAGAAGGTATGTTCCAAAATAATAATTTTATTGCTAGTGAGGTACTAGCAAAACATGACGAAAATTACATGCCTCCAGAAGTTGCTGACGCTTTAAAAAAAAATAATGTTTGGAAAGGTGACTCTAATTAAATGATGCCTGAATTAGGACATATTCTTGTGATAATCACTTTTGTTATTTCAACAATGCAATGCTTTTACTGGCTTTGTAATTTGAGATATACAAACATCGAAGTAGTGCAAGTTCTTCAAAAAGGTTCTCTTATAAATTTTTTATTTATTTTTTTATCTTTTTTAATTTTAACATATAGTTTTATTACATCTGACTTTTCTCTATTAATTGTCTCTAACAACTCACATACTTTAAAACCGTTGATATATAAAATTAGTGGGGTATGGGGTAATCACGAAGGTTCACTTTTATTGTGGGTGTTAATTTTATCAGCTTTTACTTTTTTTGTCTCAATTAAAGATTCTATAAATTCAAAACTTTTGGCTTCCATTATTGGAGTTCAGACTGTAATTTTATCACTTTTTTTAGCTTTCATATTATTTACATCTAACCCTTTTGAAAGAGTTAATGAAATACCTTTAGATGGAAGAGGTTTAAATCCTTTGCTACAAGATCCAGGTTTAGCTCTCCATCCTCCAATGCTTTATATTGGTTATGTTGGATTATCAGTATCATTTTCTTTTGCAGTAGCGGCACTTATTACTGGTGAAATTAGTAAAGATTGGGCTCGTCAAATGAGGCCATGGATTGCAATTGCTTGGTCTGCTCTAACAATTGGTATTGCTCTTGGAAGTTGGTGGGCATATTACGAATTAGGTTGGGGTGGTTGGTGGTTTTGGGATCCAGTTGAAAATGCTTCTTTTATGCCATGGTTAGTTGCAACAGCGTTACTACACTGTGTCAGAATACTCGAAAAAAAATTAATATTTATAAACTGGACAATATTGTTATCAATCCTGGCTTTTTCCTTTTCTTTATTAGGAACTTTTATCGTAAGATCAGGATTATTAACGTCAGTACATGCTTTTGCTTCCGATCCTTCGAGAGGTGTTTTTATTTTAATAATTTTAGGTATATCAATAGGTGTTCCTCTAATTTTATATACAATTAAAAGCTCATCTTTTAATGAAGAAAAAGGTACTTTTGATATAGTCAGTAAAGAAAGTGCAATTTTAGTAAATAATTTATTTCTTATTACAGCAACTTTAACAGTTTTAATAGGCACACTGTACCCTTTATTTTTAGATGCTATTAATGGAAACAAGGTATCTATTGGTCCAGCATATTATAACGCTACTTTTGCTCCAATTATGGCACCAGTTGTATTTTTGATGGCTATTGCACCATTCTTAAATTGGAAAAAATACACAGATAAAAATTTTATAAAAAAAATAATATTTCTATCTGCTGTAACTTTTTTAGGAGGGATATTATTATACTTAATTGAAGAAAAATCAATTTTTGCATTAATATGTGGCTCTCTTTCAATTTGGCTTTTCACAGGAGTTATTACCGATTTAATTTCAAAAATTCGAGAGGCTAAGGTTAAATTGCAAAACATAAAACAATTATTTTTCTTTATCTCAAAAATTAATTTAGGAATACATGTAGCACATATTGGAGTCGCAATTTTTCTTGCAGGAGTTACTGGAGAACAATTTTATAAAAGAGAGTATAACGTAATAAAAAAAGTTGGCGATATAATAAATATTGGAACAAAATCATTAAAGTTTAATAAAATTGAAAATATAGATGGACCTAATTATAACTCACTAATGGCAACCTTCACTCTTTACGAAAATAATAAATTTATTAGTAAACTAAGGCCAGAAAAACGTTTCTATACTAATGAAAAAAGTCAGACAACAGAAGCCGCAATCTTATCAGATTTTTGGGGTGATACATATTTAGTTCTAGGTGAAGGAGATAACAAAACAGGATGGTCTTTAAGAATATATTCAAACCCATTAGTATCTTGGATATGGGCAGGTGCTTTTTTTATGGCAGTCGGAGGCATCTTATCTGTCACACAAAAATCATCAAGATTTAGAAATATTTAATTAAATATTATGAAACATAATTTGAAAATTTTAAACGTTTTACCTTTAACAGTATTTTTTTTTATAATATTGTCATCGGGTATAGTTTTATATCAATTAAAAGTCGATAAAAGAATTGAACGATCTTTAGCTTCTCAATTAATTGGGAAAAACATTCCTGAGACGTTAATTCCTAAAGAAAACTTCATTGAAAAAATTAATAATTTAAAAAATTTAAATTTTAAAAAATACCATGACCAAATTTTTGCCGTTAATTTTTTTGCATCATGGTGTGCTCCCTGTAGAATAGAAGCACCAGTTATTGATGAATTAAGTAAAATTCTACCAGTTATTGGAATAGCATATAAAGATAAATA
The DNA here is from genome assembly GCA_902616615.1 of uncultured SAR116 cluster alpha proteobacterium. Classification (GTDB taxonomy): domain Bacteria; phylum Pseudomonadota; class Alphaproteobacteria; order Puniceispirillales; family Marisalimonadaceae; genus Marisalimonas. The sequence goes on along the minus strand of CACMTN010000001.1, from coordinate 40,537 downwards.
TCTAGATACAAAAAAATTTTTTGATAATTTTGGTAATCCTTATATAGAAACAGGAATTGACAAATCTGGTAAAATAGCTATCGAGTGGGGAGTTTACGGAGTGCCAGAAACTTTTCTAATTAATAAGAAAGGTGAAATAATTTATCGTCATGCTGGCCCACTTCTATATAGCATTTTTAAAGACGAAGTTTTGCCACTCTTAGAGAGTATTAAGAATGACTAGAAAGTATAATATAATTATAATATTTTCTTTTTTATTTTTTTTTAGTAATGAACTTGAGATCTTTGCGAAATCTATAAATGACGAAATCAATATAAACAACAGAATAAGGGAGATTTCTCAAAACATTAGATGCCTTGTTTGTCAAAATCAAAGTATAGATGAATCTAATTCTGAATTAGCAAAAGATTTGAAGATTTTAATAAGAGAAAAGCTTATAGTTGGTGTTAGCAACGAAGAAATTTATGGATATTTGAGAGAAAGATATGGAGATTATATCTTGTTAAAACCACCTCTAAATTTAAATACTATCTTATTGTGGTTTTTACCATTTATTGTTTTAATATTTGGTTCAATATTAATTTTTAAAATCATAAAATCTAACCAAAAATAAAAGAGAATAGATAATGTTATTTATTACTATTTTATTTATAAGTTTTTTTTCAATAATTTATATTTTTTATAATTTTTCTAATAAAAAGTTTTTGAAAATCACAAATTTCAAACCTAAATCCAATAAATTTGTCCTTTACCTTAATATTCTATTTTTATTTTTACTAAGTTCACTAATTTATTATAAAATAGGAAATCCATATATAAACATGGACCAACTTTACTCTTCACAAGAAAAACTTTTAAAAAAAAATATTGAACAAAAAAAAAATATAAAACGTGATTTGGAAAATTTTGATAAACTAGTTTTGTTATCAGATCAAAATCCAAAAAATCTAGATATTCTTCTTGAATTAGCAAGGACTGCTTCACGACTTAATAAAACTGATGTGGAGATCTCATCCTTAACAAAAATATTATCTATCAAAAATTCTCCCAATCTCAAATCTCTATTAGCTCAAGCAATTATCAAAAAAGCTGACGGACAAGTCATACCAAAGGCAAAAAAACTAATTAAAGAAGCTCTATCTGAGGATCCATTAAATCCTGGAGCCAATTATTTGAACGGATTAGCACAATCACAAATGGGTAATGAAATGTTAGCATTTGAAATTTGGGCTGAATTATATAAACGAACTAGTAAAAATGATACTTGGAAAAAAGATCTTGAAAAAAATATAAGAATAGCGGCAAAAAACTTAGGGATTTCTGAAAAAGCTCTAGAAAATAAGTTAAAGGATAATGTTTTAGCAAATAATGATTTAACGAAAGAAATTTTAGATTTAAATGAAAAAGAACAAAATATAAGAATTAACCAAATGGTTGAACAACTATCAGAACGGCTTAAAAATGACAAAAATGATCTTGAAGGTTGGATTAGGTTGTACCAATCTTATAAAGTTTTAGGGAAAAATGAAAAAGCATTAAGAGCTATAAGAGATGCCATAAAACTTAATCCACAAAATATAAATTTAAAACAAATACTTTTAAGAGAATTACTACCAACGAACAAAAAGCCTGTTTTTTCAAAAGAAACAAACAAACTTATAAATGATATTTTAGTTTTAGAGCCCAATAATGTAGATGGTTTATTTTTTAATGGCTTTGCTGCTTACAATAAGGGAGAAAAGAAAAAAGCCATTACTTATTGGGATTTATTACTAAAACAATTACCCAAGGATTCTTTAATGTCAAAAGAAATAAATAAAAGGATTAGATTACTTAAGGATTAATTTAATCTTTTTTGATTTGGTATTTTTGCATTATTGGCAAAGATAATAACCCAAACCCTAGGGATAAAATTGGAATCCCAAAAGCTTTAAAAGATACCCATTGATCAGTAGTTAAATTACGCCAAGCTATTTCATTAGCAATAGCCATTACTATAAACATACCAACCCATAACCATGTCAATTTGTTCCAGCCCTCTTCTTTTAACGAAACTGCAGATTTCATGATAGCAGCTAATGGGTTCTTACCTAGAATTTTACCTGAAGCTAAAACTCCTGCAATTATTATAGATACTATTGTTGGTTTGATTTTAATAAAAAATTCATCATCAAAAAATATTGTTAATCCACCAAAAAAAACAACCGCAACACATCCAGCAGCAGCCATCATTGGTATATTTTTAAACCAATACCAAGATAATATCAGAGATAATAATGTACTTATCACCAAAACTGCTGTACCAGCCATTATGCCGTAAAAATAATTAACACCGAAGAACAATAATAGCGGACCCATCTCTAAAATGGATCTATAACCCTCTTTTTTGTCTACTTCCTGCAACGAACTCTCCTACGCTAAAATTAAACTCTTTCTGTGAATAAACTCTTCTATATTTTCTGTAGCAAATCTTAACAAATCACCATTTTTTGAAAATCTTGCATTTTCACTTAGTTCACGTCTCCACTCTTTAGCACCTGGTAAAGAGTTATACAAACCTAAAATATGTCTAATTACAGAATAAACATTACCTTCATCATTTTTCACAAGTCCATCAATATAATTAGCCATTTTCATGGCTATTTGGTATCTAGTCTTAATTTTTTTATTTTGATTTAGGACTATTTTATCTATTGAGGATAAAATATACGGATTTTTATATGCTTCTCTTCCAATCATAAACCCATCAAGTGAAAATTGTTTAACTAAATTTTGCCCCTCTTGTATTGACTTAATTCCACCATTAATAATAATTTTTAGATCTGCCCTTCTTTTTTTTAAAGCTCCAACCCTAGAATAATTTAAAGGAGGGATTTCTCTGTTTTGCTTTGGACTTAATCCATTCAACAGAGCTTTTCTAGCATGAACAACGAATAACTTTACTCCTTCAGCGGACACTTGATCAATAAAGTTATCTAAACCTTTTACTTCATCCATATCATCAACACCAATTCTACATTTAATTGTAATAGGTAATTGACTAACATCTTGCATCGCCCTCACACATTCTGAGACAATTTTAGGTGTTTTCATAAGGCATGCTCCAAATGATCCATTCTGGACTCGATTTGAAGGACATCCAATATTTAAATTTATTTTTGAGTATCCATAACTTTGACCAAACTTAGCTGCTAAAGATAATTTCTTAGGATCATTGCCACCTAATTGAAGAACACATGGCAATTCTTCATTATTAAATGCTAACAATTTGTGTCTTGGCCCAAAAATTAAGGCATCAGCAGAAATCATTTCAGTATATAAAACTGCTGAACCAGATAAGAGTCTATGAAAATATCGACAATGCCTATCTGTCCTTTCCATCATTGGAGCTACAGAAAACTTTTCCTCAAATATCAATTTATTGCTCTACAAATATTTAATAATTCATCATTATTTACAATATTTATAAAATTTAGCCAAGATTATTAAAAAAATAATAAATAGAATTTCATCAATTAAGGGTGTTTTAGTTTTCTTGAGATTTTTCTAAGGCTTCAGCTAAGTCGTCTACAATATCATCTATATGTTCAATACCAACTGATAATCTTACATATGAATCCGATACACCAGATTTAAATTTATCTTCAGATGATAATTGACTATGTGTTGTAGTTGCTGGATGTATAGCAAGGCTTCTTGAGTCACCAATGTTTGCCACGTGGTAAAATAATTTTAAGTTATCTATAAACTTTTTACCTGCTTCTGCACCACCTTTCAATTCAAATCCAACTAGACCTCCAAATCCCTTACTTAAATACTTAACTGCATTTTCTTTAGAAATTCCTGTTTGTAACTCAGGGTAAATTACATGATCCACTGATTTGTGGTTTTCTAAAAAATGAGCAACTTTGGAGGCATTTTCACAATGTGTTTTCATTCTTAAACTAATAGTTTCAAGTCCTTGTAAGATTAAAAAAGCATTTAATGGGCTTAATGCACCTCCTAGGTCACGTAATAAAGTAACCCTAGCTTTTATAATGTAGGCAATGGGACCTAATGGTTTTACAGCATCTACCCATACAGCTCCGCCATATGAGGGATCAGGTGTGTTTAAAGCTGGTTGTCTTTTTTTTCCAGCTCCTTCCCAATCAAAATTACCACTATCGATAATCAAACCTCCAATTGAATTCCCATGACCGCCAATATATTTAGTGAGTGAATAAACAACAATTGCTGCACCATGATCAAAAGGTTTACAAATTACTGGAGATGCTGTGTTATCTATAATCAGCGGTATTCCATACTTCTTTCCGATTGCACTCACCTCAGAAATAGGAAAGACTTTTAATTTTGGGTTAGGTAAAGTTTCAGCATAATAAGCTCTTGTTTTATCATCAGTTGCATTTTCAAATGCTTGTGGATCTGATGGGTCTACAAATCTAACTTCGATACCCATATCCTTTAAGGTGTTAGCGAATAAATTCCAAGTACCACCATATAAGTCAGTTGAACTAACAATATTATCTCCAGCCTTCGCAAGATTTTGAATAGCAAATGCAGATGCTGTTTGACCAGAAGATAATGCTAATGCAGCACCCCCCCCCTCTAGAGCTGCTAATCTCTTTTCCAATATATCATTAGTTGGGTTCATAATTCTTGTGTAAATATTACCTAATTCTGATAAAGAAAATAAATTCGCCGCTTGCTCAGTATTAGCAAACTGATAACTTGTGGTTTGATGAATTGGCACCGCAACTGAACCTGTTGTCTCATCTGCTCTCCATCCGGCATGAAGACTAAGGGTTTCTGGATTTATAGAATTACTCATTTATATATTCCTTATAAAAAATTAAGTATTTAGAATGAAATTCTCTAAAAATAAATAAAAAAGGAAATATTTTTTTATATTTTTTTTATACAGACTATAAATCAGAAAATTTTTCTTGTAAGTTATTTTTTTAAAGAAATAAAATTTTGAAATAATAAATGTTAATGATGATGGTGCTTTTTCTTCTCGTTTGATTTTTTTCTTTTATCCATAATCGGTATATTAACAACTATTGACCCAGCATTTTTAAAATTAAATTTAACTTTTTGTAATTTTGTTTTTTTTAGAGATTTTGTTAAATCAATAAACATAATATGAAGGCTTCCAGGTTTAAAATCTAATTTTGATTTAGATTTAATTAACACTCCTTCTTCTAAATGTTTCATTATCATTACGTTGTTTTTAATATACATATCATGAAGTTCTATCCTTTTTGAAAAATCTGATTCCACAGAAATCAAACGCTCATTCTTCTCATTTTTATTTTCAATTTTAATATAACCTGCAGTTATATTATTATTAGCAATTACTTTTTTTATCCAAAAATCTGATAAAACTAAACCTTTGTAAGTAATTGTTTCAGAAAAACTTTGTGAAGATAACAAAATAAAAGTAAATAAATATAAGAACTTTAATACATACTTTGGTGAAACCACAAATTTTTATCCTAATTTATTAAATCATGCTGTATAACTTATTACAGTTAGTATCAAATAAATAGAAAGGTAACAATCAAGATTTATGCAATTAGCTGATAACCCAATCACAAAAATTATACTAGAAAAGTTAAAACACAAAGATTTTCGAAACTTAAATCATCTTATTTTTGATGAAAAAAGACCTTCTGAATTCCAATATGAACTTCAAGATTTAAAAATTGATATTACAAGGCAATCCCTTGACAAAGAGATTAAGGAAGATTTGATAGATCTTGCTAAAGAAACTAAAATAAAAACAAAAATAAAAGAGCTTATTTCAGGTGCAAAAGTAAACTTATCTGAAAATCGTTCTGTTGATCATTTTAGTCTAAGAAAAGAAGAACGTTTCAAAACACAAGAATGGAAGAAACTTCGAAATTTTGTTCAAAATATTTCAAGCAAAAATAATTTTAAACATATTGTGAACATTGGCATTGGTGGATCTGACTTAGGACCTTTAATGGTTAACAAGGCTTTGAAAAGTTTTTATAAAGTCCCTAATATCTTATATGTATCCAATATTGACCCAACTAAGATCTCTGAAATATTTATAAAATGTAATCCCAAAGAAACTCTATTTATAGTTACATCTAAAAGCTTCAGTACAATTGAAACTCTTGAAAATGCAAAGATTGTGGCAGAATGGTTATCCAAACATAAAGTTTCTTTAAATGATTCTATGGTTGCGGTCACATCCCTGAGAAACAAAGCATTAGATTGGGGATTTAAAGATTCAAACATCTTTGAAATATCAGAAAATGTTGGAGGACGTTACTCTCTTTGGTCATCAGTAGGTATATCAATATTTATTGGTTTAGGGGAAGATAATTATAAAAATTTTCTCCTTGGGGCAAGGACAATGGATCAACATTTCATAAATGAAGAAGTTGAAAATAATATTCCGATTATCCTTGCTTTACTGAGAATATGGAACCGAAATTTTTTAAATAGAAATAATCATTGCATAGTTCCTTATACTGACAATCTTTCTAAATTGCCTGCATGGGCGCAACAATTAGAAATGGAAAGCAATGGGAAAGGTGTTGATATTAACGGCGCTACTCTAAAAATGCCAGCAAGCCCAATAATCTGGGGAGAAGTAGGCACTAATGCACAACATAGTTTCTTTCAATTTTTGCATCAAGGGTTAGAAGTAAGCCCAACAGATATTTTAGTACCTCGTAAACCTCTAAGTACAATTTGCTTCAAAGGCTCTAAGAAAAATCACGAATATTTATTAATAAATGCAATTGCACAAGCTGAAGCTTTAGCAAGAGGTTCAGTTGATTTAATTAATCAAAATAAAAATTTTTTAGGAGGTAGGCCTTCAACAATAATAAGTTGGGAAGAAAACACACCATTTTCTATTGGGATGTTAATAGCTCTTTATGAAAATATTACAATTGCATCTGGATTCCTTTGGAACATTAATAGCTTTGATCAATGGGGAGTGGAACTTGGAAAAACTATTGCTAACAAGATCTCCAATGATAAAAATGATAAAGATTTGACACCAGCAGCCAAAAAATTTTTAAATCAAAAATAATAATAAATATGTTTATATTGAGCTCATTTGTCATTTTTGAATTTAGATTGCCTTTGATAATTAAAATTGTAAAAATAAACTAAAAAATGGTGTTGTGCGAATGAGTTATACGATAAGAGATTTAATTAATAACAACAAAGATGAAAATATTGCAATCACATCTGAAAATAATAATGTAATTAAATATTCAGATTTAAAGAAACACATCTTTCATATTTCTGGTCAATTAGCTAGCCAAGGAATTACACCATCCAATAGAGCGGCGATAGTCCTACCAAATGGTCCAGAAATGGCAACTGCCTTTTTGTCAATTTCTAGTTACATGTCAGCTGCTCCTTTAAACCCCTCATATAAATTAAAAGAATATGAATTTTACCTTCAAGATCTTATGCCTAAAATAGTTATTGTAGAAAAGGATAGTCAGAATCCAGCAGTTGAAGCTGCAAAAAACCTAGGTATAGAAATATGTGAAATCAAAAAGATAGATGATGCACCAGCTGGAATATTCAATTTATACAACAAAACTACAAATTTCGAACTTGCTACTGAAAAAAATGAAGCCTTGGTTTTGCATACATCTGGAACAACTTCAAGACCAAAAGTTGTACCATTAACAAATAAAAATATTTTTTCATCAGCAACTAATATTGCAAATTCTCTTCAACTAAGCTCACAGGATCATTGTTATAACATTATGCCTCTTTTTCATATTCATGGATTAATTGCAGTATTAAGTTCTTCGATTAATGCTGGAGCTTCTGTTTATGCGAGCAGTGGTTTTAATGCACTTAAATTTTTAGAAACAGCACATAAAGAAGCAATCACATGGTATTCTGGTGTTCCAACAATGCATCAAGCTATTTTAATGCGTGCAAAAAAGAACCCAAAACTTGCCGAAGAACTTTCTCTAAGATTTATCAGATCTTCATCTGCCTCATTACCTCCAGCTGTTTTTGATGAACTAAAAAAAATATTTAAGACATCCGTCATTGAAGCTTACGGAATGACCGAAGCCACTCATCAAATGACATCAAATCCTATGCCTCCAGAAAAACAAAAAGCTGGCTTTGTTGGTAAACCAGCAGGACCTGAAGTTTGTATAATGGACGCACAAGGTAACAAACTTGATAGTGGTGTGGATGGAGAAGTATGTATCCGCGGAGATAACGTGACAAATGGCTATGAAAATAATGAAGAGGCTAATAAAACTGCATTTATAAATGGATGGTTTAGGACAGGAGATCAAGGTCATTTTGATGATGAGGGATATTTAAAAATTTCTGGAAGATTAAAGGAAATTATAAATAGAGGTGGAGAAAAAGTATCACCTTTAGAAGTAGATAATACCTTAATGGAACACAAGGCTGTTGAACAAGTTGTAACTTTTGCAGTTAAAGATAATTTACTTGGAGAGGCGATAGGCGTTGCAATTGTATTAAAGAGTGGAATTGATTGTAATGAAACAGATATTAAAAATTATGCCCGAAAACATCTTGCTGATTTTAAAATTCCAAAATATATACGTTTTTTAGAAGAAATACCTAAAGGAGCCACAGGTAAATTGCAAAGAATCGGACTTGCAGAAAAACTTGGTTTAGAATAGAGAAATGTTGAAATGAATATTTGTGTATTTGGTGCAGGAGCTATTGGAGGATATATTGGATGCTGCTTAAGTAAAGCTGGAGCCAATGTTTCATTGATTGCTAGGGGACCCCATAAAGAAGCTATAGAAAAAAATGGGTTAACCTTAATCACTGGAAATAGTTCAGATACATTTAATTTGAAAGTAACAGAAAATCCAAAAGAGTTAGAAACTCAAGATTATATAATAATTGGTGTTAAAGCGCATGCTATAGCTGGTATTGTTGAAAATTTAAAACCACTTTTAAATAAAAATACATCTATTTTATCTGCAGTTAACGGAATACCTTGGTGGTATTTTTACAAAGCAAACTCAAATACAATTTTAGAAAACACTCATATAGATTCTGTTGATCCTAATGGTATTATCTGGAAAAATATAAATCCAGAACGAGCACTAGGTTGTGTTGTTTATCCAGCATGCGAAATAGAAAAGCCAGGTGTTATTAAACATATAGAGGGAAATAGATTTAGCCTTGGAGAACCTAGTGGCATAAATACAGATAGATTAAAAATATTATCTGATCTTTTTATTAAAGGTGGACTAAAAGCTCCACAAAAGAAAAATCTTAGAGATGAAATTTGGATTAAATTATGGGGTAATTGTTCATTTAATCCTATAAGCGCAATTACAGGAGCTAGCTTGGATATAATTGGAAACGATCCAAGCTCAAGAAACTTAATCAAACAAATGATGCTAGAGTGTCAAAAAGTTGGAGAGGCAGTTGGTGTTAATTTTGGTGTTTCAATTGACAGAAGAATTGATGGAGCTTCTTCAATAATTGGACATAAACCATCAACTAGACAAGATATTGAAATGAAAAGGCCTCTTGAAATAGATCCTATAATGAGTGCAATAATAGAAATTGGAAATAAACTCAATATTGCCACACCCATGTTAAAGCACATAAACAGTATTTTAAAACTAAAGGCAAATTATTTAGGTTTGTATAAAAGAAACGATCTTATAGAAAAATTAACAATCTAAATTTTCAAATGCATTAAAACCATTTTTATCCTCAATTTCTACGACCCAACAATCTCTATCTATTTCTATTTCTTTAGAAATTCTCTTATCAATATCTTGAGAAGTTATTTTTTTTTGAGGATATAAATCTATAAACTCAATAATTTCTTTATCATTATTTAAATCATATTTGATATTTCGTGAAAAAAGTTTGGCAAACCCGTCTAAAGTGTCAATTTTAACAAATATAGCACCAGCCTGCTCATCTCCTCTTTTAACGATATAAGCACTTGTTAAATTTTTCTCTGCAATTCTAATGCCTGCATTTATTATTGTTTCTGCTTTTAATTCATTCATATTCTTTTATTTGAATATTAAAAATCCGAGCACCTGCCGGCTTTTTCCCAATCTCCGTATCTTGTAGGTTCTGGGCCCTTTGGGCCACCCTGCTCTTTTGGAATATTTACATTTTCATTTAATTTATCTTTTGTATTATTTTGTTCTTTTTCTTCGTTTAATTTTGTAGTTTTATTACTCATAATAATTTACTTTCTATAAATCTCATTTAGCAAATCACAGTATAATATTAATTTTTGTTATAAATACAAGGTAGTAGTTTTGATTGAACAAAAATCACTTAAATTTCAAAAATTAGCAAAAAACACAAGGTTAATTGCTTTAGAAATTTGGATTTTAATTTTTTATAAAAACAAAAATTTTGAAAAAACAATAGATAACTCCTTTGATTTTAATAAATTAGATAAAAGAGACAAGTCCTTTATATATCTTCTGATTAATTCATCTATAAGGAGACACAAACAAGCACAAAAAATTTATAATAAATACGCAAAGCGAGGTATAAATCCAAGAAACAGATATTTGAATAGTATTTTGCTGATAGCAACAGTTCAACTAATTTGGCTAGAAATAGCACCTTATGCAGTTATAAATGAAGCCGTATCCCAAGCAAAATTATTTATTAATGAAAAGCAATCTAGGTTAGTAAATGCAATTCTTAGGAAAATTATCCAAAATAAAGAAGAATTTTCTTATATTATTTCAAACGAAGCGTCCAATTTACCAGAATGGCTTTATAATAGTTGGAAATCCTCATACGGGAAAAAAAATGTGGATGACATTGTTAAATTAGCAATGGATCCTCCTCCACTTGATATAGTTATATCAAAAAAAGTAACAAAAAAAGAAAAAGAAAAAATTAAATCAGATTTAAATGGTGAAGAAATATTTCCTAATGTCCTCAGATGCTCATTTAATGGTAATGTGAAAGATCTACCAAGATTTAGAGATGGCATATGGTGGATACAGGACGCAGCCTCTCAAATACCTTGCACTATATTATTAACAAAAATAAAAGAAAATTTTTTAAAATCAATACAATCTCTTAAAATAATTGAAATGTGTTGTGCCCCTGGAGGCAAAACTGCTCAACTATTAGACAATAATTTGGTTATAGAGTGTATTGAAAAAAATAAGGCTAGATCCAGAATTTTTAAAAAAAACATGGCGCGACTAAATTTTAATCCAAATTTGATTAATATAAATGCAGAGGATTTTAATCCAGAATATAAGGCTGATGTTATTTTAATAGATGCACCGTGTTCAGGTACTGGTACAATCAGAAAAAATCCTGATATTTTTATAAGAAATGCTCCAGATAATTTAGATAACTTTGTCTCGATACAAAATAAAATTTTAGAAAATTCAGCAAAAATCCTAAAGAAAAACGGTCTTATGATGTATGTGACTTGCTCTCTTCAAAAAATTGAAGGAGAAAGAAGAATAGAAGATTTTTTAAAAAGACATAAACAGTTTTCAATAGTTTGTTTTAACTCTGAAGATTATCCTAAAATATATAACAGCATTACTAAAGAAGGATTTATTAGAATATTGCCAAATCATTTTAATTTTAATTTTGAAAATGTTAGTAATGGATCTGACGGATTTTTTATAGCATTATTGAAGAAGGAAAAATAATTTAATGCTTAAATTAATAGATATAATTACAAATAATTATTTTCTAAAACAAAAACTTAAAGTGGCAATTCCTAAAACACCAGTAAGAAGACTGACTGATAGCTGGCAAGGCTCAAATAAAAGTGGAAAAAAAATATTAATTAACCCAGTTAATACAAAAACTATTCATGATTTTAATAAATTCAATTTCATAAGAGATCTAAAATCTGAAGGGAGCATAAAAGCAAGGTCGACTGCACGCTCATTAGTGGAAAACTGGATCAACGAAGATCATAACCTCCGATCTCATGAATATAATTCTGTAGTAATGGCTGAAAGAATTTCATGTTGGAGTTTTAATTATTCTTGGTTCGCAGAGAGTGGTGGATTAGATTTTCAAAAAAAAATTTTAAATTCTATTGCCTTACAATCTAAATTTCTTGAATTAAAACTCGATCAATCAAAGGATAACCTTGAAAAGATAATTATTATCAAAGGGATTTTAGTATCTAAGTCTGTTTTATACGAAACGATAGATAATATTAATCAATTATTAACTATAATTAATGAAAAAATCGAAACCTTTACTAATAGTGACGGTGGCCACATAAGCAGAAGTCCTGTTAAGCAACTAAATTTATTAAGGCATTTAATTGAGATAAGATCTATAATTGCGATTTTAAAAAATGTAGATGCTGAGAGGTTACACCAAAAAACAATAAAAATGGGAGAGTTCTGTAGAAGTTTTCAAATGCCTGACGAATATTTTTCATGGTTTCATGGTGGCTCCCTAATACCAAAAGAAATTATAAAGCAAACTTTAAATAGAATTGGGTATAAAAATAGAATTTTTAGTCTTGCCGAAGAAAGTGGGTTTTGTAGATTGTCAAATATGAATTCTGTTTTGTTTATGGATATTGGATTAAACCAAAAAATGATTCATAATCAAAAAGCTAGTCTATTTGGTTTTGAATTTTTTTATAAAAAAGAAAAGATAATTTCTAACCTTGGAGAAGTATATAACTCAAAATACAAAAATATGAAAAATTCTCTTTCTTCAACGGCGGCTCATTCTAGCCTGAATATAGATGACAGAAATAATGTAGACCTAAGTGGGAAAAGAATTACAAGAATATCAAATATTCAATTTGGGAAAACTAAAGATGGTAATTTATTGGATGTAACTCATTCGGGATATGAAACAATTTTTGGCGTTCACCATAAAAGACAAATATATCTCTCTAATAAAAAAAATGAAGTTAGAGGAAGAGATGAGATTTTGAATATTGGCAATATTGGTTCAATCCCCAAAAACGCATATATTCGTTTTCATATATACCCAGGTATTAAACTTATAAAAACTAGAAGTGGTTCAGTATTATTAAATCATCATAAGGGTTATGTCTGGAAAATGAGTTCAAACAATAAGAATATAAGCATAGAAAATTCAGTTATGTTTACTCCTAATGGCCCAAAACCATGTAAAGAGCTCAGTATTATTTTAAACCTAGAAAAAATAAGAGCTTACAAAAGTGTTTCTTGCATTTGGGCATTTGAATTACAAAAATAATTTTTAGTTGACTTATCTCATGAAAAGAAATTATTTGAGATTCATTAAAAAAATATTAAAAGTTTATAAATGAATAATAATTATAGAGAAAATTTTTTTACAAAAGATATCAAAATCAAAAGAGCTCTAATATCAGTAACGGATAAACGTGATCTTGAAAAAATAGCTGTAGTCTTAGTAAAGAATAAAATAGAAATTCTATCCACAGGAGGAACTGCTAAATATCTTAAACAAAATTCTGTTCCTGTAAAAGAAGTGTCAGATCTAACGAATTTTCCTGAAATTTTAGATGGAAGAGTTAAAACCTTAAATCCTAAAATACATGGTGGTATTCTTTTTAGAAGAGACGATCCTTCACACTTAGAGCAAATTCAGAAACATGATATTTACAAAATAGATCTCTTGATTATTAATTTATATAAATTTAGAGAGACATTACAAAAAACATCTAAAAACAGAGATATAATAGAAAATATTGATATTGGCGGACCCGCAATGATTAGGGCTGGAGCAAAAAATCATGAATTTGTAACAGTTATAACAGATCCTAATGATTATCCAGAAATTATTTCACAAATTGATAATAATGGGAAAATTAAATACTCACACAGAAAATATCTTGCTGCAAAGGCATTTAGATTAACTAGTGAATACGATAACGCAATTTCAAATTGGTTAGAAAACAAAGATATTTCTTCATCTTCTTTTCCTGAAAATTTGTCAATTAATTTAATCAAGTCATTTGATATAAGATATGGTGAAAACCCTCATCAAAATGCAGCACTTTATAAAACATCTGATAAAAGAAAAGGAATTACAAATAGTAAAAAACTTCAAGGCAAAGAACTTTCTTATAATAATATAAATGACGCTGATGCTGCACTTGAACTAATATGTGAATTCAAAAAACCTGCTGTTGCTATAATTAAACATGCCAATCCTTGTGGAGTAGCAGAAAATGAGGATCTTAATTCTGCTTGGGAAAAGGCACTTCAAACAGACCCTATTAGCGCTTTTGGTGGTATAGTTTCTATAAATAGAGAATTATCAAAAGATTTAGCACTCAGAATGAAGTCACTTTTTTTAGAAGTCATTATTGCTCCTAGTGTTGACGATGAAGCTTTAGAAGTTCTCGCTGACAAGCCTAATGTTAGAATATTGACAACTAGTTCGTTACCTTCACCAGAGGATAAAGGTTTATTACTAAAATCTATTTCTGGGGGGATATTAGTGCAATCGCGTGATTATAAAGTTTTAAAAACTGACAACATTAAAATAGTAACAAAAAGGAAACCAACAAAAAAAGAAATTGATGATCTATTGTTTGCATGGAAAGTTGCAAAACATACAAAATCAAACGCTATTGTTTATGCAAAAAATTTACAAACTGTAGGTATTGGAGCAGGTCAAATGAGTAGAATTGATTCCACTTCAATAGCTAACGAAAAAGCAAAAAAGGCGTCCAAGTTAGCCAAATTGGAAACATCAATGGCTTATAAATCCGTTGTAGCTAGTGATGCTTTTTTCCCGTTTGCTGATGGTTTGATTGCTGCAGCTAACGCAGGAGTAACTGCTGTTATTCAACCAGGTGGCTCTATTCGTGATAAAGAGGTAATTGAAGCAGCTAATGAAAGAAATATTGCAATGATTTTTACATCAATTAGACATTTTAGGCATTAAAAATCAAGTGACTCATTTTTTTTTAAAGTATTCAAAATTTTTTTAATTAAACTTGGGAGAGCTAGATCATTCATATCCTTTTTTTGTACAAACCTGTAAGAACTTTTGCCTGAATAATTAAGCAATTTCTTTTCATCATTTATTGTAGCAATTGCTACAAAGCAATTAAGTTTAAAATGAGTAAAAATGTGATTTAAGTTCTGATCTAGCATCTTCCATTTGATACCTAAAAAATTAGGTTTTTTTTTATTAAATTCTGGAGATTTTATAAATCTATTACTATCTTCATACCAACCTATCGAAGGCAGCACATCCATGTTAGCTAAAAGTCCGCTACTTTTATTGGTTTCGAACAGAACAGCACCATCTTTATTCTGTAAATAGAAGAATAATCCATACCGCTCTTCTTTTTCTTTTTTTGGAAGTTTTATTGGATATTGTTTAGCGCGAGTTGTACCACCGACGTCACAAATAGCTAATAAAGGACAAATTTTACACCTTGGTGACTTAGGAATACAAATTAATGAACCTAAATCCATTAAGGCTTGCGCATAATCTCCATGCCTCTTTTCAGGAAGGTGTTTTTCAGCAATTTTTTTAATAAAAATCTTTGATTTTTCTATAGGTTTCTCAACCGCATAAAATCTTGAAAAAACCCTTTCAACGTTTCCATCTATAACATTTGATTTTTTATCAAATGCTATAGCCATAATGGCTGATGAAGTATATTCACCTATTCCAGGAAGGGCAATTAAAGAATTTTTATCTGTTGGGAAAAATCCATTATATTTATTAGAAATTATTTTTGCTGTTTCATGTAAATTTTTAACTCTACTATAATAGCCTAATCCTGCCCAATATGTATTAATTTCACGTAGTTCTGCTTTTGCAAGGGCATTAATATCAGGCCATTTTCTAATAAACTTTAAAAAATATGGTATAACTGTTTTAACTACAGTTTGCTGTAACATAATTTCTGACAAATAAATAAAATAAGGATTTGGAATTTCACCTGGCAGCGCTCTCCATGGTAAAATTCTCCTATTAAGGTCGTACCAAGATAATAATAATTTAGATAAAGTGTTATAGTTAATTTTTTTTTAACCTATTCATAGATTTTTATTATATAACAAAATTAGATAATTTATTTTAAAGTAATTGTGAACCATAATGAAGTCTTTATTAAAAATCACAGAAAATATTGTTGAGAAAAATCTAATTAGATTAGGATCTATTCAAAATCATATATTTTTCAATTGGGCACATATTGCAGGTCAGTATGCAGATATAACAATTCCACATAAAATTAAATTTAGTAGAAAAAAAAATATTGATGGCCAAATAACAATTAAAGTCCAGAATGGTTTTGGACTGGAAGTTCAATACGCAATTCCACTTCTATTAGATCAAATTAATGCTCGATTCGGGTTTAAAGCTATATCAAGAATAAAAATTATTCAAACTGACATTCAGAAGAACTTTGAAATTAAAAAAGAACCTAGTAAAGTTACCGTGGAAAATACTATAGATAATTTAGAGTCTAACATACTTCCAGAAAGCGAACTGAAATTAGCGATGCAAGAATTTGAGATTTCTAGAAAAAAATAGTTACATTTTATAAAATCTTGTACTTTGTACATTAATCTTAGTGTATAAGGATATTATTATCTGGAATTTTAATTAGTAAAAAAGTTTGGTGAAAATATGTTTTTAAATAGAAGAAAATTTTTACTTGGAATTGCTACTTTTCTCTTATTTTCAAAAAAAAGTTTTTCAAATCAAAACTCATTAAACGAGTTTATGCGAAAACAATTTTTGGGTTCTAATGATGCACCAATTAAAATAAAAGAATTCTTTTCATTAACCTGTGGTCACTGTTCTAACTTTCATATAAAGACACTACCTCAATTCAAAAAAAAATACATTGATACAGGTAAAGTTCAATTAGAATTTATTGACTATCCTCTTGACAGACTTGCCGTTATAGCAGCTACATTAGCTAGATCAATACCTACAAAGGATGGATACATAGAAGCTGTTAGCATTTTATTAAAAAAACAGAAACAATGGGCATATTCAAAAAATCCTTTGAATGAGTTACAATCAATCGCCAAATTATTTGGCATATCATCAAAAAAATTTAATGATATTACTGAAAACATTCCACTTATGCAGGAAATTGTTACAAAAATGGAAAATGAGTCTAAAAACTTTGACATAAATTCTACTCCAACTTTCATTGTAAATGATAAATATAAAATTTCTGGAGCTTTATCTTTCAAAGACTTCGAAAAAGAATTTTTGAAGTCAATTAACGCAAAAACATCTTAAGGTAAAATTGGAAAACAAATGAAATTCAAATCTATAAGAATTTCTGGATTTAAATCATTTTTAGAACCAACAGAAATAGACCTTAACGAAGGTCTAACTGGGATAGTTGGTCCAAATGGATGTGGCAAATCAAACATTGTAGAAGCTATGAAATGGGTTATGGGTGAAAACTCAGCAAGACAAATGCGTGGCGAAGGTATGGATGACGTAATTTTTTCTGGATCTAATGAACGTCCAGCAAGAAATTTCGCAGAAGTTACAATTAAATTAGATAATACTGATAGAAAAGCTCCTGCTAATTTTAATCAATTTGATGAAATTGAAATTTCAAGAAAAATTGAAAGAGAAAAAGGCTCAACTTATAAAGTTAATTCTAAACAAGTTAGAGCTAGAGATGTGCAATTGATTTTTGCAGATAGCGCTAGTGGAGCTCGATCATCTGGAATTGTCAGTCAAGGAAGGATTTCACAAATAATTGAGTCCAGCCTTGAAGAAAGAAGAGTAATTCTTGAAGAAGCAGCAAACATTAAAGGGTTACATAACAGGAGACATGAAGCAGAATTAAAATTAAGTGGAGCTGCTGACAACTTAAGTAGGTTGTTAGATATAGAGAATACATATAATGAACAACTTGTTGAATTAGAAAAACAAGGTAGGAAAGCAGCTCGTTATAGGTCAGTAGGAGATAGATTAAGAAAAGCAGAAGCTTCACTTTTCTTATCACTACTAAACACAGCTGAACAAGAATTTAATGACCTAGAGACAAGATTTAAAAAATCAAAAAAAAACGTTGAAGAGGCTCAAATAAACTTATCTAAAAATACAAAATCAAAGCTAGAAATTTTTAATAAGTTACCTGAGCTTAGGACAATTGAAACAAATAAAGCTGCTACTTTACAATCATTAAATATTTCAAAAATAAGATTAGAAGAAGAAGAAGCAACTTCAAAATTTACGTTGAATAATGTTTTAAACCAAATAACACAAATAGAAACTGATATTAAAAGAGAAACTGAAATAAAAGATGATGCGAATAAAACAATCGCAAATATTCTTTTAGAAAAAGATAAGCTAGAAGTAGATATAAAAGATTTCACAACTAAGAAAAATGATGCTTCAAAAAGAATAAATGAACTTAAAATAAAATCTGAAGATGCAGATGCAAAACTTTCATCTATTAATTCCGAAATTTTTTCAATAAAATCTGATAAATCAGATCTGGAAAATCGTATTAATAATTTAAAAGAAAAAATAAAAAATTCGGAAGATCAAAAATCACAGTTCAATATTACTGAAGACAAAAAGTTAATTGATGAATATGACAACAAAAAAATTAGTATTGAAATGTTAATTAAAGAAGAAAATGAAAAGTTAGAATTAATAAAAAAACAACTAGAAAATAAAGAAAATTTAAATATAAAACTCAAAGAAAAAAAGGCTAAAATAGATTATGACCTCAATGTGATGAGAGCTGATTTACATTCTTTATCTTCGCTATTAGGTTATGACGAATTCAAAAACAACACTCTAGAAGCAACAATAGATGATATAGGGAATCTCCAAGATGCAATTGGATCAGTTCTAGGTGAAACAATATTAGCGCCTGTAAAATCAGATAGTTCAGACGAACAGAATATTTCTTATTGGAAAGATGGTATTACAACTAAATTTAAAGAAAAGTTACCCAACGGCGCTACTCCTATAATTTCAAAAATTAAAAAGAATTCAATTCTAGATATTGCATTAATCGGTATAGGCATTGTCGAAAATGAAAAAACAGCTCTTGAACTTCAAAAAAAATTATCTTTTGGGCAGGCTTTGACAACTTTAAAAGGAGGCTTGTGGAGATGGGATGGATATGTTCAACCTTTAGGTGTTCAAAATAGTTATTCAGAAAGATTACAACAAATTACAAAATTAAGAAATTTACAAGATAAATTACCAACTAAAGAAAAAGAAGAAGTTACTATTCTAAATGAAATTAACAAAAATGATTTGGAATTAAAGAAATTTTTTCAAACAACGAGGGAAATAGAATCTAAAATTAGTTTACTGAATAATGAATTAAACGACACAAAATTATCAATTTCAAGTTTAGATTCAAAGATTAATTCAAGCACTATCTTATTAAAAGAACATCAAAATATTTTAGATACATCTCAAAAAGAATTAGTAGATTTAGAAAAACTATCTCAAAAATCAGTAAATTTGCCAACTTTACTTGCAGATGAATTAAAAATCAGAAATACAGCTGATCAATGTAGAAACGAATTGACTGATGCGATGGCTACAGAACAACAAATTAGAAATCAAGAAAGTTATCAACAAAGAAACCTAATGCAAATTAACAATCAAAAAAATGATTGGGAAAACAGAAAAGACGAGGCAGAAACAAGAATTATATCTTTAAAAATAAGACTAGACAACTTGAAAGAAGAAAAATCAAGACTTGAGAAGCTACCAGATAATTTTGTGGAAAAAGCAAATGTATTAAAACTCAAGATTGAAACAGCTGAACAAAACAGAAACTTTGCTGCAGATAAGTTAGTACAAACTGAAACGTTACTTAATGAAGCAGAAAAATTAGAAAAATCGTCAGAACAAAATTTAGTATCTTTTCGAGAAGATATGATAAAAGTAGAAGCCTCACTTAATTTTGCTAAAACAAAAATAGAAAATATCGAGGAAAGGGTTCATGAAAAACTCAGGATTAAGTCGAATCAACTAAAAGAAATTGTTAATTTAAATGATAATGAAGAAATAAAAACATCAATCGAAACTCTGGAAAAAACAGTTCAAAGATTATTAAATGAAAGAGATTCATTAGGTGCTGTAAATTTACGTGCTGAAGAAGAAATGAACGAAATGAGACAAAAAATTGAATTAATGTCCAAGGAAAGAGTTGACTTAGAATTAGCAATTGAAAAACTAAAAAGTGGAATTTTTGAATTAAACAAAGAAGGTAGACAACGTCTTAAAGATAGTTTTGAGCTTGTAAATAAAAATTTTAAGAATCTTTTTAAAAAGCTTTTTGGAGGTGGAGACGCTGAATTAAAATTAGTTGGAGACGATGATCCTCTTAAAGCTGGGTTGGATATATTAGCAAGTCCACCTGGAAAAAAAATGCAATTACTTTCCTTATTGTCAGGTGGAGAACAAGCTTTAACAGCAATATCTCTCATTTTTTCTGTTTTCTTATGTAATCCTGCTCCAATATGTATTTTAGATGAGGTAGATGCTGCTTTGGATGACAGTAATGTTGGCAGATTCTGTAACTTGTTAGATAAAATAGTAGATGAATCAGAAACCTATTTTCTAGTTGTAACACACCACAGATTGACGATGGCTAAAATGAATAGACTTTTTGGTGTTACTATGGAACAAAAAGGTATAAGCAGACTGGTTTCTGTTGATTTAGAGCAGGCAAATAAAATAAGGGATATAGCCTAATTAAAGTTTTTGAAGTAAACTCTTGACTTATTTGTTAGCTCAAAATAATTTAGTCACGCTTATAGATTTCATATGAAAGTATAGTATGAGCACATTAAATAAAGAAAAAAATTTATCAAAAAGAATAGATGTTGCACTAGCTAAGAAGGATTATAAACAAACATTTAAAAACACTGATTCGCTTAATATTTACTACAGAGTTGGAACAGAATTACTCGCAGGTTTGATAATTGGTGCGGGTTTAGGGTGGACAATAGATCAGTGGTTTAATACCACTCCCTTATTTCTGTTAATATTATTTTTATTAGGTGGTATTGCTGGGATATATAACCTTTGGAGAGTTTTGACTGGCAAAGGTTTAAAAATAGGATTTTTTAACGAAAAAGAAAAATGATATGAATTCACCTGTAGAACAATTTACAATTAAAACTTTATACGAACTTAACTTTATGGGTATTGATATATCGTTCACTAACGCTGCTCTATTTATGATGTTGTCTATTCTTGGTTCAGTTTGTTTTTTATATTTTGGATCCAGAAAGCAAGCACTTATACCTGGAAGATTTCAATCCTTAGTAGAAATGTCATATGAATTTGTTGCAAATATGGTCAAAGAGAATGCCGGCAAAGATAGTCAAGCATACTTTCCATTTATATTTACTTTATTTATGTTTATTCTATTTGGTAATCTACTTGGAATGATACCCTACAGTTACACTTTTACATCACAAATAGCTGTTACCTTTACATTAGCTTCAATTATATTCGTAGGAGTTACAATTATTGCAATTTTAAAGCATGGCTTTAAGTTTTTTACATACTTTTTCCCGTCTGGGGTACCAATTGGTCTAGCACCTCTATTGATACCAATTGAGATTATCTCTTACTTTATCCGTCCAATTAGTTTATCAGTCAGATTATTTGCTAACATGTTAGCCGGGCACACCATGATGAAGGTATTTGCTGGTCTCATAATAATGATGGGATCAGCAGGTGGCATTTTAAAAGCAGGAGCTGTCTTGCCTCTTTTGGCAGTT
The DNA here is from genome assembly GCA_902616615.1 of uncultured SAR116 cluster alpha proteobacterium. Lineage (GTDB taxonomy): Bacteria > Pseudomonadota > Alphaproteobacteria > Puniceispirillales > Marisalimonadaceae > Marisalimonas. The sequence continues at coordinate 18,814 of CACMTN010000001.1, read as the reverse complement.
ATTGGTTTAACAGGACTGGAGTTTTTAGTAGCAGCACTTCAAGCCTATGTTTTCAGTATTTTAACATGTATGTACCTTCATGATGCAATACATTTACACTAATTCATTACTAAATTTAATATTACTTAAGAAAGGAAAAAAAATATGGAAATGGATGCCGCAAAATTAATAGGAGCTGGTTTGGCCGTTATTGCTCTAGCAGGGGTTGGAGTTGGTATTGGTAATATTTTTGCTTCATTAGTTACAGCTGTAGGAAGAAACCCAGCAGCAAAAAATGAAGTTTTTGGAATAGCTATTTTAGGATTTGCTCTAACAGAAGCAGTTGCACTTTTTGCTCTAGTTATTGCGCTATTACTATTATTCACGTTCTAAAAAAAAATTAATATTGCCTATAGTAATTTAACTATAGGCAGATTTTTACTTAAGTAAGAATAACAAATGTCATACTATTTTAAATTTATTTTGGTTGTACTAATTTTTGCAAATACTTCTTATGTTGCTAAGGCTGGTGAAGGTAATGCTGGACTGCCACAATTAGATTTTAATACATATCCATCTCTTATTTTTTGGGCTGTGGTCTCCCTAATATTAGGTTATATCTTGATGAAATATTTGGTGACCCCAAATATAAAATCAATTTTAAATAATAGGGAAACTAACATCCAAAATGACTTAGTTAAAGCTAAGACGTCAAGTCAAGAGACTGAAAAAATAAAGGAAAACATTATCAATTCTCAAACAGAATTAAAATCAAGGTCACAATTGATTGTTAGTCAAGCTCTTTCTGAAACAAAACAAATTATCGAAAAAAAAGAAAAAGATATAAATAAAAAATTAAATGAAAAAGTTATCAAAGCTGAGAAACAAATAATGGAAACACAGAAATTAGTTATAAAGGAGATCATAAGCAACGCCGAAGAACTCACTGCAAAAGTCATTCAAAATTTAACTGATCTTAAATACGGTAAGGTTGAGGGCAAGAAAGCAATTAATACAGCATCAAAAAATATATTAGTGGAGAAATAGAATGTACTTGGATGAGACAGCGTGGGTAGCAATTGCGTTTTTATTATTTTTTGTTTTGGTGTGGAAAAAAGGAAAGAAGGCTATAATTTCTTTACTAGATGAGAGATCTTTATTTATTGAAAAAGAACTTAATGAAGCTAAATCACTTAAAGAAGAAGCTTTGGAAGAACTAAGGCTTGCTTTACAAAATCAAAAAAATGTTACTGATGAAGCTGAAAATCTTATTAAAAACGCAAAAGAAACCGCTAAAAAAATTCAAGAAGAGGCAAACTTAAAATCCCTTGAAATGATTAAAAGAAAAGAAGAACAAGCTAGACAAAAAATCTTATCGTTAGAAACTGAAGCCATAAAAAACATTAGAGAAATTACTAGCAATATTGTGGTTGAATCATCCAAAACTTATATAAAAAATAAATTGGATAACAAAGAAAAAAATAATTTAATTTCTAAATCTTTAAATGAGATTAAATCTTCTATTATAAAATAACTACTTTATTCCTACCAAGACTTGCCCACCAGCAGGAACTTTCAATTCAAATGTTGTAGCTCTATCTACTATTTTACTACCTTTTAATAAAAATTGAGAATAGCTAAATTCATCTCTATCAAATTCTTTTTCATTTAAATCTACTGACACTACACTAATATTGACAGGGACATAATCTTCCTTTGTTATATCATTTCTGATTGCTCGTATATTAATAGAGAGCTCCATTTCAATATCATCGCCATCTTTAAAACAAAACTTCTGTACACCTCTAAATCCTATATAAACGGGTGAGTTACCTTCTGAATTAACAACAATTTCAGCAGCTTTTTTAGGTGCAATTAATTTGGGACATTCAACAGCATCTTTTTTAAAAGTTGAACAACCATATAAAAATATAAATATAATTATAATAAAAACTCGAATCATACATGTTATCCTAAAAAATGTAAAAAATTTTGTAACTTGACTAATCTTTATTGACGTATTGATTGTAATACATCAAAACTAAATTATGAAGAAACAAAAAATTAATTTATATCTTGCATCACCAAGAGGTTTTTGTGCAGGTGTTGATAGAGCTGTAAAGATTGTAGAAGAGTCTATTAAAAGATTTGGATCACCAGTATATGTTAGACATGAAATAGTTCATAATAAAGACGTCGTTAATTCTTTGGCTAGAATAGGCGCTGTATTTGTTGATGAAGTTAATGAGGCACCAACTGATCGTCCAATTATCTTTTCAGCTCATGGCGTTGCTAAATCAGTCATGGATGAAGCAAAACAAAGGAAAATGATTTCTATAGATGCAACTTGTCCATTAGTAACTAAAGTTCATAATGAAACAATTCGTCATTATAATTTAGGAAGACACGTTTTATTGATTGGACATAAAAACCATGTAGAAGTAATTGGAACTATGGGGCAAGTTCCAAAAAATAATATTACTTTGATCGAAACAGAAGAAGACGCTTATAACGTTAAAATAGATAATCCAGATAATTTAGCTTTTGCTACCCAAACGACATTATCTATAGATGATACAAGTAAAATTTTAAGTATTTTAAAATCTAAATTTCCAAACATAAAAGGACCAAGTTCAGAAGATATTTGTTATGCAACTACAAATAGACAAATGGCAGTAAAATCAATGTCAAAAATATGTGATTGCATTTTAGTTATAGGAGCTGAAAATTCCTCTAATTCTGTTCGTCTTGTAGAAGTAGCGTTATCTCACGGTGTAAAAAAAGCTATTTTAATACCCAACGAGAATAAACTTGATTTGTTTTTAAAAAAATTTAATCCCTTAAAATCTCCAAATATTGGTTTAACTGCAGGTGCATCAGCACCTGAGACTCTAGTACAAGTATTAATATCTAAACTTAAAAAAGATTTTGAAGTTAATTTGATAGATCATGAAGTAACAAAAGAAGATGTTAAATTTAATTTACCAAAAATTTTGCGATAAGTTTTAGGATTTAGTTTTGGCAGTTTATACGAATTTAAATGAAAGTCATATAATAGATTTTTTAAAGCAATACGACATCGGTGAGTTAATTTCATTTTCTGGAATTACAGAAGGAATAGAAAATAGTAACTTTTATTTAAAAACATCTAATGGTAATTATATACTTACTATTTTTGAAAAAAGAGTAGATATTAAGGACATTCCTTTTTTTATTAAAATTATGATTCATCTAAACAAAAATGGTTATTATTGTCCTAAACCAATATATGATAAAAATTATAAATTTCTTCAAAAATTAAAAGGAAAACCAACAATCATTGTTAATTTTCTTGAAGGAAAATCCAAAAATAACGTAACTATTGAAGATTGTAATCAAGTTGGTTCCAGTATGGGTCTTATGCACCTTTCTAGTAGAGACTTTGAACTTCAAAGAGATAACTCACTTTCATTGAAAGGATGGCAAACATTAATAAAAAAATGTAATAATTCTGTACCAGTTAACGTGTTGAATAAACTCCAACCTGAATTAATGAAAGATATACAAAATTCCTTTGATTTTGTTTCTAAATTTTGGCCACATGACTTACCAAAAGGTTTTATTCATGCAGATTTTTTTCCTGATAATGTTTTTTTTATTAATAATAAAATTACAGGAGTAATTGATTTTTATTTTTCATGTACAGATATACTAGCATATGATTTGGCGATTGCTATTAATGCTTGGTGTTTTGATAAACAATACAATTTTCAAGATAAAAAATATCAAGCTCTATTAAAAGGATACAACTCTAAAAGGAAATTAAATAAGGACGAAAAATTCTTTTTACCACTATTGTGTCAAGCTGCTTCACTACGTTTTTTATTAACAAGATTATTTGATTGGGTAAACACACCTATTGAAGCTAAGGTTGTTCTCAAAAATCCAAAAGAATACATAACAAAACACAAACACTTTAAGAAATTAGTTAAAAATATTAAATATTTAGAAAATTAATCATGAAAAAAGAAATTACTATTTTTACAGATGGTGCATGCTCTGGAAACCCGGGAAAAGGTGGATGGGGAGCTGTTTTACTTTATCAGGATAATGAAAAACATTTATCTGGATCAGAAAAATTAACTACGAATAATAGAATGGAACTTAAGGCAACAATTGAGGCTTTAAAAGCAATAAAACACCCAAGTAAAATAAAATTATATACAGATTCACAATATGTTAAAAATGGAATAACAGAATGGATTATTAATTGGAAAAAAAATGGATGGAAAACTGCTAATAAAAAAAAGGTCTCCAATAAAGAGCTTTGGATTGAACTAGATGAAAACGTGAATCTTCATAATGTAGAATGGTTTTGGGTTAAAGGACATTCCGGAAACTATTACAATGAAATTGCAGATAAATTGGCTGTAAATGCAATGAATGAGTAATAATAAAATATTATAGATTTTTTAAAATATTTTCTGCAGTTGAAACCTCAAATGCTCCAACCTCTTCTACAAATGACTTTCTGATTACATTATCATCAACTATCATTGCAAATCTTCTTGATCTAAGCCCCATTATTCTACCAAAATTCATATCTAAACCAAGAGACTGTGAAACTGAACAATCAGAATCAGACAACATGTCAATTTTTCCTTCAACTTCATTTGCTAAACCCCATGCACGCATTACATGTGGATCATTCACTGCCATACATGCAATTATATCTACACCTTTATCTTTAATATCTTGATAATATTTTATATAACCTGGCAAATGCTTAGCAGAACATGTCGGTGTGAAAGCTCCAGGTAAAGCAAACAAAACGACTTTATTCGATTTAAAATAATCATCAGTTTTGACTTCTTTTACTCCCTTACTATCTTTTATAAGAAATATTCCAGAGGGGAAACTATTACCTATATTAGTTGACATGTTAACTCCTTATTTTTTTTAAATTATACTTAAACTATATCACTGAATTTTAAAATAAAATTATTTTGCTATTTTAATGTATTTCTGGATTTCTTTGATAGTTAGTAATTCAGGCAGAATTTTTCCATTCAATAATAATGGACCATAAATTTCATTGTACGGTATTCCATAACGTTGTTTTTTAGTTAAGAATTTTTTAATATTTTTGTTCGGCTTAGTCCAATCTAAGACCAGAACTTTTACATTATTTCTTTTAAAAATTTCTGATATTTGTTTAGTTTCAAGAACCAATGCTTTATTAACCTGACATGTTATACACCAATCTGCAGTAATATCGACAAATACTATTTCACCTTTAGTTGCTAACTGATTTGGTAATGAAATATTTTTATTTATATCCCAATTAACTATCTCTAAATTAGTATAGTTATTTAAATTGGTTTCAATTTTTGTCTGCAATTTTATTAATAAATTAATTAACCATAACGATGTAAGTAGAAGGAAAATAGCCATAACTTTTTTAAAAGTTACTAACCAATTACCAGGCTTTGGAATAATTGATATAATTTTTGGGAATAACATTATAAGAATAAGGGGTAATGACAAACCTAGACCCATAATTAAAAGAATGGAAAAAATTTCGAAAATGCCTCCAGATAAGGCAAAACCAACTGCAGTACCCACTAATGGTGCTGTACACGGAGTAGCTAATAACGTTAATGTAATTCCAGTAATGAAATCTCCTACAAAACCCTTACCCCTATATGATAGAATATTTAAAATTTTTGGAGGTAAGAAAAAATTAAATAACCCTAATAAATTAAGACCAAAAAAAGCTGTTAGTAAAATCATAAAAATTAGAAAAGATGGATTTTGAAATTGTACACCCCACCCTACAAGTTCACCTGCAGACTTAACAATGTAAGTACCGAAAGCTAGCAATAAAAAAGATGTTAATATACCCAATATATTAAATGATATTTTCTTTCTAAATATTACTTTGTTTTCCGTTCTTAAATTTACTAATTGAATCATTTTCAAAGATAATACTGGGAGAACACAGGGCATAAAATTTAAAACAAATCCACCAATTAAAGCGATTATAAAAATTTCAAAACCAATTGAAATTTTACTTTCATTAAATTGTAATATGTTTTTGAAAGGTAAATTTGACTGTTTAGTTATAATTTTCTCATAACTTAGATCATTACTTAGAAAAGTAAATTTTAAAAATTCAAATTCATAGTCTTTTTTTTCCTTAAAATTAATTGTTAGATTTAAAAGTTCACCATTTTTGAGATATATAGGTTTTTCAAAAATGAATTCTTTATTATCTTCTATAATTATGTCATAGGGGCTTAGATTTAATTTATTTATGAATGATAGTTTTAGTTTATCATCAGATTGAGCAAATGAGAAAAGTTCTAAATCTTTACTTCCTAAAGACTTAGGTACTCTATCCTTATATCTAATTATGTCTTTTAATTTAGAATTGTCTTCATAATTTTTAGTTAATTTACTTAAATCATAATTAAAACTTATTGGGACACATATTTCAGAACATACTTGTGCCTCAAATTGAAATAGCCCTGATATCTTTTTGTTTTTGTTTAACCGTTCTATAACTATTGGAAAAATTACTTCATTTTCGTAACCAAATGTCTCAATACCGAAAAACTTAAATCTTTTAGGGTTTGGAAATAGTAAATTCATTGATTTGATATTATTTCCTATTTCCCATTTGATTTCTGGAGGTAGTCCTGCATCACCAGGATTTCTCCAATATATTTTCCAATCTGGTAAGAGATTTACTTGTAAACCTATGAGAATTTTTGTTGGTGTGGTTTCAAATATTTTACCAAATAAAATATCAAATTTAACAAAATCATAATTTTCATTAGTTATAGTATTTTGATTGGAAACTAAGATGTTCGATACAGATTTGCTTACATTAGTCAAACTAATTAAAGTTGAAAATAACAACAAAATTAAAGCTTTATAGTATTTAAAATGTACTAGTTTATTGTGCATTATTTCTTTTTTGTTATTATAAGAATTGTCAGTAATATATTGGAATTACAATTATGGATCAAGAATTGTTAGGTAAACTGCTAATTGCCTCTCCGGGACTTGAAGACATAAGATTTCAGGATTCTGTTATATTGATTTGCGAACATTCTAAAGATGCCACAATGGGTTTAATCCTAAACAAACCTCTATACAATTTTGACACATCCCAATTTTTAAAAAAAATGAAAATTAACTCTGTTACTAATATTAGACCAAGCCCTACTTTTTTTGGGGGTCCTGTCCATCTAAATCAAGGTTTTATTATACATTCTAATGAAAAAAAATATAGAACGTCTGAAGATATATTAGATGGGGTAATGATTACTAGTTCAGAGGAAATATTAATTGATATTTCAAAAGATAAATCGCCAGAACATGCAAAAATTTTCCTCGGTTGTGCCGTATGGGATCAAGGACAACTTGATAATGAAATATTAGAAAATTCTTGGATCATGACAAACTCTAATAAAGAATTAATATTTCAGAATCATTCAGAATTTTCATTATGGAAAAAATGTCTTAAAGATATGGGAATTGATCCAAATAAATTGGTATCATATTCAGGAAGTGCTTAACCGTTTTAATTAAGTAATTTTGAAATTTCTAATTTTTTTAAAGAATTAGCATTTGGTCCTATCACAGATAAGACAGGCTGTGTAGAATTAAATAACTTTTCACATAAATTATAAATGGAAACAATAGATATATTTTCTATACTTTCTATAACCTCATTATCTGTTATTAATTTTCCAAAACTAATCATATTTTTTGCAAAATATTCTGACCTTGAACTGTTATTTTCTTGACCAATTATAAAACCCGATTTCATTTGTGCTTTTGCTCTATCAATTTCTTCAGAGGATACATATTTTCCAATTTTTTTCCATTCTACTAAACTTGCCTCAAGAAGATGATTAACATTATTGGGTGAAGTTCCAGCATAAAAACCAAATACCCCTGACGAGTTTTGCATTTGGGTAAAACTAAAAATGGAATAACATAATCCTCTCTTTTCTCTTATCTCTTGAAACAATCTTGAAGACATTCCACCACCGAGTATTATTGATAATGCCCTAAGAGAAAAACGATCAATATCTACATTTTTTAAACCTTCAATTCCAAATACTAATTGTGTTTGCTCTAAGTCTCTTTCTTCAGAAATAAAACCTGAAGTCCATTCTGAATTGACTTTTTTGGGTATATTATTGTTTTTGATTTCAGAAAATTTTTCTTCAACAATTTCAAAAATATTCCTATTATTTAACTTTCCAGACATAGAGACAACCATATTTTCTGGAGTGTAATTTGCATCTAAAAATGATCTTAAGTCAGACTGTTTAAAACTACTTACAGTTTCTTTGGTACCAAGAATAGGCCTTCCCATAGGTTGATTTTTAAAGGCAGTTTTAGTAAAATTTTCAAATACTCTATCGTCTGGAGCATCATAAGATTGACCTATCTCAGAAATTATAACACCTCTTTCTCTTTCAATTTCTTCGTTGGGGAAGGTTGAATTCTTTATAATGTCTGATAATATATCAACTCCTAACTCTGCATTTTCTTTCAATACTTTGAGAAAATAAGCCGTAACCTCTTTGCTAGTATAAGCATTAATATCACCTCCAACATCTTCAATCTCTCGTGCTATTTTTTCTGCATTTCTATTTTTGGTTCCTTTAAAAGCCATATGTTCTAACATATGTGCAATTCCACATTCATCTTCTTTTTCGTTAGAACTTCCTGCCCCTATCCAAACTCCAATAGATGCGCTTTCAACATCAATTTTATCATTAATAATTGTTATACCATTATCAAGAGTTTTAAATTCTACGCTCATGACACTCTCATAGACTTTTTAATATATTCTTGAATATCTTTTAGATTAGGTTCAATTATTTTAAAGTTATCTTTTTGCCTCATAATTTTATCTAAATGAAAAGGAAAATCAGGTATTATTCCAATACTTTTTTTTATAACTTGTGGAAACTTTGCAGGATGTGCGCAAGCAAGAGAAATTATTGGAAAATCATTCGAAATAATTTTTTGCTCAATAGCTTTTTGCACAGCGCCGTAACCTATAGCGCTATGAGGATCAAGCATATATTTGTGATCAATGTAGATTTTTTTAATTATATTAATGGTATCGAAATCACTTATCTTAAAAGCCGCAAATAAATTGTTTATATTGTTAAGTTGGTCTCGAGTAATTTGAAAGTTTCCATCAACTTTAAATTCATTCATTTGCTTTTTTACTAAATCTGTGTCTCTATTATTTATTTCGTATAATAGTCTCTCAAAATTGCTAGAAACTTGAATATCCATGCTTGGGCTATAAGAAGGAGAAACATTTTTTCGTTTCATGATACCATTTTCAAAAAATCTAGTAAGTATATCATTTTGGTTTGAGCCGCATATGAGCTTAGATATAGGAAGCCCCATTTTCTTTGCCATCCATCCTGCTAAAATATTTCCAAAATTACCTGTTGGTACTGAGAAAACAACTTCTTTTTCAGGGGATCCTACTTTAAGCGCAGAGTAGAAATAATAAACAATTTGAGGTAATAATCTTACCCAATTAATTGAATTTATAGCTGAGAGCGATGTACGATCTTTAAAATTTAAATCTTCAAAACAATCTTTAACTATTGCCTGACATCCGTCAAAATCAGTTTTTACAGATAAGGCGTGGGCTCCTTCTTCATTTATCCAAGTCATTTGTTTTTGTTGAACTTCTGATACCCTTTTGTGCGGAAAAAGTATAAAGATATCAATATTATCTTTACCCTTAAACGCCTCTAGAGCAGCAGAGCCTGTATCACCACTAGTTGCACCTAAAATTACTGCCCTTTTGTTCTTTTTTTCTAGTGCTATGTTAAATGCTCTGGACAGAAATTGCATGGCATAATCTTTAAATGCTAGTGTGGGGCCATGAAAGAGCTCAAGGATATATGTGTTTTCCTTAATCTCTTTTAAAGGAGCCACATCATAACCAAACGATGAATAAGTAGATTCACATATTCTATAAATATCGTTCTCGTCCAAAAAAGGTTGGATAAAGGGTTTTAAAATTTTAGAAGCTAACTTTGAATAACTTAGTTCTTTCATATTCTTTAGGTCACTATAACTAAAATTTGGCCATTTTTCAGGCATAAACAATCCCCCATCTCGTGCTAAGCCAGCCAAAAGAACCTCTTCATATGAAAGAGATTGATCTTCTCCTCTTGTACTTGAATATTTAATATAATCATCCATTTAATTTGGTCTTTTTAAAGATTAGTCTTCCAGACGACGCATGATATGAAAAGTACACAAATAGAAGGGATAGCGCTAATCCATACCATGTTATTGCATATGATAAGTGTTGATTTCTTAAATTAGGTTTTCCATCCACTCCAATTGGAAGAGTAATTTTTTCCCCAAGACGTAATGCATCAATGTAATAATCTTTTATTACAAAATTAGAGTTTGTTTTTATAAATTTAAAAATTTGATTTGGTATTATTGTAAACCAAAACCCATTTTCTCCATCATTCTCAGGAACAAAATACCCCTTTTGTTGTGGATATCGTATTATTCCTTTTATTTTAACTTGTCCTTCGGCAAGGCTAAATTTTCTTTTCTTTGGGTCTTTATAACCTTCAGATACCCAACCTCTGTTAATTAGAACAATTTTGTTATTTTCCATTTTAAATGGTGTTACGACATGAAAGCCTGCATTACCCTCATATGTTTTACCAGTAATATATATTTCATCGTTATGGAGAAACTTTCCAAATATTTCTACCGCTTTAAATTCATTAATTTTAGATTTTGAAAATTCTGAAGGATTAGATATAGGATTTGACTGGCTTTCAGTAATGAACCTTTGTATTAATGCTTCCTTCCAGTAAAGCCTCTTAAGCTGCCACGTTCCAAAGCTACATAAAATAATAAAAGTAACTATCGATAAAATTGATGGCCATAGCATCGGTCTAAATTGTATTTTCATTATTAGTGCAAGAACCTTAAATTTTTATAAGCATTATATATACTTATCAACCACCCCACCAGTATATACAAACAAATAAAAACAACCAAACTACATCAACAAAATGCCAATACCACGCGGCCGCTTCAAAACCAAAATGATGGTCAGGAGAAAAATGACCATTAAGACCTCTAAATAAACATACTGTTAAAAATATTGTACCAACTAAAACATGAAAACCATGAAACCCTGTTGCCATGTAAAAAGTTGATGCATAAATTCCATCTGTAAAGGAAAATGCAGCATGATCATATTCGTAAGCTTGAAGAGCTGTAAAAAGAGCGCCAAGAATAATCGTTAAGATTAGTCCAGTTATAAAATCTTTTCTATTATTATGTTGAAGAGCATGATGAGACCAAGTAACTGTACATCCAGATAATAACAATATTAAAGTATTTATAAGTGGTAAATCAAATGGATCAAAGGTTTCAATACCCTCTGGAGGCCATACACCAGTGTCAGGATATAAACTTGAATCAAAAAAAGCCCAGAAGAATGCAACAAAAAACATAACCTCAGAACAAATGAAGAAAATCATACCATATCTCATACCAATTTGAACAATTGGCGTGTGATGACCCTGATACTCTGCTTCCCTTACAACATCTCTCCACCATAAAAACATTGTGAGCAGAACCATTAAAGCACCTGCAATCATTACATAAATACTGTATGGATATTCATGCATAAATAAGGTTAGACCTAAAACTAAGGTAAAACCAGCAGCTGCACCAAGTGCAGGCCAAGGGCTGGGCTCAACTAAATGATATTGATGTTTTTGCTCACCACTCATATTGTACTCCTAAACATAACCCTCGGGTAATTTTAACATTTATTTTTAATACTACAAAAGATTAGTTGAATTTACATTGCTTTTTTTATTGTGTACTTCTTTTTCATATTTTTTAAAAAAAGTATAGGAAAGTGTAATTTCACTAAGATTTGTTAAGTTTTTGTCACTGTCTATAGTAGGATCTATATAAAACACAACAGGCATTTTTACTTCTTCACCAGGCTTAAGGGCCTGCTCGATAAAACAAAAACAGTCAATCTTCATAAATACTGATCCTGCCTTGGGAGGTGACACATTATAGGTAGCTGTTCCCACGATTGTTTTATCTGATAAATTTTTGGCAGTGTAATAAATAATTTTTTCAACTCCAGGTTGAACTAAAATTTCATTTTTAGGGGCCAAAAACTCCCAATTTAAGTTGTTATTAACATTAGCATCAAATCGAATCTGGATATTTTTATAATTACCTTGCGAGCCAGGTGCAAGTGAGGACTTTTGAGTTGTTCCACCATAACCGGTAACTCTACAAAAAAGATCATAAAGAGGAACAGATGCATACGACAAACCAATCATCAAGAAAACAAAAACAATAATTTTCGCTAATAATTTATTATTTTTTATAACTTCATTATTTGTTTGAGACATGTTAATCTACCACATTCATTCGTAGAATTGTTATTAAGAAAAATAGAACAACTAAACCTATTATGATTAGAAGCATTGTTATATTCTTTGACTTCTTGCTTTGATAAAAATCTTCAATGTTTTTTGGTATTTTTTGCTTCACTCGAATTCTTCTAGAAATTTTGATAATACTTATCTAAACATATGCTTAAAAACAAAAAAAATAAGTAAGTAATAGAAAATAAAAATAGTTTATTTTCAGAATTATTTTTAACTTTTATTAATGCGTGGGTTCGTCTTAAAAGTTCAAGGCCTAAAATCACAGAGGTACATAAATAAATCAATGACGAATAACCTAACACAAATGGCAATATCGAAAAAGGTAATAGTAATAACACATAATATAATATATATTTTTTTGTTGTTTTTTCACCATGAACAACTGGTAACATAGGTATATTTGCTAATTTGTATTCATTTTGTCTTAATAGAGCCAATGCCCAAAAGTGTGGTGGAGTCCATAAAAAAATAATCCCAAAAAGGAGCATCGATTCTACAGAGATGTTTCCATCAATCAAAGAATAACCTATAACTGGTGGGAAAGCTCCAGACGCACCTCCAATAACAATATTTTGTATTGTAGATCTTTTAAGTAATACAGTGTATATAACAGCGTAAAAAATGATTGTAAATGCCAGTAATAGTGAAGAAAACCAATTAACAGCTAGTCCTAATATTATGATTGAGATAAAAGATAATATGATACCAAAGGTCAATGCCTCAGATGGATCAATTTTTTTTGAAGGTATTGGTCTATTCTTTGTCCTTTCCATAATACTATCGATATCTCTTTCATACCATTGATTTAATACACCAGATGCACCAGCACCTATTGCAATAGCAAATATACCAATAGTTGCAAGAATGGGGTTCAAGCGATCAAGATTCTCAAACGAGCCTACAAAATAACCAACGAATGCAGTAAATACTACTAGTGACATAACTCTTGGTTTCATTAAGATAAAATAATCGATTGGTGAATTACCAAACTTAATGCCAGTTTTTAACTCGTTTGTAAAAGTTTTTGTATTCAATTAATCTATCCTAAAAATGAACTATCTTACCTTTGGAATGGTTTCAAAAGTATGAAAAGCAGGAGGAGAAGAAACTGACCACTCTAATGTGTTATCTTCAGCTCCCCAAGGATTATTAGAGGTTTTGCGCTTTTTTACAAAAGCTTCAATAATTACAACTAAAAATATAATAGCTCCAAGTGCACCTATATAAGATCCTATCGATGCGACCATATTCCAACCAGCAAAAGCGTCAGGATAATCAATATATCGTCTTGGCATCCCAGCTAGACCTAAGAAATGCATCGGAAAAAAAGTTAAATTAACTCCAATAAAGGTTACCCAAAAATGCAATTTCGCTAAACCTTCGCTATATTCATATCCAGTCATCTTCGAAAACCAGTAGTAAAAACCTGCAAAAAGCCCGAAAACAGCTCCAAGTGACAAAACATAATGGAAATGTGCGATTACATAGTATGTATTGTGTAATACAACGTCTAAACCTGCATTAGCAAGTACAACACCAGTTACTCCTCCTACCGTGAATAAAAAGATAAAACCTATCGCCCAATACATAGGAATTTTAAAAAATATAGAACCACCCCACATCGTTGCGATCCAAGAAAAAATTTTAATACCAGTTGGTACTGCAATAACCATAGTGGCGGCAGTAAAGTAAGCACGAGTGTCAACCGAAAGACCAACTGTGTACATGTGATGTGCCCATACAACAAAGCCAATTACACCAATAGATACCATTGCATATGCCATTCCCAAATAACCAAAAACTGGTTTTCTTGAAAACGTAGATACAATTTGGCTAACTATTCCAAAAGCTGGCAAAATCATTATGTAAACTTCGGGATGTCCAAAAAACCAGAATAAGTGTAAGAATAGAATTGGATCACCACCACCCTCAGGAATAAAAAAACTAGTTCCAAAATTTCTATCTGTTAGTAACATAGTTATAGCACCAGCTAATACAGGTACAGCTAATAGTAGTAAAAAAGCAGTTACCAACATTGACCATACAAATAAAGGCATTTTGTGCATAGTCATACCAGGAGCTCTCATATTAAAAACAGTAGTAATAAAATTTGCAGCACCTAAAATTGATGAAGCTCCTGCAAGGTGTAGTGAAAATATTGCTAAATCCATTGACATGCCTGGAGAACCAGCTGAACTTGACAAAGGTGGATAAATTGTCCATCCAACACCTGCACCACCGTCTACAACAGCCGATAGTAACAATAACACAAAACTTGGAGGTAATAGCCAGAAGGATATATTATTCATTCTGGGAAACGCCATATCGGGTGCACCAATCATAATTGGAACAAACCAATTACCAAACCCACCGATTAACCCTGGCATAACAACAAAAAATACCATTATCAATCCATGAGCTGTTGTGAAAACATTCCAGACATGTCCATCTTCCATATATTGAACACCTGGATTCATTAATTCCATTCTCATGTAAATCGACATAGCCCCACCAATAAAGGCTGCAACTATTGCAAAGATTATGTACATTGTACCAATATCTTTATGGTTGGTTGAATATAACCACCTTTTTACAAAGCCTGTTGGAGCTCCATGATGATCATGTGAAGAACCTGAAGTGGCGCTTTGTGACAATGAAGCCATTATTTAATCTCCTTAACTTCTTTTTTTTCTAACAATGCGTATTTATTAATTTCTTTTAATGTGTTTTTTGCAAATTTAACTTTAGCTTCTTTTAACCATTCCTTATATTCATTATCAGGTAATGCTTGAATAACAATTGGCATGTATGCGTGATTAACCCCACATATTTGATTACACTGACCGTAATACTTTTTCTTACCCATAGGAATTTCTGTCCAAATTTCATTAACTCTTCCAGCTATAGAATAAACCTGTAATGCTAGAGATGGAACAAAAAAGGAATGCATTACATCGTTACCTGTAACAAGAAATTTAATTCTTGTACCCTCAGGTACAACAAGTGGATTGTCTACATCTAACATTCTTTTTTGATTATCTTTTAAATCTTCTTCAGCAATTATATATGAATCAAATGTAACTTCCTCATCCGGATATTCATAATTCCAATACCATTGAGCTCCAGAAACCTTCACAACCATATCAACTGGTTTGTCAGCTTCTGTAAGATAAAGAAGTTTAAATGAAGGAACAGCAATAACTACTAGTATTAAAACAGGAACAACCGTCCAAATAATCTCAATTAATGTGTGGTGAGAAGTTTTAGAAGGTTTTACATTAGGTTTTTCTCTAAACTTAATACAAACATAAACAAGCAAACCAAGAACAAAAACTGAAATCAATGTTATAACTATAAGAAGAAAGTTATGAAGATCTGTTGCTTTAGTGGCAATTATACCAGCAGGTTCTTGAAGATCCATTTGCCATGGTTTCGGTTCTGAAGCTTGGGCAATGTTTAGAAAAAAGATAAATAAGATTGACATTACACTAAATATAAAACCAAAACACTTTTTCCAAATATATGAAATATTTTGGAAAGTAATTTTCATTGTTTATGCTCCTCAAGAGTTGTTGTTAATACAACATTTACAGTAAATATTAAAAAAGTATTCTAAAATGATTGTAAATTACAATTTATTGTTATTACTTAAAACTTTTTTTTGAAAAATGCTAGGTCTAAAATAAAATTAATTGTAATTTTTTAGTAAAAATTTGATTTAATCAAAAAATATATATTTTTTAACCTTCAGCCTTGAAGAAACTAAACTATAATGCCATGTTTAAATCATAAACTTTGGAATTAATAGGTATGAAATGCAAAATAAATCCCCATTAGAGTTAACTGACAAAATTTTTTTTGAAGATAATGACTTTAATTTAAACAAAGTTCAATCTTTACTCTCAAAAACATTGATAGATGCTGATGATGGTGAGTTATATCTTGAATCTACAAAATCAGAATCTTTTTCATTTGATGATGGTAGAATGAAAAATATTTCTTATGATAGTACAAGAGGATTTGGACTTAGAGCAATTGCAGGTGAGGCAAGAGGCTTTGCACATTCAGGTGAAATTACAGAAACTTCTCTAAAAAGAGCCTCAGAAACTGTAAAATCCGTTTCAAAAAATTATTCAGGAATAATGTCTCCTGGGCCATCATATGGAATTAACAGACCACTTTATACCTCAATAAATCCAATTGAAGAAACTTCATTTAAAGTAAAGACAAGTTTGCTTCAAGAGATTGACTCTTACGCAAGATCCATTGATAAAAATGTCATTCAAGTTTCAGCTTCTATTTCTGCCTCTTATCAAGCAATTCAAATATTGAGAGGCGATGGAGAGAGAACTGCTGACATTAGACCCCTTGTTAGGCTCAACGTATCCTTAGTTGTTGAAAAAAATGGCAGAAGAGAAACAGGAAATTCAGGTTGTGGCGGAAGAGGTATGTATGAAGAATGGATTAATTCAGACAGATGGAAAGGTCAAGTAAAAGAGGCTTTAAGAATTGCTAATACAAACCTAGAATCCATTCCAACTCCAGCTGGAGAAATGCCAGTCATTTTAGGGCCTGGATGGCCAGGTGTTATGTTGCATGAAGCTGTGGGTCATGGATTGGAAGGTGATTTTAATAGAAAAGGTACTTCAATATTCTCAGGGAAAATTGGGGAAAAAGTTACTGCTGACGGGGTTACGGTTATTGATGACGGGACAATCGAAAATAAAAGAGGATCAATAACAATTGATGACGAAGGCACAAAATCATCTAAAAATATTTTAATAGAAAATGGAATTTTAAAAAATTATATGCAAGACCGACAGAATGCTCGACTAATGAAAATGGAACCAACTGGAAACGGTAGAAGACAGTCTTATTCTCATTACCCTATGCCAAGAATGACAAATACTTATATGGATAATGGCACAATTGAACCAGAAGAAATTATAAGCTCGGTTAAAAAAGGTATTTATGCTGTCAATTTTGCTGGAGGACAAGTAGATATTACTAACGGGAAATTTGTTTTTTCTGCCTCAGAGGCTTATCTAGTAGAAAATGGTAAAATTAAACAACCTTTAAAAGGAGCAACGTTGATCGGTAACGGTCCTGATGCAATGTCTAAAATTTCTCTAGTTGGAAATGATATGGCATTGGATGATGGGATTGGCACTTGTGGCAAAGAGGGTCAGGGAGTTCCTGTAGGTGTTGGGCAACCAACGTTATTAATGGGTGGTATCACTGTAGGGGGTACTGATACAAATTAAAGTGTTAGAAAGCGTTTTCAATAAATACTTTATCTATATTTTTGTCCCAGGTACTATTAAATTTTTCTAGAAGAATTTCAGAGCCAGTTTTTTTATTTCTGATAATATTTAAAAGCGGATCTAAAAACTGCCTTTCGTCAACACCTCTATGATCTACCTTATTACGCCTTTCAAGACCTAAACAGGAAATCCTAAGCATTTCTTCTGCAATATCAATAATATTTTTACTACCTAATTTACCGTTTAAACCATATTTTGCAGCGGAAATTCTTCCTTCCTCGAGTATAGAAGTATTCATAAATGGTTTTGCTAAATCATAAGCCTCTAATTGAGCTTCATAATCATACAATAAACCTACCCATAAGGCTGGTAAAGCACAAATAATATTCCAAGGGCCTCCATCCGCTCCTCGCATTTCTAAATATTGTTTTAACCTTACCTCCGGGAACGGTACAGTAATGTGGTCTTCCCAGTCTTTAATTGATGGAAATTGGCCTTCAAAATCTTCCAACTTACCATCCATGAAATCTAAAAAAGATTTGCCTGATACATCGATATATTTACCTTCTCTATAAATAAAATACATTGGCACTTTTAATACGTAATCTAACCATGCTTCATAGCCAAAATGTTTAGTAAATACAATTTCTGGCACTCCTGTTCTATTTGGGTCAGTATCAGTCCAGACAATTGCTCTAGAAGATAAATATCCACTTTCTTTACCTTCAATAAATGGGGAATTTGCAAAGATAGCTGTAGCAATTGACTGTAAAGCTAATGATGTTTGGAATTTTTGTACCATATCTTTTTCGTTTAAATAATCTAGATTTACTTGGATAGTACATGTTCTAAGCATCATATCTAAACCAAGTTGACCTACTTTAGGCATAAATTTTTTCATTATTTCATAACGACCCTTGGGCATCCATTTTTGTTTTGAACGGGACCATTTAGGATCATACCCTAGTCCTATCATTGATAAGCCAAGCTTATTGATGGCTTTTTTCATAATTTGCAAATGTTTGCCGGTCTCTTTACATGTTTGATGTAAATTTTCAAGAGGGGATCCTGATAATT